>NZ_JBGDXT010000004.1:0-391808 GCF_046550615.1 Salmonella sp. SAL04214
TTTGGCAATCTGATGCGTGAAAGCGGCGTGGTGGAGCGTCTGAGCGACACGGTACAGAACGGGCTGATTAATATCGTGACCATTTTCCTCGGGCTGTCGGTAGGCGCGAAGCTGGTGGCGGACAAGTTCCTGCAGCCACAGACGCTGGGCATTCTGCTGCTGGGGGTGGTTGCCTTTGGTATCGGGACGGCGGCCGGGGTACTGATGGCGAAGCTGCTGAACCTGTGCAGTAAGAACAAAATCAACCCGCTTATCGGTTCAGCCGGGGTGTCGGCGGTGCCGATGGCGGCCAGGGTGTCGAACAAGGTGGGCCTGGAGTCGGACCCGCAGAACTTCCTGCTGATGCACGCGATGGGCCCGAACGTGGCGGGGGTGATTGGCTCGGCGATAGCCGCCGGGGTGATGCTGAAGTACGTGCTGGCGATGTAAATCTGTTCCTTTCCCGGAGGCGGCGCGTTGCGCCTGTCCGGGCTACCGGATTGCAGCCCGGACAGATGCGCAGCATCGCCTCCGGGAATGTCCCATAAGGAGACTTTGATGAATGAAACCATAGCATTTCGTCCGGAAGGCCGGGCATCGATAAAAGATGTGGTTGTCAATTATACGCTGGCATCACTGGACGAGCTTGAACAACTGCACCCGGCGCTGAATCTGCTGGCGCACCCGTCAATCGTCCGTGGCAGCCATGATTTCTTTGTCCGTTGTTATGACGCGGGCGTACAGCATGCGCAGGCCGGGGCGGCTGAAACGGTAGCGGTTTTGCCTGATTCGCTGCCACAAGAACGGCAAAGGAGCGGGCTGCTGTGTGCCGCAGCAGGTCGTCTGGATGCCCTGCGCCAGCCGCTGACGCACAATCGTTTATGTGACCTGGCCAGTCAGTTCTGTGCTGGCATGGCAGATGTTGACAGCGAAACCCGCAGCGGTTTTTATACCGTGCGCAGCATATCGCTGCCGGTTTACCGGCGGCTGTTGCGGGATCAACATTCTCACGGTGTCTGCCTGCAGCAGGCTCTGCTGCACCTGCTGGCCTGGAAGAGCGATTCTCCCTGGGCGCGGCAGCAGGCGCAGCGGCTGCTCTGGCAGGGCGGCGTGCTGGGCGATAAAGGTGAGTTTGCGCTTATGACGCTGGATGATGAACTGCGGGAGCGCCAGATTGAGTGGCCCGGGCTATGGTCGCTGCTGGCCGTCACCGGGTTTCTGGCGAAATTCCCTGCCGGACCGATATTTGCTGACTGAAAAATGAGGACTGCTGACAATTATCTATTGTGTTGGCATTTCTGCGAGAGGCAGCTAGCGCTTTGCCTGACTTACGAAATGAGAATATCAACAGATTACGTACTTTTTGTAGGTCCGTGGTTGGAACATTGCCACCTGGTTACACGTTGTCAGCAGCCTCAAGCGTAGATGGCTCCACGCTTTTTTTGTCTATGGAAAACCCCCAGCCAGGCCCTGTCTCTTGATCAGGAGATCTGATCAAGAGACAGGGCTATGCCGGAGGATATTTATTGGAAACCGATGAGATAGGCCACCGTGTCATCAATCGAAATATAAATAAATATATAACGAAATAATTCGGCGCTATAATTCTCTTCTGATTAATAACGTAGCCCGAACCATGACCTGTCAGGACAAATCACTTTTAGCCCCCGCTCTCGCTTCCACGCCCATCATTCCGCGCTATCGCCAGATCATACGCAAACGGGCTGTGCTCATGTTAGCTATTGCGTTGGCGATGATGGCTTCACTGATGGTGGATGTAACCTGTGGGTCTTCTGGTTTACCGCTCAGTGCGCTATGGCAGGCGCTTTTTCAACCGGAAAAGGTGAATGCGGGCATACACGTTATTGTCTGGGATATTCGTTTACCCTATGCCCTGATGGCCCTACTGGTGGGCATGGCGTTAGGGTTAGCGGGCGCCGAAATGCAAACCATTTTAAATAATCCGCTGGCGACGCCGTTTACCCTTGGCGTATCGTCCGCAGCGGCTTTTGGCGCTGCGCTGGCGATTGTGTTGGGGATCGGTATTCCCGGTATTCCTGCCGCCTGGTTTATCCCGGCCAATGCGTTCATCTTTGCGCTTTTATCCGCGTTACTCCTGGACGGTATTACCCGTTGGACAGGCGTCGCCGCATCCGGAGTGGTGTTGTTCGGTATTGCGCTGGTATTCACCTTTAACGCGTTGGTCGCCATTATGCAGTTTGTGGCTGATGAAGATACGCTGCAGGGGCTGGTATTCTGGACGATGGGGAGCCTGGTCCGCGCGTCGTGGGAAAAATTGGGCGTACTGGCCGTGGTGTTTATTGCTGTGCTTTTTTGCGCGTTACGAAGCGCCTGGCAACTTACGGCATTACGTCTGGGCGAAGAGAGGGCGATGAGCTTTGGGATTCATGTCCGCCGTTTACGCCTGCTGTCATTGTTGCGTATCAGCTTGTTATCAGCGCTGACGGTAGCTTTCGTCGGGCCGATTGGTTTTATTGGTCTCGTTGCGCCGCACATTGCGCGAATACTTTTGGGGGAAGATCACCGTTTCTACCTTCCGGGCAGCGTGCTGATAGGCGGGCTGGTGTTATCGCTGGCCTCTATTGCGGCGAAAAATAGTATTCCGGGCGTTATGGTGCCGGTGGGGATTGTCACCTCGCTGGTCGGGGTTCCGTTCTTTTTAAGCATTGTATTGCGACATCGGGGGAGTCTCTGATGCGCGGGTTAATGCTCCGCTCATTTAGCGCCGGCTATTCCACTCAGCCGGTTATTGCAGATCTCAACGTTCCCTTACTGCCGCGCGGGAAAATTACCATTTTGCTGGGGCCGAACGGCTGTGGTAAATCGACGTTACTACGTTCGCTGGCCGGGCTGAATAACGCCGACGGCGAGGCGCTGCTTGATGGCGAAGATCTCATGTCGTTATCGTTTGCCGAGCGGGCGCAGAAAGTTGTGTTTTTGCCGCAGTCATTACCGCAGGGCGTGCATCTGCATGTACTGGAGTCGATTATCGTGGTACTGCGGGCATCAGGCGGCAGAGACAATGCGCAGGGCAGAGCGCAGATACTGGCTATCCTTGAGCAATTGGGCATAACGCATCTGGCGTTGCAGTATCTCGACCAGCTTTCCGGCGGTCAGCGGCAGTTAGTGGGGCTGGCGCAATCGCTGATTCGTCGCCCTGAACTTCTGTTGCTGGATGAGCCGCTCAGCGCGCTGGATTTAAACTATCAGTTTCACGTAATGGATCTCGTGCGTCGGGATACCCAGGCGCAAAATAGGGTGACGATAGTCGTGGCGCATGACATTAATATTGCACTGCGTCATGGTGACCATGTCCTGATGCTAAAAGACGGCAGGCTGGTCGCCAGCGGCGCGCCGGAGACGGTGATTACTGCGGAGCGTCTGGCTGAAGTGTACCGGGTACGAGGACGCGTGGAGCGCTGTTCGCAGGGTAAATTGCAGGTGGTGCTGGACGGCGTGATCGCTGTTTAAGACATATTGCCTGATGGCGCTGCGCTTATCCGGCCTACCCATTGCTCGTAGGCCGGATAAGGCAGTTATACCGCCATCCGGCAAAGGTGATTACTTCGCTTTACCCTGATTCGCCACGGCAGCCGCTTTCGCAGCGATCTCGTCAGCGTTGCCCAGATAGTAATGTTTGATCGGCTTGAAGTTTTCGTCGAACTCATACACCAGCGGCACGCCGGTCGGGATGTTTAACTCAAGAATCTCATCTTCACTCATGTTATCCAGGTATTTCACCAGCGCACGCAATGAGTTACCGTGAGCGGCGATGATCACGCGCTCACCGCTCTTCATACGCGGCAGGATGGTGTCGTTCCAGTAAGGAATAACGCGGTCGATGGTCAGCGCCAGACTTTCGGTCAACGGCAGCTCTTTCTCGCTCAGTTTGGCATAACGTGGATCGTGACCCGGATAACGCTCATCATCTTTGGTCAGTTCCGGCGGCGTCACGGCAAAACCGCGGCGCCACTGCTTAACCTGCTCGTCACCATATTTTTCTGCCGTTTCCGCTTTATTCAGCCCCTGCAACGCGCCATAGTGACGTTCATTGAGTTTCCAGGATTTTTCCACCGGCAGCCACGCCTGATCCAGTTCATCCAGTACGTTCCACAGCGTATGGATAGCGCGTTTCAGTACGGAAGTGTAGGCAAAATCAAAGCTGAAACCTTCTTCTTTTAGCAGTTTACCCGCTGCTTTTGCTTCGCTTACGCCTTTTTCAGACAGGTCAACATCATACCAGCCGGTGAAACGGTTCTCTTTGTTCCATTGACTTTCACCGTGACGTACCAGAACCAGCTTAGTTACAGCCATACTCTCACTCCTATAAATCATATGTAATGATAATAATTCTCATTATATTGCCGCGAGATGTTGGCGGCAATGCTTACGCATAACCATAGCGAAAATAGTGGCGCAGTGTAAGGTTCTTGTGAACTCAGAGTTGCGATTTTGTCTTTAAGTGGTGGAGGTTTGAGCAGGGCAATGGCGCGTAGGCCCGATAAGCTTGCGTCATCGGGCATGTAGCGGCATATCGTTAGAACGGAATAAACTGATACTCGGTCAGGCTGGCGTACTCCTCGCCAGGGCGAAGGATACAGTCAGGCTGCGGCCATTCAGGATGATTCGGACTGTCCGGCAGCAGTTCGCTTTCCAGCGCCAGCCCTTGCCAGTCGGCATAAGGTTCCGGCCCGCGGGAAGGTGTACCCGCCAGATAATTGCCGGAATAAAACTGTAACGCCGGGGCGGTGGTGTAAACCATCATTTGTAGCTTTCCATCCTGTGACCACAGACGGGCCGCCGGCTTTTTGCCATCACCCTGCGTCTGTAGCAGGAAAGCATGATCGTAGCCTTTAACCTTGCGCTGATCGTCATCGGCGAGAAATTCACTGGCAATGACTTTTGGCATCCGGAAGTCAAACGAGGTATTGGCTACCGATTTTAGCCCCTGGCGTGGAATACCGGATTCATCTACCGGCAGATACTCATCCGCCAGAATTTGCAGCTTATGCTGGCGCACGTCGGTCCGATCGCCGTCCAGATTAAAATAGACGTGGTTGGTCAAATTCACCGGACAGGGTTTATCGACCGTCGCCCGGTAGGTGATGGAGATTCTATTGTCATCGGTCAGACGATATTGCGCCGTGGCGCACAGATGGCCAGGAAAGCCCTGGTCGCCGTCATCAGAGGTGAGCGCGAATAATACCTGGCGATCGTTCTGGTTCACAATTTGCCAGCGGCGCTTGTCAAAGCCTTCCGGTCCGCCGTGTAGCTGGTTCTCGCCCTGGCTTGGGCTTAACTGTACGGTTTCGCCGGCAAACGTATAGCGGCTATTGGCGATACGGTTCGCGTAACGGCCAATAGAGGCGCCGAGGAATGACGTCTGTTCAGGGTAGTGTTCCGGGCTGGCGCAGCCCAGCAATGCTTCCCGAACGCTGCCGTCAGACAGCGGAATACGGGCGGAAAGAAGAGTGGCTCCCCAGTCCATCAGCGTTACCACCATCCCTGCGCTGTTGCGCAGGGTTAGCAGGCGGTACGGTTGACCATCGGGGGCCAGTGCGGGCGTTTCATTTAGCACTGTCCTGCTCCTTGTGACGGTTTGCATACATAAAAGGTTTCTTTGATTCCGGTTTTCGCTTCGTACTGTTGCGCAACGGCCTGCTGCACAGCGGGAACCAGATCTTCCGGGATCAGCGCGACAACACAGCCGCCAAAGCCGCCGCCGGTCATGCGCACGCCGCCTTGATCGCCGATGGTCGCTTTGACAATGTCTACCAGCGTGTCTATCTGCGGGACGGTAATTTCGAAATCATCGCGCATTGAGGCATGGGACTCCGCCATCAGTTGGCCCATACGTTGCAAATCACCTTTCTCCAGCGCGCTTGCCGCTTCAACGGTGCGCGCATTTTCGCTCAATACATGGCGAACGCGTTTTGCGACTACCGGGTCCAGTTCGCTGGCGACGGCATTGAACGCCTCAAGGCTGACATCGCGCAGGGCTGGCTGCTGGAAGAAACGGGCGCCGGTTTCGCACTGTTCACGGCGGGTATTATACTCGCTGCCCACCAGCGTGCGCTTAAAGTTACTGTTGATGATCACCACGGCGACACCTTTCGGCATGGAAACCGCTTTGGCGCCGAGCGTACGGCAATCAATCAGCAACGCATGATCTTTTTTGCCGAGCGCAGAGATGAGCTGATCCATAATGCCGCAGTTACAGCCGACAAACTGGTTCTCGGCCTCTTGTCCGTTGAGCGCAATTTGCGCGCCGTCCAGCGGCAGGTGATAAAGCTGCTGGAAGACGGTGCCCACCGCCACTTCCAGCGAAGCGGAGGAGCTTAACCCGGCGCCCTGCGGCACATTGCCGCTGATGACCATATCCACGCCGCCAAACGCGTTGTTACGCTGTTGCAGGTGTTTCACTACGCCGCGCACATAGTTAGACCACTGCTGGCTATCGTGGGTCACGATCGGCGCATCCAGTGAAAATTCGTCCACCTGATTGTCGTAATCGGCGGCAATCACCCGTACGGTACGATCGTCGCGCGGCGCACAGCTAATTACGGTCTGGTAATCAATAGCGCAGGGCAGAACAAAACCATCATTGTAATCAGTGTGTTCGCCGATCAGATTGACGCGGCCTGGCGCCTGAATCGTGTGGGTGGCAGGGTAGCCGAAAATTTCAGCAAACAGCGCGCGCGTTTTCTCTTTCAGATTCATTTTTATACTCCGGATTCGCGAAAATGGATGTCGCTGACCGCGCGCAGGCGTTCAGCCGCTTGTTCTGCGGTTAAATCACGCTGGGTTTCCGCCAGCATTTCATAGCCGACCATAAATTTACGGACGGTCGCAGAGCGCAGCAGCGGCGGATAAAAGTGTGCGTGCAACTGCCAGTGTGCGTTTTCTTCACCGTTAAACGGCGCGCCGTGCCAGCCCATTGAGTAGGGGAAGGAACACTGAAACAGGTTGTCATAACGACTGGTCAGCTTTTTCAACGCCAGCGCCAGAGAGTCGCGCTGCTCGTCGCTTAAATCGGTAATGCGCAGGACATGCGTTTTGGGTAACAGTAGCGTTTCGAACGGCCACGCCGCCCAGTAAGGCACCACCGCCAGCCAGTGTTCGGTTTCGACCACGGTGCGGCTGCCGTCCGCCAGTTCTCGCTGGACATAATCCACCAGCATTGGCGAGCGCTGCTCGGCGAAGTAGGCTTTTTGTAAACGATCTTCGCGTTCGGCCTCATTCGGCAGGAAGCTGTTGGCCCAGACCTGGCCATGCGGATGCGGGTTCGAACAGCCCATCGCCGCGCCTTTATTTTCAAAGACCTGCACCCACGGATAGGTTTTGCCTAACTCGGCGGTCTGCGTCTGCCAGGTTCTGACGATTTCCGTCAGCGCGGGCAGGCTCAACTCCGGCAGCGTTTTACTGTGATCGGGAGAAAAGCAGATCACGCGGCTGGTGCCGCGCGCGCTCTGACAGCGCATCAGCGGATCGTGGCTGTCCGGAGCATCCGGCGTGTCGGCCATCAGCGCCGCGAAATCGTTAGTAAAGACGTAAGTCCCTTTGTAATCGGGATTTTTATCGCCGGTGACACGCGTATTGCCCGCACACAGGAAGCAGTCGGGATCGTGGGCCGGCAGCATTTGCTGAGACGGCGTTTCCTGCGCCCCCTGCCAGGGGCGCTTTGCGCGATGCGGCGAAACCAGAACCCACTGGCCGGTAAGCGGGTTATAACGGCGATGCGGATGATCGATGGGATTAAATGGGGTCATAACAACGTCCTTAATCTGGGTATCCCTGCGGATGGCGTGACTGCCAGTGCCAGGTGTCCTGCGCCATTTCGTCAAGCGTGCGGGTGACGCGCCAGTTGAGCTCGCGATCGGCTTTGCTGGCATCCGCCCAATACGCCGGGAGATCGCCGTCGCGACGCGGCGCGAAGTGGTAATTAATGGGTTTACCGCAGGCTTTACTAAAGGCGTTGACCACATCCAGGACGCTACTGCCGACACCCGCGCCGAGGTTATAAATATGTACGCCGGATTTGTCCGCCAGTTTTTCCATCGCCACGACGTGCCCGTCGGCTAAGTCCATAACGTGAATGTAATCGCGTACGCCGGTGCCATCCTCGGTCGGGTAATCGTTGCCGAAAACGGCGAGCGATTCGCGACGACCCACGGCGACCTGGGCGATATAGGGCATCAGGTTATTCGGAATACCTTGCGGATCTTCTCCCATGTCGCCCGACGGGTGCGCGCCGACCGGGTTGAAATAACGCAGCAGCGCAATACTCCACTCCGGCTGGGCTTTTTGCAGATCGGTGAGGATCTGTTCTACCATCAATTTACTTTTGCCGTAGGGGCTTTGCGGCGTGCCGGTAGGAAAACTTTCGACGTAAGGAATTTTGGGCTGATCGCCATAAACGGTGGCGGAGGAGCTAAAAATAAGGTTTTTAACGTTGGCCGCACGCATGGCGCTGACCAACCGCAGCGTACCGTTGACGTTGTTGTCATAGTACTCCAGCGGTCTGGCGACCGATTCGCCGACGGCTTTCAGGCCGGCAAAGTGAATCACGGTATCAATCGCGTGATCGTGCAGAATTTCGGTTATAAGCGCTTCGTTGCGAATATCGCCTTCGACAAAGGTCGGGTGCTTACCGCCCAGACGTTCAATAACGGGCAGCACGCTGCGCTTGCTGTTGCAGAGGTTATCGAGGATGACGACGTCATGACCATTTTGCAGCAATTGTACGCAGGTATGACTTCCAATGTAACCGCTACCACCTGTAACCAATACTCTCATAATTCGCTCCGTTAAGCCTATGGTATGGAATAACCATAGCATAACAAAGATGCGAAAAGTGTGACATGTAATAAATTAGTGGAATCGTTTACACACTGGTGATTTTACGCATTTATATCAATTAAATGATTACAAATCATCTGGCTTGAGAATGCTTCTGCTTTTTATCCGAAAAAAAGGCGCGTTACGCGCCTGGGAATGAAACGGACGGGGCAGGAGCTGTCAGTCTTTTTTACGCGAGAGTAGCTTCCTGGCGAGCGCCCCGACAGCGACGACGCCGATGGCGGTCACTTTCCAGAATTTAAGCAACGCGATACCGAGCATAGCAAGCAGTCCTACTTTCTTGGCCGCGATACCGCCAATCAGCGCGGCGAGCCCATACTCCGCTATTTTGTCCGTTGATTCGTTGAAGTCAGCGTAGCGTTGTCCAGCGTTGAACTTGACGGAACTGAGAATTCTTTTCGCCAGAGGGATTTCATGGTCAACAGAACCTCTGTCGGTCACCAGATTTAAAGAAAAATAGCCTTCACGTCCCAGCAGATAGGTGTTGTAGTTCACGCCTTGTTCATTCAGTGGTTCGTTGGTGCCGATATCCTGGATGGCGGCGGACCAGATCAGACGATGATTGGTTGCATCGTAGGTAGGCTTCTCGATCCAGCCAATAATTTCTATCGGCTCAATGCCTTTTGCAATACGATCTTTATTCGCTTCTTTTGTGCCTTTGCGCAGGTTATCCATTAATTCATCGGCATCCCAGTTTTTTGCATCATCATCTTTTACATAACCAGAATCATCATATTCGATAGAAATAAATCCATTCATTTCCTTTTTAAATACGAGGCCGTAAAAATATTCATCGTCAACATAGTTACCAATTTCACGCATAAATATCGCCGCTTCTTTTGCGGGTATCCAGGTAAATCCTTCCGGCAGATTAAGCGTGGCTTTATCACCTAAACTAATCTTTGTCGGACCCGCAACGGCGGCGCGACTCATGCCTTCAACAGCGACCTCAACAGCGGTTTTACGCGCTTCCTGCGCAGCGGTCGGCTTTTGCTCAGCATAACTGCTGGGGCAAAATAAAATAGCTGCCAGTAAAAATAGTATTATTTGTGGAAAACGAAAAGCCATAATGAATCCCTTATATTCACATACGACATCATTGTCGAAAATTTCAGGATTATTATGACAATGAGGCGGTCAGCGATTCAAGAGATAGTAAGCTTATCGACCGTTATTATTATTCTTAATAAAAGGAGAGTGGTTCCAGAATGGCGCGCGGCGCCATTCTGATAATACATTTAATTATTGCATCGTCCGGAAACGTACTTATAACGTTCGCCATCTGGTACAAATTCCAGCCGGTGGGTAATACAGGCAGGCGCATCCTCTGCATGATGGGAAACGAACAGCAGTTGGGTCTCTCCCTGGCGAATTAATACATCTACAAAACGGCGTACCAGTTGGCGGTTCAGCGGGTCCAACCCTTGCAGCGGCTCATCCAGAATCAACACTGTCGGATGTTTAACCAGCGCGCGCACGATTAGCGCCAGCCGCTGCTGTCCCCAGGAGAGACTGTGGAAGGGGGCATCCGCCGTACGCTTATCGATTCCCAGAATATCCAGCCACTGTTGCGCCAGTTTTCGTTGCCTGTCTGAAACGGCCAGGTAAATGCCGATAGAATCGAAATAGCCGGAGAGAATGACATTGCGTACCGTGGTACTGACGCGGTAATCCAGATGTAAACTGCTGCTGACGTAGCCGATATGTTTTTTGATATCCCAGATTGTTTCGCCGCTTCCTCGCCGCCGCCCGAACAGCGTAAGATCGTTGCTGTAGCCTTGCGGATGATCGCCAGTAATAAGGCTAAGCAACGTAGACTTACCCGCTCCGTTAGGACCGACGATCTGCCAGTGTTCGCCTGGATTTACTCGCCAGCTTAGGTGGTGGAGGATAGGGCGATCGTTATACGAGACTACGCCATCGTTAAGTACGATCCGTGGTTCGCCATCGGGTAACGCATGGCGGGCGGAAGGTTCGTCCGGTTCGGGTAATTGTACGTCGGTCAGACGCTCGCTGTGCGCGAGTTGAGCGACCAACGCCCGTTGCAGTAACTCTGTCGTCGTTCCGGTCTCCGCCAGCGTACAGTCGGCAAGCACGCCGGCAAACTGCACGAAGTCCGGGATTTCATCAAAACGGTTGAGTACCAGCGCCAGGGTCATACCCGCCTGGTTCAACGCCGTCAGGCGTTGCGCCAGTTGTTGACGGGCGGTCACGTCAAGCCCGTCGAACGGTTCATCAAGGATCAATAACTCCGGCTCAGACATCAGCGCCTGACACAGCAGCGCTTTTCGCGTCTCGCCGGTAGAAAGGTATTTAAAACGCCTGTCGAGTAAAGCGGAAATGCCGAACTGCTGCGCCAGCATCGCACAGCGGGCAGGATGGTGAACTTCATCCTGAATAATTTCCGCGGTAGTGCGCCCGGTATCGTCTTCGCCAGGACTGAGCATATCGGTGTTATTACGTTGCCACTCATCGCTGACCAGCTTTTGCAATTGTTCAAAGGACAGACGAGTAATGCGGGTAAACCGACACTGGCGCTCGCCAGTTAATAACGGCAGTTCACCCGCCAGCGCGCGGGCGAGCGCCGACTTCCCGCTCCCGTTAGCCCCAACGAATGCCCAGCTATCGCCCGCATTGAGCGTCAGCGAATCCAGATGAAGTGTTTTTGTATCGCTCAGACGAAACGTGCCTTGCGAAATTTGCAACGATGACATTTTGCATCCCATTTTTTGCAGCGATGAATGACAGGGATACGTCTTTCGGCAACGGATGTCAATGTGCTTAGCACAACGTTGCAATAATCACTCTGTCCGCATTAAACCAGGCAATCACGTCATCGCCTTCCTTTAACGTGGCGGCATCCGCAGTCGGTATCGTGGCGCACAGCGTCTGGCCGTCCGGCAGCGCCATCAACACTTCACACTGTTCCGCGCCGCGCTCGATATGGCTGATCGTTCCCGACAACTGATTGTCAGCGGCGCGCGCAACGGCTGCATCCCGGGTAATGCCAACCCACGGCGCTTTTAGCAGGATCAGCACTTCTTTTCCCTCCTCCAGGCCGAGACGCTCGCCGCTTTGCGCCGTCAGCGCGACTTTGAGCCGCGTTTTGCCGTCGGCCAGCAGCACGTCGACATGCTGTTGCACCTGATCGCGATCGCGGGCGGTAATGGTGCCGAACCACTGATTTCGGGCGCTGGTTTGCAGTGAAAAGCGGGAGATAGCGGCCAGCAGACTGTCAAGCGGCAGGGCGTCATCGTCGCTTAACACATCGAACGCTTTTTGCTGAATTTGGCCCAGCAAATCGTAAAGCTGGATCAGACGCTGACCATAGCGGGTTAATACCGCGCCGCCGCCGCCTTTGCCGCCTGTTGCGCGTTCAACCAGCATATGTTCGCTAAGCTGGTTCATGTCGTTTATCGCATCCCAGGCGCTCTTATAACTGATTCCCGCGTCTTTCGCGCCCTGACTAATCGAGCCGGAAAGCGCAATGTGTTTCAGCAGAGAGATACGTCGGGGATCGGCAAAAAGCTTTTGCTGAAGTTTCAGGGTAAGAAGGATTTCGGCCTGCATAACCAGCTCCTGGTAAAAAGACTATTGTGACTGAAAAGCGCGTCAGCGCAAAGCCGACCGCACAAAAGGGGAGTGCTTTTCTGTGTGATGCGGTTAAAATACAAAAAGGACTATATCTGGAGTTGCCCATGTTAGAGTTATTAAAAAGTCTGGTATTCGCCGTCATCATGGTACCGGTAGTGATGGCCATCATCCTCGGTCTGATTTACGGTCTGGGTGAGGTGTTCAACATTTTTTCCGGTATCGGTCAGAAAGACCAGTCCAGACAGAACCGCTGATTTCCCCAAACGCCCGCTCAGTCGGGCGTTTTTGTTACTCAAGATCCTGCTTTTCCTGCCGATATTTTCTGTGTTTAATCGTTAATGGGTATGAATAACCGCTGGGAAACCCCTGAGATTATCGTTATATTGTCGTTTACATAACGAAACGCACAAGGAGTTACAGATGGCGCATTCCTGGTTACGCCTGGTCGCAGGGGCGACATTATCTTTCGTCATCGCTGGTCATGCGCTGGCGGATGAAGGCAAGATCACCGTATTCGCCGCCGCGTCGCTAACGAACGCGATGCAAGACATTGCGGCAGAATATAAAAAAGAGAAAAATGTGGATGTGGTCTCCTCATTCGCCTCCTCTTCAACGCTGGCGCGCCAGATAGAAGCGGGCGCGCCGGCGGATCTGTTCATCTCTGCTGACCAGAAATGGATGGATTACGCAGCCGATAAAAAAGCGGTGGATACCACGACGCGCGAAACATTGCTTGGCAATAGCCTGGTGGTGGTAGCGCCGAAAGCCAGCGAGCAGAAACCGTTTACCATCGACAACAAAACGGACTGGATTCGTCTGCTGAACGGCGGGCGTCTGGCGGTGGGCGATCCGCAACACGTACCGGCGGGAATTTATGCCAAAGAAGCGCTGCAAAAGCTGGGCGCATGGCAAACGCTTGAACCGAAACTGGCGCCGGGCGAGGATGTGCGCGGCGCGTTGGCGCTGGTCGAACGTAACGAAGCGCCTTTGGGCATTGTATACGGTTCTGATGCGGTCGCCAGCAAGGGGGTCAACGTGGTGGCGACGTTCCCGGAAGATTCACATAAAAAAGTGGAATACCCCATCGCTATCGTGGAGGGGCATAAAAATGCGACCGTCAGCGCGTTCTATGATTACCTGAAAGGACCGCAGGCCTCGGCAATCTTTAAACGTTATGGATTTACGACGAAGTAATGATACTGACCGATCCAGAATGGCAGGCTGTCCTTCTTAGCCTGAAAGTGTCTTCCCTGGCCGTGCTGTTTAGCCTGCCGTTTGGGATCTTTTTTGCCTGGTTACTGGTGCGATGCCGGTTTCCGGGCAAAGCCTTACTTGATAGCGTCCTGCATCTGCCGTTGGTGCTGCCGCCGGTGGTGGTCGGTTATCTGCTGCTGGTGTCGATGGGGCGACGCGGGTTTATTGGCCAGTGGCTGTATGACTGGTTCGGTCTCACGTTTGCCTTTAGCTGGCGCGGCGCCGTGCTGGCGGCGGCGGTGATGTCCTTCCCGCTGATGGTGCGGGCCATTCGGCTGGCGCTGGAGGGGGTGGATATCAAGCTTGAACAGGCCGCCAGAACGCTGGGCGCCGGGCGCTGGCGCGTTTTTCTGACGATCACCTTACCGCTTACCCTGCCGGGCATTATTGTTGGTACGGTGCTGGCGTTTGCCCGTTCGCTTGGCGAATTTGGCGCGACCATTACCTTTGTTTCCAATATTCCGGGCGAAACCCGCACCATACCTTCCGCCATGTATACTTTGATTCAGACGCCTGGCGGAGAGAGCGCGGCGGCGAGACTGTGCGTGATTTCGATTGTATTAGCGCTGATTTCGCTGTTGATTTCTGAATGGCTGGCGCGGATTAGCCGTGAACGGACGGGGCGCTAACCATGCTGGAGCTTAATTTTTCCCAGACGCTGGGAACGCACAGTTTAACCCTCAACGAAACGCTGCCAGCCAGTGGGATCACGGCTATCTTTGGCGTCTCCGGCGCGGGAAAAACCTCGCTGATTAATGCCATCAGCGGTTTGACTCGCCCGCAAAAAGGACGCATCGCGCTGAATGGCCGGGTGTTGCATGACGCGGAAAACGGTATCTGTTTAACGCCGGAAAAGCGCCGCATCGGTTATGTTTTCCAGGATGCGCGCCTGTTCCCCCATTACAAAGTACGCGGCAATTTGCGCTACGGCATGGCGAAAAGCATGACCGGCCAGTTTGATAAGCTGGTGTCGCTGCTGGGAATTGAAGCGTTGCTTGATCGCCTGCCGGGGAGCTTGTCCGGCGGAGAAAAACAGCGCGTAGCGATAGGCCGGGCATTGCTCACCGCCCCGGAGTTGCTGTTGTTGGACGAACCGTTGGCCTCGCTGGATATCCCGCGTAAACGCGAATTACTGCCGTACCTGCAACGGCTGGCGCGAGAAATCAATATTCCCATGCTGTATGTCAGCCATTCTCTCGATGAAATTCTCCACCTGGCGGATAAAGTCATGGTGCTGGAGGATGGACAGGTTAAAGCGTTTGGCCCGCTGGAGGAGGTCTGGGGAAGCAGCGTTATGCACCCGTGGCTGCCGAAAGAGCAACAGAGCAGTATTCTGAAAGTCAGCGTGCTGGAGCATCACCCGCATTATGCCATGACCGCTTTGGCGCTTGGCGACCAGCACCTGTGGGTAAATAAACTCAATCAGCCGCTGCAATCCACACTGCGTATTCGTATACAGGCGTCGGATGTCTCGCTGGTACTACAGCCGCCGCAGCAGACCAGTATCCGCAACGTATTGCGGGCAAAAGTGGCGAATTGTTATGACGATAACGGGCAGGTGGAAGTCCAGCTTGAGATAGGCGGCAGAACGCTGTGGGCGCGAATAAGCCCGTGGGCCAGGGATGAGCTGGGTATCAAGCCTGGCCTGTGGCTTTACGCGCAGGTGAAAAGCGTTTCTATCACCGCCTGACTATAGCAGGTGGGTGTAAATAAATTTGGCGATGCTGTCGGTAGTGTTATCGCCGATCACGACGTCAGCGCGCGCTTTCACCGCCTCATCGGCGTTGCCCATCGCAACGCCGGTGCCTGCCGCCTCCAGCATACTGATGTCGTTGTAGTTATCGCCGAAAGCGATCACATTTTTCATTGACCCTCCCTGCGCTTCTATCCACTGGGTAAGGCGCTTGCCTTTACTGTTGCCTTTGCGCGCGATATCAACCTGATCGTGCCATGACCATTCGCACTCCAGATCAAGCGCTTGTTCAACATGCTGACCGAACCGCTGTAGCCTGGGAATATCTTCATCGGTAAGCGCAAACTTCCACACGGCATTCACGTCGCGCGCCGCCTGCGCCAACGAAGAGACCTGTGTAAAGGTCGGACGTTGCTCCGGCGGCAAGGTCTGCGCCCACCGGGAGGTACGCACGACGTGACCGGTTGGGTGTTCGTAAAGCATAGCGTCATCAACATACATCAGGCCGTGAATCTGATGCTCATCCAGTAAATCAATCAACTGCAACGCCTTATCCACGGGCATAGGATCGGCATCCAGGACAGTTTTAGCTTGATAATCATACAAATAGGTGCCGTTGCAGCAAATAGCAGGTGTTTCCAGCGCCAGCGCCTGATAAAAAGGATGAATAGCAACGTGATGGCGACCAGTGACAATGATAAGTTGAAAGCCCGCCTCTTTGGCGCGTGATAGCGCGTCAAGCGAGGAAGGGAGTAAGGTTTTATGCGGGGTTAATAACGTTCCGTCTAAATCGAGGGCAATCACGCGTGCAGTCATAATTTTTTCCAGATTAAGAGTAATAATTCCGTCTGTCGGCATGGTACACCGGGACGGTAAGCAGACAAAATTCTGCGTCTGAATTCAGCATTCGCCGTCAAAAGCGACTACGTTAAGCTGTGTCCTGTTATTGCAGCTACATGCCATATGCAAAGGAGTATTCATGAAACAAACAGTCTATACCGCCAGCCCTGAGAGTCAGCAAATTCACGTCTGGAGCCTGAACCACGAAGGGACGCTGACACTGGTGCAGGTCGTGGATGTGCCCGGTCAGGTTCAGCCGATGGTGGTCAGTCCGGATAAACGCTACCTCTATGTCGGCGTACGCCCGGAGTTTCGTGTCCTGGCGTATCGTATTGCGCCGGATGATGGCGCGCTAACGTTTGCCGCCGAATCCGCCCTGCCGGGTAGCCCGACCCATATTTCTACCGATCATCATGGTCGTTTTGTCTTTGTCGGATCGTATAACGCCGGTAATGTCAGCGTGACGCGCTTACAGGATGGCCTGCCGGTTGAGCTGGTGGATGTGGTGGAAGGGCTGGACGGCTGCCACTCGGCAAATATTACGCCTGATAACCGCACCCTGTGGGTGCCTGCGCTAAAACAGGATCGCATTTGTCTGTTTACGCTAAGCGATGACGGCCATCTGGTGGCCCAGGAGCCGGCGGAAGTGAATACGGTTGAAGGGGCAGGCCCGCGTCATATGGTCTTCCACCCGAATCGACAATATGCCTATTGCGTCAATGAACTGAACAGTTCGGTGGATGTCTGGCAGCTTAAAAATCCGCATGGCGAGATAGAGTGCGTACAAACGCTGGATATGATGCCCGCCGATTTTTCCGATACCCGCTGGGCGGCGGATATTCATATTACGCCGGATGGACGGCATCTGTATGCCTGTGACCGCACCGCCAGTCTGATTACCGTCTTTAGTGTCTCCGAAGATGGCAGCGTACTGAGCGTTGAAGGCTTCCAGCCGACGGAAGCCCAACCGCGCGGCTTTAATATCGACAATAGCGGAAAATACCTGATTGCAGCGGGTCAAAAATCACATCATATCGCGGTCTATGAAATTACGGGCACTCAGGGGTTGCTGACGGAAAAAGGCCGTTATGCCGTCGGGCAGGGGCCGATGTGGGTTGTGGTGAACGCGTACTAAAGCGCTGTGTGCCGGAGGGCGGCGGGCTGGAGCTCATCAAGGCGGGATGCCTGATTAATTTCAATAAACATCGCTTGCAGTAAAACCACGGGCCGCCACATCTGCTGCTGCGGCCCGTTTATAAACCTGAACCGGAACGGCGATTACTGCTTAGGTTCCGCCACTACTTTACTGCCTACACCGCGGTTGTTGTATTCCCACATGCGGTTGTAGTTCGTGTCGTTCAGATTACGCTGCACCTCGTCTTTGTCATCCACGGTTCCCGTATTTCCGGCAAACGGACGTTTCGAGATGACCGCGTCGGCCCACGGTTTGGCAACGTTGAAGCCCTCGTTAATCACGCTGTCGCGGATCACTACCTGACCGTTGGTGTTGGCGTCGACATCCAGCGAGCGGCCAAGCTGCGCAACGCCATCGCCGGAGGCGTTAAAGCGGCTGTTGATCGCCAAAAAGCCATAGTAAATATTGGACAGCGTCGCCGGGGCGAAGACGTAGGCTTCCTGCTGTGTGCGGGAGTTGACGACCTGGAAGTTGGTGTTATCGAACACCACGGCGCCGCGTCCGGAAACCATATCCACATCGCCTTCAATATAGCTGTTCGTCACCAGCGTACGCGGCTGGCGATCGGTTTGCAGACGGTTCTGCACGCCGCTGTTGGTCACAAAGAAGGTGTTCTGGCGGCCAAGGATATTGACCTTGTTAATCTGGACTTTGTCGCCATCGGTACGCAGCGCCACCGCCGGATGGTTTCCGGCATCGACACTGTCGCCCAGCGTGTTCTCGATGGTCAGATTTTGTAGCTGCAGACCGTTATTCTGCGACCAGAACGCGGCAGAACACATTACGCCGATCGTCGCGGCGTGTTTGCTTTGGCAGTTATCGAACATATACCAGGCGGGTTTACCAGGCATATATTTCCCGCCGGGATTCACCGCGCGGCGCCAGTCAGCGACGCTCATTTCACCATCAATCGCCATCCCAATTTTCACATCGATCGGTTTTTCACCGGTCCCGTACAGGGTCAGACTTCCCGGCGCGGCGGGAACATACACGGTCCCCTGATAGTCGCCCGGCATAATAGCAATGTACTGGCGTTTGTTCGTGCGTTTAACCATCGCCGCATCGACCGCGGCCTGAATTGAGGTGTGCGTAACGCCTGGCGTACCTGCCGGCCCCACCACAAAGTCAGGCTGTGCGGGCAGGGTAATCGGCGACGGCGACCACGGGGCGGTATTCGGCGTCAGGGAGGCAAAATAGCGCGCCGCAACGAAGTTTTTCGCTTCATTTGCCGACAGAATTGGGCGCGAGGCGGTGCCAGGCGCGGTTTGATCGGAAGGGATCTGATCGGGTGGCGTAGAGCTACAGGCGCTCAGCGTCACGCCAAAAGCCAGTGCCAGCGCCAGACGGGAAACCGATAATGTATTCACAGGTTGCTCCGGGCTTGAAAAAGTTAAATGACATCCATTGAAGCCTGCTTTTTTATACTAAGTTGAACGAAACGGGAAGGCGAAAAGGTAAAAAGTTCCTTTTCAGGCTGGAAACACCTGTCGCATCAGATAGTTTTATCACAATTAAGCAACAACTTTCGCGCTTTGAGTTGACAATCCGGAGCAGAAAGAAAATAAATGTCTATACAACTCATGACAGGCAAGAGAGCGACAGGAATGCGGCAACTTTTACCGGGCGATACTGTCTGGCGAAACATCAGGCTGGCGACAATGGACCCGCAGCGGCAAGCCCCGTACGGGCTGGTGGATAACCAGGCGCTGATTGTACGCGAAGGGCATATTTGCGATATCGTGCCAGAGACGCAGCTTCCTGTCAGTGGGGACAATATCCATGATATGCAGGGACGACTGGTAACCCCGGGACTTATCGATTGCCACACGCATCTGGTGTTTGCCGGTAACCGCGCCGCAGAGTGGGAGCAGCGGCTTAACGGCGCGTCATACCAGCATATTAGCGCTCAGGGCGGCGGCATTAACGCGACGGTATCAGCAACCCGCGCCTGTGCGGAGGAGCCGCTCTACCTGCTGGCGCGCGAACGCATGATGCGCCTTGCCAGCGAAGGCGTTACGCTGCTGGAGATTAAATCCGGCTATGGTCTGGAGCTGGCGACAGAAGAAAAGCTGTTGCGCGTCGCTGCAAAACTTGCTGCCGAAAACGCTATCGACATTAGCCCCACGCTATTGGCCGCTCATGCTACGCCAGCGGAGTATCGTGACGACCCGGACGGCTACATCACTCTGGTCTGCGAGACGATGATTCCGCAGCTCTGGCAAAAAGGGTTATTTGATGCGGTAGACCTCTTTTGCGAGAGCGTCGGCTTTAATGTGGCCCAGAGTGAGCGCGTGTTGCAGACGGCGAAGGCGTTAGGTATTCCCGTTAAAGGCCATGTTGAGCAGCTTTCGCTGTTGGGCGGCGCGCAGCTGGTGAGTCGTTATCAGGGTTTATCGGCGGATCATATCGAATATCTTGATGAAGCGGGCGTCGCGGCGATGCGTGACGGCGGTACTGTCGGCGTATTATTGCCCGGCGCGTTTTATTTTCTGCGCGAGACGCAGCGCCCGCCGGTAGAACTGCTGCGCCGCTATCAGGTGCCTGTCGCCGTCGCCAGCGATTTCAATCCCGGCACCAGCCCGTTTTGCAGTTTGCATCTGGCGATGAATATGGCCTGCGTACAGTTTGGTCTGACGCCGGAAGAGGCATGGGCGGGCGTTACGCGCCATGCCGCACGCGCGTTGGGAAGACAGGCGACGCATGGGCAGATCAGGGCCGACTACCGGGCGGATTTTGTGGTGTGGGATGCTGAACAGCCGGTAGAGATTGTGTATGAGCCGGGGCGTAATCCTTTATATCAGCGGGTATACAGAGGACAAATCTCATGACGCAATGGTATCCGGCTTCTCCGGCGCTCTGGCAGGGGCGCGATGACAGTATAGAAGCGCCGGATGCGCGGCGTCTGTTTCAGACCGTCACGCGCAGCGAGACCTTTTTCCCCGAAAACTGGCAGCAAAAGATCGCGTTAATGGGATTTGCCTGCGACGAGGGGGTAAAACGCAATGCAGGGCGTCCCGGCGCGGCAGGCGGCCCGGACGCGTTGCGTAAAGCGCTGGCGAATATGGCCAGCCACCAGGGACATGAACGGCTGGTGGATTTAGGCAATTGGGTTGCGCCGACGCCCGATCTGGAAGGCGCGCAGCAGGCCTTGCGCGATGCGGTAAGCCGCTGCCTGCGGGCCGGGATGCGCACGCTGGTGCTGGGCGGCGGGCATGAAACCGCATTTGGACACGGCGCGGGGGTGCTGGACGCGTTTGCGCAGGAAAGCGTAGGGATCATTAATCTTGATGCGCATCTGGATCTCCGTCAGACCGACCGGGCAACATCCGGGACGCCGTTTCGTCAACTGGCGCAGCTATGCGACGCGCAGAGCCGCGCGTTTCATTATGCCTGTTTCGGCGTGAGCCGTGCGGCGAATACGCAGGCGTTGTGGCGGGAAGCGCAGTGGCGGAATGTTACCGTGGTGGAGGATCTTGACTGCCATGACGCGCTGGCGCAGATGACGCAGTTTATCGACAAGGTGGATAAAATTTATCTGACTATCGATCTCGACGTATTGCCTGTCTGGGAAATGCCAGCCGTCTCCGCTCCCGCAGCGCTGGGCGTGCCGCTGATACAGGTTCTGCGTTTAATTGAGCCGGTTTGCCGCAGCGGAAAATTACAGGCGGCGGATCTGGTTGAGTTTAATCCACGCTTTGATGACGATGGCGCAGCGGCGCGCGTGGCGGCGCGGCTTGGCTGGCAAATCGCGCACTGGTGGCGTTAATCTGTCATCCGGAAAACACTATCCGCATAAGGAAGGCTTCACGCATGTATTCATCCCGCTCCCGTTCTGCGCCTGCGCCTTTTTACGAAACGGTGAAACAGGACATCTGTAAAAAAATAGCCGGCGGCGTCTGGCAGCCGCACGATCGCATTCCGTCGGAAGCTGAACTGGTCGCTCAGTATGGCTTTAGCCGAATGACCATCAACCGGGCGCTGCGTGAGCTGACGGATGAAGGGTGGCTGGTGCGTTTACAGGGCGTGGGGACGTTTGTCGCCGAACCAAAAGGCCAGTCCGCGCTGTTTGAAGTCCGCAGTATCGCCGAGGAGATAGCCGCCCGCCGTCATCAGCATCGTTGTGAGGTGCTCACGCTGGAGCGCGTGCGGGCAAACGCCATCCAGGCCAGCGCTCTCAACGTCAATGAGAGCGATGTCATTTTCCATTCCATCATGGTGCATTATGAAAACGATCTGCCGGTACAAATTGAAGATCGCTGCGTGAATGCGGATATTGCCGTGGATTACCTGACGCAGGATTACCGTCAGACCACGCCGCACGCTTATTTGTCGCGGATCGCGCCGCTAACGGAAGGGGAACATATTGTGGAGGCGGTGCGCGCCACGGCGCAAGAGTGCGCGTGGTTAACTATCAAAGAGCATGAGCCTTGTCTGCTCATTCGTCGTACAACCTGGTCCGCGTCGCGGATTGTTTCTCACGCCCGCTTACTTTTCCCCGGGTCGCGCTACCGGCTACAGGGACGATTTATCTCCTGAGCGGACTGCTGCCGGAAAACGTGATTGCTGACACAATATAACAAAATTGTATCATTTTTGTTAATTCTATTCTTGTGCTTACTTGTATAGACAAGTATATGTCTGATTCTTATCTGTGGGTCTGCGGCGGTGCCTGATAGTGGCGTTTTAGCGTTATTTGGCGATGGCAGACCGATAATAATGAGGAGTCATTGCTATGCCTGAAAGCAAGTATCGTCAGCAGACTATCCGCGCGCCCCGAGGCACGGTATTAACGGCGAAAAGCTGGCTGACAGAAGCCCCGCTGCGGATGTTAATGAATAATCTCGATCCTGACGTGGCGGAAAATCCGCATGAGCTGGTGGTCTACGGCGGGATTGGTCGCGCCGCGCGCAACTGGGAATGCTATGACGCTATTGTTGATGCGCTCACCCGGCTGGAGGCGGACGAAACGTTGCTTATTCAGTCTGGCAAACCGGTCGGCGTATTTAAAACGCACGACAACGCGCCGCGGGTATTAATCGCCAACTCCAACCTGGTTCCCCACTGGGCGACATGGGAACACTTTAACGAACTGGATGCGAAAGGGCTGGCGATGTACGGTCAGATGACGGCCGGAAGCTGGATCTATATCGGCAGCCAGGGAATCGTGCAGGGAACATACGAAACCTTTGTCGAGGCGGGGCGTCAGCACTATAACGGCACGCTGGCGGGACGCTGGGTGCTGACCGCCGGACTGGGCGGCATGGGCGGCGCGCAACCGCTAGCCGCGACGCTGGCCGGAGCGTGTTCGCTGACGATTGAATGCCAGCAAAGCCGTATCGATTTTCGTCTGCGTACTCGCTACGTGGATGAGCAGGCCGCCACGCTGGATGACGCGCTGGCCCGCATTACGCGCTACACCCGCGAGGGGAAAGCCGTGTCCGTCGCCCTGTGCGCGAATGCGGCGGATATCCTGCCGGAACTGGTTAATCGCGGCGTGCGCCCGGACCTGGTGACCGATCAGACCAGCGCCCACGATCCGCTACATGGCTATTTGCCCTCCGGCTGGCGCTGGGAGGAGTATCAGAAAAACGCGCAATCCGATCCCCACGGGACGATGCAGGCAGCGAAACGTTCCATGGCGGCGCATGTTCGGGCGATGCTGGCGTTCAGTCAAATGGGCGTGCCGACCTTTGACTATGGCAACAATATTCGCCAGATGGCGAAAGAGATGGGGGTGGAAAACGCCTTTGATTTTCCGGGATTTGTGCCAGCCTATATTCGTCCGCTGTTCTGTCGTGGTATCGGGCCGTTTCGCTGGGTGGCGCTGTCCGGCGATCCGCAGGATATCTATAAAACCGATGCCAAAGTCAAAGAGATAGTGGCGGAGGATAAACATCTGCATCACTGGCTGGATATGGCGCGCGAGCGCATTCATTTTCAGGGGTTACCGGCGCGTATCTGCTGGGTAGGCCTGGAGTGGCGGCAAAAACTGGGACTGGCGTTCAACGAAATGGTGCGTTGCGGCGAGGTATCCGCGCCCATTGTGATTGGCCGCGATCACCTGGATTCCGGTTCTGTCGCCAGCCCTAACCGTGAAACCGAAGCGATGCGCGACAGTTCCGACGCGGTTTCCGACTGGCCGCTGTTAAATGCGTTGCTGAATACCGCCAGCGGGGCGACATGGGTATCGCTCCATCATGGCGGCGGGGTGGGGATGGGTTTTTCGCAACACGCCGGTATGGTGATTGTCTGTGATGGCACTGATGAGGCCGCCGCGCGTATTCGCCGCGTGTTACACAACGATCCGGCGACGGGCGTCATGCGCCATGCCGATGCCGGATATGATCTCGCGGTGGAATGCGCTGTTGAGCAAGGTCTGAATTTACCGATGGTTGCGGCGACGCAGGGGAAAGGCTGATATGAACACCATGACTCTCACTCCGGGGCAGCTAAGCCTCTCTCAACTGTACGATGTCTGGCGTCATCCGGTACAGCTTCGGCTGGACGCCAGCGCCATTGACGGCATTAACGCCAGCGTCGCGTGCGTCAATGATATCGTTGCCGAAGGGCGTACCGCCTACGGCATCAACACCGGTTTCGGCCTGCTGGCGCAGACGCGCATCGCTGATGAAGACTTGCAAAATCTACAGCGATCGTTGGTGCTGTCTCACGCCGCGGGCGTAGGCGACCCACTGGATGACGCGATGGTGCGTCTGATCATGGTATTGAAAATCAATAGTCTGGCGCGCGGGTTTTCCGGGATTCGGTTGAGCGTGATAGAGGCGCTCATCGCTCTGGTGAATGCTGGCGTGTATCCGCTGATTCCGGCAAAAGGCTCGGTTGGCGCGTCGGGCGACTTAGCGCCGCTGGCGCATCTGTCGCTGACGCTGCTTGGCGAAGGAAAAGCGCGCTGGCAGGGTGAATGGCTTCCGGCGCAGACGGCGCTAAAAAAGGCCGGACTGGAGCCTGTCGCGCTGGCGGCCAAAGAGGGGCTGGCGCTGCTTAACGGCACCCAGGCGTCAACGGCCTTCGCGCTGCGCGGTTTGTTTGAGGCACAGGAGTTATTTGCCTCCGCCGTCGTCTGCGGCGCGCTGACCACCGAAGCCGTACTGGGATCGCGCCGTCCTTTTGATGCGCGCATTCATGCCGCGCGCGGACAACAGGGGCAAATTGACGCCGCGCGGTTGTTCCGGCATCTGTTGACCGATACCAGTGCTATTGCTGAATCACATCACCACTGTCATAAAGTTCAGGACCCGTATTCCCTTCGCTGCCAGCCGCAGGTAATGGGCGCTTGTCTGACCCAGTTACGTCAGACGAAAGAGGTACTGCTGGCTGAGGCCAACGCGGTATCCGATAATCCGCTGGTCTTTGCCGATGCGGGGGAGGTGATCTCCGGCGGTAACTTCCATGCTGAACCGGTTGCCATGGCGGCGGATAATCTGGCGCTGGCGATAGCGGAAATCGGCGCGCTATCGGAGCGGCGCATCGCGCTGATGATGGATAAACATATGTCGCAGTTACCGCCGTTCCTGGTGAAAAATGGCGGCGTTAATTCCGGTTTTATGATTGCCCAGGTCACCGCCGCGGCGCTCGCCAGCGAGAATAAAGCGCTGGCGCACCCGCACAGCGTGGATAGCCTGCCGACCTCGGCGAATCAGGAAGATCATGTCTCAATGGCCCCGGCGGCAGGACGGCGACTCTGGGAAATGGCGGCGAATACCCGCGGCATCATTGCCGTGGAGTGGCTGGCGGCCTGTCAGGGGATAGATTTACGGGAAGGGTTAACCTCCAGCTCGTTACTGGAACAGGCGCGGCAGACACTGCGCGAGCGGGTGGCGCACTATACGCAGGATCGTTTTTTCGCGCCCGATATTGAGTGTGCGACGGCGCTGCTGGCGCAAGGCGCGTTACAGCGTCTGGTGCCGGACTTTATGTGAATGCTGCCGGATGGCGCGGCGTTTATTCGGCTTACCCAACCCGTTGGCAGGGTAAGACGTTTACGCCGCCATCCGGCACAGCGTTTAACTGAACATCGCCGTGATCGAGGCGCTGGCGAGCGAATGGAAATGCACGTTAAAGCCGACCATCGCGCCGCTGGCGTCTTCATCAACATCAAGACGCTCGACGTCCAGCGCGTGAACCGTAAAGATATAGCGGTGCGTTTCCCCTTTAGGCGGCGCCGCGCCGCCGTAGCCCGCTTTACCGAAATCGGTACGCGTCTGAATGACGCCGTCTGGTACGGCCACCAGGCCTGAGCCGAACCCCTGGGTCAGTACGCGCGTATCCGCCGGGAGGTTCACCACCACCCAGTGCCACCAGCCGGAGCCGGTCGGCGCGTCGGGATCGTAACAGGTCACGACAAAACTTTTGGTGCCCATCGGCACGTCGTCCCAGGCCAGATGCGGCGAAATATTATCGCCATCATAGCCCATACCGTTAAAAACGTGGCGATGAGGAAGTTTATCTCCATCGCGCAAATCGTTGCTGATAAGTTTCATGCGCTCTCCTTTTGACTCACCAGAAGTGTAGCCAGAAGCAGCATCGCTTACCGCTGATTAATGGCTAAAAAATGTTTCATTGTGTACCGCGTCATTGACCGCCTGGGTCAAACGGCGCAGTTGATCCGGACGAATAATGTAGGGCGGCATCAGGTAGATTAGCTTGCCGAACGGCCTGATCCAGACGCCTTGCCCGACGAAGAAGCGTTGAAGCGCCGCCATATTGACCGGGTGCGTGGTTTCAACCACCCCAATCGCGCCCAACACCCGCACATCCGCCACCCAGGGCGAACTTTGCGCGGGGGCTAACTCAGCACGTAACTGAGACTCGATAGACGCCACCTGCTGACGCCATTCGCCGCTTTCCAGCAGCGTCAGGCTGGCGCAGGCGACGGCGCAGGCCAGCGGATTCCCCATAAACGTCGGGCCATGCATAAAACACCCCGCCTCGCCGTTGCTAATAGTCTCTGCAACCTGGCGTGTCGTGAGCGTTGCCGAGAGGGTCATGGTGCCGCCGGTTAAGGCTTTGCCGAGACACAGAATATCCGGCGCGATCCCGGCGTGCTCGCAGGCGAACAGTTTGCCGGTACGGCCAAACCCGGTGGCTATTTCATCGGCAATCAGCAGAATGCCTTCGCGATCGCACATGTTACGAATACGCCTGAGCCATTGTGGATGATATATGCGCATCCCGCCCGCGCCCTGAACGATAGGTTCCAGAATCACGGCGGCTATTTCATGGCGATGCGCGGCCATCAGGCGAGCAAATGGCGCGATGTCGCTTTCATCCCATTCGCCATCCATCCGGCTTTGCGGCGCCGGCGCGAACAGATTCTCCGGCAGATAGCCTTTCCACAAGCTGTGCATGGAGTTATCCGGATCGCACACCGACATCGCGCCGAACGTGTCGCCATGATAACCGTGGCGAAACGTCAGAAAACGCTGACGCGATTCGCCCCGCGCCTGCCAGTATTGCAGCGCCATCTTCATGGCCACTTCTACCGACACCGAACCAGAGTCGGCCAGAAAGACACACTCCAGCGGCTCAGGCGTTATCGCGACCAGCTTACGGCACAGATTCACCGCAGGTTGATGGGTTATGCCGCCGAACATGACATGCGACATGGCGTCAATTTGCGCTTTCATCGCCGCATTCAATTGCGGGTGGTTATAACCATGAATGGCCGCCCACCAGGAGGACATCCCCTCAATCAGGCGTTCGCCCGAGGCGAGAACCAGCTCGCAGCCTTCGGCCCGCTCAACGGGATATACCGGCAGCGGCGAGGTCATGGAAGTGTAAGGATGCCAAATATGGCGTTTATCGAAGGCCAGATCGTCCGTTGTCATAATCGACTTGTAAACCAAATTAAAAAGATTTAGGTTTACGAGTCTACACCATATCAAAAACAAACAACATATTTTGGAGAAGCCCGATGGCTCGCCACCCACGCTGGACACTGTCGCAAGTAACCGAATTATTTGAAAAACCACTGCTGGAATTGCTGTTTGAAGCGCAGCAAATTCATCGCCAGCATTTCGATCCGCAGCAGGTACAGGTTAGTACGCTGCTGTCGATCAAAACCGGCGCCTGCCCGGAGGATTGTAAATACTGCCCGCAGAGCTCGCGCTATAAAACCGGGCTGGAAGCCGAGCGTTTAATGGAGGTAGAGCAGGTACTGGACTCCGCCCGTAAAGCGAAAAACGCCGGTTCGACCCGCTTCTGTATGGGGGCGGCCTGGAAGAATCCGCATGAACGCGATATGCCTTATCTGGAGCAGATTGTACAGGGCGTCAAAGCGATGGGGCTGGAAACCTGTATGACGCTCGGCATGTTGAACGAGAGCCAGGCGCAGCGTCTGGCTAACGCCGGGCTGGATTACTACAACCACAACCTCGATACCTCGCCGGAGTTTTACGGCAATATCATCACTACCCGTACCTATCAGGAGCGCCTCGACACGCTGGAAAAAGTCCGTGAAGCAGGGATTAAAGTGTGCTCCGGCGGCATTGTGGGTCTGGGCGAAACGGTTACCGATCGCGCCGGACTGTTGTTGCAGTTGGCGAACCTGCCGACGCCGCCGGAAAGCGTGCCAATTAACATGCTGGTGAAGGTGAAAGGCACGCCGCTTGCGGATAACGATGACGTGGATGCGTTTGATTTTATTCGTACTATCGCCGTAGCGCGCATCATGATGCCGACCTCATACGTGCGTCTTTCCGCAGGACGTGAACAGATGAACGAGCAGACCCAGGCGATGTGCTTTATGGCCGGGGCGAACTCGATTTTCTATGGCTGCAAATTGTTAACTACGCCAAATCCGGCAGAGGACAAGGATCTGCAGTTATTCCGTAAGCTGGGGCTGAATCCGCAGCAGACCAGGGTGCTGGCGGGCGATAACGAGCAGCAGCAACGTCTGGAGCAGACGCTGATGACGCCTGACACCGATGATTATTACAACGCGGCAGCCTTATGAGTTGGCAACAACGCGTCGACGATGCGCTGACGGCGCGTCGGGCGACGGATACGTTGCGCCGCCGCTATGTGGTGTCGCAGGGCGCCGGACGCTGGCTGGTAGCGAACGGGCGACAGTATCTTAACTTCTCCAGCAATGATTACCTCGGCTTAAGTCAACACCCGCAGATTATTCGCGCCTGGCAACAGGCAGCGATACGTTTTGGCGTCGGCAGCGGCGGGTCGGGTCATATCAGCGGTTATTCCGTGGCGCACCAGGCGTTAGAGGAGGAACTGGCGCAATGGTTAGGATATCCACGCGCGCTGCTGTTTATCTCTGGCTTTGCGGCGAATCAGGCGGTCATTACCGCCTTAATGAAAAAAAATGACCGGATTGTGGCCGACAGGTTGAGTCATGCTTCCCTGCTGGAGGCCGCCAATCTGAGTCCGGCGCAGCTTCGCCGCTTTATCCATAACGATACGCAGCATCTGTCGCGTTTACTGCAATCGCCCTGCGTGGGCCAGCAACTGGTGGTGACAGAAGGTGTATACAGCATGGACGGCGACAGCGCGCCGCTGGCGGAAATCCAGCACATTGCCCGCAGGCATCATGCCTGGCTGTTGGTTGATGATGCGCACGGCATCGGCGTGACTGGCGATGAGGGGCGCGGCACCTGCTGGCAACGGGGGGTGAAGCCTGAGTTGCTGGTGGTGACTTTCGGTAAGGGGTTTGGCGTCAGCGGCGCAGCGGTGCTCTGCTCGGAAAGCGTCGCGGATTATCTGCTGCAATTTGCCCGTCATCTGGTTTACAGCACCAGTATGCCGCCCGCCCAGGCGCAGGCGTTAAGCGCCTCGCTGGCGGTGATCCGTAGCGATGAAGGTCGTGAACGGCGCGAAAAACTCGCCGCTCTGGTTCAGCGCTTTCGGGCCGGCGTTAACGCGTCCCGGTTTACGCTACTGAATGCCCATAGCGCCATCCAGCCGTTAATCGTGGGCGATAACAGCCGTGCATTGCGCCTGGCGGAGGCGCTGCGTCAACAAGGATGCTGGACGACGGCGATTCGTCCGCCGACGGTGCCTGTCGGTACGGCGCGCCTGCGCTTAACGTTAACGCAGGCGCATGAAGCGTGTGATATCGACCGTCTGCTGGAGGTGCTGCATGGCGCAGGTGAATAAGCAGGCTATTGCGGCGGCGTTTGGCCGGGCCGCATCGCAATATGAACAGCACGCCTCTTTGCAGCAACACAGCGCGGATGCGCTGCTGACGCTGTTGGCAGGCCGCCAGTTTGCCAGTGTGTTGGACGCAGGCTGCGGCCCCGGACGTATGAGTCGTTACTGGCGAGAGCGGGGGAGCGAAGTGACCGCCCTGGATCTTTCGCTGCCGATGCTGCAACAGGCTCGCGATCGTCAGGCGGCGCATCACTATTTGCTGGCGGATATCGAAGCGATTCCCCATGACGCCGAAGTTTTTGACCTGGCCTGGAGCAACCTGGCGGTCCAGTGGTGTAGCGATTTACGTGATGCGTTGAGCGAGTTGTATCGGGTTGTACGGCCCGGCGGCGTGGTGGCGTTTACCACCTTGTGCCAGGGGTCGTTGCCGGAGCTGCGTCAGGCATGGCAGGCCGTCGATAATCGCGCTCACGCGAATAGCTTTTTGCCGGAAGAGGCCATTGACCACGCGCTGCGCGGCTGGCGGGCGTCTCGTCATACTCAGGCGATGACATTGTGGTTTGAGGATGCCCTGAGCGCGATGCGCTCGCTTAAAGGCATTGGCGCCACCCATCTTCATGAAGGGCGGGAGTCGGATGTATTAACCCGCGCCCGGCTTAGACAGATTCAGTTGGCATGGCCGCAGCGGCAGGGGAAATATCCGCTGACGTACCATCTTTTTATGGGAGTGATTGAACGTGACTAAACGCTATTTTGTGACCGGTACTGATACTGAAGTCGGTAAAACGGTTGCCAGTTGCGCCTTATTGCAGGCCGCAACGCAATTAGGTTATCAAACCGTAGGCTATAAGCCCGTCGCTTCCGGCAGCGAAATGACAACCGACGGGCTACGCAATGGCGATGCCCTGGCCTTGCAGCGTAACAGCAGCCTGCCGCAACCTTATTCCGCTATCAATCCTTATACTTTTGCCGAGCCTACCTCTCCCCACATCGTTAGCGCCGACGAAGGCCGGGCGATAGACGCGGCGGTATTATCACGCGGATTGCGAACGCTGGAGGCGCAGGCAGACTGGGTGTTGACAGAAGGGGCGGGCGGCTGGTTTACACCGCTCTCTGCCACGCTGACGTTTGCCGACTGGGTACAGACGGAGCAGCTGCCGGTGATTCTGGTTGTTGGCGTCAAGCTGGGCTGTATTAATCACGCCATGCTGACGGCGCTGGCGGTAGAACAGGCCGGATTACCGCTTGTCGGATGGATAGCCAACGACGTACAGCCGCCAGGCGCGCGTCATGGTGAATATCTCGCGACGCTTCGCCGCGTCATACCGGCCCCGCTGTTAGGGGAAATCCCGTGGCTGGGCGTTTCTCCATCGCAGGCGGCGACAGGACAGTATCTGGACCTTAGCCCCCTGGAACACGCCTGACCGCGCCTAAAAACCGCCTTCTTGCAGGATCAGACGATCCTGCTGTTCTTTCGCCAGACCCTCCTGACGTCGCCATGCTAAAAATGTGCAAAATGTGAGCGTGTACGCTTCAATTTTTCCCTTCTCGTTAGCCAATAATCTGCCAAAAATAGCGATAATTTTTTTTTATCGCCCGGCGAAAACGTCAGGGGCTGATTTTGCCAGGCGGCAGGGGATACGGGCTGGAAGCAGTTATCCACTATTCCTGTGGATAACCTTGTGTATTAGAGTTAGAAAACACAACGTAAGCGAGAGGCGACGCGGCCTGCGACTAAATTGGCGCGAAAGACGGCTTGAGAAAATATCCCTTTTCAGACAGCAAGTTATATAAAATCAATGGTTGTAAAGGAAGGGGGATACGTTGACATAAAACTTTCATCATTCGACTTGACAAATGTTAAAAAAGACTCTGGTCTGGGGATAACCAGCACACTGCTGGAATTTTACCCCGCGACTGTCTATGTTTTACCTCTAAATAGCGTGGGGTATCTGCCGATAGCCATTATACACTGGAGTGTTACTGTTTTTTCATCCAGTATTTTTTATTGGCAATATTCACCGTCGAGAGTAAAATTACACCCCTGCCCGCTCACTCCTTCAGGTAGCCGCTCATGAGTAAACCGTTCAAACTGAATTCCGCTTTTAAACCTTCTGGCGATCAGCCGGACGCTATACGTCGTCTGGAAGAGGGGCTGGAGGACGGGCTGGCGCATCAGACGTTATTGGGCGTGACCGGCTCCGGGAAGACATTCACCATCGCCAACGTCATTGCGGACTTGCAGCGGCCAACGATGGTGCTTGCGCCCAATAAAACCCTGGCGGCGCAGCTCTACGGCGAAATGAAAGAGTTTTTCCCGGAAAACGCGGTCGAGTATTTCGTCTCCTACTATGACTACTATCAGCCGGAAGCGTATGTGCCAAGTTCGGATACGTTTATCGAAAAAGACGCTTCGGTAAACGAACATATTGAGCAAATGCGGTTGTCGGCAACGAAAGCGTTGCTTGAGCGACGCGATGTCGTGGTGGTGGCTTCCGTGTCCGCGATTTACGGTCTGGGCGATCCGGATCTCTACCTGAAAATGATGCTGCATCTGACGGTGGGAATGCTGATTGACCAGCGCGCGATTTTGCGTCGGCTGGCGGAATTGCAATACACCCGTAACGATCAAGCTTTTCAGCGTGGTACCTTTCGCGTGCGCGGCGAAGTGATCGACATCTTCCCGGCTGAATCTGACGACATCGCGCTACGCGTTGAGCTGTTTGATGAAGAAGTGGAACGCCTGTCGCTGTTCGACCCGTTAACCGGGCAGGTAGAGTCAACGGTGCCACGTTATACTATCTATCCCAAAACGCACTACGTGACGCCGCGCGAGCGTATTCTGCAGGCGATGGAAGAGATAAAAGATGAGCTGGCGGACAGGCGTAAGGTCTTGCTGGCAAATAATAAGCTGCTTGAAGAGCAGCGATTAAGCCAGCGCACGCAGTTCGATTTAGAGATGATGAACGAGCTGGGCTACTGCTCAGGCATTGAAAACTATTCCCGCTTTCTGTCGGGCCGCGGGCCGGGCGAACCGCCGCCAACCTTGTTCGATTATCTGCCCGCCGACGGACTGCTGGTGGTGGATGAGTCTCATGTCACCATCCCGCAGATAGGCGGCATGTACCGCGGCGACCGGGCGCGCAAAGAGACGCTGGTCGAGTATGGCTTCCGTCTGCCTTCGGCGCTGGATAACCGTCCGCTGAAGTTTGAGGAGTTTGAAGCCTTAGCGCCGCAAACTATCTATGTTTCCGCCACGCCCGGCAACTATGAGCTGGAAAAATCTGGTGATGAGGTGGTGGATCAGGTCGTGCGACCGACCGGGCTGCTGGACCCGATTATTGAAGTGCGTCCGGTGGCGACCCAGGTGGACGATCTGCTGTCCGAAATTCGTCAGCGTGCGGCCATTAATGAGCGTGTCCTTGTCACTACGCTCACCAAACGGATGGCGGAAGATTTGACCGAATATCTGGAAGAGCACGGCGAGCGCGTGCGTTACCTGCACTCAGATATTGATACCGTGGAGCGCATGGAAATCATCCGCGATTTGCGTCTGGGCGAGTTTGACGTTCTGGTGGGGATTAACCTGCTGCGCGAAGGGCTGGATATGCCGGAAGTCTCGCTGGTGGCGATTCTGGACGCCGATAAAGAGGGCTTTCTGCGCTCCGAGCGCTCCCTGATTCAGACCATAGGACGCGCGGCGCGTAACGTTAATGGTAAAGCGATTCTGTATGGCGATAAAATCACGCCGTCGATGGCGAAGGCGATTGGCGAAACCGAGCGACGTCGCGAGAAGCAGCAGAAGTACAACGAAGAGCACGGTATCACTCCGCAGGGGCTGAATAAAAAAGTGGTCGACATTCTGGCGCTGGGGCAGAACATTGCGAAAACCAAAGCGAAGGGGAAAGGCAAGGGCCGTTCTACGGCAAAAGCCGGAATTGTCGAACTGGATATGACGCCGAAAGCGTTGCAGCAGAAAATTCATGAACTGGAAGGGCAAATGATGCAGCACGCGCAAAATCTGGAGTTTGAAGAAGCCGCGCAAATTCGCGACCAGTTGCACCAGTTACGCGAGTTGTTTATCGCGGCGTCCTGACAATGTGTCGATCGCCAGCGAGTCATCGTTACCATGGCTCGCTTTTGAGAATTTCAGTGCAATAGTAAGGGCTAAGTCAGTCAGGAATGAAAAACAGTGACAGGCTTTGACTAACGGGATTGTCGAAAAACTAAAAACATCAATGAGTTAGCTAGTTTAATCACAACTGAAGAAAATTAGCGTTGAGGCTGAACCCAACGCTAATTTTCCCTCTCTCCTCGGCTATGAAAAAAAACGCCCCGTATTATCGGTATAGCTATCCTTATGATCGTCATTTTAATCTTATGTGAGTTCGTTGAAATCGTGTCATGGCAACAGATAACATCATCCTACATAAAAAAGAGGTGATGGAAGCGTGAGCATTTATAAGTCAAGCGCTGCAAATACTGAATGATTTGTCCGAAATAATGACGACCAGGACCTCTTATTTAAAGTTGAGAATATCCTTATCTGTTACTTTAGGTTACGTTCAGATCAGGTAGGGAAAATATGTTTAATATTACTAATATACAATCTACGGCAAGGCAGCAAAGTATTAGCAATGAGGCATCAACAGAGGTGCCTTTAAAAGAAGAGATATGGAATAAAATAAGTGCCTTTTTCTCTTCAGAACATCAGGTTGAAGCACAAAGCTGCATCGCTTATCTTTGTCATCCACCTGAAACCGCCTCGCCAGAAGAGATCAAAAGCAAGTTTGAATGTTTAAGGATGTTAGCTTTCCCGGCGTATGCGGATAATATTCAGTATAGTAGAGGGGGGGCAGACCAATACTGTATTTTGAGTGAAAATAGTCAGGAAATTCTGTCTATAGTTTTTAATACAGAGGGCTATACCGTTGAGGGAGGGGGAAAGTCAGTCACCTATACCCGTGTGACAGAAAGCGAGCAGGCGAGTAGCGCTTCCGGCTCCAAAGATGCTGTGAATTATGAGTTAATCTGGTCTGAGTGGGTAAAAGCGGCGCCAGCGGAAGAGGCAGCAAATCGTGAAGAAGCCGTACAACGGATGCGTGACTGCCTGAAAAATAATAAGACGGAACTCCGTCTGAAAATATTAGGACTTACCACTATACCCGCCTGTATTCCTGAGCAGATAACTACTCTGATACTCGATAACAATGAACTGAAAAGTTTTCCGGAAAATTTACAGGGAAATATAAAGACCCTGTATGCCAGCAGTAATCAGCTAACCAGTATCCCTGCCACGTTACCGGATACCATAAAGAAAATGGAGCTGAGCATTAACCGTATTACTGAATTACCGGAACGTTTGCCTTCAGCGCTTCAATCGCTGGATCTTTTCCATAATAAAATTAGTTCCTTACCTGAAAATCTACCTGAGGAACTTCGGTACCTGAGCGTTTATGATAACCGCATAAGGACACTGCCAGAACATCTTCCGTCAGGGATTACCCATTTGAATGTGCAGAGTAATTCGTTAACCGCTCTGCCTGAAACATTGCCGCCGGGCCTGAAGAATCTGGAGGCCGGTGAAAATGCCTTAACCAGTCTGCCCGCATCGTTACCACCAGAATTACAGTTCCTGGATGTAAGTAAAAATCAGATTACTGTTCTGCCTGAAACACTACCTCCCACGATAACAACGCTGGACGTTTCCCGTAACGCATTGAGTAATCTACCGGAAAACCTCCCGGCGGCATTACAAATAATGCAGGCCTCTCGCAATCGCCTGGTCCGTCTCCCGGAGTCGTTACCCCGTTTTCGTGGTGAGGGACCTCGACCTACAAGAATAATCGTAGAACATAATCCTTTTTCAGAACGAACGATACAGAATATGCAGCGGCTAATGTCCTCTGCGGGTTATCAGGGACCCGAGGTATTTTTTGCCATGGGCGACTTTTCAATTGTTCGGGTAACTCGACCACTGCATCAAGCTGTCCAGGGGTGGCTAACCAATCTCGAGGAGGAAGACGTCAACCAATGGCGGGCGTTTGAGACGGAAGTAAACGCGGCAGCCTTCAGCATGTTTCTGGATCGTCTTAGCGATACGCAGAACACCCGACACCCGGATTTTAAGGAACAAGTCTCCGCCTGGCTAATGCGCCTGGCTGATGATAGCACACTAAGAGAAACCGCATTTTTTATAGCGATGGATGCAACGATAAGCTGTGAAGATCGGGTCACACTGGCATACCACCAAATGCAGGAAGCGACGTTGGTTCATGATGCTGAAAGAGGCGCCTTTGATAGCCACTTAGCGGAACTGATTATGGCGGGGCGTGAAATTTTTCGGCTGGAGCAAATAGAATCGCTCGCCAGAGAAAAGGTAAAACGGCTGTTTTTTATTGACGAAGTCGAAGTATACCTGGGTTTTCAGAATCAGTTACGAGAGTCGCTGTCGCTGACAACAATGACCCAGGATATGCGGTTCTATAACGTTTCGGGTATTACTGAGTCTGACCTGGACGATGCGGAAATAAGGATAAAAATTGCTGAAAATAGGGATTTTCACAAATGGTTTGCGCTGTGGGGGCCGTGGCATAAAGTGCTGGAGCGTATAGCGCCAGAAGAGTGGCGTGAAATGATGGACAAAAGGGCTGAGTGTATTGAAACGGATGAGTATCAGAGCCGGGTCAATGCTGAACTGGAAGCGTTAGGAATAGCAGACGACTCTGACGCAGAGCGTGCTATTGGGAAAAAAATAATGGAAGAAATTAATCAGTCACTCTGTACTGAGCTCATGGAGAATATATTGCTGAAAAAAGAGGTGAGCTCGCTCATGAGCGCCTACTGGCGGTAGCTGAACGCAGTTTATCAGAAGGGGGAGAGAGCCTGTTTACCCTTCGGTGTAAACAGGCTTCTGATAAGCGCAGCGTCGTCGGTAAACGGGCTTAACCCAACGCCTGTAGCGCTTTTTCCAGCGCATTATGTAATAACTGACGATCGTGGCGATAGGGGATATCGCTGGCCTCCAGCACTTCCTGAATCACCAGCCGATCGTTCACCGCACTGACGTCAACTCGCGGCCCAACCACTACTGCGTCAATGACTTTTTTGCCAATATATTGCTCCATCATTGCCAGCTTATCGACCAGCGTTAAACTGGCGGCGGGCAGACTCAGTTCGCGACCCAGATTGCCGATATACACCATTGGCGCTGGGGTGCGCCGCAGCGCCTGCGCCAGTTCATCCAGCAGCAGGCAAGGCATCAGGCTGGTATAAAAACTGCCAGGGCCAATCAGAATCAGATCCGCGTAATTAATGGCCTGTACCGCTTCCCGCGTCGCCGGAACGTTTGGCGTTAACATGATCTCCTGCGGCGGAGTCGCTAACTGATCGATATTCACCTCGCCATAAATCTCATGCCCCTGATCGTCAATCGCCATCAGATCTACCGGTAGCTCCGACATCGGGATCAGCTGCGCGTCCACTTTAAGCAGATTACGAATTAAATTAATCGCTTCCAGAGGCCGCACGCTCAGGTGATCTAACGCCTTTAACATCAAATTTCCGAGGTTATGACCAGAAAGTTCGCCATTACCGCCAAAACGATACTCAAACATAGCGGATGCGACGCTGGGTTCGGTAATTAACTGATTCAGACAGTTGCGCATATCGCCCCAGGCGATCCCGCCTTCCGAGCGGCGAATACGGCCAGTTGACCCCCCGTTATCTGTGGTAGTCACAATGCCGGTCAGGCGCGAACCTAAAGAAGAAAGCGAGGAGAGGACGCGTCCTAATCCATGCCCTCCGCCGAGGGCAACGACACGATCAAGGTCAGCCAGCGTACGATTGCGCATAAAAATTCCTGAAGTCAAATAAGCAGCGCTACAGTAGCGCAAGTCGCGGGTTTTCAGCAATTAGCCGACCGGCTAAAAGACAATTAATTATTCCCGACTACCCCTTTATAGCGAGGGCGTTACCACGGCTAAATGATATATATCAATGTAAAAGTGTGATTTTCACGTATTCTGTCGCTAAATAGCACGATCATATCGCTATGTATATGTTTATATAGCGAAAGCGTGATGGCGAAATTGTCATTTACACGCTAGTATCGGCGTAACCACAGTAAACACTCTAGCCTCTGCACCTGGGTCATTTTTGATATGGTGCTTTGGCCGTGACAACGTTTAACGTTTGCCACCAGGGCGCAGGAAGAAATGACTCCGCCTCCCGTATTTGGAAAGGTGTACATGGCTTCACAACTTACCGATGCTTTCGCGCGTAAGTTTTACTACTTGCGTTTGTCGATTACCGATGTGTGTAACTTTCGTTGCACCTACTGCCTGCCGGATGGCTACAAACCTGGCGGCGTCACTAACAACGGTTTCCTTACCGTCGATGAAATTCGTCGCGTTACGCGCGCTTTTGCCAGTCTTGGCACGGAGAAGGTGCGTCTTACCGGCGGCGAGCCTTCATTACGCCGCGATTTTACCGACATCATTGCCGCCGTGGGTGAAAATGATGCTATTCGCCAGATCGCGGTGACCACTAACGGTTATCGACTGGCGCGCGATGCCGCGAACTGGCGCGAAGCGGGGCTGACGGGCGTCAATGTTAGCGTGGATAGTCTGGATGCGCGTCAGTTCCATGCGATTACCGGTCAGGACAAATTCCGCCAGGTGATGGCGGGCATCGATGCCGCCTTTGACGCCGGTTTCGAAAAGGTGAAAGTCAACACAGTGCTGATGCGCGACGTGAATCACCATCAGTTGGATACCTTCCTTGCCTGGATTCAGCCTCGCCCCATTCAGCTACGCTTCATTGAACTTATGGAGACGGGCGAGGGGAGCGATCTCTTCCGCAAACATCATATTTCGGGTCAGGTATTACGCGACGAGCTGATTAAGCGCGGTTGGATCCACCAGCTCCGCCAGCGTAGCGATGGTCCGGCGCAGGTTTTTTGTCATCCCGATTACGCCGGTGAGATCGGTCTCATTATGCCGTATGAAAAAGATTTCTGCGCCACCTGTAACCGCCTGCGTGTTTCGTCTGTCGGTAAGCTGCATTTATGTCTGTTTGGCGACGGCGGCGTAAGTTTACGCGACCTGTTACAGGATGATGCGCAGCAATACGCGCTTGAGGAACGTATTTCCGACGCGTTGCGGGAGAAAAAGCAGACCCATTTCCTTCACCAGAGCAATACTGGTATTACGCAAAATTTATCTTACATTGGCGGTTAATCCTTAATAAGGAGATTTCAGATGAGTCAGGTCAGCGCTGAATTTATCCCGACCCGCATCGCTATTCTTACTGTTTCCAGCCGACGCGGCGAAGAAGACGACACCTCCGGTCATTATCTGCGTGATTCGGCGCAGGAGGCCGGGCATGAAGTGGTGGCGAAAGCCATCGTTAAAGAAAACCGTTACGCGATTCGCGCCCAGGTTTCCGCCTGGATCGCCAGTGATGAGGTGCAGGTCGTATTGATAACTGGTGGGACCGGTTTGACCGAAGGCGATCAGGCGCCGGAAGCGCTGTTGCCGCTGTTCGATCGTGAAGTGGAAGGATTTGGCGAAGTGTTTCGCATGCTCTCGTTTGAAGAGATCGGCACCGCAACTCTGCAGTCGCGCGCGGTAGCTGGCGTGGCGAATAACACCTTGATTTTCGCCATGCCGGGCTCCACAAAAGCGTGCAGAACCGCATGGGAGAATATCATTGCGCCGCAGCTGGATGCCCGTACACGCCCATGTAATTTTCACCCTCATTTAAAGAAATAACGATGTCGCAATTAACCCATATAAACGCCGCAGGCGAAGCGCACATGGTGGACGTTTCCGCGAAAGCGGAAACCGTTCGTGAAGCGCGTGCGGAAGCATTCGTTACCATGCGTAGTGAAACGCTGGCGATGATTGTTGATGGCAAACACCACAAGGGCGATGTTTTCGCGACCGCCCGAATTGCCGGTATTCAGGCCGCCAAACGCACCTGGGAGCTGATCCCGCTGTGCCACCCGCTACTGCTAAGTAAAGTGGAGATTCAGCTTCAGGCCGAGCCGGAGCATAACCGCGTACGTATTGAGTCTCTGTGCCGTCTGACCGGTAAAACCGGTGTCGAAATGGAAGCATTAACCGCGGCGTCCGTCGCGGCGTTAACCATCTACGACATGTGCAAAGCGGTACAAAAAGATATGGTAATTGGTCCGGTGCGCCTGCTGGCGAAAAGCGGCGGCAAATCGGGGGATTTTAAGGTGGATACGCATGATTAAGGTGCTTTTCTTCGCCCAGGTTCGCGAGCTTACAGGAACTGATTCGCTGGATCTTCCAGCAGATTTTTCCACCGTTGAGTTGCTGCGACAGCATCTGGCGACAAAGAGCGATCGTTGGGCGCTGGCGCTGGAAGACGGCAAGCTGTTGGCGGCGGTCAACCAGACGCTGGTAAGTTTTGACCATCCGCTGACGGCGGGCGATGAAGTGGCGTTTTTCCCGCCAGTCACGGGGGGCTAACATGCGTGAAACGCGAATTGTAGTCGGCCCTGCGCCGTTTAGCGTCGGGGAGGAATATTCCTGGCTGGCGGCGCGCGACGAAGACGGCGCGGTCGTCACCTTTACCGGAAAAGTGCGCAATCATAACCTGGGCGATAGCGTTAAGGCGCTGACGCTGGAGCATTATCCCGGCATGACTGAGAAAGCTCTGGCGGAGATCGTCGCGAAGGCGCGTTCCCGCTGGCCGCTGGGGCGGGTCACGGTGATTCATCGCGTTGGCGAATTATGGCCGGGCGATGAGATTGTGTTTGTCGGCGTCACCAGCGCGCACCGCAGTAGCGCGTTCGACGCCGGTCAGTTCATTATGGATTATCTGAAAACCCGTGCGCCGTTCTGGAAGCGTGAAGCCACGCCGGAAGGCGATCGCTGGGTCGAAGCGCGCGACAGCGACCAGCAGTTGGCGAAACGTTGGTAGCAGAATGTGATACGCTTTAGGGTATCATTTCCACACAGGAGTTCATCATGGACAGATTTCCACGATCTGATTCAATAGTGCAGGCGCGATCCGGCCTGCAGACCTATATGGCGCAAGTGTATGGCTGGATGACGGTCGGACTGTTACTGACCGCGTTTATCGCGTGGTATGCGGCTAATACGCCAGCCGTCATGATGTTTGTCTTTTCCAGTAAGATCACCTTCTTTGGCTTAATTATTGCCCAGCTTGCGCTGGTGTTTGTTCTGTCGGGACTGGTGCATAAACTTAGCGCCGGAATGGCGACCACGCTGTTTATGCTCTATTCGGCGCTAACCGGATTGACGTTATCCAGTATTTTTATCGTTTACACCTACTCCTCTATCGCCAGCACGTTTGTGGTGACGGGGGGAATGTTTGGCGCCATGAGCCTGTACGGGTACACCACTAAACGCGATCTTAGCGGTTTCGGCAATATGCTGTTTATGGCGCTTATTGGTATCGTTCTGGCGTCGCTGGTCAATTTCTGGCTGAAGAGTGAAGCGCTGATGTGGGCGGTAACCTATATCGGGGTGGTGGTGTTTGTCGGTCTGACCGCCTATGACACGCAGAAACTGAAAAATATCGGCGAGCAAATAGATACCCGCGATAGCGCTAATCTGCGTAAATATTCGATTCTCGGCGCGTTAACGCTGTACCTGGACTTTATCAACCTGTTCCTGATGTTACTGCGTATTTTTGGTAATCGCCGCTAATTATAGCGATCTCTTAAAATCCTGGCCCTGCGCCAGGATTTTTTTAGGACTATATTTAGGGCGAAACAGCATAAATATCTTAGAAATGTTTTCCTGCGCTTGCCATTCTTATCACCGTGATCATGTGAAGAGTGATAAATGACAAGTGGGACCTCTGGCTGCAATACGTATACGGCAAATAGCATTTATTCCCGCGACAATGTTATCCCTTACCTATTGGTATACTGCGTTGGGACTATGGTGTACCGCCGGCATTATATGGTTAACGTTGTATACTCATTTTTTGATAACCCACGTTCAACCTGTTGTTGTTTTATGGATATCAGCACTTTTGCTTGGCCTGGGGTATGGGACCGTTACCTGTCTTTCCCGCTTTGGCACTGTTGTCGTAACGTTGATATATATTGCCATCATTACGCTTACCGGCGTGTCATTAGCTTACCTTTTCTCAGGTGGCGCGACCATTTTCGTGATTGTTGGAATCATGTTTAGTCTTAATGCCTTATTTATTTTCTACCTGAATATCAGTTCTGGTCTATTCAGGCCGTTAATCTTCATGGCGGTAAGCGGGATCATTGCTGCGATAGTTGTCAATAGCCTGGTGGCCAGTAGCACTCTGGTCTGGATAGTCAGTGTGCTGACGGTATTGGTGTGGACATTGATTACAGCACTAGAAAAATCGACACTTCATGGTTATGCCCGCATGTTATACCACAGCGAGTTTTCATCCCTGTCTCGTTGCGCTTTACCTGGCGCGCTGACGCTTTACCTTGGCATTATTAATGCTGTGGTTACGCTGTGTCGTTATATCATTTTGATGATTCTGGAAATACTATTATCTTTCAGGCCGTAGGCGTTGCAGGTTTTTTATTCAGGTTGGTGATGATGGGTATAATGAGTAAATTATGTGGCAAACAATTTTGGTTAGCGTTTTGTGAAGCTAAAGACGTCACTCGCGCCATTAAAAATGGCGGCGAGGATTTTAATAAGAAATGCCCACCAGCGCTGATTTCTCATTTCATTACCGGATTGTCATGGGAACATTCATTACCTAATCCTGCGCCTGTTTGCGCGTTTAGTTTTATGCTTCTTGTGGGAGGTGTGTGCAGTGCGCATTTTGTTTTTGATAAGTTTATCCTGTATTGGCCACTAAATATAATTATTTATTTTGGCAGTGCTATAGGTATGATGCTATGTGTTATGGCTGAGGTATGGCTTATTGCCAAGGGGTTTATCCTGGGGTTGCGCCTCTGCGTTTTACTGTTTTTATTAAATATTATGCTCTGCGGTACTGGATTATTTGACGTGTTGTGCCATCAAAATAGCGAACTAAAGAGTGATCTGGTTATCGCTATTATTATGGTTGTGCTTTGCCGATGGGTGATGAATGGCGAAACGTTTACGATGATGATTCGTTTCTGCCTGGGGCGTCGATTAGTGCGAGTCGCATTACAAAAATATCTCACCTCACAGACAAGGAAATGATAAGCCCATGAACCTGATGACGTGGCTAACAGGAAAAACACTGGCGGAGCTGGTGAAAAAAGGGCAGTTGATCCCGCCAGAAATTAAGTTACCTGTGTATCCGGCCAGCCACTACAAAAAAAACTGGTATGAACAAGGTATTCCTCACGGAGGCGTTATTGGGCTTACGGCGATCATGATGACCATGACATGGATCGTCAGTATAAACATGGTTATTGCGCAGTTTGAGCTGCACAATAAAAAGCATCTGGAGCTGGTCTTCTTTCTGGCCGTGGGCTATATCGCTTTTCTTACCCCGTCAAATCAGCTCCTGCTTAAAGGAAGAATGAGCGGGGTCATTATTTACCGCTATGCGCTATTACTGGCCATTATTTCCGTTACGTTGGCAACGTTCTGTACCCTGTCATCAGTATTCATGGGCGAGTTTCACGAAGTGCTCCTGCTGCTGTTTAGCTGGTCATTGCTGCTTTTTTCCCGCTTACAGATGAATACGTCTTTTTTCTCAGCATATGTTTATTTTTACCGGATAAAACGCGTTGTGCAGGAAAGCGAAAACGCGTCTGCTTAAATTTATTTTGCCATCGCCCGCTCGTTTTTCGCCCGCAGCTTCTTCGCCCGGCTCTCCAGGATCAGATAGCACACCAGCGCCAGCAACAGGGGAATAAAATAGTAAAGCACGCGGTACGCGAGCAGGGCGGCGATAATCGTGCCTTGCGACGTATGTTCGCCCGCCAGCAACGCAAGGAATACGGCCTCCAGCACGCCGATGCCTGCCGGAATATGCACGATGACGCCCGCGATACTGCTCACCAGCAGTACGCCCAGCACAAAGAAATAGTTCACATCCTGACCCATCAGCAGCCAGATAATGGCGCCCATCGCCATCCAGTTCGCGCTGGAGATCGCCATCTGCGCCAGCGCGAATTTCCATGACGGCAGCACCAGTTTCTGCCCTTTAATCGTCATATGCCGCCGCTTCGCAAAGGCGCAAAACCACAGATAGACCGCGATAATCAACAATAAAACGATACCGAGAATACGTAGCGTGCCTTCATCGATATACCAGTGGTCGGGAAGCTGGACAATGCCGAAGGTAAAAATGATGCCGCCAAGCAGAATATAGCCCAGCCAGTTAGTGGTAATGCTGAGTGAGAAAATACGCGTGATAGTACTGCCGGGCAACCCGAGGCGAGAGTATAGTCGGTAACGCATCCCGATCCCGCCGACCCAGGTGCTGAGCGTCAGGTTAAAGGCATAGCAGACGAACGATACCAACATCACCTGTCGCTTCGCCAGCTTATGGCCGCAATAAAGCCGTCCAAGCAGGTCGTAGCAGCCGTACAGAAGATAGCTAACGATCACCAGTCCCACAGCGCTTAAAAGCGCCGTGCGGTTATAGTCGCGGATGACGGTCCAGACATCACCCCAGTCGACCTTTTTAGCATAAACCACCAGCAGAACGACGACCGCAATAAAAAACAGCCAGGTCAGCACTTTTTTAGCCAGCCGCCAGCGCGGATGCGATTTAGCCATTAGGGCTTCACTCCTGTATTTTCTGGATCAACGCGATCCTGGGTTTCCATTTCTGGCTGGGCAGGCGGGGGAACCTGCGCCAGATGCGGGGTATGCGCAGGTAGCCAGCCGACCAGCGCCGGGAAATGACGTAAAAAGTGGAACGCCAGCACGCTTTTGGTCAGGTTCCACCAGGTGCGTTTCGGCAGCATAGACTCATCGACCTGCTTACAATCGTTCACGATGATGCCTTGTAAGTTATCGCGCAGGGTCTGGTTAAAAGTACGATCGTGAATGATCAGGTTAGCTTCAAGGTTAAGCGACAGGCTGAGCGGATCGAGATTACTCGACCCTACCGTGGCCCAGTGATCGTCCATCAGCGCCACTTTGCCATGCAGCGGACGGCGTCGGTATTCATAAACCTGCACGCCGCCCTTCACCAGATAGTTATAGAGCAACCGCGCGCCGACTTTGACTATCGGCATGTCTGGTTCCCCCTGGACAATCAGTTTTACGCTCACGCCACGGCGGGCGGCTTTACGCATTGCGTGGAGCAAGCGATAGCCGGGGAAAAAATAGGCGTTAGCGATAATCACTTCACGCTTTGCCTGGGTCAGCATTTTCAGATAATGACGTTCGATATCGTCGCGGTGCTCTTCATTATCCCGCCAGACAAACAGCGCCTGCGCTTCGCCGGGGTGACGGTTTTCTTCAGCCTGGTGATGGCGCTTCCACCAGCGGCGCGCGGGGCTTTGCCCCGGCAGATTCTCGACTTCGAATTGCAGGATATCGGCCACAACAGGCCCTTCGACCCGTACCGCGTAGTCTTGTTTCGCCTGCGGGCCGTAATCCGACATATGTTCGGCGGAGTAGTTAATGCCGCCGACAAAGGCAATACGATCATCAATCACCACAATTTTGCGGTGCATTCGGCGGAAGATATTGGTTCGCAACCCCAGTAGACGCGGGCGGGGGTCGTAATAGCGGAAAATCACGCCCGCCGAGGTTAATTCGCCGACAAACGCGTCGCTGAGATCGGGAGAGCCGTAGCCGTCGAGTAATACTTCGGCTTTTACGCCGCGCTGTGCGGCTTTTAGCAGAGCGGCATGGAGTTTTTTACCCACCTCATCTTCAAACAAGATAAAGGTTTCCAGAATGATTTTTTGCTGTGCCTGAGCGATAGCCTCAAACACGGCAGGATAGAACTGGTCGCCGTTTTCCAGTAGCTGAATTTGATTACCTTCACGCCAGCCGCATTTCATAGATGGATCTCCGCGCTAAGGGGGGCATGGTCTGATAAATGTCGCCAGTTCCGCAGCGGTAGCGCCGTAGGAGAACTGGCGTTCGCATTCTTGACGTAAATACGATCGAGTCGCAGCAGCGGCATACTCACCGGGAATGTGCGCGCCGGTCGGCCATGGGCACGGGTGAATATCTCCTCCAGCCCGGCCGCGTTTAACGGCGGGCCGGCCTTTTGCCGCCAGTCATTAAAGTCTCCGGCCACCAGCACCGGTTCTGATTCCGGCAAGGCATTCACCCATCCCGCCAGCATGGTTAACTGCGCCTGGCGGTGGCTCTCCCGCAGGCCGAGATGTACGCACATGACGTGGATAGGGCGGTTGAGCATGGGCGGCGTAATGCGGCAATAGAGCACGCCGCGTTTTTCGCTACCGCCGACCGAGACGTCGCGATTTTCATAATGTTCAATGGGATAGCGAGAAAGAACCGCGTTACCGTGATGGCCTTCCGGATAGACCGCATTGCGGCCATAGGCGAAATCGCTCCACATGGTGTCGGCCAAAAATTCATAGTGGGTAGTGTCCGGCCAGTTTTCGATATGCAGCGGATGTACTTCATGCGCGCCCATCACTTCTTGCAGACAGACGATATCGGCGCCGACCGTTCTGACGGCGTCGCGCAGCTCCGGCAGGATGAAGCGTTTATTAAAGGCGGTAAAACCTTTGTGCGTATTAATTGTGAGCACTTTGAATGAAAAATTTCGCGTGTGTTGAGTCATTTTCTTCCTGTCCGCGTCACTATCCTGATTGAAATAGTGTAGTCGTCGTCACAAAAAGATGCGGTCTTACGGAATTTTCCGTAAAGTTCGGTACTCTGAATAATGAGAGAAAAATGCTTCAGGAGAAAAGCCATGAAGTGGCAACAACGCGTTCGTGTCGCAACCGGCCTCGGTTGTTGGCAGATTATGTTGCATTTACTGGTAGTGGCGATGCTGGTAATAGGCTGGATGAGCGGCACATTAGTGCGCGTCGGCCTGGGATTATGCGTGCTTTATGGCGTGACGGTACTGCTGATGCTGGCGTTGCAGCGCCATCATGAGCAACGCTGGCGCGATGTGGCGGATGTGCTGGAAGAGCTGACTACCACCTGGTACTTCGGCACCGCGCTGATTGTCCTCTGGCTGCTATCCCGCGTATTGCAAAACAATGTTTTGCTGGCGCTGGCGGGGCTGGCTATCCTGGCCGGGCCCGCCGTGGTCTCGCTACTGGCGAAAGATAAAAAGCTACATCACTTTGCGTCTAAACATCGCATACGCCGCTGAACCCGTGGTGGCCGCTATCACCAGTAGCGGCCACAAACTTCCCCAGACAATTCCCAGACTCGCATCCTTAAGATAAATTTGCTTGGTAATATCAGTAAAGTGGCGGATAGGATTTATCCACGTCAGGTTTTGCAGCCAGACCGGCATATTTTCCACCGGCGAGACATACCCCGAGAGCAAAATCGCCGGCATCATAAAGACAAAGACGCCGATAAACGCCTGCTGTTGCGTGGCGCAAAGCGATGATATCAGTAGGCCAAACCCTACCAGCGACAGCCCGTAAATCACCATCGTGAAATAAAACAGCGCTAACGAACCGGCGAAGGGAATTTGGTATGCCCAAATGCCGATAGCCAGCACGATCGTGGCCTGGAAGGTCGCGACAATCAGCGCCGGCACCGCTTTACCAACGAAAATCTGCCAGGTGGTGAGCGGAGAGACCAGCAGCTGATCCAGAGTGCCTTGTTCACGCTCGCGGGCGACGGACAGCGAAGTGACGATCATCACGCCAATAGTGGTGATCATGGCGATCAGCGAGGGCACCACAAACCACTTGTAGTCCAGATTCGGGTTATACCAGTTGCGTACCACCAGTTCGCTATTGTTGGGCTTTGGCTTGCCGTCCAGCAATGTCTGCTGATACTCCTTGACGATCTGTTGCAGATAATTGGCGGCGATTTGCGCGCTGTTGGAGTTACGTCCATCAAGAATGAGTTGCATCGGCGCAGGCTGGAAGGTATCCAGATTCCGCGAGAAATCCGCCGGGAAGCGCACCAGCAGCAGCGCTTTTTGCGTATCGATAGTCGGCTGGATCTCCTGCGGACTGTTCAGCAATAGCACATGGGTAAACGCTTTCGCGCGGGCAAAGCGCTGGGTAAGTTCTACCGAATGTTTGCCGTTATCTTCGTTGTAGATAGCGATAGTCGCGTTAGTGACTTCAAGCGTCGCGGCGAACGGAAACAGGATGACCTGAATCAGCACCGGCAGAATCAGGATCGCGCGCGTTTGCGGTTCGCGTAAAAGCGATTGCAGTTCTTTGCGAATTAACGTCCATAAGCGATGAAACATGTCCGTCCTCTCAGTCCAGTTTGTAGGCCTGATAAGCAAAGCGCATCAGGCATAATGCCGGATGGCGGCGTGAACGCCTTATCCGGCCTACGACGACAATTATCCATACACATATTTAATCCAGCCGTCGTTTGGTTTTTAGCCACGTCAGGCCAATAAACATCACCGCCGAGGCGATTAAAAACAGTACGTTAACGCCTAACACGACCGGAATATTGCCGGCCAGAAACAGACTTTGCAGGGTGCTGACAAAATAGCGCGCCGGAATAATATAGGTCACCGCGCGGATCACCGCAGGCATACTGTCTATCTGGAAGATAAATCCGGACAGCATAATCGAGGGTAAAAACGCGGCGTTCAGCGCCACCTGCGCGGCGTTAAACTGGTTGCGAGTGATGGTGGAAATCAACAGCCCCATCCCCAGCGTACTCAGTAAAAACAGACTGGTGATGATAAACAGAATCACCAGCGAACCGCGATACGGCACGCCGAGAATAAACACCGATACCAGCATACAGAGCAGCATCGCCAGCATACCGAGAAAGTAATAGGGAATAAGCTTACACAGCAGCAGTTCAACACGCGTCACTTCGGTTGAGAGCAGCGCCTCCATCGTGCCGCGCTCCCATTCGCGGGCAACGACCAGCGAGGTGAGGATTGCGCCAATTACCGTCATGATAATGGTCACCGCCCCGGGAATAATAAAATGCTGACTGATCGCCGCCGGGTTAAACCAGTAGCGCGTCTGGACGTCGATGAGCGGTTCAAAGGTGTCGCCGCGATCTTCCGCCCGCTGCTGTTGCCAGATTTGCCAGATGCCTTCAACATAACCCTGAACGAAGTTGGCGGTGTTTGGCTCGCTGCCGTCGGTAATCACCTGAATCGGCGCGCTGTCACCGTCGCGCGCCATTTGCTGCGCGAAATCCACCGGAATCACCACCAGTCCGCGAATGCGTCCAGCCTGCATTTTTTCAATTAATTCATGACGATTATCGCTAATGGTCGCGTCGATATAGGGTGAACCGGTCATCGCATGAGTGAAATCCAGCGCCTCCTGGCTTTGCTGTTCAAGCAGAATCCCCACCCGCAGCTTGCTGGAGTCAAGGTTAATGCCGTAACCAAAAATAAACAGCAACAGCAGCGGGATCACCACCGCAATCAGCCAGCTACTGGGATCGCGCACGATCTGGCGCGTCTCTTTGACGCACAACGCACGCACGCGGCGCCAGGAGAGAGACTTACTCATGCGTATGCTCCTTATCCCAGTCATTGATGAGAGTGATAAAGGCCTGCTCCATCGTCGGATCGGCCTGTTGCTCATCGGCGGCCTGCGCTTTGAGATCGTCCGGCGTACCGCTGGCGATAAGCTTCCCGCGATAAACCAGTCCGATGCGATCGCAATATTCCGCCTCATCCATAAAGTGGGTCGTCACCATTACCGTGACCCCTTTTTCCACCATGCTATTAATGTGCAGCCAAAATTCACGGCGGGTGAGGGGATCAACCCCGGACGTTGGTTCATCAAGGAATAAAATATCCGGTTCGTGCATCAGCGAGCAGGCCAGCGCCAGTCGCTGTTTAAAGCCCAGCGGCAGCGCATCGGTGGGATGCGACGCGATGCTTTTCAGACCAAACGCTTCACTCATGCGCTGAATTTTTTCATTTTGCGCGCGGCCCCGCAAACCGTAGACGCCGGAGAAAAAACGCAGGTTCTGCTCAACCGTCAGGTTGCCGTAAAGCGAAAATTTTTGCGCCATATAGCCCAGATGCTGACGGGCTTTGCCGGAGCTGACTTTCAGATCCATATCCAGCACCAGCGCCTTGCCGGATGTCGGCACCAGCAGGCCGCACATCATTTTAAAGGTGGTTGATTTACCCGCGCCGTTCGGGCCGAGCAGGCCAAAAATCTCGCCGCGCTGTACGACGAAATTAACATGGTCCGTGGCCGCGAAATCGCCAAATTTTTTCGTCAGTTCCTGCGCTTCAATCACCGTTTCGCCGGCAGTGCCTTCAACCGTATGCAGGATTGAACCCAGCGGAGACTCCGAGGTTCCCGCTCCGCCAAGCAGATCGATAAACGCATCTTCGAAGCGCGGCGCGGTCTCATTGAGGGTGATTTCCGGCATCCCTTCGGCCTGGCGAATATCTGCTGCGGTCGCCTCTTTTTTCAGGATCAGGCGTACCGAACGTCCCTGAATCATGCCGTCGCTCACCTGCGGCAGTCTGAGCGCTCTCTGTAGCAACTTACGGTTGTTTTCCTGTGGACTGCTCATCAGAAAGCTACGACCGGCCATCGTTTGCGTCAGCGCTTTAGGTTCGCCCTGATAGAGCTGCTCGCCTTCATTCATCAGCAGCACATCGCGGCACTGTTCGGCTTCGTCGAGGTAGGAGGTGCTCCAGAGGATTAGCATCCCGTCGCCCGCCAGTTCGTGGACCATTTGCCACAACTCGCGCCGTGAAATCGGGTCAACGCCAACGCCCGGTTCATCCAACAGCAGCACTTTCGGTTCGCCGACCAGCGTACAGGCCAGCCCCAGTTTTTGCTTCATCCCGCCGGACAATTTCCCCGCCAGACGGCCAGTGAAAGGGCCGAGGGCGGTAAATTCCAACAAACGGGCAAAGGTCTTTTCCCGTATCTCGCCGGTAACGCTGCGCAAATCGGCATAGAGATTAAGGTTCTCCATGACGGTAAGATCTTCATACAGACCGAATTTCTGCGGCATATAGCCCAGAACCGCGTGCAGCTCGCTGTCGTTTTGTATCGGGTCGAAGCCTAATACGGACGCGTTGCCGCCATCGGCTTTGAGCAGGCCCGCCAGCATACGCATCAGCGTGGTTTTTCCTGCGCCGTCCGGCCCTACCAGCCCGGTGACATAACCGGAATGAATGGTACAGTCGAGCGGCGCGACGGCGGGTTTATCCATTCCCGCAAAGCGCTTCGTCAGACCGTGCAGCGTAATAACGGCCTCACTCATGCCGTGCCTCGTCATTAAATTTCACCGTGACTGGCATCCCCTGGCGTAACGCATCGTCCGCATCGGTGACGATAATGCGCAGGCGATAGACGAGATCGGTACGCAGATCCGGCGTTTCGACGGTTTTCGGCGTAAATTCCGCGGTGGGTGAAACGAAACCAATCTTGCCGTGGTAAGGTTTGTCAGGACGACCGTCGGTATACAACAGAACGTCGCGCCCCGGTTGCGTCTGACTGAGGTTGCGTTCATCAACATAGGCGCGCACCCAGACGGGGCGGGTCAGCGAGAGCGTTAATACCGTGCTGCCGGCGTTCAGCATACTGCCAGGCTCGACCGCGCGGGTGAGCAAGGTTCCGTTGGCAGGCGCGATAAGCGTGGTGTCCTGTAAATCAAGCTGCGCCTGCGCCAGTTGGGCCTTTGCCTGTTCCAGGCTGGCTTTCGCCTGGGCGATATCCTGTTCACGATTACCGGTACGGTACTGGCTCAGTTTATCCTGCGCGGACTTCAGAGTCGCCTGCGCCTGATCGCGCGATGAGCGGGCGTTTTCCAGATCGTTAGCGGAAATGGTGCGGCTTTTCCACAATCCTTGCTGACGGTTATAAAAGTTTTGCGCGTAGTCATAGGCGGCTTGCGCCTGTCTGACGGCGGCGGCGGCCTGGGCTATCTCTTCATCGCGATAGCCTGCCAGCATCAAATCATATTGCGCCTGCGCGACCGACACGCCAGCTTTCGCCTGCATCAGCGCGTTTTCGTATGGCGCGTGATCCAGTTCGCCGAGCACCTGTCCGGCTTTGATGGCATCGCCTTCATCAACATTCAGCGACGCCAGCCTGCCGCCGACGCGAAAGCTGATATTGACGGTACGGATATCGACATTACCGTATAGCGTCAGCCCATCGTCCTGCCGACTTTGATACCACCAGGTTCCACCGGCAATCACAGCGACGATCGCTGCGATTGCCAGTCCGATAACGACAGGTTTTTTCATCAGTCCAGACTCCTTTGCGTTAAACCGTGCAGAATAAGATCGATGTGGCAGGTTACCGTCTGGTAAATCAGCTCCGCTTTTTCTTCATCAAACTGCGGCCAGCCGGTACGTAACAGAATAGTTTCTTTGCCGAGACGGAACGCCAGCACTTCGCCCAGTAAGGCATGGGTATGCAAAATCATGCGCGTATCATTGGCGTCGCAGCCGGTATAAGCGGCAACCAATCTTGTCAGATGGGTGTGCAACGGATCGATAACCTGTTCATGAACCAATTGATAGGCCGACGTGGGAGAGAGCTGCTCGCGTGAAATGAATTTGCTCAGGTTAACGGTGTCTTCCTGCGTCAGCAGCATAATCATGTTCTTGCAGGCGAGCAGAATAAGCTCGCGTATGGCGTCCCGGTCAGGGACAGGCTGGCTAAACAGACGTTCCGCTTTTTCAGCATGGGGGCGAAATTTTTCGCCAAGAAAATCGGCAATCCACTGGGCGCAGGCGAGGTATAAATCCTCTTTTGAGCCGAAATAGTAAGTAATAGCGGCAATATTTTGCCCCGCCAGCGCGGCGATATCGCGCGTGGTGGCATGGAGGCCATACTCGCCAAACTGTGCCAGCGCGGCGGCAATGAGCTGACTTTTCGCCTGCTCGCCCTTGGTGGTCGTGGTGGGAATATTCATCACACGCCCTAAGTCTTAATCAATCGATTGATTAACTTTAGGCGCACATTTCAGGTTTGTCTACCGCCAGCTATTAGATCTGAAATCCTTCGCGGCTTAGCTCTTTGGAAACCCAATTAAAGAATATCCTCACTTTCTCTTTTTGTTCATTGTGGTGTGGCAAAACGAAGTGGTGAGCGTTAACCGGCATACTCACGTCAGTCGTAAAAACGGGCGCCAGGTGGCGTTGGCTAACGCTTTGTCCGGCCAGTAAATTGCTTTCAAGAATAATCCCCATGCCCATACGTGCAGCCTCAATGCTCATATAGGAACGGTCAAAATTAAAAATAAAGTTTTTATTCCAGCCGCGAACCTTATGCCAGGACAGCCAGTTGCTCCAGTTGATCAGCGTGCTATCTGAATGAATAAGATCGCAACCCAGTAAATCTTCAATGTTTTGAATGCTATGACTCGCTAAATAAGTCGATGACGTATAGGGGAGCATACGTTCATTTTTTATGGTTTTGACGACCAGCGTCGGCCATTGTGAAAGGCCGTGGCGGATATCGATGTCGATATTATCACGGGAGAACTGAATACTTTCGTAAGAACAGGTCAGGCTAATTTTAAGCTCAGGCCAGGCCTGGCGAAATTTATTCAGACGGGGCATCAACCATAGTAATCCAAAACTCGGTGCTGAATGTATGCGTAAATAATCCTGGTGAATATCATTTATGACCTGGTTGGTAGCCTGTCCAATAATGTTTAACGCCCCCGAAACCTCTTTTAAATATTTTTCACCAATCGCGGTCAATACGACGCCTTTACTGCTGCGCGAAAAAAGTTTCTTTCCCAGATACTGTTCCAGACTGGCTATCTGATGGCTTACCGCGGAGGCCGTAACATTGAGATTTTCAGCTGCCAGATTCAGGCTGTTGGTATCAGCCACTTCAATGAATGCCTGGATATTGCGTAAAGATGGCACAGGCAAGCTTTTATTCTGTAGTGGCTGGTTCATGATTATCTCCGGTGAATGGAATGATGATCGCCCAATTTTATTACCCCAGGAAGTAAATTCAGCAGTTACTCCCCTAATACCTGGTCAGCTTAACATAGGCGAAAAATAAGTTATGGGGTAATTCGTGATGAAGTTAACAGTTTTATCTGCCATTTCTGTCGGTCAAGCTGATTCGACAATAATTTGAATCCAGTCACGAAGCAAATTTTCCTCATTCATAATTGAGGTTTTTTGAATACCGTTTCTTTTGGGGATTGTTATATTGCAACCACAGGCCTGATAACAAGGCGCGATGCGGTAAGGTTCGCGAAAATATAAAACAATAATGAGGATACCCTATGTCACGTATAGATACTGTAGTCTGTACTGACGCCAGGAAGACAAAATATCGTTTGGTGGTTTTGACGATGATTTTCCTGGTGTATGCAATAAATTACGCCGACAGAACCAATATCGGCGCGGTGCTGCCGTTTATCATTGATGAGTTTCATATCAACAACTTTGAAGCCGGAGCCATCGCCAGTATGTTTTTCCTTGGCTACGCGGTAAGCCAGATCCCGGCAGGTTTTTTTATCGCCAAACGCGGCACGCGGGGGTTAGTTTCACTATCAATTTTCGGCTTTTCCGCTTTCACCTGGCTGATGGGCACGGTAAGTTCGGTGTTTAGCCTGAAGATGGTGCGATTGGGACTGGGGCTTAGCGAAGGACCATGCCCGGTGGGGCTGGCTTCAACGATTAATAACTGGTTCCCGCCGAAAGAGAAAGCCACGGCAACCGGCGTTTATATCGCGGCCACCATGTTTGCGCCGATTATCGTGCCGCCGTTGGCGGTGTGGATTGCGGTCACCTGGGGCTGGCGGTGGGTCTTTTTCTCCTTTGCGATCCCGGGGATCGTGGCGGCGATTGCCTGGTATTTACTGGTTAAGTCAAAACCTTCAGAGAGCGGATTTGTTTCGCAAAGTGAGCTGGAGGAGATTAATGCCGGGCGTGATATCCATAAAAACACCGTACGGGAAAATATATTAATTGCCGATCGTTTCACTTTGCTGGATAAAATTATTCGGGTGAAAAAAATGGCGCCTATCGATACGGCAAAAGGATTATTCACCTCCAAAAATATCCTCGGTGACTGCCTGGCCTATTTTATGATGGTTAGCGTGCTGTACGGCTTATTAACCTGGATTCCGCTCTATTTAGTAAAAGAGCGCGGTTTTGATGTCATGAGTATGGGGTTTGTAGCCAGTATGCCGTGCATCGGCGGGTTTATTGGCGCGATTGGCGGCGGATGGATTTCGGATAAAGTATTAGGCCGTCGTCGTAAGCCAACGATGATGTTTACCGCTATTTCCACCGTGGTCATGATGTTAATTATGCTGAATATTCCGGCAAGCACCTGGGCGGTATGTGTTGGGTTATTCTTCGTCGGTTTATGCCTGAATATTGGCTGGCCCGCATTCACAGCATACGGTATGGCGGTTTCGGATACGAAAACTTATCCCATTGCCTCTTCTATTATCAATAGCGGCGGCAACCTCGGTGGGTTTGTCGCTCCGATGGCTGCGGGTTTTTTACTTGATAAGACCGGCAGCTTTAATTCTGTATTTACCTATTTCGGTATCTGCGCAGCAATTGGTCTGGTGGTTATTCTCTTCCTCGATGAGCCACAATAACGGAAATATATCCTGTTAATTAATATGACGTAATGTCATGGAGTGAAAATATGTTATTAAAAGATAAAGTCGCCATTATTACTGGCGCGGCCTCCGCACGCGGTTTGGGTTTTGCTACCGCGAAATTATTTGCTGAAAACGGCGCTAAAGTGGTCATTATCGACCTCAATGGCGAAGCCAGTGAAGCCGCGGCTGCGGCATTAGGCGAAGGTCATCTCGGGCTGGCGGCAAACGTCGCTGACGAAGTTCAGGTTCAGGCGGCAATTGAACAGATCATAGCTAAATATGGTCGGGTCGATGTACTGGTGAATAACGCCGGTATTACTCAGCCGCTGAAGCTAATGGACATTAAGCGCGCTAATTATGACGCGGTGCTTGACGTCAGCCTGCGCGGCACGCTGTTGATGTCACAGGCGGTTATCCCGGTCATGAGAGCGCAAAAATCCGGCAGCATTGTCTGCATCTCCTCCGTTTCCGCCCAGCGCGGCGGCGGTATCTTCGGCGGCCCGCACTACAGCGCGGCAAAAGCCGGCGTGCTCGGTCTGGCGCGGGCGATGGCGCGTGAGCTTGGCCCCGATAACGTCCGCGTAAACTGCATCACTCCGGGGCTGATTCAGACCGACATCACCGCCGGTAAGCTGACCGATGAAATGACGGCCAACATCCTTGCCGGGATCCCGATGAACCGCCTGGGCGATGCGGTAGACATCGCGCGCGCCGCGCTGTTCCTGGGAAGCGATCTCGCGTCCTACTCCACCGGTATCACCCTGGATGTTAACGGCGGCATGTTAATTCACTAAGCGAGGCAATGAGATGAAGATGACCGAATCACAAAAAGTCGCCGCAGCGGCGTGGCGCATCCGCCGCTACGCCCTGCAAATGGGGGAAGTTCAGGGACAGGGCTATATCGGCCAGGCTCTGGGCTATGCCGATGTGCTGGCAACCGCGTTCAGCCACGCGATGACCTACCGTCCGGAAGACCCTGAGTGGGAAGGGCGCGACCGCTTCCTGCTCTCTCACGGCCATTACGCCATCGCCTATTATGCGGCGCTGCTGGAAGCGGGAATTATCCCGGAAGAGGAGCTGGAAACCTACGGTTCCGACGACAGCCGCCTGCCGATGTCGGGGATGGCGACCTACACGCCGGGGATGGAGATGTCCGGTGGTTCGCTGGGGCAGGGGCTGTCCATTGCCGTAGGAATGGCGCTCGGGCTGAAGCAAAAGAGCAGCACGTCCTGGGTTTATAACTCTATGTCGGATGGGGAACTGGACGAAGGTTCAACCTGGGAAGCGGCGATGTCGGCAGCCCACTATGGCCTGACTAACTTGATTAACATCGTTGATGTCAACAAACAGCAGGCGGACGGCGATTCGCGCAAAATCCTCGGCTTTGAGCCGCTGCATGAAAAATGGGCCGCTTTCGGCTGGTACGTACAGCGCGTGGACGGTAACGATCTGGCCGCGGTGATTGCGGCCTTTGACAACGCGAAAAGTCATGCCGGCAACCAGCCGCGGGTCATTCTCTGCGACACGCTGATGGGCAAAGGGGTGCCGTTCCTCGAAACCCGCGATAAGAACCATTTTATTCGCGTCGATGCTGACGAGTGGCAAAAAGCGATTGCGGTGCTGGACGCTAACAAACCGGAAGGAGTGCTGTAATGAGCCAGAGTAAACCACGTTTAAAAACGTCCGCGATGATTGCTTCTATCGCCGATGAAGGCCAGGCGACGATCCCTGCGCCGTTTGGCGTCGCGCTGTCAAAACTGGCGGCGCAGCGCCCGGAAATCGTCGGTATGACCGCGGACCTGTCAAAATATACCGATCTACATATTTTCGCCCAGGCTTTCCCGGATCGCTTTTTCCAGATGGGAATGGCGGAACAGTTGCTGATGGGCGCGGCGGGGGGCATGGCGAAAGAGGGATTTATTCCCTTCGCTACCACCTACGCTGCGTTTGCCACCCGTCGCGCCTATGATTTTATCCATCAGGTGATCGCCGAAGAGCATCTGAACGTGAAGATCTGCGCAGCGCTGCCGGGCCTGACGACGGGTTATGGCCCAAGCCACCAGGCAACCGAAGATCTGGCGATTATGCGCGGCATTCCCGGCATGGTTATCGTCGATCCTTGCGATGCGCTGGAGATAGAGCAGGCGGTACCGGCAATTGCTGACCATAACGGCCCGGTGTATATGCGCCTGCTGCGCGGTAAGGTGCCGCTGGTGCTGGATAAGTACGACTATCAGTTTGAGCTGGGCAAGGCGAAACTGCTGGAGGACGGCAATGATGTGCTGATTATCTCTTCCGGGCTGATGACCATGCGTGCTCTGGAGGCGGTTGAAAAGCTACGCGCCGATAATATCAGCGTGGCCGTACTGCACGTGCCGACAATCAAGCCACTTGATGAAAAAGCGATTATTGAGCAGGCGTCGAAGCCCGGTCGCCTGGTGATGACCGCGGAAAACCATACCTCGGTCGGCGGGTTAGGGGAGGCGGTTGCCGCGCTGCTGATGCGCAAAGGCGTACGCTGTGAGCTGGATACCGTTGGTTTGCCTGACGAATTCCTGCTGGCCGGCGCGCTGCCGACGCTGCACGATCGCTACGGCATCTCCACCGCGATGATGGTAGAAAAAATTAAGCATCGTCTGCGTTAATGACTTTCGCCGCCGCGTTCTGCGGCGGCGCTTCTCTGTTTCCGTTCGAGGTTTCCATGTCGATTAATTCCATTGAAGAATTAAACGCGCTGGTTGCGCGCGTCAAAAAAGCCCAGCGTCAGTACGCGAGTTTCACGCAACAACAGGTAGACAAAATCTTCCGCGCCGCCGCTCTGGCCGCCGCTGATGCCCGCATTCCGCTGGCCAAAATGGCGGTCGCCGAGTCTGGTATGGGCATCGTGGAAGACAAAGTGATTAAAAACCACTTCGCTTCCGAATATATCTATAACGCCTATAAAGATGAAAAGACCTGCGGCGTGCTGTCAGAAGACGACACTTTCGGGACCATTACGATTGCTGAACCTGTCGGTATTATTTGCGGCATCGTTCCGACAACCAACCCGACCTCTACCGCGATTTTCAAGTCGCTGATTAGCCTGAAGACCCGTAACGCCATCATCTTTTCTCCGCATCCGCGCGCTAAAGAGGCAACCAACAAAGCGGCAGATATCGTTCTGCAAGCGGCTATCGCTGCCGGCGCGCCGAAAGATCTGATTGGCTGGATCGATCAACCTTCCATAGAACTGTCTAACGCGCTGATGCACCACCCGGATATTAACCTGATCCTTGCGACGGGTGGTCCAGGCATGGTTAAAGCAGCATACAGCTCCGGCAAACCGGCTATCGGCGTAGGCGCAGGTAACACTCCGGTAGTGATTGATGAAACCGCGGATATCAAACGCGCTGTGGCGTCAATCCTGATGTCTAAAACCTTCGATAACGGCGTAATCTGTGCTTCTGAACAGTCTGTTGTCGTTGTTGATTCCGTCTATGATGCCGTTCGCGAGCGTTTTGCGAAATGCGGCGCGGTGATTCTGAATAAAAAAGAGAGGAAAGCTGTAGGCGGAGTATTGCTCAAAAATGGGGCGCTGAACGCGGCAATTGTCGGCCAGTCAGCGGCTACAATCGCAGAGATTGCCGGCATTTTTGTGCCTGAAAACAGCAAGGTTCTGATAGGGGAGGTGAGTGCAACGGACGTCTCTGAGCCTTTCGCTCACGAAAAACTCTCTCCGACGCTCGCCATGTACCGAGCAAAAGATTTTGCCGATGCGGTAGATAAAGCGGAGCAACTGGTCGCTATGGGCGGTATCGGTCACACTTCCTGCCTGTACACTGACCAGGATAACCAGCCAGAACGCGTTGCTTACTTCGGTCAGATGATGAAAACCGCGCGTATCCTGATCAACACCCCGGCCTCTCAGGGTGGTATCGGTGACCTGTACAACTTCAAACTCGCACCTTCCCTGACGTTGGGTTGTGGTTCCTGGGGTGGTAACTCCATCTCTGAAAACGTTGGTCCGAAACACCTGATCAACAAGAAAACCGTTGCTAAGCGAGCTGAAAACATGTTGTGGCACAAACTTCCGAAATCTATCTACTTCCGCCGTGGCTCTCTGCCCATCGCGCTGGATGAAGTGATTACTGATGGCCACAAACGTGCGCTCATCGTGACTGACCGCTTCCTGTTCAACAACGGCTATGCAGACCAGATCACCTCTGTGCTGAAAGCGGCTGGCGTTGAAACCGAAGTCTTCTTCGAAGTTGAAGCCGACCCGACGCTTTCCGTTGTGCGCAAAGGCGCTGAGCTGGCTAACTCTTTCAAACCGGACGTGATTATCGCGCTGGGCGGTGGTTCCCCGATGGACGCCGCGAAAATCATGTGGGTCATGTACGAACACCCGGAAACTCACTTCGAAGAGCTGGCGCTGCGCTTTATGGACATCCGTAAACGTATCTACAAGTTCCCGAAAATGGGCGTGAAAGCGAAAATGATCGCCGTCACCACCACTTCCGGTACCGGTTCTGAAGTCACACCGTTTGCGGTTGTGACCGACGATGCAACCGGTCAGAAATATCCGCTGGCTGACTATGCCCTGACCCCGGATATGGCGATTGTCGACGCCAACCTGGTGATGGATATGCCGAAGTCCCTGTGTGCGTTCGGTGGTCTGGATGCGGTAACTCACGCCCTGGAAGCTTACGTTTCCGTACTGGCTTCTGAGTTCTCTGACGGTCAGGCTCTGCAGGCTCTGAAACTGCTGAAAGAAAACCTGCCGGCGTCTTACCACGAAGGGTCTAAAAACCCGGTTGCGCGTGAACGTGTTCACAGTGCAGCGACTATCGCCGGTATCGCGTTTGCCAACGCCTTCCTCGGTGTATGTCACTCCATGGCGCACAAACTGGGCTCTCAGTTCCACATTCCGCACGGTCTGGCGAACGCCCTGCTGATTTGTAACGTTATCCGCTACAACGCGAATGACAACCCGACCAAGCAGACCGCTTTCAGCCAGTACGATCGTCCGCAGGCACGCCGTCGTTACGCTGAAATTGCTGACCACCTGGGCCTGAGCGCGCCGGGCGACCGTACCGCCGCTAAGATTGAAAAACTGCTGGCATGGCTGGAAAGCATTAAAGCTGAGCTGGGCATTCCTAAGTCTATCCGTGAAGCTGGCGTGCAGGAAGCTGACTTCCTGGCACACGTTGACAAACTGTCTGAAGATGCCTTCGATGACCAGTGTACCGGCGCTAACCCGCGTTATCCGCTGGTATCGGAACTGCGCCAACTGCTGCTGGCAAGTTTCTACGGCGAGGCGTTTGCTGAACAATAACGCATGGATCTCCGTCGCGGGGCGTCATTTTCCCCGCGGCTCACCGTAAGGATAATTTATGCGCCGCATCACAAAAACTGCTACACTCCGCCCCTTCATGACATTGTGGTTTTTGTCATTCCAAATTTGAGCATCTCCCTGAAAACTACACCGGCAACGGTCGGGGCGGTCCGGAGTAGTTATGTCTTTTGATTCCCTGGGATTAAACCCTGATATCCTGCGCGCCATTGCCGAGCAGGGTTACCGTGAACCTACCCCTATTCAGCAACAGGCGATTCCCGCCGTGCTGGAAGGCCGCGATCTGATGGCCAGCGCCCAGACCGGAACCGGTAAAACGGCAGGTTTTACCCTGCCATTGTTGCAGCATCTGATTACCCATCAGCCGCACGCTAAAGGTCGTCGCCCGGTGCGCGCGTTGATCCTCACGCCAACCCGCGAGCTGGCGGCGCAAATTGGCGAAAACGTCAGAGATTACAGTAAATACCTCAACATTCGCTCGCTGGTGGTGTTTGGCGGCGTAAGCATCAATCCGCAGATGATGAAACTGCGCGGCGGCGTGGATGTGCTGGTGGCGACGCCGGGACGTCTGCTCGACCTGGAACATCAAAATGCCGTGAAGCTGGATCAGATTGAGATTCTGGTACTGGATGAAGCCGACCGTATGCTGGATATGGGCTTTATTCACGACATCCGTCGCGTGCTGGCGAAACTGCCGGCGAAGCGTCAGAATCTGCTGTTCTCCGCCACGTTCTCCGACGACATCAAAGCGCTCGCCGAAAAGCTGTTGCGCAACCCGCTGGAAATCGAAGTGGCGCGCCGCAACACGGCCTCAGAGCAGGTGACGCAGCACGTGCACTTTGTCGATAAAAAACGTAAGCGCGAACTGCTGTCACAAATGATTGGCCAGGGCAACTGGCAGCAGGTGTTGGTCTTCACCCGCACCAAGCATGGCGCGAACCATCTGGCGGAACAGCTTAATAAAGACGGTATTCGCAGCGCGGCGATCCACGGTAATAAATCGCAGGGCGCACGTACCCGCGCGCTGGCCGATTTTAAATCCGGCGATATTCGCGTGCTGGTGGCGACGGATATTGCGGCGCGTGGTCTGGATATTGAAGAGCTGCCGCACGTGGTCAACTATGAGCTGCCGAACGTGCCGGAAGATTATGTACACCGTATTGGCCGTACCGGTCGCGCGGCGGCAACTGGCGAGGCGCTGTCGCTGGTCTGTGTTGACGAACATAAATTGTTGCGTGATATCGAAAAGTTGCTGAAAAAAGAGATCCCACGCATTACGACGCCGGGCTATGAGCCGGACCCGTCGATTAAAGCGGAGCCGATTCAGAACGGTCGTCAGCAGCGCGGCGGCGGCGGTCGTGGACGCGGACAAAATCAGGGGGGAGCGGGGCGCAGTCAGCAGCCGCGACGTCAGGATAGCGGGGCGGCGAAGGCGAAACCAAAACCGCGCACAGGCGAGGGGAAACCCGCTGGCGACAAAGCACGTCCGCCGCGTCGCCCGCGCAGAATCACGCCTGCCCAGTAAATTTTATCCGGCAACATGCCCGGTAGCGCGACGCTTACCGGGCCTACGGACTATGCAAATACGTAGGCCGGATAAGGTGCTTGCACCGCCATCCGGCAAAATACACATCGCGTTGCGAGCCGCCTTCCAGAACCGGTAAAAAAGGTACTTCCCGCCCCTGAAATGTGACACAATAGTGGCTGTTTATACAGTACTTCAGGTTTTCTCATGGCATTGACCGCTGCGCTGAAAGCGCAAATCGCCGCCTGGTATAAGGCGCTTCAGGACCAGATCCCCGACTTTATTCCCCGTGCGCCGCAGCGGCAGATGATTGCTGACGTCGCCAGAACGCTGGCCGGGGAAGAAGGGAGACATCTGGCTATTGAAGCGCCGACCGGCGTCGGGAAAACCCTCTCCTATCTTATTCCCGGTATCGCCATTGCCCGGGAAGAGCAAAAAACACTGGTGGTCAGTACCGCTAACGTGGCGTTACAGGATCAGATCTTTAGCAAAGATTTGCCGCTGCTACGAAAAATCATCCCCGATCTGCGCTTTACCGCCGCCTTTGGCCGCGGGCGTTACGTGTGTCCGCGAAACCTGGCGGCGCTCGCCAGTAGCGAGCCTACGCAGCAGGATCTGCTCGCCTTTCTTGATGACGAACTGACGCCTAACAACCAGGAAGAGCAAAAGCGTTGCGCCAGGCTGAAAGGGGATCTTGACGGTTACAAATGGGATGGTCTGCGGGATCATACCGACATTGCTATTGACGACGATCTGTGGCGGCGATTAAGTACCGATAAAGCCAGTTGTCTGAACCGCAACTGTCACTATTACCGCGAATGTCCATTCTTTGTCGCCCGACGTGAAATACAGGAAGCGGAAGTCGTGGTGGCGAATCACGCGCTGGTAATGGCGGCGATGGAAAGTGAAGCCGTACTGCCGGAACCAAAGCATCTGCTGTTGGTACTGGATGAAGGTCATCATCTGCCCGATGTCGCTCGCGATGCGCTGGAGATGAGCGCGGAAATTACCGCCTCCTGGTATCGCTTGCAACTGGATCTGTTCAGCAAACTGGTGGCGACCTGCATGGAGCAGTTTCGCCCTAAAACCACGCCGCCGTTAGCGAACCCTGAGCGACTTAACGCCCATTGCGAGGAGGTATACGAACTGATCGCCTCGCTCAATGCCATTCTTAATCTGTATATGCCCGCAGCGCAGGAGGCGGAGCACCGTTTTGCAATGGGCGAGTTGCCTGATGAGGTCATGGAAATCTGTCAGCGACTGGCGAAGCTGACCGAGACGCTGCGTGGGCTGGCGGAATCCTTTCTCAACGATCTCAGCGAAAAAACCGGGTCGCACGATATTGTGCGTTTGCATCGGGTGATTTTACAGATGAACCGGGCGCTGGGAATGTTCGAGGCGCAAAGTAAATTATGGCGGCTGGCTTCGATGGCGCAGTCTTCAGGCGCGCCGGTGTCCAAATGGGCGACGCGTGAAATACGCGAAGGGCAACTCCACGTCTGGTTCCATTGTGTCGGTATCCGCGTCAGCGATCAGCTGGAAAGATTGTTATGGCGCAGCGTACCGCACATTATTGTCACCTCGGCGACACTGCGCTCGCTCAATAGCTTTTCGCGTCTGCAGGAAATGAGCGGCTTAAAAGAAAAAGCCGGCGACCGCTTTGTGGCGCTGGATTCGCCGTTTAATCATGTGGAACAGGGGAAACTGGTGATTCCTCAAATGCGCTACGAACCCACCATTGATAACGAAGAGCAGCATATTGCCGAAATGGCGGCCTATTTTCGTGAGCAACTGGAGAGCAAAAAACATCATGGTATGCTGGTACTGTTCGCCAGCGGGCGGGCGATGCAGCGTTTTCTGGAGCATGTCGCTGATGTGCGCTTACTCCTCCTGGTCCAGGGCGACCAGCCGCGTTACCGGCTGGTGGAGCTACACCGTAAACGGGTGGAGAGCGGCGAACGCAGCGTGCTGGTTGGGCTTCAGTCTTTTGCCGAAGGGCTGGATCTTAAAGGCGAGCTGCTGACGCAGGTCCATATCCATAAAATTGCCTTCCCGCCGATCGACAGCCCGGTCGTGATCACCGAAGGCGAATGGCTAAAAAGCCTGAATCGTTATCCGTTTGAGGTACAAAGCTTACCAAGCGCGTCTTTTAATTTAATTCAGCAGGTAGGGCGATTGATCCGTAGCCACGCCTGTCGGGGAGAAGTGGTCATTTATGATAAGCGTTTGTTGACCAAAAACTACGGACAGCGTTTACTGAATGCCTTACCTGTTTTTCCGATAGAGCAGCCTGCCGTGCCAGACGTTATAGTAAAACCAAAAGCAAAACCTGCACACCGCCGACGGCGTTAATGCTGTGAGCACACTTCAAGGAGCTTTCAATGGATTATCGCAAGATCATCAAAGAGATCGGGCGAGGTAAAAATCACGCCCGCGATCTGGATCTGGATACCGCGCGCGGTTTGTATACCCGAATGCTGAATGGCGACATCCCCGACCTGGAAATGGGCAGTATATTGATGGCGCTGCGTATTAAAGGCGAAGGCGAAGCCGAAATGCTGGGCTTTTATGAGGCCATGCAGAATCATACCATCAAACTGACACCGCCCGCAGATAGGCCGTTGCCGGTCGTTATTCCCAGCTATAACGGCGCGCGTAAACAGGCGAATTTAACGCCGTTGTTGGCTATCCTGCTGCATAAATTGGGCTTTCCAGTTGTAGTACACGGCGTCAGTGAAGATCCGACCCGCGTACTGACGGAAACAATATTTGAGCTGATGGGGATTGTGCCCACCCTACACGGCGGACAAGCGCAGGCCAAACTGGACGGGCGCCAGCCGGTGTTTATCCCGGTGAGCGCGCTCTGCCCGCCGCTGGAAAAACAGCTGGCGATGCGCTGGCGGATGGGCGTGCGCAACAGCGCGCATTCACTGGCCAAGCTGGCAACACCATTTGCTGAGGATGCCGCGCTGCGTTTATCAAGCGTTTCTCACCCTGAATATGTCCCGCGTGTGGCGACCTTTTTTAGCCGCATTGGCGGGCGGGCTTTGCTGATGCATGGTACCGAAGGCGAAGTCTATGCCAACCCGCAACGCTGTCCGCAAATCAGCCTGATTGATAGCCGTGGCGTGCAGGTACTGCATGAGCGTCAGAGCGACACGCACGACGAGCCGCTTTCACTGCCTGCGACTAAAGATCCTGAAATCACCGCGCGCTGGATTGAGCGCTGCCTTGCCGGCCACGAGCCGGTGCCGCAATCATTAAAAACGCAAATGGCCTGTTGTCTGGTTGCGACGGGAGAGGCAGCGACGTTAGAAGACGGGCTTGCGCGCGTCGAACAGGCTTTTAGCGAATAAAAAAAGCCCGTCCAGTGACGGACGGGCAAATAAGGGTAACAAACAGGGTTAATGAGGGTTGGAGCAGTGGGTCTGTTGGCAAACAGACGAGGGTAATACCCGTCAGAATTCAAACAACAGCGATGTTACATTCTGAAATCTGGCGGGCAGGTAAATTATTTATAAATCACCGCAGTGCCGCTCATTTTGTCATTACCCACGGCGGAGGTGATGTTATAAGCGCTTGCGCCAGCAGCGGCGGCTTTTTCAGCCAGTTTAGCTTCCAGGCCATCCAGCGTGGTGGCGCCATCGGCAGACACTACGCCGATTTTATGCAGGTTTTGCGTCTGAGACGCGCTAACCGGTTCTGCGGCAAAAGTGCCAAAAGAAAGGGTGGAAAGCGCGATGGCTGCAACAGCATATTTAATGGTTTTCATGATTAATCTCTCGCAGGTTATTCTGTTTATGGGACGATGTTCCGTCGATGTGATGAGTATCACGGTTTTTTGCGAAAGATAAAATCGAATAGAATTGACGGCCTTGCTCAAAATTTTTGAATGACAAATAACCTATTGATTATTAATTAATTCAACAGTGGAATTTACCGTTCTTGTCATCTGGCTTTACAGAGTCGAGGTTAACGGCACATTCTGCGACGCAGAACGCTAAAAAGCATGAGCGTAAAGGCATGGATGATACTGGCGGTTTCGGTAAAGAAAAGTCAGCGTAACTGGCTGTCTTTTGAACCTCTGCGATTATATCCTGAAAATGTTGCGTTATGTAAATCTTTCTCCTGTTGGCAGGATATGCATAACCGAACGCCCGGTACGGCTTTACGCCGCGCTTCAGGGATAGGGTCGCCGCAAGATTCGCATTCATCGCGACTTTCGCCGTGAGGAAGTTCGCCGCGAGCGCGGGCAACGGCATCTTCAATGGTATTGTTGATTTGTTCATTCACTGCGTCGTCATTTGCCCAGCCGGATGCCATCACGCTCTCCTGATTTTAGGGTACCTGAGGTTAAGTGTAGCGCCGTCAGGTGAAAAAATCGCATCGCGCGATCTTTTCAGACCATGAGCAGAACCAATGTCATTCAGATATCCGATCAAACGAGCGAGGCAGGGAATTCGCGGTGGTATATTTACCCCGTGGCGTTATACGGGTATCTTACGCCGCTGCTAAAAGGAGAATGCCATGTCCGCCCAGAAACCGGGGTTACACCCGCGCAACCGCCATCAACACCGTTATGATCTCGCCGCACTGTGTCAGACCACGCCGGAATTGACGTCCTTTCTTATCCGCACGCCCGCCGGTGAACAGAGCGTTGATTTTGCTAATCCGCAAGCGGTAAAAGCGCTCAATAAGGCGTTGCTGGCGCATTTTTATGCCGTCACACACTGGGACATTCCGCCAGGGTTTTTATGTCCGCCAGTGCCTGGTCGTGCGGATTATATCCATCATCTGGCGGATCTGCTTGGCGAAACGACAGGGAGTATTCCGGCGCAGGGAACTATTCTGGACGTGGGCGTGGGCGCCAATTGTATTTATCCGCTTATCGGCGTCCATGAATATGGCTGGCGATTTACCGGTAGTGAAGTCAGCGACGCAGCGATGTCCAGCGCGCAGGCTATCATTCAGGCTAATACGGGGTTAAGCCGCGCCATTCGTCTGCGTCGGCAAAAAGATCCGGCGGCCATTTTTACCGGTATCATTCATAAAAATGAATTTTATGACGCAACGCTTTGTAACCCGCCTTTTCACGACTCCGCCGCCGCAGCCCGCGCGGGCAGCGAGCGTAAGCGCCGCAATTTGGGGCAGAATAAAGATGATGCGCTGAACTTTGGCGGTCAACAGCAGGAGCTATGGTGCGAAGGCGGCGAAGTCGCCTTTATTAAAAAAATGATTGCTGAAAGCCAAACCTTCCGCCGTCAGGTGTTGTGGTTTACGACGTTGGTGTCGCGCGGCGAGAATTTACCGCCGCTTTACCGGGCGTTGACGGAGGCTGGCGCGGTGAAAGTGGTGAAAAAAGAGATGGCCCAGGGGCAAAAGCAAAGCCGCTTTATTGCCTGGACCTTTATGGATGACGACCAGCGTCGCCGTTTTATCACCCGTAAACGCTAAATCGTCGGTTCGCGCGGCGGCAGTGAATCAGGCGACGGGCCGCCAGCGGGGGCGGGTAGAACCTGATACGTTTGCACCGGCGCGCGCACATTGGCCAGATCAAAATGCTTTTTCACCTGGCTATCAAGGGCAAAACGCACCGTCCACTGCTTGAGCGGTAGCGTGGTGAACGACACGCGTAAAGTAAACGCCGTGTTCGTTAAACCGACAATACCGGCGAACGTGGGTTCGCCGATAATCAGCCCGCGAATATCCTCCGTCTCCATCAGCGCCGTTACCGCGTCTTTCAGCGCCTGATTCGCTTTATCCGCATCCTCATGGCGATCCACGTCATAGTTGGCGACAACAGAGCCGATACCGCGCACAAAGTTGGCGAAAGTGGTGATCGAGGACCACGGGATAATATGGTATGCCCCGGTATCCTGCCGCACGCCGACGGAGCGAATCGACATTCTTTCGACCGTCCCCGTCAGCGGGCCTATGGTGACTAAGTCGCCGGTATTCATCCCGTTTTCAAACTGAATAAAGACGCCGGTAATAATATCTTTCACCAGGGTTTGCGAACCGAAAGAGATAGCCAGACCTAACGCCCCCGCGCCAGCCAGCAATGGCGCGATATTGACGCCGATTTCCGATAACACGATCATGATGGTTATGGTACTGATAATCACTGCCAGCGCATTGCGGAACAGCGTCAGCAGCGTGCGCGTGCGGGCGCTGGGTAGCGGGCGACCATGAATATCGGAGGCCAGGCGATTCTCAATCAGACTGGCGAGAATCGTCCATCCCACGGCGGAGAAGAATAAGATTAACGCGATACGGATGAGGATATCGACCATCTTTTCCCCCGCGCCATAATGTAGCCAGTGCCAGAAATCGAATAATCCCCAGGCGTTGAGCAACAGCATAACGGCGACGCAGACGGTCAAAAAGCGTGCGACTTTTAGCGCCGAGGAGAGCCAGCCGTTAAGCCGCTTTTGTAATTCCGGGTAATTGCGCTGCGTATGGGGCGACAGGGTGATGGTTTTCGCTATCCAGCGGGTAAACATACCGGAGATAAACGCCGCGATGCCAATAATCGCCAGACTGCGCACGGTCGCGCCCATCATAAACTTCAGGCTATTGCCTGGGTCGAATAACGAGAAGAAAAACAGCACGATAAAGTAAGCGCTGGCCAGCCAGTGCCACACCAGCGCAAAGGCGCGGATAAACAGGCTAAAAAAGGCTAATGATCGTTCCGCCAGACTTAATAAATGTTGCGTAATCTCCGCTTTGTTTTTAAAGATCAGGTACAGCGCCCAGATGGTGATGCAGAGCATGATCGCCACATTAGCCATCGCGCCAACCTGAACATTCACCTGGTTGGAAATAATCGGAACGGCAACAATCAGCCCGTAGCCAATCAAACTGCTAAGCGAACTCATACGGCGATTCCAGTAACGCGCTGTCGCATCCTGAATCGCGAATGGGCGTAACTCCGGTACATTAGGGCAAAAAATAAGCCGCAGAATCGCTTTAAAGAACTCTATCAGCGCGAAGGCATTCAGGAACAGGCTTTGCTGAAAAGCGATAGTTCGACTTCCCGCATGGAAATTATCACTGAGCATCTGACCGATAAATAAGGTGAGCGCCAGTAGCAGCAGGTCGATAATAAACGCGCCGACGATCATCGCCGGGAGCTGTAACCAGTTGCTGCGTTCACGGTTTTTCTTGCGCGCCCACAGGCCCATTTTTCGATATAACGGCAGGGCGCAAAGCCGTATCACGCTATAAAAACCAAATACCGCGACGGCCAGAAATAAAAAGTGGGTTAACGCGTTGGTGAAGGTTTGCGAGTTAAACGGCTTGTGCGGCGCATCGGTGATGTTGCGATAAAGCTGGGCGAAACGGGTAGCGAAAGCATCGCCGTACTGACGGGTAACGGTGGTGACGTTCTCCAGTACCGTTTTCTCATCTTTGGCCGCAGGCGGCGCAAGCGCTGGCGCCGGCTCGGTCGGCGGCGTGGTTGAGGCTTCGCGGAGTTGCGCTATTAATTCGTTACGTGAAGCCTCGTTCTCCAGTACGTCAGCCAGGGCCGCATAGGCCGCTTTTTTTTGTTCAGGACTGGGCTCTGGCGCTGCTTGCTGGCTGGTTGATGTCCCCGTGGTCACGCCGGGTATGGCGACCGCATGGGCAGGCGTGCCCAGTAGACAAAAAAGGATGAACAGGGTCCACCGCATGACTCCTCCAGTGAGAAAAGAGACGCAAAACACTAAGTATAGATGGCGCAGGGGAGGGAAAATGAAATGGGACTATTCCATGATGCCCTCCCTGCCGCAGGGCAGGAAGGGCGATATCTCAGGAGACGTGCTGTAAAAATTCCTGTAAACGTGGGCTTGGCGGATTTTCGATCAACGCCTGCGGACTGCCATCTTCGGCAATACGGCCTTTATCGATGAAAATCAGCCGTGAGGCGACTTTTTCGGCAAAGCCGATTTCGTGAGTGACAATGACCATGGTCATGCCTTCTTCCGCGAGATCCTGCATGACTTTCAGCACTTCATGGCGCAGTTCAGGGTCCAGAGCGGAGGTTGGCTCGTCAAAGAGCATCATTTTCGGCTTCACTGCCAGCGCTCGGGCAATGGCGACGCGCTGTTGTTGACCGCCGGAAAGCTCGGAGGGGTAGTGGTGCGCCCGTTCCGCCAGTCCAACTTTCGCTAATAGTGCTTTCGCCTGTTTTTCCGCTTCTTCTTTCTTTACGCCGCGCACGCGCAGAGGACCGAACATCACGTTTTCGAGCGCGGTCAGATGCGGGAACAGATAAAACTGTTGAAACACCATGCCGGCTTCCTGGCGAATCAGCCGTTCGTCTACTTTAGGATCGTTGACTTTCAGACCATCGACAATCAGATCGCCGGAGGTGATCTCTTCCAGTTTATTGATACAGCGTAATAACGTGGATTTACCCGAACCGGAAGGGCCGATAATCACAACCACTTCGCCCTGACGGATGTTTAAATCAATGTTATGTAGCACCTGGGTGGGGCCAAAGTGCTTGGAGACGTTTTTAAATTCAATCACAGGATTTTCATCCTTCTTTCAAGACGACGCAAAATAAAGCTCAGCACCAGCGTAATGATCAAATAGAAGACGGCCACGGCGCTCCAGATTTCCAGGGCGCGAAAGTTACCGGCAATAATTTCCTGGCCCTGACGGGTCAGCTCGGCTACGCCGATAACAATAAACAACGAGGTGTCTTTGATGCTAATGATCCACTGGTTGCCCAGCGGCGGCAGCATACGGCGCAGAGCAAGCGGTAAAATAACATGGCGGATGGTTTCCCGGCGAGAAAGGCCCAGCGCCAGACCCGCTTCGCGAAAACCTTTGTGAATGGATAGTACTGCGCCACGAGTAATTTCCGCGATATAAGCGCCGGAGTTAATCATAATTGTCACGACCGCTGCGCTGAACGGATCAATACGCAAATCATTAAATGCCATCGGCAGGGCAAAGTAGATAAACATGACCTGGACAACGATGGGCGTGCCGCGAATAATTTCAATGAAAACCAGGGCGATGTGGTTGGCGAACCAGCCGCCAAACGTACGGGCAAAACCTGCCGCCAGTCCAATAACCAGGCCGCCAGCCAGACCGAGGACCGAGATCCACAGGGTCATTTTAGCGCCCTCAAGCAAAAGCGGAATGGCGGGCCAGATGGCGCTCCAGTCAAACTGCATATGTCGTTCCTGTTACCGTGGTGTAAATAGTCAAATGCTCTATCCGGCGCGGAAATGGCGTGAAAGTGTCTTATCCGTCACGGAAAAGAGCTGTAGGCCCGGTGAGCGTCCTCACTACCGGGCCACAAGCCAACATCAGGTTGTTTTATTTAGGTTCTGTACCGAACCATTTTTTGTAGATTTCGTTATAGGTGCCATTCTCACGCAGCGTTTTCAGCGCGCCGTTGACTTTCTCGCGCAGTTCATCGCTGCCTTTCGGGAAGGCAACTCCGTATTGCTGTGCTTCCAGCGATTCGCCTACCGCCTTGAACTGGCCGTTGCCTGCGGTTTTGATAAAGTACAGGATGTTCGGCGTATCGTGCAGAACAGCGTCTGCGCGGTTGGTGCCTAATTCCATGTACGCGTTATCAATGTTCGGGAACTGACGCAGGTCTTTGGTTTTGATATTCGCTTTCGCGTAATCCACCGACCCGGTTCCGCTCTTCACGGCAACGACTTTGCCATCGAGGTCTTTAACGCTTTTAATATCGTTATTGTTGGCTTTAACCATCACGAGCAGACCGCTTTTGTAATAGCCATCGGAAAAGTCGATCGCTTTTTTACGCTCGTCCGTAATCGTAATACCCGCCAGCGCCAGATCGATATTTTTGGTTTGTAATGCCGGAATAATGCCGCTGAAATCCATCGGTTTCAGGGTGTAGTCCAGCTTCAGTTCTTTCGCGATAGCGTCCCACAGATCAACATCAAAACCGACGTATTTGTCGCCCTGTTTAAATTCAAACGGAACGAACGCCGTATCGGTTGCCACCACGAGTTTCTTATCCGCAGCGTGCGAAGACACCGCAAAAGCCAGGGTAAGTGCAGCCAGTGAAACTTTTAATAGAGACTTCATAGCATTTCCTTTTCTATCCACGGGGCGATCCCCTGCGAGAACATGTAGCGTAATGAAAAAATCATGCCAATTATGTAACTCATTGTTTTAACAGAAGCGTCAATCATTCCTGTGCACAATAAGTCGGGCAAAACCAGTATGCCGCACCGTTTTGGGGCACTGATTTAGTGCATGAATAACAAAGTAGAGATACAGGGTCTATTTAGCGTAAAAATCGTTGTTAAAACAATCTTTAATTAACGATTGTGTGATGTAATTATTACAAATAATTCACTTTTGTCGGAGGGGAGTACAAGACGTGTGCACTATTTAAGTGCAAAACCCCTGTGCCAGGCAGGGGTATAGGGATGACTTATATACCTGTGTACATCAAGTTGCAGGTGCGTTCGCTTCAGTGACCGACGGAAGTCAGGCTTCTGCGGATTCGCTGCGTTTGTACCTTCCTGCAACTCGAAGTATTCAGGGTAGAGATAGATTTATTCGATGTTGGATTCGATAAACCACAGGAATTTATCGAGGTCGCGTGATGCGGCGGTAAAGATATCGGCAGTGTCTTCATCTTTGGCTTCACCGATAGCTTTGCGAACATCATTAGCGACAACAGCGTAGCGATCGGCCAGTTCTTTTAAGTGATCCTGCACGTTATGGATGTCGAGCGGATAGCTTTTCAGCGGTGTTTTGCTGTTGATAACTTGCGTGGTGCCTAACGCCACACCGCCAAGCTGTACGGCGCGCTCGGCCATAGTATCCAGATGATCGGTCAGTGCGGTACGGAAGCCATCCAGCATCTCATGAACGGCAATAAAGTTAGCACCGCGCATGTTCCAGTGGGCCTGTTTCGTGATCAGCGACAGGTCAATGAACTGGATCACCTGACGATTAAGCAACTCAACCGTCGCTTTTTTATCGCTCTCTGATACATCGTTACGGGTATAAAGCAGATTAGACGCTTTTGTTTTTACCAGTTTAGCGGTACTCATAATCTCATATCCTCTTGATGTTTGTGTCCCAGGTAATTAACGAAAATAAGTATAGCACCGGTTTTTAACTTTGCTTTTTTGAATTTACCTATCACTTTAATAGTACAGACAAGATTTAATATTTATTATGATTAAAAATCAATTAGTTAGACGAGTTTGCTGTTGGGTGGGTAATAATTCTCATTTTAATGTAAAAAATGAGAAAAAATATGACAAAAAATGACGAAGTAATAGCGCAATAATAAAAGGTGAATAACGAGGTGATATTCTGCATGATTATGCACATCATGCAGAATAAGAAACTATTTTACGTCAACTTGTTTAATTTGCGGTTCGCGGCGAATCGTTAGGGTAGATCCCATTGAAGCGGCAATGATGGCGCACAGGGCCATGATTTGTATGCCCGTAAGCGTTTCGCCCAGAAAAATCATCCCGGAAACGGCGGCCAGCGCGGGTTCCATGCTCATCAGCGTACCGAAGGTGCGGGTTGGCAGGCGCGTCAGCGCAATCATTTCCAGTGAATAAGGCAGCGCCGTAGAAAGCACAGCGACCGCTAACCCTAAGGGAAGAATCGACCAGTGCCATAGCGCGTCGCCAGCCTGAACTGCGCCAATCGGCACGAAAATGATGGCGGCAATCAGCGAGCCTACCGCCACCGTGGCCGGACCATGTTCCGCGCCTGCTCGCTGGCCGGTAAGAATATAGACAGCCCAACAGGCGCCAGCGCCGAGCGCTAACGCGGCCCCGGTAAGATCGACGTGAGACATATCTTGCCCTAATGGCAGCAGGAACCAGAGCCCAAGCACAGCCAGTACGACCCAAATAAAATCTACCGGCCGCCGGGATGAAAACAGCGCGACCGCCAGAGGACCGGTAAATTCCAGCGCGACCGCAATACCCAACGGCACCGTCTGAATCGACAGATAGAATAGATAGTTCATCCCGCCCAGCGACAGACCATAAAACAGTAAAGGCAGCCGCTGCTCTTTGGCAAAACGCAAACGCCAGGGTTTGAAAAAGGCGATAAGGATAAGCGTTCCCAACGCCAGACGAAGCGCCGTTACGCCCGGCGCGCCGACAAGAGGAAATAACGATTTCGCCAGTGAAGCGCCACTCTGAATAGAGGACATGGCAATGAGCAAAACCAAAATGGGCAACCAGACTGGTAGTTTACGTGTTGACCCCGGCATCCTTTCTCCTGTCAAAAAATGTCAGTACGAGTAAAGGTGGCAGTGTAATGGAAATTCCCCGCGGCGGTTGAGGATTCGTTGAAAAAAAATTTCCAGGATTCCATAAAATGAACTTAAATTGATGGATAAATAGACTGTTAGTTTAGGAATAATCTGGATGAATGTATCGCGCCGCACGCGCATTATTGGTGCAATCAGCCGGAAAAGTGATGTTAATTGAATAAGATAGCGCGATATGGAAACGTTCTGTTACATGAAAGGCGCCCTTAGACACCGTGAATCGCAAAGAGTTTCCCATTAATTTTTGATATATTTAAAACTTAGGACTTACTTGAAGCACATTTGAGGTGGTTATGAAAAAAATTGCATGTCTTTCAGCACTGGCCGCTGTTCTGGCTTTTTCCGCAGGTACTGCAGTAGCTGCTACTTCTACCGTTACCGGTGGTTACGCTCAGAGCGACGCGCAGGGCGTAGCGAATAAAATGAGCGGTTTTAACCTGAAGTATCGTTATGAGCAGGACGACAACCCGCTGGGCGTAATCGGTTCCTTCACCTACACCGAAAAAGATCGTACTAACGGTGCGGGCGATTACAACAAAGGTCAGTACTACGGCATCACTGCCGGCCCGGCTTACCGTCTGAACGATTGGGCGAGCATCTACGGTGTAGTCGGTGTGGGTTACGGTAAATTCCAGACGACCGATTACCCAACCTACAAACATGACACCAGCGATTATGGCTTCTCCTATGGCGCTGGTCTGCAATTCAACCCGATGGAAAATGTTGCTCTGGACTTCTCTTACGAGCAGAGCCGTATTCGTAGCGTTGACGTTGGCACCTGGATTGCTGGCGTAGGTTACCGCTTCTAATCACGTCGGTGAAAATGAAAAATCCGCCTTTCGGGGCGGATTTTTTTTTGCCTGAAACGTGCATTATTTTAGTGAAAAAATATCGCTGCCCAGATGGTTATAGTCCACTTTCTGTAATTTGAAATTGGTGATATAAACGGGCCCGGCTTTCTGTTCCGAAATAAATCGATAGCGATTTTTGATCTCTTTAGCGCTAATTCCTGTCCATTGCGAGAAAAAACTCAGGAAATCGTTCGCAGAACGGCGAGCTTTAATGATCCGATGCGCTTTACTGTCGCTGGATAGCACCATAAACGGCACCTGGAAGTTTTGCTGGAATTTGTCGTCATGCGCCAGGTACTGTACCGCTTTGCCGCGCTCTTTAAACGCCAGCCCGTGATCGGAGAAATAGACGAGCGAAAAGCTGTCGCCGCTATGACGAAGCTGAGTATAGAGCTGACGGAGCAAATCGTCGGTTTGCGTCATGGTGTATAAATAACAAGACGTCTCTTTCGACTGGACAAACGTCGCGTATTTTCCCTGAGTACGGTCGCAGGCCTGGGGATGCGATCCCATTAAATGCAACACAATCAACTGCGGTTGCGTGCGTTCTGTCGCCAATACCTGTGCCGTCATGGTTAACAGCGCGTCGTCGCGAGTATTTTTATCCGCTTCAAAATCGCCGTTTTTCAGGAAATGCGCTTCATCGGCGCGTTTGGCGATACTGGCGATGGCCGTGTCGTATTCGCCGATTTGCCCCTGATTGGAAAACCACCATGTCTGAAAACCGGCGCGGTTAGCCAGCGTGACGAAGTTATCCTGATACTGCGGTTTGTTATCCACCACGCGATTGAGCGTTAAACCGAGCGATTTTTGCGTTGAGCCGCTGGCGGCGATGTAATCCATAAAGAAGTCGCCATTCACATGGCTGGCGAAGGGGGTATTATCCCAGTGGCCGCCGAAAGCGCCCATGGCATCCCGTCGCGCGCTTTCACCTATCACCACGACATAGATGTGATATCTGGGTTTCACCGCAGTAACCGTCCAGCTATCTTTTATGCCGGATAGCTGCGCCATACGATGCTGCTCTTCAATGACTTCGTTGTTATTGACGATAACGTCTTTAGCGAAGCGAAAAACCGGATAGCCAGTATCAATAACCTTAAAAACGCCGCCCCACGCCAGATTTTGTACCGGCGCGACGAAAAATGCCGCGACGCTAATCAGCAGGCACAGGCTGTCGAGGCTATTCCAGCGCGGCCTGACCTCTTCTTTTCGGCGGCGAAGCGCAATAATACCCAGCGCAAAAATAAAAAGTCCGGTCAGGTAGCTATACCACGGGAAGATGGTCAGGATTTCACTCGACTCTTCCATATTGGTGGAGTGCAGCGCCAGCAGCGTATTAAAGTTCGGCGCCCCGTAAGCCTGGCCAAAGGGAAAATAGCAAGCAGCTACCAGCGAACAGATGCCGAGCAGCGCTTTTTGTCCGCGGGGCAGGTAGCGCCAGAGCAGCAGCAGCAGGCAGGTAAACGCCGCGGTATAAAGCAGGCTAAAGGGGTAGCCGAGCGCGAGGTTAATCAGCAGCGACTGTAAAAAGTAGAGGCCCGCCCATGGGCTTACAGCCCGACGACGGGCCAGAAGTGAATCGATAAGGGTTGAATTCATATGCCACTATTGCAAAAACGCCATGTGCTAACCCTGGCGCGAAGGGTCATTACCTGCCTGATTATGCGTAAAAAAGGTATTGGGTTCGCAACGGCGAGTCGCAAAATATTCAGGGCTGCCAGAAGATAGAGCGTGCGGGTAAGAAGGTCAACCGCCGGAAAGAAAATGTTTTGCGAAGAGAATAGCAAAACCACAAAAAAACAGGGGGAATGGGCGCCATTTCCGTTGATGATGCAAAATAAAGCGGCGTACCGCACCGCCGCGTTATTTCGTGGAAGGGTTATCCTGCTCCGGTTTGCCGTTGATCATATCGCACAACATAGAGAGCAGCATTAACCGGACTTTAAAGGGAGAGTGACTGAACACGCGTATACACCTCTTAAATTCGTTCATATAAACCTCCTGATGTTTCTATCCCATCGATCCGTGAGGGATGTCTGCATTACATACAGATATAGCACAGGCTATGTTTTATAGCTATTGCTAAAACGTTAATTTTTTGTGCCCGGACAACTCTGGTTTACAATGAGCGCTCTGTCAGCTGACGCGTTAACGCGTCACAGAAACGAGGAAGCAAAATGGGTCGTCGCGCAGGTACGCCAACAACAAAAAAAGTGACGCAATTGGTGAACGTAGAAGAACACGTTGAAGGATTTCGTCAGGTCAGAGAGGCGCATCGCCGTGAGTTGATAGACGACTACGTTGAGCTGATTTCCGATTTAATTATTGAGGTAGGGGAAGCGCGTCAGGTGGATATGGCGGCGCGGCTCGGCGTCTCCCAGCCAACTGTGGCCAAAATGCTTAAGCGCCTGGCATCGTTAGGATTTATTCAAATGATCCCCTGGCGCGGCGTTTTTCTGACGCCGGAAGGGGAGAAGCTGGCGCAGGAAAGCCGCGAGCGGCATCAAATTGTCGAAAATTTTTTACTGGTGTTAGGCGTAAGCCCGGAGATCGCGCGTCGTGATGCGGAAGGGATGGAACACCATGTCAGCCAGGAGACATTGGATGCCTTTTTGGCCTTCACGCAACAGCATGGAACATCTGCAGAATGAATCTGGCCTTTTTACGGGCGCTGCGGCGTGACCGTTTTTTTCAGTTGTTGATCATTGTGGGGATGGCGTTAAGCCTGTTTGTTCCTTTTGCGCCTCACGCCTGGCCTGGCGCGATTGACTGGCACACCATTATTACCCTCAGTGGGTTAATGTTGCTCACTAAAGGCGTTGAGCTGAGCGGCTATTTTGATGTGCTGGGACGCAAGATGACGCGCCGATTTCATACCGAGCGGCAACTGGCGATGTTCCTGGTGCTGGCTGCGGCGGCGCTGTCGACCTTTCTGACAAACGATGTCGCGCTGTTTATCGTTGTGCCGCTGACGATAACGTTAAAAAAACTGTGCGCGATTCCGGTCAACCGATTGATTATTTTTGAAGCGTTGGCGGTGAACGCCGGTTCGCTGCTGACGCCTGTCGGTAATCCGCAAAATATTCTGTTGTGGGGACGCTCCGGCTTAAGCTTTGCTGAATTTAGCGGGCAAATGGCGCCGCTTGCCGTCATGATGATGCTGACGTTACTGCTCCTGTGCTGGTTTTGTTTTCCGGGTAGGGCGTTACAGTATCATACCGGTACGCGTTCGCCGCAGTGGCAGCCTCGTCTGGTGTGGAGTTGCCTGGCATTATATGTCGTTTTTCTTACCGCGCTGGAGCTCAGGCAAGAGTTATGGGGACTGGTGTTGGTGGCGGCTGGGTTTATTGTGCTGGCGCGCAGGGTGATAGTCAGCGTGGACTGGACGCTGCTGCTGGTATTTATGGCGATGTTTATTGATGTCCATCTGCTAACGCAATTGCCGGCGTTGCAGGGTGTTTTCAACCAGGTTGGCGCACTGTCTCACCTGGGACTTTGGCTAACCGCTATCGGCCTGTCGCAGGTTATCAGTAATGTGCCCAGTACCATTCTCCTGCTGAACTATGTACCGGCCTCGACGCTGCTGGCGTGGGCGGTGAATATCGGCGGGTTTGGTCTGCTGCCGGGGTCGCTGGCAAATCTTATTGCTTTACGGATGGCGAACGATCGCCGAATCTGGTGGCGATTTCATTTCTATTCGCTGCCGATGCTGGCATGGGCGGCGCTGGTGGGATATGGATTATTGCAACTGATGCCGTAAGAGAAGCCCGATAGTATCTATCGGGCTTCGCAGGCAGAGTCTGTCAGTTCAGACGAACCGGCATCCCGGAACGATCCTGAACTGCCTGTTGTACGACGGTCTGATCAACGTCAGGCTCGTTGGTGACGGCCAGGATACTCTTATTAAGCGTGATCGGCACCGCTTCCTTACCTTCAAACTGCGCTTCCGTCGTTGACAGCGGGTTATGCACCTCAATGTAACGGCTACCGTCCGGCTCGGTGGTGGCTTTTACCGGTTCATCGATAAACTGCACGCGGGTACCGACCGGCACATTTTCAAACAGGAATTTGATATCGTCGTTGCGCAGACGCACGCAGCCGTGGCTCACACGAAGCCCGATGCCGAAGTTGGCGTTGGTGCCGTGAATAGCATACAGGCGACCAATGTACAGCGCGTACAGGCCCATCGGGTTATCCGGGCCCGCAGGCACGACGGCAGGCAGCGGCTCGCCGGCGGCGCGATATTCAGCGTGCATTTTTGCCGTAGGCGTCCAGGTCGGACCGGCTTTTTTACGTTCAACTTTGGTCGTCCAGTTGATAGGCGTGTCTTTACCTAACTGACCGATCCCAATCGGCAGGACGATAACGGTGTTTGTGCCTTTCGGGTAGTAATAGAGGCGCATTTCCGCGCTATTGATGATAATGCCTTCGTGTACGGTATCCGGCAGGATCAGCTGCTGCGGAATATTCAGCACGGTACCGCCCTTCGGCAGGAAGGTATCCACGCCCGGGTTGGCTTCCAGCATGTTGGAGAGCCCCATCTGATACTCCGCGGCAAAATACTCCAGCGGCTGGGTATTGCCCTCCGGAACGGTGATGACCTGATTTTGCCCAATTAAACGGCTACCATCGGTAGGCAGCGGGTAAGTGACTGCTGAGGCTGTTTTACAAAAACCAACTACAGCGAAAGCCGCCGCGAAAAGCGTTGTTAATTTCATATTCATGTTATGCGAGATTCTGTGCCAAGCAGGCTAGTAGGTTGAGAATTCTGTCATGTTGGGAGCGCATTATAGGTGCATTCCAGTAAACAGGGAATTCAGATGTGTACGAAATCACGTTTTTTTCCCTTACGGTTCAGTGTAGCCCTTTGTACAGGGCGCGATCTTATTTCAGACTTGTGGCATAATAAGCGGTTTGTCACATCTTTTTTCAGGATAAGCCTGTGTTAGTTTCCAGCAACGTTACCATGCAGTTCGGCAGTAAGCCGCTGTTCGAAAACATTTCCGTCAAATTTGGCGGCGGCAACCGTTACGGCCTGATCGGCGCCAACGGTAGCGGAAAGTCCACTTTTATGAAAATCCTCGGCGGCGACCTGGAGCCGACGCTGGGCAATGTTTCCCTCGATCCGAATGAGCGCATCGGTAAGCTGCGTCAGGACCAGTTCGCTTTTGAAACATTCACCGTACTTGATACTGTCATTATGGGGCATGGCGAACTGTGGGAAGTCAAGCAGGAGCGCGACCGTATCTACGCCTTGCCGGAAATGAGCGAAGAAGACGGCTATAAAGTCGCCGATCTGGAAGTAAAATACGGCGAGATGGACGGTTATTCCGCTGAGGCGCGCGCGGGCGAACTGCTGTTGGGGGTGGGTATCCCGCTGGAGCAGCATTACGGTCTGATGAGTGAAGTCGCGCCAGGCTGGAAATTGCGTGTGCTGCTGGCGCAGGCGTTATTCTCTAATCCGGACATCCTGTTGCTCGACGAACCGACCAACAACCTGGATATTGATACTATCCGTTGGCTGGAGCAGGTGCTGAACGAGCGCGATAGCACGATGATCATCATTTCGCACGACCGTCACTTCCTGAACATGGTTTGTACGCATATGGCGGATCTGGATTACGGCGACTTGCGCGTCTATCCGGGTAACTATGATGAGTATATGACGGCGGCGACCCAGGCGCGTGAACGTCTGTTGGCCGATAATGCGAAGAAAAAAGCGCAAATTGCCGAGCTGCAATCTTTTGTTAGCCGTTTTAGCGCCAATGCCTCTAAATCGCGTCAGGCAACGTCGCGCGCGCGGCAGATTGATAAAATCAAGCTGGAAGAGGTGAAAGCCTCCAGCCGTCAGAACCCGTTCATCCGTTTTGAGCAGGATAAAAAACTGTTCCGTAACGCTCTGGAAGTGGAAGCGTTGACGAAAGGTTTTGATAACGGTCCGCTGTTTAAAAATGTCAATTTGCTGCTCGAAGTCGGCGAGAAGCTGGCGGTACTCGGCACCAATGGCGTGGGTAAATCTACGCTGCTGAAGACGCTGGTTGGCGATCTGGACGCCGATCACGGCACCGTTAAATGGTCGGAAAACGCGCGTATTGGTTACTACGCGCAGGACCACGAATATGAATTCGAAAATGACCTGACGGTGTTTGAATGGATGAGTCAGTGGAAGCAGGAAGGCGACGACGAGCAGGCAGTGCGCAGTATTCTGGGCCGCCTGCTATTTAGCCAGGATGATATCAAAAAGCCTGCGAAAGTCCTCTCCGGTGGCGAGAAGGGCCGTATGCTGTTCGGCAAACTGATGATGCAAAAGCCGAATATCCTGATCATGGACGAACCGACTAACCACCTGGATATGGAGTCGATCGAATCGCTGAATATGGCGCTGGAGCTGTATCAGGGCACGCTGATCTTTGTTTCGCACGACCGTGAGTTCGTCAGCTCGCTGGCAACCCGCGTCATTGAAATTACGCCGGAGCGCGTGGTGGACTTCAGCGGCAACTACGACGATTATTTGCGTAGTAAAGGGATCGAGTAAGTTATTGTCTGTAACCCCGATAGTGTCGGGGTTACAGAATGTTAACAAGGTAATTTTTATTTTTTCCGAATGCAATGTGAAAATTATATATACTCTTAGAGCCTATCCCATTAGGGCTATTTTACTTGCCATTTTGGACCTGGGCAGTGCTCAAAATCCTCACGTACTACGTGTACGCTCCGGTTTTTGCGCGCTGTCCGTGTCCAAACTGGCTGCGCCAATAACGCCTGGTGGGATAGGCTCTTAATATTCTATTTTAAAATTAAATGAAAGAAGAGGAACTATCATAAAAATTGCGAATATATTTTGTGGTAAACATATTGTAATGTTATTTTCTTTATAAGAATTCAAGTGCTATTTTATATTCCTTTATTGTTCAACAAAAGGAATGAATATGAGCATTTTGGAACGCTTTTTTGGCCGTAAAGAAAAAAACTCATCTAATATACAAGGTGTTTTAGTAGCGAATGCTGAAATTGATAACCCACTAAGTTTAGTTGTTGTATTTGATACTCTCCCGGAAAATAATTCAAAAGAACTCACCCGCTTGTTGCGTAATTATCATTCCAGTATGAAACAGGCAACGTGTGAACTTGTCCCTGAACTGGATTTTTTTGGTTTAGCAGGATGGGGTAAGCATGTAATATCGATGGTTGGATTTAAAACGCCTTACCCTCAGGAATCAATCGAACAATGCGTCGCGCCAGCTCATTATCCCCAGGAAGTAAAAGAGCAAGTACGGGCAACCAGTGCAAATATTATTTTATATTATAAGGGGTATGATACTTCACCTTTAGAGCAATATGTTGCGTTGGCTGTGGTTGCAGGTGCATTAAGTAACATGGGGGCTGTCGCTGTATTAAATGAATCGGCTCACACTTCATTACCTGCGGGGGTATTTAAATCTCAGGAGTTGGGTAAGCATAGTCTGGAGATGTTGCGTGAAGGTTTCCCGCTGACCTCTCTATTTTGTGGATTTGTGAAATATGAAGTTGAGGATATCGAAGGCGTATGGATGCGTACCTATGGTGCTGATTGCTTTGGGCTACCAGATTTCGCAGCACACGCACAAGGCCATCACGAAGGGCAAAAATATTCTGATATTTTCAATAATGTTCTGCGTTACCTGCTTGAAAGTGGAGCAGAAATGGCTGCCGGGCATACCATGCAAGTCGGTAAAACGACATTTATGAAACTGCGCGATCCCCTTGACGATGAATATTACTTACAGGGGCCTGGAACCACATTAGTGGTTGAACTGATTGAAGAAGATGAGTGTAATGCTCATTGAGAAATCGGGGCAATTGCCCCGACTCTCGTTAAAGTGTAAACGGCACCTTATTTTCCAGCACCGCCTGAATCACATTCAGTGCGCCTTCATGCTTATTATTATCGGTAGCGTAACGGGCGATTTGTTTAATGTTTTCTGCGGCATTGTCCATCGCAAAGGAATAACGCGCCATTTTAAGCATCTCTGCGTCATTGCCGCTGTCGCCAATCGCTACCATATTTTGTGGCGACAGATCCCTGCGTTTCAGTAACCGCGAAATACCGTTTGCTTTATGCAGGCCGGGAATAATCAGATCGATAAAGCCAAAACCACTTGTGACGGGCTTCATAATGCCATCGAGCGTAACGTGTAGTTTGTCGATCACTAACGGGATTTGTTCATCCGGTAGGTTGAGCGAAAACTTGAACAGTACGTCATCAATCTCCTGATAATCTTTTACAGGTTTCAGGCGATGGTAGTGTTTTGCCATCAGGGTAACGAATGCTTCTGGCGCATTTTCGCTGACATATGCACTTTGCAGACCGCAGGCGACAAAATTAAGTTGCTTATCTTTCAGCAACTCGCCAATAACAATCCGCGATTCATGTCAGGTCAGTTCGCCGTGGAACAGTTGCTTGCCATGTTCGTAAACCAGTGCGCCGTTTTCCGCGACAAAAGAGATCTCATCCTTTAGCTCAGGAAAGAGCGAAATAAGCTGGTAATACTGATTACCGCTGGTGACAACGAACTCAATGCCGCGCTTTTTCAGTTCATGAAATTACGCCGGAGCGCGTGGTGGACTTCAGCGGCAGCTACGACGATTATTTGCGTAGTAAAGGGATTGAAAGCTAAACACTGACGCCCGGTGGCGTTGTGTTTACTGGGCCTACGTATCCTGGCGCGTAGGTCCGGTAAGACGGGTGCGCCCAGACAAAGGGCACACCGCAGTTAAGCGGGCAGGGCGGTACGACCGTCAAATGTCCATACCTAATGCCCGCTTGCCGTGAATATTCAGATCGCGCAGCGTGAAGCGCCCTTCCCAGGTGGTTTCATAGTCCTCGCGCGGGAAATCGCCCGGTGATGCGCCTGTCTCCAGCGCCGCTTTCACCTTACGCGCATAGGCCAGGTTTTTCTCACACATTGGCGCGGCAGGAATGTACATCACATTGCCCCAGCCCTGCTGATTTTCTACGGGGGCGACGGAGTGGATGACATCGCAATGCCACCACACGGAATCCCCGGCTTCCAGTGGCGGAATGCTGGTTAACGCCGCCATCAGTAAAGGATGCCACTGTTCAGAAATCGGTAGCACCCGGCCCGGCGCGACGCCGCATAATTCATCTTCCGGGACATCATCCAGCAGCGGGCGCAGCAGAATATACGCCATCGCCTCCGGGATAGGGACGACATGAAGCAACCCCTGACCGGGCAGCATATCGGAGAGCGCGGTCCAGCCCTGGAAGGTGCGAAATACCGAGCATTTGGTGGTGTTATCCACCGTATACTCTTCAACTTCGGTACGGTGCGCCGCATTCCACGGATCGTACTGCTCGACGTTGCCGTTAAACACGCTGGCGAATACCTGCTGATAGGCTGGCAGCAGCCAGCGTTCCAGCGCGCCGGAGTCGGTATGCGCTCCCAGTCCTTTGGATGTGGTGCCCGGCGGGCGGCGACGGATGCGATCCGGGTAAATGATGCTGATCTCCGGATTAAACCATCGCTTGCCGTCGTGCTCTACCTGCCACAGACGGTTGAGGAACGACTGCGCCAGCGCCATCTCTTCACTTTGGCGGGCCTGCATTTGCGCCTGCGACCAGTAGACAGGATAGATTTCAGGCCGGGAGGCGCTCAGCGTACCGAAAAAATTATCCCCCGGTCCTTTATACACCTCGTCAAAATGGTTCTTGTCCAGATAGTCGAGCATCGACTGGTCCCATGCCAGCGCCTGTTCGCGTGGAAAATGACCTTTAATCACCGCGCACCCGCGGCGCTTAACCTCGGCGCGGGTGGCATCGCTAATGTTGCCCATCGCCAGTTCGCTAAAAGGGATAATTGGCCATACCGGCTGTCCCTGCGCCTTCAGATCGTTAATTTCCGCCACCCGGGCTGCTATGGTGGCGCTCAAACGGTCGAACACCGCCTGTACGTCGCCGATTTGCGCGCGTAGCGCCTGCTTCATCTGACGAATGGCCGCTTTTGGGTCGGCGGGCAGCGTTTCGTGGGTAAAAGGAGTTGTCATATCAACCTCATCATCTTTCGTTCGAAAGTAAAATTAGTTACATGTGATACTTTAAGTTAAAATAAGGTTAATGCAAGTTTAAAATATTGCAGGGGCGCACAAAGAGGGAAGCGAGAGGAAAACGTAAGGTGGCCAGGACGCCTTAATGTCTTATGCGGCTATTCCTTTCGTTCAGCTACTTTTCATTCGAAATAAATTTGTGGTTCTGCTCACATTGTTATTAAAATGTTTCTGGTCGCAGTTACAGCCAGGAGCTTAAGTATGACCGTTAACGTTGTCGTTACCGATATGGACGGCACTTTTCTCGACGATGCCAAGCAGTACGATCGTGTACGCTTCATGGCGCAATACCAGGAACTGAAAAAACGTAATATCGAATTTGTGGTCGCCAGCGGTAATCAGTACTACCAGTTGATCTCCTTCTTCCCCGAGCTGAAAGACGAAATTTCCTTTGTCGCAGAAAATGGCGCGCTGGTGTATGAACATGGCAAGCAGTTGTTTCACGGGGAGCTAACCCGGCATGAATCGCGGATTGTGATTGGCGAACTGCTGAAGGATAAGCAGCTTAACTTCGTCGCCTGCGGTCTGAAAAGCGCTTATGTCAGCAAAAACGCTCCCGAGACTTTCGTGGCGCTGATGGCCAAACATTATCATCGCCTGCAGCCGGTAAATGATTATCACGACATTGACGATATCCTGTTTAAGTTCTCCCTGAATTTGCCCGATGAACAAATTCCGCTGGTTATCGACAAACTGCATGTATCTCTGGATGGCATCATGAAGCCCGTCACCAGCGGCTTCGGTTTTATCGACCTGATTATCCCGGGACTGCATAAAGCGAATGGCATCAGTCGTCTGTTAAAGCGCTGGAACAGGTCGCCACAGAATGTCGTCGCCATTGGCGACAGCGGTAATGATGCGGAAATGTTGAAAATGGCGCATTACTCTTTTGCCATGGGCAATGCCGCAGACAATATCAAAGCGCTTTCACGTTATCACACTGATGATAATAACCATCAAGGCGCGCTCAACGTCATTCAGGCCGTGCTTGACGGCACCGATCCCTTCTGATTAACAGGCCTGCGTAGGCCTGTTAAACGTAGCGCCATCAGGCAGTTCGGACATATTGCCGATGGCGCCAGGGAAAATTACAGCATATGTTCGGTACGGGCGATGATATCGTCCTGCGCATCCGGCGACAGCGCGGTGAAGAAGGCGGAGTAGCCTGCCACACGCACGACCAGATCGCGGTACTGGTCCGGATGTTTTTTCGCATCCAGCAGCGTTTCGCGTGACACGATGTTGTACTGAATATGCCAGCCTTTATGCACCTCAAAGAACGTCCGTAGCAGAACCATCAGTTTCTGTTTGTCGGATTCGTTTTCCAGCGTCGTTGGGTTCAGTTTCTGGTTGAGCAGCACGCCGCCGAGAATGGAACCGGTAGGTAATTTGCCTACGGAACCAATCACCGCCGTCGGGCCGAGATGATCCGTACCTGATGCAGGGCTTGCGCCTTCCGCCAGCGGCGTATGCGCTTTGCGGCCATCCGGGGTTGCCATAGTCGCGGCGCCAAATGGCACGTTTGCTGAGATAGAGGACGTACCGGCGTAATAGTTGCCGCCCACAGGGCCACGACCGTAGCGCGGGTTATGGTACTGCTTCAGCTCATCAATATAGGTCTGATAAGCGCGAGCCAGCAGGGTATCGACACTGTCATCGTCGTTACCGTACTTCGGCGCGCCGTTAATCAGACGCTGGCGCAACTGCTCGTGAGTCAGCCCGTCAAAGTCATCGGCCAGCGCGGCGGCAAGCTGCTGTTGACCGATAACGCCCTGTTCGAAGACCAGTTTTTTCACGGCGGCGAGGCTGTTGCCCAGGTTGGCGATACCGACCTGAAGACCGGATACCCAGTCATATTTAGCGCCGCCTTGCTTGATACTCTTCGCGCGTTCAATACAGTCGTCTACCAGCGCTGAGCAGAGAATATCGTGGACGTTCTCTTCCAACATGGTGTCGACCACATACTCAATTTCGATCGATTTGCGCGTGTAGTAGCGAATTTGGGTATCCCAGGCGGCCATCACTTCGTCAAAATTGTTAAAGTTGCCTGCGGAGAGCGCCTTTTCCTGCGGCAGAAATACCTTGCCGCTGGTGGCGTCGCGACCGCCTTCCAGCGCCGCCAGCATGACGCGGGCGAAGTTAATAAAGCTCATGCCGGTGCAGCGATAACCCCATTTCCCGCCGACGGCGGTTTCGATACAGCCGATCGCCGCATAATCGTAAGCGTCCTGCGGTTCGATCCCCAACTTGATAAATTCCGGGATGACGATTTCATCATTGTTAAACGCCGGCATCCCAAAGCCGCAGCGGATGACCTGGACGCAGGCGTCAAGGAAATCGTTACTCATTCCGGCGTGATAACGCACACTGAGGTTGGGCTGGGTAGAACGCAAACGTCCGCAGGACTCCAGAATGGCGTAAGACAGCGGATTCACTGCGTCCACTGGCTGACCGTTGATGAGATTCTGACCGCCAATGGTGACGTTTTGATACAGCGGGCTGCCTGCGGAAGCTTTAGAGTGCGAACCGGAGCGGATCTTGTTGACTTCCAGCAGTTTCAGCCAGCAGCTGTGCAGCAGTTCAATGGCGTGCTCACGATCCAGCGTCTGGTTTAGTTCGACATCGCGACGATAATAGGGGTAAAGATACTGGTCCATACGACCAAATGACACCGAGTGCCCGTTAGACTCAATTTGTAGAATCAGTTGGATGAAGTAGCACAATTGCAGTGCTTGCCAGAAGGTCTGCGGCGGTTGGTGGGCGATCACCTCGCAGTTTTCGGCGATGGTAAGTAGCTCTTTACGACGGCTTTCACGGGACTCTTCGCCTGCCATCTGGCGCGCCAGCGCGGCAAAGCGCGTGATGTGCTGGCTTACCGCGTCCAGCACAATATCAATCGCCTTCAGGAACTGCTCGCCATGCAGATCTTCCAGCACGGTCAGGTTGATGCGTGAGCGGCGCTCGGCGACTTTATCGCGCAGGCCATCAAGCCCTTTTTCCAGCAGCAGCGGGAAGTTCACCGCCAGGTGCGCGTCACCGGAAGTCATATTGCCTTCGGCTTTGATAATGCCAGTCGCCAGAAGCCCTTTTTGTTCATCGGTAAACATGCCGTAGCAGCGATCCTGGACGGTTTGACCGCGCCACCACGGACAGACGTCGTGCAGAATACGTTTGTTTTCTTCACTTACGGAAAAACCTGCGCCGGGCCGGTCCGCCAGGTCGTCGATCTCTTTTTCAATCCACGAGACGGTATATTCCGGGAAAATCGGCGCGGCGCGGACTTCACTTGCCTGGTTGCCGACGATCAGTTCATCGTGTTTTATCCAGATAGTGCGTTCCGCCAGGTGATGGGCCAGCGCCAGCGCGCGGCGTACCGGAATCGGTTTATCCAGATGCTGCTGGTACATTTCGGTATAATGCTGCGCGCGTTCGGTACAGACCGGCGGTTTCACGATATGTACCAGCGCGGTTTTGTGCGCCTTAATGCGGTCACTGAGCGTGTCCAGTTTCAGTTGGGTCATGATAATTATCCTCGTAGGGTCGCGGTTAAACCTTTTTGGCAGGCGTACTTCTGGGCAAAATCAAGTAACGCCGGCGCATCCAGTGGTTTATCCGGGGCATGATAGGGCTGACTGAGTAAGTGGTATTTATTGATGCCCAGCGTGTGGTAGGGCAGAAAATGAATTTCCCCGACGTGCAGTTCGTCGGCGGCAAAGTCGGTAATGGCTTTAATGGTCTCCTCATCGGCATTAAATCCCTGAATCAGCGGGACGCGAATCACCATTTTTTTGCCCGCGGCGGCGAGTTTCCTGAGATTTTCCAGCACCCGCGAGGCGCTGCCATCGGTCCACTGCTTAAACGGCCCGTCGGCGACATGTTTCAAATCAGCCAGAAACAGATCGATATAAGGCAGTGAGGGCGCAATGTATTTCCATGGGACATGCAGACAGGTCTCAACCGCAGTATGAATACCGGCGTCATGGCTGGCTTTAAACAGCTCTGCCGCCAGTTCCGGCTGCATAAACGGTTCGCCGCCGGAAAGCGTAAGACCGCCGCCGCTGCGATCGTAAAAAGGTTTATCGCGCAGTACCGTCGCCATGATCTCATCTACGCTTTTTATTTCGCCGCACACGGTTAACGCCTGTGTGGGGCAGCAATGCGCCAGGACGGAAAAATGGGCGTCGGTCAGTTTTTCGCGATGGATGAGCAGGCCGTTTAGCGCGCGCTCAATGACGTCCGGCGCGGCTTGCGCGCACAGGTCGCATCCTTCGAGACACAGCCGCGCGTCGTATAACAGATCCTGAGCGCGGGCGCGGCTTTCCGGGTTCTGGCACCAGCGACAGCCCAACGAACAGCCTTTGAGAAATACTACGGTACGGATACCGGGGCCATCGTGGGTAGAATAGCGCTGAATATTGAAGATCATAAACGGCCCCTCTTATTTCATATAAAGATTAAATTACTTTCGAATGAAAGTTATCTTGATGTGCGTCAACGAATGGAGAGGTTCTGACAAAGAGGCGTTAAATGAGGTACAACATCACGGTTTGAGGTTGTGGTATGGCGTTTAAGATGATGCCGCGCTGCTTGAGCCGATCGTCAGTCGGAGCTTGGGTAAGCTGGCTTTGCGTCTGATGACAGTAATTATCTGTTGATACAGCACGGCCATAAACCGTGCTTCGGTATGTTTATCCGTAAAGTGGCTACTGTCCGCAGACTTCACAGCCGGGGTTGCGCATTAACTTCATTTCGCGGAACTGACAGGTCATCGCATCGTACATGACGATTTTTCCGCTAGCGGGCTGACCGTAATGCGCCAGCAGCTTAATGGCCTCCATTGCCTGTAGCGAACCGATCACGCCAATCAGCGGCGCCATCACCCCTGCCTCTACGCAGGTCAGAGCGTTTTCGCCAAACAGACGGCTCAGGCAGCGGTAACAGGGTTCGTTTTCCCGATACGTAAAGACGGTAACTTGTCCTTCCATACGAATTGCCGCGCCGGAGATTAGCGGCACTTTCGCGGTATAGCACCCGGCGTTAAGTTGATTACGTACGCTAACGTTATCGGTACAGTCCAGTACCAGCGAATGCCCGGCAATCAGGCTGGTCATGGCGTCGTCGTCCAGCCGCGCGTTAACGGGCGTAATGGTAATATGCGGGTTGATTCGCGCCAGCGCGTCGCGGGCGGACTCTACCTTTGGCTGCCCGACCGTGGCGTCGCTGTGCAAGGTTTGACGCTGGAGATTGGAAACGGAAACGGTATCAAAATCGAGTAGCGTCAGTTGCCCGACGCCAGCGCCGGCCAGATACTGCGTTGCCGCGCAGCCGAGTCCGCCCAGCCCGACCACTAATACCCGCGCATCTTTTAACGCTTCCTGCCCTTCAAAATCGAAGCCGCGCAGAATAATTTGTCGGTTATAGCGCAGCATCTCCTGGTCGCTAAGTTCCGCCATTACAGGCCTCCGAACAGAGCATTAAACGGCTCGACTTCCACCCATTCTCCCGGCTCAACATTGCCGCGTTCACGCTCCAGCACAATAAAGCAGTTGCCCAGACTAAACGAGCTGAAAATATGTGAACCCTGGTGCCCGGTGGTCGTGACCTCCAGTTCGCCGTTGGCGCTACGTTGCAGGATGCCGCGCTGGAAATCGAGACGTCCCGGCGTTTTCTTCAGGCGAGATGCTGTGCGTACACGCTGGCGCGGCGGTACAGCGCTTGCCGTGTTGCCGCCAAGCTTCGCCAGTAAAGGCTGAACCAGTTGATAAAAAGTGAGCGCCGCAGAGACTGGATTCCCCGGCAGGCCACAGAACCAGCTATTACTGAGTTTGCCGAAGGCAAACGGTTTGCCTGGCTTGATAGCCAGCTTCCAGAAGGCGATTTCGCCCAACTCCTCAAGGATGGTTTTGGTATAGTCCGCTTCACCAACCGAGACGCCGCCGGAGCTTATCACTACATCGGCCTGGCTGTCGGCGTCGATAAACGCGGCGCGGAGCTTACCAGGATCGTCAGGAATAATGCCTAAATTGATCACTTCGCAGCCAAGCTGTTGCAGCATCAAATGTATGGTTAAACGGTTAGTGTCATAAATTTGTCCCGCCTCCAGCGGCTGGCCCGGAAGCTGGAGCTCGTCGCCGGTCGAGAACAGCGCTACGCGCACTTTACGTACAACCTGCGCATCGGCAATTCCCAGCGACGCCAGCACCGGCAGTTCGGCAGTAGTCAGGCGCGTACCGGCCGGAAAGACCACCGCATCCTGGCGAATATCCTCGCCGCGGCGGCGGATGTTTTGTCCGCAACGAACATCGGCGGTAAAACGCACGCCGTCATCGGTTTGTTCCGTCTGCTCTTGCATAACTACCGCCTCGCAACCTGTCGGCACCGGGGCGCCGGTCATAATGCGAATGCAGGTGCCCGCAGGCCACTCTCCCTGGTAAGGCTGACCGGCAAATGCTTTGCCGGCGACGGGCAGCGGCTTATCGGCAGACAAATCCGCCACGCGTACCGCATAACCATCCATAGCTGAATTATCAAAGCCGGGGACATCAAGGGGAGATACGATATCGGTCGCCAGGATGCGGCCAAAGCAGTTCACCAGCGGCAACGTTTCTACGGCGGTGAGCGGGGTAATACGTGAAAGCATCTGGGTCAGCGCCGTTTCAAGCGGCATCAATCCGGCGGAAAATTCCATGAACATACTCCTGCGAGGCAAAATCGAATCCGGCTATTATGTCAGAAAACAGTGGCGGGCAGTATGCTACCTCGGTCTTAGAGACAGCCTTGCGCCTTTACATACCTTACGCATCTTTCTATATTCAAAAATCGAATGAATAACTCACAACAATTCTGATAGTTATAGTAAAAGTTGTGTGCCACCGTAATGGACCCTAAAAATGAATAAAGCAGTGATTGCGATTCACGGCGGCGCAGGCGCGATTGCTCGCGCGCAAATGAGCCATGAGCAGGAGCTACGCTATATCCAGGCGTTGTCAGAGATTGTTGAAAGCGGGCAAAAGATGCTGGAAGCGGGTGACAGCGCGCTTGATGTAGTGACGGAAGCGGTGCGCCTGCTGGAAGCGTGTCCGCTCTTCAATGCGGGTATCGGCGCGGTCTATACCCGAGACGGGACTCATGAACTGGATGCCTGCGTGATGGACGGCAATACCCTGAAAGCCGGAGCCGTCGCGGGCGTGAGTCATGTTCGCCATCCTGTGCTCGCCGCCAGACTGGTGATGGAGCGCAGCCCGCATGTACTCATGGTGGGGGAAGGGGCGGAAAACTTTGCCTTTTCACAGGGGATGGCGCGCGTTTCGCCGGATATCTTTTCCACCCCGGCGCGTTACGAGCAATTGCTGGCGGCGCGTGCGGCGGGCGAAATGGCGCTCGATCACAGCGGCGCGCCGCTGGACGAAACGAAAAAAATGGGTACAGTCGGCGCGGTGGCGCGGGATAAATTCGGCAATCTGGCGGCGGCAACGTCTACCGGCGGGATGACCAATAAATTGCCCGGGCGCGTCGGTGACAGCCCGCTGGTCGGCGCCGGGTGTTATGCCAACAACGCCAGCGTCGCCGTTTCCTGTACCGGAACGGGAGAGGTCTTTATTCGCACGCTCGCGGCTTACGATATCGCCGCATTGATGGAATATGGCGGACTCAGCCTTGCCGACGCCTGTGAGCGCGTGGTGATGGAAAAATTACCGGCGCTGGGCGGCAGCGGTGGATTAATCGCCGTTGATCACGAAGGTAATGTCGCGTTGCCGTTTAACAGCGAAGGGATGTATCGCGCCTGGGGATATGCCGGGGATACGCCTACCACAGGAATTTACCGGGAATAAGGAGCCGCAGGTGCCGCACAGCGATGAACTGGATAGCCGCGATGTTCTGTCCGTCAGTGGCCTGAATATCGCGTTTCACCACGAAGGGCAACAGGTAGACGCCGTGCGTAATGTGTCATTACGCCTGAAGCGTGGAGAGACTCTGGCGATTGTCGGCGAGTCGGGATCGGGAAAATCGGTGACGGCGCTGGCGTTAATGCGGCTGATTGAGCAGTCGGGCGCGAACGTGCGCTGCGGCGAAATGCTGTTGCGTCGGCGTAATCGCCAGGTGATTGAGCTGTCTGAGCAGAGTGACGCGCAGATGCGGCGTGTGCGCGGCGCGGATATCGCCATGATTTTCCAGGAGCCAATGACCTCGCTCAACCCGGTATTTACCGTTGGCGAGCAAATTGCCGAATCTATTCGTTTGCATCAGGGCGCCAGCCACGAAGAGGCGCTGGCGGAAGCGAAACGTATGCTCGATCAGGTACGGATCCCGGAGTCGCAGGCGTTTTTATCGCGTTATCCGCATCAGCTTTCCGGCGGGATGCGCCAGCGAGTCATGATCGCGATGGCGCTATCCTGTCGTCCGGCGGTATTGATTGCCGATGAACCCACCACGGCGCTGGATGTCACTATCCAGGCGCAAATTCTGCAACTTATCAAAGTGTTGCAGCAAGAGATGTCGATGGGCGTGATTTTTATCACCCACGACATGGGCGTCGTGGCGGATATCGCCGATCGCGTGCTGGTGATGTATCAGGGCGAGGCCGTGGAAACCGGCAGCGTAGAGCAGATTTTCCATGCGCCGACGCATCCTTATACCCAAACGTTACTGGCGGCCGTCCCTCAGCTTGGCGCGATGCGCGGCCACTCGCTGCCACGCCGTTTCCCGTTGATTTCCGCTGACGAACCGGCCCTTTATGAATCGCAGATTGAGCAAGACACGGTGGTGGAAGGCGAACCTATTCTCCAGGTTCGGGGGCTGGTGGCGCGATTCCCGCTGCGTAGCGGTCTCTTTAACCGTATTACGCGTGAAGTTCATGCCGTCGAGAATATCAGTTTCGATCTCTGGCCCGGCGAAACGCTATCGCTGGTGGGCGAGTCCGGTAGCGGAAAATCGACGACCGGACGCGCGCTGTTGCGGTTGGTTGAATCCCGGCAGGGGGAGATTATCTTTAACGGCCAGCGCATTGACACGCTGTCTGCGGGTAAACTCCAGCCGTTGCGCCGCGATATTCAGTGTATTTTCCAGGACCCTTACGCCTCGCTCGACCCGCGCCAGACCGTGGGGTATTCCATTATGGAACCTTTACGGATTCATGGTCTGGGGCAGGGGGACGCTGCGGCAAAGCGCGTGGCCTGGCTGCTTGAGCGTGTCGGATTACGTCCTGAACATGCCTGGCGTTATCCGCACGAGTTTTCCGGCGGTCAACGTCAGCGCATCTGCATTGCTCGCGCGCTGGCATTGAATCCTAAAGTGATTATTGCTGATGAGGCGGTCTCCGCGCTGGATGTTTCCGTTCGCGGACAGATCATTAATTTACTGCTCGATTTACAACGGGAAATGGGGATCGCCTACCTGTTTATTTCGCATGATATGGCGGTCGTGGAGCGAATTAGCCATCGCGTGGCGGTGATGTATCTTGGTCAAATTGTTGAAATGGGGCCGCGGCGCGCCGTTTTTGAAAATCCGCAGCATCCTTATACGCGTAAATTGATGGCGGCGGTGCCGGTTGCTGATCCCTCCAGACACCGGCCGCGGCGCGTTCTGCTATCAGATGATATACCCAGCAATATTCATAAACGTGGCGAAGAGACGCCCGCCGTTTCATTACAGTTGGTCGGGCCGGGACATTATGTTGCGCGGCCGCTGCAGGATAATGCGCTCTCGCGCTTATAACATTCAGACTGGCAGGGTTTCAGGAGAACAACATGACGCAATTTATTACGCATAAATGGCTGGCGGCGCTGGGACTGGCCTCATCCATTGCGGCTTTTCCGGCCCTGGCGGCCAAAGATGTGGTGGTGGCGGTAGGGTCTAATTTCACCACGCTCGATCCGTATGACGCCAACGATACGCTCTCGCAGGCGGTGGCGAAGTCATTTTATCAGGGGCTGTTTGGCCTGGATAAAGACATGAAGGTAAAAAACGTCCTGGCGAAAGGCTATACCGTTTCTGATGACGGTCTGACCTACACCATTACCCTACGACAGGGGGTGAAATTTCAGGACGGCGCGGATTTTGATGCGGCGGCGGTGAAAGCGAATCTCGATCGCGCCAGCAATCCGGATAACCACCTCAAGCGTTATAACCTGTATAAAAATATCGCAAAAACGGAGGTTGTCGACCCGGCAACGGTAAAAATTACCCTGAAACAGCCGTTCTCCGCTTTCATTAATATTCTGGCGCACCCGGCGACGGCGATGATCTCGCCGCAAGCGCTGGAAAAATATGGCAAGGATATTGGTTTTCATCCGGTCGGTACCGGTCCATACCAGCTTGAAACCTGGAATCAGACCGACTTTGTCAAAGTGAAAAAGTTCGCCGGTTACTGGCAGCAGGGCTTACCCAAGCTGGATTCTATTACCTGGCGTCCGGTTACTGACAACAATACCCGCGCGGCGATGCTGCAAACCGGCGAAGCGCAATTTGCTTTTCCTATCCCTTATGAGCAGGCCGCGTTACTGGCGAAAAATAAAAACCTCGAACTGGTCGCCAGCCCGTCCATTATGCAGCGTTATATCAGTATGAATGTGACGCAGAAACCGTTTGATAATCCTAAGGTGCGTGAGGCGTTGAATTACGCTATCAATCGTCAGGCGCTGGTTAAAGTGGCGTTTGCCGGATACGCCACGCCGGCGACGGGCGTGGTGCCGCCGTCGATAGCCTATGCGCAAAGCTATCAGCCGTGGCCCTATGATCCGGCTAAAGCGCGCGAACTGTTGAAAGAGGCGGGGTATCCAGACGGTTTCAGTACCACACTGTGGTCATCGCACAACCATAGCACCGCGCAAAAAGTGTTGCAGTTTACCCAACAGCAACTGGCGCAGATTGGCATTAAAGCCCGGATAACCGCGATGGACGCCGGCCAGCGCGCCGCGGAAGTTGAGGGCAAAGGGCAAAAAGAGAGCGGCGTGCGAATGTTCTATACCGGCTGGTCGGCGTCGACGGGCGAAGCTGACTGGGCGTTATCGCCGCTCTTCACATCACAAAACTGGCCGCCGACGCAGTTTAATACCGCTTTTTACAGCAACAAGCAGGTCGACAGCGATTTGGCGGCGGCCTTAAAGACCAACGATCCGCAGGAGAAAACACGATTGTACAAAGAGGCGCAGGATATTATCTGGAAAGAGTCGCCCTGGATACCGTTGGTGGTGGAGAAATTGGTTTCTGCGCACAGTAAAAATTTGACCGGTTTCTGGATTATGCCGGATACCGGTTTCAGCTTTGACGATGCGGATTTGAAGTAAGTAATGCGATGGGGCTGGATGGCGCGCGCGTTGTCCGCCATCCGGTAAAAGGTTCGTGTAATGCTTAACTATGTTCTCAAGCGCCTGCTGGGATTAATTCCTACGCTGTTGATTGTGGCAGTGCTGGTGTTTTTATTTGTTCATTTGTTGCCCGGCGACCCGGCGCGGCTGATAGCCGGACCGGAAGCCGACGCGCAGGTGATCGCGCTGGTTCGTCAGCAGCTGGGGCTTGATCAGCCGCTTCATGTCCAGTTTTGGCGTTACATCACCCATGTTTTACAAGGCGATTTCGGTACGTCAATGGTTTCCCGCCGCCCGGTTTCTGAGGAGATCGCCAGCCGCTTTTTGCCGACGCTGTGGCTGACGATAACCAGTATGATATGGGCGGTGCTGTTTGGCATGGCGATCGGCATCGCCGCCGCCGTGTGGCGTAATCGCTGGCCTGACCGGTTAGGAATGACGCTTGCCGTGACCGGCATTTCTTTTCCGGCTTTTGCGCTGGGAATGTTGTTAATGCAGATTTTTTCCGTGGATCTGGGCTGGCTACCGACCGTGGGGGCGGATAGCTGGCAACATTATATTTTACCCTCCCTGACGCTTGGCGCGGCGGTGGCATCCGTCATGGCGCGTTTTACGCGCTCCTCGTTTGTCGATGTCCTGAGCGAGGATTACATGAGGACCGCGCGGGCGAAAGGCGTCAGTGAAACGTGGGTGGTGTTAAAACATGGCCTGCGCAATGCAATGATCCCGGTCGTCACCATGATGGGACTGCAATTTGGCTTTCTGCTTGGCGGCTCGATCGTCGTTGAAAAAGTGTTTAACTGGCCGGGGCTTGGGCGATTACTGGTCGACTCCGTCGACATGCGCGACTACCCCGTGATTCAGGCAGAAGTGCTGCTGTTTTCTCTGGAATTTATTCTTATCAACTTAGTGGTGGATGTCCTCTATGCCGCCATTAATCCGGCTATCAGGTATAAGTAAGGATGCGATTATTTAACTGGCGCCGTCAGGCGATTTTACATGCTATGCCGGTGGTAAAACCCGACCAGATACGCACGCCGTGGCGGGAGTTCTGGCGTCGTTTTCGCCGCCAGCATGTCGCGTTGGTCGCCGGGGGATTCGTACTGGTGTTAATTCTGGTGGCGATTTTTGCCCGTTGGCTGACGCCCTACGATGCGGAAAACTATTTTGACTACGATAGCCTGAACAATGGCCCCTCTTTGCAGCACTGGTTTGGCGTTGACTCGCTGGGAAGAGACATCTTTAGCCGGGTTCTCGTTGGGGCGCAGATCTCACTGGCGGCGGGCGTGTTCGCGGTATTTATCGGCGCGATAATCGGTACGGTGTTGGGATTGCTGGCGGGATATTATGAAGGCTGGTGGGATCGTTTCATTATGCGCATTTGCGATGTGCTGTTCGCCTTCCCCGGCATTTTGCTGGCGATTGCCGTTGTGGCGGTGTTAGGCAGCGGTATTGCTAACGTGATTGTTGCGGTGGCGATTTTCTCTATTCCGGCGTTTGCTCGTCTGGTGCGCGGAAATACTTTGGTCTTAAAACAGCAGACGTTTATTGAGTCTGCCCGCAGTATCGGCGCCAGCGACACGACGATTTTGTTTAGCCATATCTTGCCGGGAACGGTCTCGTCAATTGTGGTTTTCTTTACGATGCGTATCGGTACGTCAATTATTTCCGCGGCAAGCCTGTCATTTCTCGGATTAGGCGCGCAGCCGCCAACGCCGGAGTGGGGAGCGATGCTCAATGAAGCGCGGGCGGATATGGTCATCGCGCCGCACGTAGCGCTCTTCCCAGCGGTGGCGATTTTCCTGACTGTGCTGGCGTTTAACCTGTTAGGCGACGGGTTGCGCGATGCGCTGGACCCGAAGATTAAGGGGTAAGCCAGCCCGGTGGCGTTGACGCCTGGCGGGCCTGGAACGGCCTCGTCAGGCGGGATAACACATCCGGCACCCGCGCCGGGGGAGGTGGCGTTAAACCCGACTGCCCCACAAATCATATTCGTCGGCGTTTTCCACTTTCACGCGCACGATATCGCCCGGCTTGACGTTGGTTTCGCCGTTCAAATAGACCGCGCCGTCAATTTCCGGCGCATCCGCCATGCTACGCCCGATAGCGCCTTCTTCGTCAACCTCATCGACGATCACCAGAATTTCGCGGCCCACTTTTTCCTGCAAGCGCTCAGCGGAGATTTGCTGTTGCAGTTGCATAAAGCGGTTCCAGCGCTCTTCTTTCACCTCTTCCGGCACCTGATCCGGCAGCTCATTCGCGCCTGCGCCTTCCACCGGGCTGTACTTGAAGCAGCCTACACGATCGAGGCGCGCCTCTTTCAGGAAGTCGAGCAGCATCTGGAAGTCTTCTTCCGTTTCGCCGGGGAAGCCGACAATAAAGGTGGAGCGTAGGGTCAGTTCCGGGCAGATTTCGCGCCACTGCTTAATGCGCGCCAGCTGGCGGTCAACGGAACCAGGACGTTTCATCAGTTTAAGAATCCGCGGGCTGGCATGTTGCAGCGGAATGTCCAGATAAGGCAGGATTTTGCCTTCCGCCATTAGCGGAATCACATCATCAACGTGTGGGTAGGGGTAGACGTAGTGCAGACGTGTCCAGACGCCCAGTTTTGATAACTGCTCGCACAGGCTCACCATACTGGTTTTCACCGGTTCGCCATTATGGAATCCGGTGCGGTGCTTCACATCTACGCCGTAGGCGGAGGTATCTTGCGAAATCACCAGAATCTCTTTGACCCCGGCATCAACCAGACGTTTCGCTTCGCTTAATACGTCGCCAATCGGACGGCTGACCAGATCCCCGCGCATCGACGGGATGATGCAGAACGTGCAGCGGTGATTACAGCCTTCAGAAATTTTCAGATACGCATAATGGCGCGGCGTCAGTTTTACACCCTGTTCCGGTACGAGGCTTAAAAATGGATTGTGCTTCGGCTTCGGTACGTAATGATGTACGTGCTGCAGAACTTGCTCATAGCTATGCGGCCCGGTGATTTCCAGTACTTTCGGATGCACTTCGCGGATCTGATCTTCTTTTGCGCCCAGGCAGCCGGTGACGATTACCTTACCGTTTTCGTTCAGCGCTTCGCCAATGGCTTCCAGCGACTCTTGTACCGCGCTGTCAATAAAGCCACAGGTATTAACGATAACCATATCCGCATCGTCATAGCGTGGCACAACGTCATAGCCTTCGGTACGCAGCTCAGTCAGGATGCGTTCCGAATCAACGAGGTTTTTCGGACAGCCCAGGGAAACGAAGCCGATCTTTGGCTGGTGGGTTACATTACTCATAGCTTAAAAAGTGTTCATTTATTGGAATGGTCAGGGCAGGGATTCTACAGATATCCGAACAAAAATTGTATCGCAATCTCATCAGGAGCGGCGGCATCAACCGTTGTGGTTATCAGCAAAAGGTGAAAAAGGGCAATTCTAAGAAAATTCTTGATCTCTGACACCCCTTTGTCTAAAAAACGACCATACTATTAAGTTGAACCCTGGTAGAAAAGAGGAGGAAAAAAGGTATGGTCGTTGACAGACTGAGAACCGATCTTCTCAACAAGCTGATAAACGCGCGTATCGATCTTGCCGCTTATCTGCAATTGCGAAAAGCGAAGGGGTATATGTCAGTCAGCGAAAGTGACACTCTGCGTGACAATTTTTTTGAACTGAATCGCGAGCTCCACGATCACGCTTTACGGCAGGGACTGCATCTCGATCAGGAAGAGTGGAACGCGCTGCGCCGTGCCGAAGGCGCGCTTGCGGCCGCCGCCGTTTGTTTAATGAGCGGACACCATGATTGTCCGACCTTTATTGCCGTCAACGCAGATAAACTTGAAAACTGTCTGACAACTTTGACGCTGAGTATTCAGAGTCTGAAAGCACATTCACCGCTTACACAGGTCTGAATAAGGGGGAGGCGACTCCCCCTTTTTACCGGACCGCGCCGCTTAATGTTTTGTAAAAATAAACCCGACCTCTTGCGATGCTGACTACGCTTTAACGCAGAGCCCTGAAGGAGGCGGTATGCGTCGAATACTTCTCGCGATAGTTTCATTCTCTCTTTTCTCTTCATGGGCGAACGCCAATCTTGCGCCGGTGAACGTTGAGGTGCTGCAAACCCGACTCGATCACCCGTGGTCGCTGGCTTTTTTGCCGGATAACCGTGGGATGCTCATTACCCTGAAAGGGGGACAACTGCGCCACTGGCAGACGGGGAAGGGACTTTCCGATCCGCTGGCTGGCGTACCGAAAGTGTGGGCAAACGGGCAGGGAGGTTTGCTGGACGTCGTGCTGGCGCCTGACTTTGCCCAGTCGCGCCGCGTCTGGCTGAGCTATGCTGAAGCTGACCGCGAAGGAAACGCCGGTACGGCAGTCGGTTTTGGACGGCTGAGCGACGATCTTCAGCGTCTGGAGCATTTTCGTACCGTGTTTCGCCAGATGCCTAAGCTGTCTACCGGCAACCATTTCGGCGGACGTATGGTATTCGATGCGCAAGGGTTTCTTTTTATTGCCCTGGGTGAAAATAACCAGCGCGCTACCGCGCAGGATTTGGATAAATTACAGGGTAAGCTGGTGCGCCTGACCGGACAGGGCGAAATTCCGCCGGATAATCCGTTTGTGCATCAGGCGGGCGCGCGTCCGGAAATCTGGTCTTACGGTATTCGTAATCCGCAGGGGCTGGCCATCAATCCCTGGAGCGGCGCGCTATGGCTGCATGAACACGGTCCGCGCGGCGGCGATGAAATTAACATCCCGGAAAAAGGCAAAAATTATGGCTGGCCGCTGGCCACATGGGGCGTCAACTATAGTGGTCTGAAAGTGCCGGAAGCCAAAGGTGAAATTGTCGAGGGAACGGAGCAACCGGTTTACTACTGGAAGGATTCTCCGGCGATCAGCGGGATGGCTTTTTATGCCAGCGACGTTTTTGCGCCGTGGCGGCACAAACTGTTTATCGGCGCGCTAAAAGATAAAGAGGTCATTGTGATGCGCGTCGATGGCAATACGGTGACGGAAGAAGGCCGTATTCTGGGTGACAGAAAGCAGCGTATTCGGGATGTGCGTGTCGGACCTGACGGCTACTTATATGTGTTAACCGATGAGTCCGACGGGCAGTTACTCAAGGTAAGTCCTGCAGCCACGCGTTAGGTCACCGGGATCATCACCACTTTGCGAAAAGCAGGGCGCTCGGTAAGCTGTTGATACCAGCGTTCCAGATTCGGGCGCGGCGTCCATTTCAGACCCACGTTCAACAGGTTATAGACGAAAGGCGCAATAGCGATATCGCCGGTGCCAAAGTTATCCCCGGAGAACCACGGCTGGTGGGCCAGAGCATCATCAAGAAGCGCAAAAAGGCTGTCACACTTTTCGATACCGGCTTCAATTGCCGCCTGGTCGCGTTTTTCCGGCGGGGTTCTGACCAGTCCCATCAGGATCACGCGGTGCGCCGGGCTCAACGTTTGATTCGCCCAGTCCATCCATTTTTCGCCCTCCGCACGCCGCGCCGGATTATCAACCCATAGCCGGTTCTGGCCGTATTGCGCCGCCAGATAGCGGACAATGGCATTGGATTCCCACAATAACAGGTCGGTTTCATCATCTTTAAGCAGCGGCACCAGCCCATTAGGATTCATCGCCAGATAGTCGGCATCCTGGTTAACGCCGTATTTTCCGCCTGCCAGAATTTGATCGTATGGCAGTTCCAGCTCTTCAAGCGTCCACAACACTTTTTTAACATTAGTCGAGTTGTTCCGGCCCCACAGCGTAATCATATTAACCCCTTCTGTTTTATCAGGATGATGACAGTAATCGGCCTACCGTGAGATAAACCTAACATTTACACAATGGTCTGTAAAAAAATCGTTATGAAGGAAGCGTAACGGGATGTTATTGCATAAACTTTAAAAACTTTACCAAGTTACGGTTTCTTTAACGTCGTGAGTGCGTTATTACTCACCGCACTTATTACACGGTGGTGTGACGTGTGTTTTTGGAATGGATACTCGGGTGGTACTATGACGCAATACGCTTCTTCCCTTCGTAGCCTCGCGGCAGGTTCGGTTCTCTTATTCCTTTTCGCTTCGCCTGTAAAGGCAGAGGAACAAACGATCGCGCCGCCGGGCGTTGATGCGCGAGCCTGGATCTTAATGGATTACGCCAGCGGTAAAGTACTGGCGGAAGGCAACGCCGATGAGAAACTCGACCCTGCCAGTTTGACAAAAATTATGACCAGCTACGTGGTGGGCCAGGCGCTGAAGGCAGGGAAAATCAAGCTGACCGATATGGTGACGGTGGGCAAAGATGCCTGGGCGACGGGGAACCCGGCGCTACGTGGGTCGTCGGTGATGTTTCTGAAGCCAGGCGATCAGGTGTCGGTTGCGGATCTTAATAAAGGCATCATCATTCAGTCAGGTAATGATGCCTGTATCGCGCTTGCCGACTACGTCGCCGGAAGCCAGGAGTCCTTTATCGGCCTGATGAACGCCTATGCGAAACGACTGGGGTTAACGAATACAACCTTCCAGACGGTACACGGTCTTGATGCTCCAGGGCAGTTCAGTACCGCTCGCGATATGGCGTTGCTCGGCAAGGCCTTGATTCACGATGTGCCTGACGAATACGCCATTCATAAAGAGAAAGAATTTACTTTTAATAATATTCGTCAACCGAACCGCAACCGCCTGTTGTGGAGCACCAATCTGCATGTCGACGGCATGAAAACGGGGACAACGGCAGGGGCTGGGTATAACCTTGTCGCCTCCGCCACCCAGGGCGATATGCGCCTGATCTCTGTCGTGCTGGGGGCGAAAACGGACCGTATTCGTTTTAATGAGTCAGAAAAACTGCTGACCTGGGGTTTCCGCTTCTTTGAAACGGTCACGCCGATTAAACCTGACGCGACATTCGTGACGCAACGGGTCTGGTTTGGCGATAAGCGTGAGGTCAATTTGGGGGCGGGCGATGCGGGGTCTGTGACGATTCCGCGTGGGCAGCTTAAAAACCTGAAGGCCAGCTTTACGTTGAACGAACCACAGCTCACGGCGCCGTTGAAGAAAGGGCAGGTTGTCGGCACCATCGATTTCCAGCTTAACGGAAAATCCATTGAGCAACGCCCGTTAATGGTGATGGAAAACGTCGAGGAGGGGGGATTTTTCAGCCGGATGTGGGATTTTGTGCTGATGAAACTCCATCAGTGGTTTGGCAGTTGGTTCTCGTAAAATAACTCCGTTGCCGGGTGCGCGTCGCATCCGGCAACGGGCAGTTAATACATCAGAGTAATTTGTTGCGCTTTAGCGTAGGCCACAAAGGCCTCATCGGGACGGCGGTCGCTGATAATCGTATCAAAGCGTGATAATTCCCCCATCCGCGCCGGACGTACCTTGCCGAATTTACTGTGATCCACCACCAGTACATGGCTCTGTGCCATTGTCATTGCCCAATGTTTTACCGGCAGCTCTTCCAGATTAAAGCAGGTAGCGCCTTTACTGGTATGAACTCCGGCGGCGGAATAAAACGCGATATCCGGACAAATATTGTTTAACGTTTCATGGAAATCAAGCGGCTTGAAAATGGCGTTGCTGGCGTGAAACTCCCCGCCGCTGAGGATGGCGCGGCAATGGGGTTTGTCCTGCAGCGCCAGGAAGGTATTAAGTGAATAGCACACCGCCGTAAAGGGAAGGTCATTATCAATGGCTTCGATGATCCACGGCGTGGTGGTGCCACAGTCAATAAATACCGTCTGATGCGCTTGTACCAGGCCCGCAGCCAACTGAGCGGCTCGGCGTTTTTCTTCCACCAGACGAGATTTTTGATCGCTTAACAGATAATGACTGGCGCTGCGGGGCTCCAGTACGATATAGCCGCCCAGCAACACGACAGGCGCGCTTTTATGGTTCAGGTCGCGACGAATGGTCATTTCAGAGACGCCCAACAGGGTCGCGGCTTCTTTTAGATGAAGTTTATCGCTGCGTTTTAAGGCCTGCAGCAATTGACCAATACGCTCGTCGCGTCGCGTTTCCATAGTTCCCCTGGAGAGTTAAATAAGCGCTCCGCACCATACAGAGCGCTTAATATTACTCTTTTTTTCGCTATTTAGTCACGTACCCAGCCTTTTCGAATGGGCAATGCGAAACAGAAACGGTAACAACGTTGCAGCGCCTGGTAGAGCGGCGCGCCGTACCATTGCCAGATCAGCTGTGCGCTCAGGCAGCCAAGCATCGCTACCAGCAGCGCGCCAATCATATCTAACGGCCAGTGTACGCCGAGATAGACGCGCGACCAGGCGATGGTCATGGCTATCGCCATCATCACGATGCCTGACCAGAGGCGGTGCCAGAACAAAAACGCCAGCGCAAAGGTAAAAATCACCGTACCGTGATCGCTGGGGAACGAGTCATCGGCGGCATGATGCAGGAAGTTATAGCCGATATGATCGACAAACGGACGGTCGTGCGGGAAAAGGTGTCCCATTGTCCAGGATACCGCCAGACTGATAATCAGCGCGATGCCGATTTTAACGATCAGCTGACGCTGGGCGCAGACCCGATCGCGGGGCCCCCACAGCCAGAGTACCACGGCTAAGAGCGGGACGATGTTGATGACATCTTTGGCGATAAAGATAGCGAGCGAAATCGTCCACTGCGCGGAATCAGGCGTGGCGTTAATAAAATAAAACAGCGAGTTGTTAAGGTTTTCCAGCATAACATCCAGGCTCGGAGCAATGAAATCAAAAGGGATAGCCAGCTCATCCCCGTGCAAACTGAGCATAAATGCAGCGTAACAGAGAGGAAAAGCAGTATTGTCTTATTTGGCGGCAACATGAAGAGATTTAAGACAATGGCATAAAATAACGTTGATGATAACGGCGCAAACTTAAATTAACCTTAAAGTACGCAAGCGCTAAGCGGCTTTCTGTAAAAATGTGCGCTATTTCCCTTGCAGCCTCATAATTCGCTATCTCAGTTCCCCGACTTTCATTACACTCTGCGCGGTTTTTATTGGCGAAGAGATGGTATGCAGAATCGTTTACAATCAGGCGGCAGGCTGGGACGTCAGGCGCTACTTTTTCCTCTCTGTCTGGTGCTGTACGAATTTTCTACTTATATTGGCAACGACATGATCCAGCCGGGTATGCTGGCGGTGGTTGAGCAGTATCAGGCGGGCCTGGACTGGGTTCCGACGTCCATGACCGCTTATCTGGCGGGCGGTATGTTCTTACAGTGGCTGCTTGGCCCGTTGTCTGACCGGATTGGCCGTCGTCCCGTGATGCTGGCGGGCGTCGTGTGGTTTATTGTCACCTGCCTGGCGACGTTACTGGCGAAAAACATCGAACAATTTACATTCCTGCGTTTTTTGCAAGGGATTAGCCTGTGTTTTATCAGCGCTGTAGGGTATGCCGCGATTCAGGAATCCTTTGAGGAAGCGGTGTGTATAAAAATTACTGCGCTGATGGCGAACGTGGCGTTAATCGCGCCGCTACTGGGACCACTGGTTGGGGCGGCATGGGTGCATGTTCTGCCGTGGGAGGGGATGTTTATTTTATTTGCCGCACTGGCCGCTATCGCCTTTTTCGGGCTACAGCGCGCAATGCCGGAGACCGCCACGCGGCGGGGCGAAACGTTGTCATTTAAGGCGCTGGGCCGGGATTATCGGTTGGTGATAAAAAATCGGCGGTTCGTCGCAGGGGCGTTAGCGCTGGGATTTGTCAGCCTGCCGCTGTTGGCCTGGATTGCGCAGTCGCCGATTATCATCATTAGCGGCGAACAGCTCAGCAGCTATGAATATGGTCTGCTGCAGGTGCCCGTTTTTGGCGCGCTCATTGCCGGTAATCTGGTGTTAGCGCGTTTAACCTCCCGACGTACGGTTCGCTCGCTGATCGTGATGGGCGGCTGGCCTATCGTCGCGGGGCTGATCATCGCCGCGGCGGCGACGGTGGTTTCATCCCATGCTTATTTATGGATGACGGCGGGATTAAGCGTATACGCTTTTGGCATTGGGCTGGCGAATGCCGGACTGGTGCGTCTGACGCTCTTTTCCAGCGATATGAGTAAAGGAACGGTCTCGGCGGCGATGGGAATGCTACAAATGCTGATTTTTACCGTTGGCATTGAAGTCAGTAAACACGCCTGGTTAAGCGGCGGCAATGGGTTATTTAGCCTGTTTAATCTGGCAAACGGTATTCTTTGGCTACTGCTGATGCTGGTCTTCTTAAAAGATAAGCGGACGGGGAATTTGCAAACAGTCTGAGAGAGCGGCTACGCCTGATAAGCTTTCTGTTATCAGGCATAGAGAGGCATCCGCTAGACGTTGAACGGCGGCTCGTTGTTTAATACGCTGTCGATAATATCCAGCACGCCTTCCTGGTTGTTCGATCCGGCGCGGTATTTCGCCGCCGCCGCGACCGCTTCGCTGGCGTGCGACATGGCAAAACTAAACCCGGCCTGACGCAGCATCTCAATATCGTTGCCGCCGTCGCCGAATACCACCACTTCACTATCATGAATGCCCCAGCGCTGCTGTAACAGACGCAGGCCGTTGGCTTTATGCACGCCGGGAATAATTAAATCAATACTGCCATAGCCGGTATGAACGGGGACCATGATATCGCCAATGGCGTCGTGCAGCGCCGCCTGTACTTCCGGTATCCGTTCATCGGTAATATTAAGGCCGAATTTGAAAAAAACATCGTTGATGTTGTTAAAATTATCCACAAACTCCAGACGATGATAATACATTGCCGCAACGGCTTTTAACGCATCGTTGTACCGTTTCAGCGTATAGGCGCTGTTTTTTCCACAGGCGATAATCTCCACATCGGCGCGTGTGAGCAGGTGTTCGACAACCGTCTGGAAGTCGGCTTTTGTCAGCTCGCCGTTAAAAATATCCTCTCCTTCGCTGACCACCCAACCGCCGTTTTCCGCGACAAAAGCGATTTCGTGCGCAATTTCCGGAAAGAACGAGATTAACTGGTAATACTGGTTGCCGCTGGCCACGACAAAGCGAATGCCTTGCCGCTTCATTTGTTGGTACTGCGCCATAAACCGGTCACGGTTATAGGTTTTTTGATCGCTCAGAAAAGTGCCGTCCATGTCGACGGCGATTAATTTGATACTCATGCGTTATGCTCCATCACCGGTTGCGGAGTCGATACAGGTTTGGCGACGGCCTTCGCCACCAGCGCCGCCAGAATAACCAGCGCCAGCACAACCATCATGGCGCTGCGTAATCCATAATGCTCTCCCAGATAGCCCAACAGCGGCGGCCCGACCAAAAACGCCAGATAGCCGGTCGTGGCGACAACGCTCACGCGCGTCGGCGCGTCGGGACCGGTATCGCTGGCGGCGGAAATGGTCAGCGGGAAGCCGAGCGAAGCGCCTAAGCCCCAAAGAATGACCGAGACGCCGGCGACCCAGTCGCTATCGACAAAAATAATCAGGCCAATGCCCAGCGCTCCCATCAACGCGCTGGCGCGAACAACCGTCACCCGGCTATAGCGGTCAATAAACCAGCCGCCGGTAAAGCGGCCAACGGTCATACCAAGCGTGAAACCGGCGTAGATCAGAGAGCCGGAGGTTGGGCTAAAACCGTGTCCGTCTACCATCAGTAGCGGCAGCCAGTCATTCGCAGAGCCTTCGGCGAATGCCATTGCCAGCACCACCACGCCAATAAGCAAAAGCTGGATGTCCCGATAAAAAGGTAATCCTTTTTCCTGAAGGTGAGCATCTTCCGATGCGTTTTTACCCGTACCGTCAGGGATCGCCCGAATGGCGATAAAAATGGGCGCGATCGCCACGGCAGCCGCGAGGATGATATGGATGTTAGCCGGGACGCTTAATGCGGTTAACGCCATGCCGACACCAGCGCCCGCCAGCGTGCCGAAACTGTAAAAACCATGCATCATCGGCAGAACGGTTTTATTCAGCTCGCGTTCGACCGCCGCACCTTCGACATTAATCGCCACTTCGGCGGCACCAAAACTGGCGCCGAAAACGGCTAATCCAAGGGCAAAAATCAGCGGCGAGGCGCACCACAGCGCGACGCTAAGAATAACCATCCCGGTTACTGCGCAGGTCATCGTCGTGCGAATAACCTTCCGGGTGCCAAATCGTTTCACCAGCCAGGCGGAACAAAGAATACCGCTCATTGAACCGATAGAAAGCCCGAATAAGACCGCCCCCATTTCCGCGGTAGAGACGGAAAGAATATCCCGAATAGCAGGCGTTCGGGTTGCCCAGGAGGCCATCAGCAGTCCGGGTAAAAAGAAGAACATAAACAGCGCCCAGGTACGGCGTTTTAAGGCGTTACGTGAGGAGAGGACGGTCATAGCGTCAGGCCAGAAAATAGAAGCGAGAGGTAAACATTAGCAAGCTTGTGTACATTTGTACATATCGTCGTCATACTTCGTTGTGCAGACAGTTTTTACTGTCTGTTTTTTCAGCGTAAGCGGCAGGCTACTATCGCCTGCATCCTGAATGAGATGTGGAACTCATCATGAAAGAAAATGCCGTAAGACGCGCCAATGATCCTAAGCGACGGGAAAAAATAATTCAGGCCACACTGGAAGCGGTAAAGACCTATGGCGTTCATGCCGTGACGCACCGGAAAATCGCCGCTATCGCTCAGGTGCCGCTTGGCTCGATGACCTACTATTTTGCCGGTATGGATGCGTTATTGAGTGAAGCTTTTACACTTTTCACCGAGAACATGTCGCGTCAATACCAGGACTTTTTTGCGCAGGTGACGGATGCGGAGGGGGCGTGCCAGGCGATAACGGAAATGATTTACGGCTCGCAGGTTACGACGCCGGATAATATGGCGTTAATGTATCAGTTATATGCCTATGCCAGCGATAAGCCAGCGTTAAAAATAGTCATGCAAAACTGGATGCAGCGTAGCCAGAATACGCTGGCGCAGTGGTTTGACGCGCAGACCGCCCGCGCGCTGGATGCGTTTATCGAGGGGATGACGCTGCATTTTGTAACGGATCGAACGCCGCTGGCGCGTGAAGCGATTTTACAGATGGTAAAGCGAATCGCCGGAGAGTCAATGTAGTGTCACTCTGCGTCAGGCAACAAAAAACCCACCAACCTTGAACCGAAATGGCGGGGTTGATGGGCTCCACAAAATGGGGACATCAAAGAAAAGCAGTGGCAATAGGTATGACTGATGCTTTAACGAAAAGTTCGACCTATTGGCAAAATTTTTTCACTTAAAGGCAAACTTCAGTTTTATCCTAACCCCGGCCAGATGATGACAATAAGCGTCCCCGCCAGCGTTAGCAGGACGTTGGCGATGGCGTAAGTCCCCGCATAACCCAGCGCTGGAATATTGCTGCGCGCCGTATCGCTAATGATTTCCATCGCCGGGGCGCAGGTACGCGCGCCCATCATGGCGCCGAACAGCAGCGCCCGGTTCATGCGCAGCACATAAGCGCCAAACAAGAAGCAGATCACCACCGGTACCAGGCTGACGACAAGCCCGGCGATCAGCATTTGTCCGCCGACCGCGCCCAGACCGTTGTTGATACCGCTGCCGGCGCTTAAACCAACGCCTGCCATAAATACCATCAAGCCGAATTCTTTCACCATGTTAAGCGCGCCCTGCGGAATATAACCAAAGGTAGGATGGTTAGCGCGCAGGAAACCGAGCATGATCCCGGCGAACAGCAATCCGGCCGCGTTGCCGATGCCGAAACTAAAATTGCTGAACTGGAAGGTAATCATCCCGATCATTAACCCGATGATAAAAAAAGCGCAGAAGGCGAGCAGGTCCGTCACCTGGCTATGGATCGAAATAAAACCAATGCGATCGGCGATGGTTTTTACGCGTCTGGCGTCGCCGCTCACCTGTAACACGTCGCCTTTATTCAGCACGACGTTATCGTCGATAGGCATTTCGATCTGGCTGCGGATGACGCGGTTAAGGAAGCAGCCATGATCGGTCAGCTTGAGCTGAGCGAGGCGGCGACCGACCGCATTGTGGTTTTTCACCACAATTTCTTCCGTTACGATGCGCATATCAAGCAGATCGCGATCAAACACTTCCTTACCATTACGGAAGCTGGGATCGAGCCTGGCGTGCGCGTCCGGATAGCCGACCAGCGCAATCTCATCGCCCATTTGCAGCACCGCATCGCCATCCGGGTTCGCCAGAATACCGTTACGACGAATACGTTCGATATAGCAACCTGTCTGGCGGTAAATACCCAGCTCGCGCAGGTTTTTGCCGTCAGTCCAGGCCACCAGTTCCGGACCAACCCGATAGGCGCGGATAACCGGCAAATAAACTTTGCGATTAGCATCGGTATCCAGACCGCGCTCGCGAGCAATTTGCTGGGCGCTGGTTTGCAAATCCTGATGCTGCAGTTTAGGCAAGTAGCGCGCGCCCACGATCAGACTGACCAACCCAATCAGATAGGTCAGGGCATAGCCCAGGCTCAGATTATCAAGAGCGGAGGAGAGTTGCGTGCTGGCGATGCCGGAATGTCGCAGGGTATCGCCTGCGCCAACCAGCACGGGCGTGGATGTCATTGAGCCGGCCAGCATACCGGCCGTCAGGCCGATATCCCAGCCGAATAGCTTACCAAGGCCTAAGGCGATTAGCAGAGCGCTACCGACCATGACCAGGGCAAGCATCAGATAGTTTTTACCGTCGCGAAAAAAAATCGAAAAAAAGTTGGGGCCAGCCTCGACGCCGACACAAAAAATAAACAGCATAAATCCCAGATTTAGCGCGTCGGTGTTAATACTGAAGTGTTGCTGCCCTAATAATAGAGAGACCACTAAAACGCCAATGGAATTACCAAGTTGGACTGAACCCAGACGTAACTTGCCAAGACACAGGCCAAGAGCCAGGACCACAAATAATAACAGGATGTAATTCCCATTTAACAAATCTGCGACGTTTATATTCACGGAGACTAACTTCTTGTTTACGAGTAAGCTGTTGAAAGAAATGGTAATTTACGCTACTGTTTTTATCATGAATTAAGGGTGCAATCGTATTGCATACAGCATCCAAATAAAAACAACACAACAATATATCCTGCTAGTTTAATCTTATTGCGTACTAACGGCTATAAGAATCGTGCAGGTGTGTTTTTGGCATGGAATGCCACATGACTTTATCTGACTGGATGCCTCACGGCGGAAAGCGTGTTCGATAGAGAGTGTCAGGAGGAACGATTGAAACATAAACACGGGTGGGCAAGCGTTGTCTGCTGCTTTGTACTCTTTATTGTGGTGTGTCTTTCATTAACTATGCATGTACAAGGCGCTTTTCGCGCGGCAGGGCATCCTGAGATTGGACTGTTATTTTTTACGTTGCCTGGTGCGGTGGCCAGTTTTTGTTCTCACCGACGCGAGGTGATCCGACCGCTGATCGGGGCGATGCTGGCGGCGCCGTTTTGCCTGGTGTTAATGCGCGTGGTATTTATGCCTACCCGATCGTTTTGGCAAGAACTGGCGTGGTTATTTAGCGCCGTATTCTGGTGTGCGTTAGGCGCGCTCTGCTATTTGTTTATTAGCAGCCTGTTTAGCCACCGGCGAAAAAAACGCCGATAGCGCCCTCCGGTAGAGGGCGTTGCCAGAGCAATCAGGCGAAAAGATTCAGATTTTCTTTTGCCCATGCTTCAAAATCCGTACAGCCGCCGATATGTTTTTGATCGACAAAAATCTGCGGTACGGTTTCTACAGGTTTACCTACGGTTTTTTCCAAATCCGCTTTAGTAATGCCTTCAGCATGGATATCAATATAGCGGTAGTTGAAATCGTCGCGTTCTTTGCTCAGTTTTTCCGCCAACTCTTTTGCACGCACGCAATAAGGGCACCCTGGGCGGCCAAAAATAACAGTAAACATATCTCTCCTCGAACATAAAGCCAGACGGCGAACAGGTGTTATCATGCCGCGATTTACGGCAGATGAAAAGCAGGTTACGCCTGTTCCTTTGATAACCCAGGGCTATATCTGTTAAGCACGCCGGACCAGAACGTTCTACACTGTGCGTCAGTTAACCGGGAGGCTTGATATGCGCACGATTGGCGTGTTACCCAAAAGCATACTGATACTGGAATGCCTCGGTATGATTTTGCTGGCGCTTGCTCTGCTATCGCTTAATCATTACCTTACGCTGCCCGCGCCGTTCAATACGCCGCTGGCTGGCGTATTGATGGTTTTCCTGGGCGTCGTGTTGATCCTCCCCGCCGCGGTGGCGATGATGTGGCGTATTGCGCAGTTACTGGCGCCGCAGTTGATGAAACGTCCACCCGACATTTCTTCCCGTTCAGATAGAGAAAAGCATAATGAGTCCGACCATTGAACTTCTTTGTGGCCATCGTTCTATTCGCCATTTCACCGATGAACCCGTGACTGACGCGCAGCGAGAGGCCATTATTGCCGCCGCGCGCAGTACGTCCAGTTCCAGTTTTTTACAGTGCAGCTCTATTATCCGTATTACCGATCGGGCGCTGCGTGAGGCGTTAGTGCCCCTGACGGGCGGGCAAAAGCATGTGGCGCAGGCCGCTGAGTTCTGGGTATTTTGCGCCGATTTTAATCGTCATTTGCAGATCTGTCCTGACGCGCAGTTGGGGCTTGCCGAACAACTGCTGCTCGGTGTCGTCGATACGGCGATGATGGGGCAAAATGCGCTGACGGCGGCGGAATCACTGGGGTTAGGCGGCGTATATATCGGCGGCATCCGTAACAATATTGAGTCTGTTACCGAACTATTAAAATTGCCGAAGCATGTATTGCCGCTCTTTGGCCTGTGTTTGGGATGGCCTGCGGATAATCCGGATCTGAAACCGCGCCTGCCTGCCGAGCTTGTGGTTCATGAGAACCAGTACCAACCGCTTGATGAAAAGCTGCTGGCGCGCTATGACGAGCAGTTGGCTGAGTATTATCTGACCCGCGGCAGTAATACGCGACGCGATACCTGGAGCGATCATATCCGTCGCACCCTGATTAAAGAAAATCGCCCATTTATCCTTGAATATTTGCATAAACAGGGCTGGGCGACGCGCTAAAACCTGCGGGCCAGTGTATGATACGCGGGCTTTTCAGGGTTTTCAGCGAGGTGCAGGGTGAAAATTGCCATATTGTCCAGGGATGGAACGCTCTATTCTTGCAAACGTCTGCGCGAAGCGGCGATGCGGCGCGGCCATCTGGTCGAGATACTCGATCCTCTTTCCTGCTATATGAATATTAATCCGGCTGCGTCGTCGATCCATTACAAGGGGCGTCGTCTGCCCCATTTTGACGCCGTTATTCCCCGTATTGGTTCGGCCATTACCTTTTATGGTACCGCTGCGCTACGTCAGTTTGAGCTACTGGGTAGCTATCCGCTGAATGAATCCGTCGCCATTACCCGCGCGCGCGATAAGCTGCGATCGCTACAACTTCTGGCGCGCCAGGGGATCGATCTCCCCATTACCGGGATCGCCCATTCGCCGGATGATACCAGCGATCTTATTAAGATGGTTGGCGGGGCGCCGCTGGTCGTGAAGCTGGTAGAAGGCACGCAAGGGATCGGCGTGGTATTGGCGGAGACGCGTCAGGCTGCTGAAAGCGTTATTGATGCGTTTCGGGGGCTGAATGCCCATATCCTGGTTCAGGAATACATTGCCGAAGCTAAAGGATGCGATATTCGTTGTCTGGTCGTCGGCAATGAGGTTGTGGCGGCGATTGAGCGGTGCGCGAAAGCCGGTGATTTTCGCTCCAATCTTCATCGCGGCGGGGTGGCCAGCATCGCGACGATCACGCCCCGTGAACGGGATATCGCCATCAAAGCCGCACAAACGCTGGGGCTGGATGTGGCGGGCGTCGATATTTTACGCGCCGCGCGCGGGCCGCTGGTGATGGAGGTGAATGCCTCGCCGGGACTGGAAGGTATCGAAAAGACTACGGGCGTGGATATCGCGGGGCGAATGATTCAGTGGATAGAACGTCACGCTACGCCTGAATTTTGCCTTAAAATCGGCGGCTAATCGCAATCGTGGATTCCGCCGTAGTACGAAGCACGCTTTTTGCGTAAGCTGTGCCGGTAATTTTTTCATCGTCATCGTAAGAGGTAGCACATTATTATGATATCACTGGTCGTTCCCACTCTGGATACGTTGCGTCAATGGCTCGACGACCTGGGCATGAATTTCTTCGAATGTGATACCTGCCAGGCGCTGCATTTGCCGCATATGCAGAATTTTGACGGCGTCTACGATGCTAAAATCGATTTGGTGGACAACACCGTTCTTTTTTCCGCGATGGCGGAGGTCAGGCCTTCCGCGTTGCTGCCGCTGGCGGCCGATCTCTCTGCTATCAACGCCAGTTCGTTGACGGTAAAAGCCTTTCTCGATATGCAGGATGATAATCTGCCAAAACTGGTTGTGTGCCAGTCTTTATCCGTTATGCAAGGCGTCACCTACGAACAGTTCGAATGGTTTGTTCGCCAAAGTGAAGAGCAGATTTCTATGGTGATCCTTGAGGCCGGGGCGCATCAGCTTCTGTTTAACGCGGAAGAAGACGCGCAAAAAACCAGCGCGGTTGACCATTTTCTTCACTGATCCCTCCCGATAATCAGGCAGTCGCTGCCAGCGCGGCTGCTGTTTACGTTTTTTTATGCTGCTGTTAACCTTTATTTAAAGAATTATTCACCTCCTTTCTGACCATTTCGCTTTATCACATAGACAAAACCTGCATAAAAAATTGATAAAAGGCGTTTTTTAATCTGGGCTATAGCCTCAAACCTTAGCTAAAGTTATTCTTGCGAAGCTTCTATAGCGAGCTTGATGGCAGGGAGGGCGACCTCTCTTCTTCATTTGTATCAAATGAAAAGGTATGCACATTTCAGGCATGTTTTAAACCACGCCTAATGGGTTCATTTGTTAACGGATTTTAGAAGGAAAGCGATGATGACCGCCTTAAAGAAAAAATGGCTATCGGGTCTGGTTGCGGGTGCTCTGATGGTCGTCTCTGTCGGCACGCTCGCTGCCGAACAAAAAACGCTGCACATTTATAACTGGTCAGATTATATCGCGCCGGACACGGTGGCGAACTTTGAAAAAGAGACCGGGATTAACGTTATCTATGATGTCTTTGACTCTAACGAAGTGCTGGAAGGCAAGTTAATGGCAGGCAGCACCGGGTTCGATCTGGTGGTGCCATCGGCCAGTTTTCTTGAGCGCCAGCTCACCGCGGGCGTTTTTCAGCCGCTGGATAAAAGCAAACTTCCCGGCTGGAAAAACCTCGATCCTGAACTGCTGAAACTGGTAGCGAAGCACGATCCTGACAACAAATACGCCATGCCCTATATGTGGGCCACGACGGGCATTGGCTATAACGTTGATAAAGTGAAAGCGGTGCTGGGGGATGATGCGCCAGTGAATAGCTGGGATTTAGTCCTCAAGCCGGAAAATCTGGAGAAGCTAAAAAGCTGCGGTGTCTCTTTCCTTGATGCGCCTGAAGAAGTTTTTGCCACCGTGCTGAACTATCTGGGTAAAGATCCGAATAGCAGCAAAGCGGATGACTACACCGGCCCGGCAACCGATCTGTTGTTGAAGCTACGGCCAAACATTCGCTATTTCCACTCCTCGCAATACATTAACGATCTGGCTAATGGCGATACCTGTGTAGCCATTGGCTGGGCGGGCGATGTCTGGCAGGCCGCTAACCGGGCGAAAGAGGCGAAAAATGGCGTCAATATCTCTTTCTCGATCCCCAAAGAGGGGGCAATGGCGTTTTTTGATGTGTTTGCCATGCCGGCTGACGCCAAAAATAAAGACGAGGCCTACCAGTTCCTTAATTATCTGCTGCGCCCTGATGTGATTGCCCATATTTCCGATCACGTTTTCTACGCCAATGCGAATAAAGAGGCGACGGCGCTGGTCAGCCAGCAGGTGCACGATAACCCGGGAATTTATCCGCCGGCGGATGTGCGGGCCAAGTTGTTTACCCTGAAAGTGCAGGAGCCGAAGATTGATCGCGTCCGCACCCGCGCATGGACGAAGGTGAAAAGCGGTAAGTAATTTATTAACGGTATGGCCTGATAAGCGTGCGCTATCGGGCATTCCACCGTTTGTATCGTTTGATTGTGTTATGCCGGAGAGCGCCTTGTGAATGATGTCCCCCACCGCCCGCAGGTGAAAACCCGTAAAGCGCTGACGCCGCTTCTGGAAATTCGCAACCTGACGAAGTCATTCGACGGGCAACATGCTGTCGATGATGTCAGTCTGACTATCTATAAAGGCGAGATTTTTGCCCTGCTGGGCGCGTCAGGTTGTGGAAAATCGACTCTGCTACGGATGCTGGCAGGTTTTGAACCGCCGAGCAGCGGGCAAATTATGCTCGACGGCGTCGATCTGGCGCATGTTCCGCCGTATCAGCGTCCGATTAATATGATGTTTCAGTCCTATGCGTTGTTTCCGCATATGACGGTAGAGCAGAACATCGCTTTTGGTCTGAAGCAGGACAAACTGCCGAAGGCGGAGATTACCAGCCGCGTCAATGAGATGCTGGGTCTGGTGCACATGCAGGAGTTTGCAAAACGTAAGCCGCATCAGCTTTCCGGCGGTCAGCGCCAGCGCGTGGCCCTGGCGCGCAGCCTGGCGAAACGTCCTAAGCTGCTCTTGTTGGATGAACCGATGGGCGCGCTGGATAAAAAATTACGCGACCGGATGCAGCTTGAAGTGGTGGATATCCTTGAGCGCGTCGGCGTGACCTGCGTCATGGTGACGCACGATCAGGAAGAAGCGATGACGATGGCGGGGCGCATTGCCATCATGAACCGTGGAAAATTTGTGCAAATTGGCGAACCGGAGGAGATTTACGAGCATCCGACGACCCGCTATAGCGCCGAATTTATCGGATCGGTAAATGTTTTTGAGGGCTTACTGAAAGCGCGTGAAGAGGACGGTCTGGTCATTGACGCGCCCGGTTTGGTTCATCCGTTAAAAGTCGATGCAGATGCCTCTGTCGTTGATAATGTGCCGGTATATGTGGCGCTACGTCCGGAAAAAATCATGCTGTGTGAGTCGCCGCCTGCCGATGGCTATAATTTCGCCGTCGGCGAAGTGGCGCATATTGCGTATCTCGGCGATCTGTCTATTTATCATGTGCGGCTAAAAAGCGGGCAGATGATCAGCGCTCAACTGCAGAATGCGCACCGTTACCGGAAAGGGTTACCGACCTGGGGCGATGAAGTGCGTTTGTGCTGGGAAGCGGATAGCTGCGTGGTCCTGACGGTATAAGGGGGAAACATGAGCACACTTGAACCTCCGGCACGCATCAGTAAACCTGGCGGCGCGGCGCTATGGTTGGCGCGAATGCAAATGAAACATGGGCGTAAGCTGGTTATTGCTTTGCCTTATATCTGGCTCATTCTGCTGTTTTTACTGCCGTTTCTTATCGTCTTTAAGATAAGCCTGGCGGAAATGGCGCGGGCGATCCCGCCGTATACCGATCTGCTGGAATGGGCTGACGGTCAGTTGTCGATTACGCTCAATCTCGGTAATTTTTTGCAACTGACCGACGATCCGCTTTATTTCGAAGCCTATCTGCAATCGTTACAAATTGCTGGTATTTCCACAATCTGCTGCCTGCTGCTGGGCTACCCGCTGGCGTGGGCGGTGGCGCACAGCAAGCCCTCCACGCGTAATATCCTGCTGCTGTTGGTGATCCTGCCCTCGTGGACGTCTTTTTTAATACGCGTCTATGCCTGGATGGGCATTTTGAAAAACAACGGTGTGCTGAACAATGTGTTGCTGTGGCTAGGGGTTATCGATCAGCCGCTGACGATCCTGCACACTAACCTGGCCGTCTATATCGGCATTGTTTATGCGTATCTGCCGTTTATGGTTCTGCCCATTTATACCGCATTAACGCGTATTGATTATTCGCTGGTGGAAGCGTCGCTGGATCTCGGCGCCCGACCGCTGAAAACATTTTTTAGCATCATTGTCCCGCTCACCAAAGGCGGAATCATCGCCGGCTCGATGCTGGTTTTTATCCCGGCGGTGGGCGAGTTCGTGATCCCGGAACTGCTTGGCGGGCCGGACAGTATCATGATTGGTCGCGTCCTGTGGCAGGAGTTTTTCAATAACCGCGACTGGCCGGTGGCTTCTGCGGTCGCCATTATTATGTTGCTGCTGCTGATCGTGCCGATCATGTGGTTCCATAAACATCAGCAAAAAAGTGTGGGGGAGCACGGATGAATAACTTACCGGTCGTTCGCTCGCCCTGGCGCATTCTGATTCTGGTGCTGGGGTTTACTTTTCTCTATGCGCCGATGTTAATGTTGGTGATTTACTCGTTTAACAGTTCGAAGCTGGTGACGGTGTGGGCGGGATGGTCGACGCGCTGGTATGGCGAGCTCTTTCGGGATACCGCCATGATGAGCGCAGTGGGACTAAGCCTGACAATTGCCGCCTGTGCGGCGACGATGGCGGTGGTGCTCGGTACCATTGCTGCGGTGGTGATGGTGCGATTTGGACGGTTTCGCGGCGCAAACGGCTTTGCGTTTATGATCACCGCGCCGCTGGTGATGCCGGATGTGATTACCGGGCTGTCGCTGCTGCTGCTGTTTGTCGCGCTCGGTCATGCTATCGGCTGGCCCTCCGATCGCGGGATGCTGACCATCTGGTTGGCGCACGTCACTTTCTGTACCGCCTACGTGGCAGTGGTGATCGCTTCGCGATTACGCGAACTGGATCGTTCGATTGAAGAGGCTGCGATGGATCTTGGCGCGGCGCCGTTAAAGGTCTTTTTTGTCATTACGTTACCGATGATCATGCCAGCGGTGATCTCGGGCTGGCTGTTGGCCTTTACGCTCTCCCTTGACGATCTGGTGATTGCCAGCTTCGTTTCCGGTCCCGGCGCCACCACGCTACCGATGCTGGTTTTCTCCAGCGTGCGCATGGGCGTGAACCCGGAAATCAACGCGCTGGCGACGTTAATCCTCGGCGTGGTAGGAATCGTCGGATTTATTGCCTGGTACCTGATGGCGCGAGCGGAAAAACAGCGGATTCGCGATATCCAGCGTGCAAGACGCGGCTGAAGCCACTAAAATCTTCCACTATGGCAATGCGTTGCCGCGCGGGTCGCGGCATCATTTTCAGGGAAGACATTCATTGGGATTTATAAAGCAATCAACCTCATCACATGCCCGTTTAAATGTGCCTACGCTGGTGCAGGTTGCGGCTATGGCGATTATTTTGATTCGCGGTCTCGATGTGCTGATGATTATGAATACCCTCGGCATACGCGGGATGGGCGAGTTTATTCATCGCAGCGTGCAGACGTGGAGCTTAACCCTGGTCTTTCTGGCCAGCTTAGTGCTGGTCTTTGTTGAAATTTATTGTGCGTTTTCGCTGGTGAAAGGCCGTAGCTGGGCGCGCTGGGTGTACCTGGCGACACAAATTATTGTGAGCGGATATCTGTGGGCGGCGTCGTTAGGCTACGGGTATCCGGAGTTGTTTAGCATCGCGGGAGAATCGAAGCGTGATATCCTGCATTCCCTGGTCATGCAAAAACTCCCCGATCTTTTAATTCTGTTTCTGCTGTTTATTCCCGCTCCCAGCCGTCGGTTCTTCCGGCTGCAATAATGTGTATAATCGTCGCCCCGGATAATATGAAGGTTTTTTGGTATGCAGTGCGCACTCTATGACGCGGGTCGCTGCCGTTCCTGTCAATGGATTACGCAGTCGGTTAACGAACAACTTTCCGCAAAAACAGCCGATTTACATCGTTTGCTCGCCGGGCTGCCTGTTGAACAGTGGTGCGCGCCGACTGGAGGCCCGGAACAGCATTTCCGCAACAAAGCGAAAATGGTCGTGAGCGGTAGTGTAGAAAAACCGCTCTTCGGGATGCTGCATCGCGACGGTACGCCGGTCGATCTTTGCGGTTGCCCGCTGTATCCCGCCTCCTTTGCCCCCGTATTCAGCGCGCTAAAACCTTTTATTGCCCGTGCCGGACTCACGCCTTATAACGTGGCGCGAAAACGCGGCGAACTGAAATACCTGTTGCTGACGGAAAGCCAGTTCGATGGCGGTATGATGCTACGCTTCGTGTTGCGTTCAGAAACCAAACTTACGCAACTGCGCGCGGCGTTACCGTGGCTGCGCGCGCAACTGCCGCAGCTCAGAGTGATCACCGCAAATATCCAGCCGGTACATATGGCGATTATGGAAGGGGAGACGGAAATCTACCTGACGGATCAGCAGGCGCTGGCGGAACGTTTTAACGATGTGCCGCTGTGGATTCGCCCGCAAAGTTTCTTTCAGACCAACCCTACGGTCGCCAGCCGATTATATGCGACGGCGCGCGACTGGGTAGGGCAACTGCCGGTACGCCATATGTGGGATCTTTTTTGCGGAGTGGGCGGATTCGGCCTGCACTGCGCGACGCCGCAGATGCAATTAACCGGTATTGAGATCGCGCCGGAGGCGATTGCCTGCGCGAAGCAATCCGCTGCCGAGCTGGGATTGACCCGCCTTCATTTCCAGGCGTTGGATTCCACCCAATTCGCCACCGCACAAGGTGAAACGCCCGACCTGGTGTTGGTGAATCCTCCCCGCCGCGGCATTGGCAAGCCGTTGTGCGATTACCTTGCACAAATGGCGCCGCGTTTTATTATTTATTCAAGCTGTAACGCGCAGACGATGGCGCAGGATATTCGTCATCTGCCGAACTACCGTATTCAACGTGTTCAGCTTTTCGATATGTTCCCGCATACCGCGCATTATGAAGTGTTAACACTGCTTTGCAGGCTGTAGCGCCAAAAGCCAGACATACAAAATATCTATATTAACTATCTAATTATCCATAAATAATAATAACCATGATCGATCGATAAAAAACTCCGATCGATCGTGGTTATATATTACCCTATTTTTGCAAATCAAATCACAAATAATCACTTTAAATCTTTTAATGACTAATTTTGATTATTACAGTGCGTGTAAGGCAAAATTAGACAAGGTGGTTTATCGGGTAACTTTCAATAGCATCAGCGAAGCAATACGTAACGTCAGTAAAGGGGTCAATCATGACAACGAATAGGCACGCTTATGGAGGGCGTTCAGACGATGTTTGCCAAATTTATAGATGTTATTCAAACGTTTTTAACTGAACCGGCAATATTAATTGGGATATTAGTCGGTGTTGGCTATGCGCTGGATAAAAAGACGCCTATAAAAATTATCACCGGTATGATCAGCGCGATGGTCGGTTTGATGATGGTGTTATTTGGCGGCTTTCAATTTTCAGCCACTTTTAAACCGGTTGCAGAGGCAGTCAGCAAGGCTTATGGCGTGCATGGATACTTAATGGATTCATACGCCATGAAAGCCGCGACGCAAATAGCGCTGGGCGATAATTTCGGCTATGTAGGATACGTTTTTGTATTGGCGTTTTTTACTAACCTGTTATTAGTTTTATTTGGCCGTTATACCGGCGCAAAAGGTATATTTCTTACCGGTAATACCGGGGTCTCTCATTCACAGGCGGTACTGTGGTTAATCGTCTTCTGGCTGGGGTTCGGTTGGGTACAATCCATTGTAATTGCCGGGGTATTGACCGGGGTCTTTTGGGCGTTTTCAACTACGCTTATTGTTAAACCCATCGCCAAAGTGACCAATAACGCCGGTTTTACCATTGCGCATAACCAGATGCTGGGACTGTGGTTTTTCTCGAAATTCGCGCATAAATTCGGCGATCCGGAAAAGCATGACGCCGAAAACCTGAAACTTCCCGGTTGGTTAGCCATTTTTAACCACAACGTGACGGCAATCGCCATTGTGATGACGCTCTTCGTTGGCGGTTTTCTATTGGCGACAGGGATCGATAACGTACAGTTAATGGCGAAAGGCAAACCCTGGTATATCTATATCATCAATCTGGGCCTGCAATTCTCTATGTATATGGTCATCTTGCTGCAGGGCGTGCGGATGATGGTTGGTGAAATTAACGGTTCGTTTAAAGGATGGCAGGATCGCTTTATTCCTAACGCCATACCGGCTGTGGATGTTGCTGCTTTATTACCTTTTTCGCCTAACGCGGCCACGCTGGGATTCGTCTTTTGTACTTTCGGCACGATTTTTTCCATGGGCATCCTGCTGCTCATCCATAGCCCTATTATGGTATTGCCTGGTTTTGTTCCGCTCTTCTTTTCCGGCGGTCCCATCGGCGTATTAGCCAACCGAATGGGGGGATATCGTTCCGTTATTATTTGTACTTTCCTGTTAGGGATTATTCAGACTTTCGGTACGGTATGGGCCATTCCTTTAACCGGGCTGGCAAAAGAAGGTGTGGGCTGGACGGGAATATTTGACTGGGCGACTCTGTGGCCTGCGATTTGTGAATTACTGAAATTTATTGCTTCAACGTTCCATCTTGGTCCTTATTCCATTTAATTGATTCGGTTTATATAAAGGATTTTATTATGAAAGATTCTGTAAATATTTTATTCGTATGCGGTTATGGTGTAGGCAGTAGCGTAATGTTACAGACTGTTGTTAAAAAAGCGTTAGCAAAATATGACTTCTCTTTTGATATGGAGCATACGGCAGCGGGAGAGGTCGGTGGATTTACCGACTGGGCAGATATTTATGCGATTTCGAAAAAATTGCTTGATGTTGTTAGCCTCGATCCTAAACACGGACAATATCTCATTCCCATTGAAAATATCATGGATGGCGAATCAATAGGTAAACAGATTTACGATGTGGTAGAGAAAAATTTTCCGCACCTGCTCAACAAATGAGGGTGAGTCATGAAAGCGATTATTCTGCTGTTTGACAGTCTGAATAAAAACTATTTGCCGCCCTATGGTGATTTGCTAACGAAAGCGCCTAACTTTCAACGCCTGGCGGCACATGCCGCCACCTTTGACAATAGTTATGTCGGCAGTATGCCCTGTATGCCAGCCCGTCGGGAACTGCACACCGGGCGCTATAATTTCCTGCATCGTGAGTGGGGGCCGCTGGAACCCTTTGATGATTCCATGCCGGAATTATTGAAAAAAGCGGGGATCTACACCCATCTTATCAGCGATCATCTGCATTACTGGGAAGACGGCGGCGGTAACTACCATAACCGCTATAGCTCCTGGGACGTAGTACGCGGTCAGGAGGGCGATCACTGGAAGGCAAGTGTTGGCGAGCCGCCCATTCCGGAAGTACTGCGCGTTCCACAAAAACAAACCGGAGGCGGCGTTTCCGGGCTATGGCGTCATGACTGGGCGAACCGCGAATACATCCAGCAGGAAGCCGATTTTCCCCAGACGAAAGTTTTTGACGCCGGGTGCGATTTTATCCATAAAAATCATGCCGAAGATAACTGGTTATTGCAGGTTGAGACGTTTGATCCGCATGAGCCGTTTTATACCACCGAGGAATATTTATCGCTCTATGACGATGAGTGGCAAGGCCCGCATTATGACTGGCCGCGCGGCAAAGTCAGTGAAAGCGAGGAGGCGATAGCGCATATTCGCTGTCGTTATCGGGCCCTGGTTTCCATGTGCGACCGCAATCTGGGACGTATCCTTGATCTGATGGATGAACACGATCTCTGGCGCGATACGATGCTGATTGTCGGTACCGATCACGGCTTCTTGCTGGGGGAGCACGGTTGGTGGGCTAAAAATCAAATGCCCTATTATAACGAGGTGGCGAATAACCCGCTGTTTATCTGGGACCCGCGCAGCGCGGTATGCGGAGCGCGACGGCAGTCGCTGGTGCAGATGATTGACTGGGCGCCAACGCTACTGGATTATTTTCAGCAACCTATTCCCGCAGATATGCAGGGCCAACCGCTGGCGAAAGTCATTGCCAGTGATGAACCCGTCAGGGAAGGCGCGCTGTTTGGCGTGTTTAGCGGACATGTTAATGTTACCGACGGACGCTATGTTTATATGCGGGCCGCGCAGCCGGGGCGTGAGCATGACATTGCGAACTACACGTTAATGCCGATCAAGATGAATGCGCGTTATGATGTGGATGAACTGGGAAAATTATCTCTGGCACCTCCGTTTAACTTTACTAAAGGGCTTCAGGTATTACGTATTCCGGCCAGGGAAAAATATAAAGGTGTGAATAGCTTTGGTCATCTTTTGTTTGATCTCAGAGACGATCCGCAGCAGCAACATCCTATTCATGATGAGGCCATCGAAGCAAGGATGATCAACTTACTTATCCGTTTGATGAAAGAAAATGATGCTCCGGCGGAGCAGTATCGCCGTCTGGGTCTGGATGTTGTCTAAAAACGTAACAATGTTGTAAGCCGGGTGCGCGTTAGCGTCACCCGGCAAGTATTAGTCCGAATCGCCTGTTGATGCAGGCGTTTGAGACTGATGACAAACTGTAGAATGCTCAATGGCGCTGCGCTTATCAGGCCAGGATAGTTTCCGATGGCGGCCCGTGGGCTGAATAAGGTATTTATACTGCCATTTCGCAACACGGTGGGCTAATCACATACGTCTTACTGCGGGAACCACTGATCGCTGATTTTCTGATAAGTGCCGTCCGCTTTAATGGCGGCCAGCGCATTATTCAGTTTTTCCAGCAACGCCTTATTGTCCGGGCGCACCGCGATGCCAAGTCCGGTACCGAAGTATTGCGGATCGGTCACTTTCTCTGTTGCCGGACCCAGTTGCGGATTCGTTTTCAGCCACTCATTGACCACTGCGGTATCGCCAAAGACGCCGTCAATACGGCCATTTTTCAGGTCGATAATCGCATTCTGGTAGCTGTCGTAGGCCACGGTTTTGACCTCCGGATGTTTATCCTGGAGATATTTTTGATGCGTGGTGCCATTTTCCATACCGATACGCTTACCTTTTAGATCGGTAAAGGTTTTATAGGTGTCTTTTTTGGCAATCACCAGCGCGGAGTTCGCATAATAGGGATTGCTAAAGGCGACCTGCTTACTGCGCTCCGGGGTAATGTCCATTCCGGAAATGACGGCATCATATTTTCTGAATTTCAGCGCCGGGATAAGACTATCGAAAGCATGATTGGTAAAAGTACATTCTGCCTGCATTTGCTTGCATAATGCGGTTGCCAGATCGATATCGAAGCCCACAATTTTATTACTCGCATCCAGGGATTCAAACGGGGGATAGGTGGCGGAAACCCCGAAATTGATTTTTTCAGCGGCGATGCTGCCAGTGGCGAAAGAGGCGAGTAATGCAGCCAGAACTAACTTTTTCATGATGTCACTCCCGTAATCTTATGATTATGCGCCGTGTCTGCGGCATAGATTTACAATGCCATCAATTGAATTTATATGCAATAAAAATGATTAAATATTTTGAAATGGATAAAAAAAGACGGACAGGTTAACCACTTGTCCGTCGGGTTTATTCAATATTATGCATCGTAGGTTTGATAAGCGCAGCGCCATCTGACCATTGTCGAACGGCGGCGAGAATGCCTTATCCTGCCGGGTTAATTGCGCCGCTCAAACGCCAGGGCTTTACGCTCAATCAAACGCATCATCAGCGTCAATAGACCGTTGACGACCAGGTAAATTACGCCTGCCGCGCCAAATACCACCACATCGTAGGTACGACCATAGAGCAACTGACTGTACCCCATGACTTCCATCAAGGTGATGGTATAGGCCAGCGAGGTACTTTTGAAGACCAGTACCACCTCATTAGAATAGGAGGAGAGGGCGCGTTTAAACGCATAGGGCAACAAAATCGCCAGCGTATCTTTCTTACTCATCCCCAGCGCGCCACAGGACTGCCACTGACCTTCCGGAATCGCGCGAATCGCACCATAAAATAGCTGCGTTGTGTAAGCGGCGCTGTTTAGCGACAACGCGATCAGTGCGCACAGCCACGGTTCAGACAGTAGATGCCAGAGTAGCGGATACTCTTGCAGTGTCGGGAATTGACCGGGTCCGTAGTAGATCAGGAAAATTTGCACCAACAACGGCGTACCGGTAAACAACGTGATATAGCCGCGCACCAGCCACACCACGAACGGCGTTTTTAGCGTCAGGATAATGGTAAAAACTAACGCCAGCACCAAAGCGACGGCAATAGAAGCCACGGTCAGCGTCAGGCTGGTGTGTAGCCCTTTTAGCAGTTCAGGTAAGTACTCAAGCATTAGTCCGGCCTCCGCTCAAAACGTGTCGCGCGCAGGTCTATGCGTTTGAGAATGTACTGACTGATCAGCGTAATGACCAGGTAAATAGCCGCCGCAATAATGTACCAGTTAAACGGTTCCTGGGTGCGTGTGGCAATACTTTTGGTCTGCAACATCAGATCGTTAACGCTGATAAGGCTGACCAGAGCCGTATCTTTTAGCAACACCAGCCACTGATTACCCAGCCCTGGCAGGGCGTGACGCCACATCTGCGGCATCACCAGACGGAAAAAAATCGCCGTCTTTGATAATCCCAGTGCCTGACCCGACTCCCACTGACCAGACGGAACGGCTTTCAGCGCGCCGCGTAGCGTCTGCGACGCATAGGCCGCATACAGCAGGGACAACGCAATCACGCCGCACAGGAACGGACTGACGTCAAAGTTCTCAATCTCCATTTGCACCGGGATCTGCGTAAAGCCGAGATGGAGGGTAAACCCGTCAGACAGCGTAAGCAGGAGTTGCGAGGAGCCGAAATAGATAAACAGCACCACCAGAATTTCCGGCAGGCCGCGCAAAATAGTGACCAGCGCGGAGCCTATCCAGGCAATCGGGCGCCATTTTACGGACTCCCAGACGGCAAAGAACATGGCTAACGCGAGGCCAATGATCAGCGCACAGACGGCAAGGCCGACGGTCATCCCGGCGGCGCTTGCTAAAGGAAAAAATTCGTTCATCAAAGATTACTTCTGGAACCATTTGTTATAGATGGTCTCGTAAGTCCCATCTTTCTTCACTTTTTCCAGCGCAGTATTGAATTTCTGCTGCAGCTCGGTGTTGCCCTGACGTACCGCGATACCCAGGCCGGTGCCGAAATAATCTTTATCGGTGACTTTATCGCCGACCGGCGCCAGCTTAGGATTGGCTTTCAGCCATTCGGTCACGACCGCCGTGTCGCCGAAAACAGCGTCGATACGGCCATTTTGTAGATCCAGCTTCGCGTTCTGATAGCTGTCATACGGTACGGTGGTGATTTCCGGATGCTTATCCATGATGAATTTCTGGTGCGTCGTACCGTTCTGTACGCCGACTTTCTTGCCTTTCAGTTGATCGACGCTGGTGTATTTGCCCTGCTGACCCACGAACAGCGCGGAGTTGTCGTAATATGGCGTGGTAAACAGCACCTGCTTTTCACGTTCCGGCGTGATATCCATTCCCGCCATTACAGCGTCGAAGCGGCGGAATTTCAGGCTGGGGATCAGGCTGTCGAACGCCTGATTGGTAAAGGTACAGGAGGCGTCGATCTCTTTACATAGCGCGTTGGCCAGGTCGACGTCAAAGCCGACAATCTTGTTATTAGCATCCATCGATTCGAACGGCGGATAGGACGCTTCGGTCGCAAAACGAATGGTCTGGGCTGCTGTAGCGGAAAGGCTAAAGCCTGCAATTAGCGCGGCAATCAGAACTTTTTTCATTGTCATTGTCCCGAATCTTAGTGAGAGAGATAGTTTTTGAACGCTTCGGTCTGAGGGTGGGCAAAGCAACCCGCATCACCGTGCTCGACGATGTGACCATTTTCCATATAAATCACACGACTGGCGGTCTTACGCGCCACTTCGACTTCATGCGTAACGATCACCTGAGTAATGTTCGTTTCCGCCAGCTCATGAATAATGCTGACGATTTGAGCGGTAATTTCCGGGTCCAGCGCGGCGGTCGGTTCATCAAACAGCAGCACCTGCGGCTCCATCATCAGCGCGCGGGCAATCGCGACGCGCTGCTGCTGACCGCCGGAAAGATGCAACGGATAACGATCGCTATAGGGCTTCAGACGTAAACGCTCCAGCAGCTTTTCTGCGCGCGCCAGCGCCTGATCTTTTGTCAGACCCAGTACGCGGCAGGGCGCTTCAATCAGATTCTGCACAACGGTGAGATGTGGCCAAAGATTATATTGCTGAAAGACCATTCCGACATTTTGACGTAGCTCACGAATCGCCTTATCGGACGGCGTTTTCGTAAAGTCAAAATGGTTCCCGGCGATAGTCAGAGTGCCGGAACGCGGCATCTCAAGCAGATTGAGTACACGCAGCAGCGAACTTTTACCCGCCCCGCTTGGGCCAAGCAACACCAGCGTTTCGCCTTCGGGGCAATCCAGCGTGATATCGAACAGCGCCTGATGCGCGCCGTAAAAGCAATTAATGCCGTTTAATTGAATACTCATTGACACTCGTATACAGGCAGTCTGATAGCTATTGAAGCCGCAGATAGTACCTTTCGCAGAATAGTTATGCAATATTTATGCGTTAAAAGTTAAATATATCCCACATTCTTCCCTAAACATAGCACAAAATAGCAGGAGGAATAGTAGGTAAGAAGAATTGTCGGCATCCCGGGCAGAATGCCAGACAATTTACGGGGTTATGGGTGCAAAAGCGGGGGAATACTGGCTGTTAACGGTTTTCTATCGACTGGCGCAGCGTACCGGCAGGGGCATGGACATCTCCGCCCAGATAGCGAACGTCGTCAATCACCCAGCATGAGCCTTCGTGAATCATAAGCACTTCATCCTGCCAGCTTTGATCGCCCTGTTTTAACGCCACCCGCAGAGGAATATTGCGCGCATCTCGGTTCGGAATGGTTGATGCGCTGGCGACGTTGGCGCTATCCGGCAGCGTAGCGCGGCTGGAGAACAGATCGCCGCTCATCAACTGGCGGTGCTCCGTATCGCGGCTGGCGTCGGTCAACAATTTCGCCAGGTTATCACTCAAGTAGGGGCGAAGCGCGGCGATATCATTGCTGTGGTGTTGAATACGGTAGTCGTAAAATTGTTGAGCCACGCTGTCCGGGCCGCCTTCCACACACGCGCCGATACGCGGGCCATTATCTTTGTAGGCGGGAGTGACGGTCGTACAGGCGCTAAGCAGAAGCGCGCACGGGATGAGCAAAGAGAGTTTAGAATAGCGCATGATGATTTCCTTATAGGCGATCGAGCAAAAACCGATCTACGATAATCAATTATATCCTTTCAATGATAGCGTATCAGCTTGATAATGCGTTTGAGATCGTGTGCTTAGCTAACCCGGGAGATTCACTATGCAGTTTTCAACAACCCCAACGCTGGAAGGACAAAGCATCGTGGAGTATTGCGGTGTGGTAACGGGCGAAGCCATTTTAGGCGCCAATATTTTCCGCGATTTTTTCGCCGGCATTCGGGATATCGTCGGCGGACGTTCCGGCGCGTATGAGAAAGAGCTGCGTAAAGCGCGTGAAATCGCTTTTCAGGAACTTGGCGAGCAGGCTAAAGCGTTGGGCGCCGATGCGGTGGTAGGCATCGATATTGATTACGAAACTGTCGGCAAGGATGGCAGTATGCTGATGGTCAGCGTCAGCGGAACGGCGGTGAAAACGCGCCGATGAGAGCGCTACTGTGGCTGGTGGGTCTCGCGTTGCTGTTAACAGGCTGCGCGAGCGAAAAAGGAATTATCGATAAAGAGGGATATCAGCTTGATACCCGACATCGGGCGCAGGCGGCCTATCCGCGCATTAAAGTCCTGGTGATTCACTATACGGCGGAAAACTTTGACGTTTCGCTGGCGACGTTAACGGGCCGCAACGTCAGTTCGCATTACCTGATTCCCGCAACCCCGCCATTATATGGCGGTAAACCGCGCATCTGGCAACTGGTGCCGGAACAGGATCAGGCCTGGCATGCGGGCGTCAGTTTCTGGCGAGGCGCCACGCGTCTCAATGATACGTCTATTGGCATTGAGCTGGAAAATCGCGGCTGGCGAATGTCCGGCGGGGTGAAATCTTTCGCGCCGTTTGAATCCGCGCAAATTCAGGCATTGATTCCGTTAGCGAAGGACATTATCGCGCGCTATGACATCAAACCACAGAATGTGGTGGCCCATGCGGATATCGCGCCGCAGCGTAAAGACGATCCCGGCCCGCGCTTCCCGTGGCGCGAGCTGGCGGCGCAGGGGATTGGCGCCTGGCCTGACGCCCAGCGTGTGGCGTTTTATCTGGCTGGACGCGCGCCGTATACGCCAGTCGATACCGCAACGGTGCTTGCGTTACTCTCGCGCTATGGCTATGAAGTCAAAGCCGATATGACGGCGCGCGAGCAACAGCGGGTGATTATGGCGTTCCAGATGCACTTCCGTCCGGCGCAATGGAACGGTATCGCAGATGCCGAAACGCAGGCGATTGCCGAAGCATTACTGGAGAAGTACGGCCAGGATTAACGCGGTAAATTTCCGTGATCGCGCAGCCAGGCGGCGGTGCGCTCAATGCCTTCGTCCAGCGTGACGATGGGCTGGTAGCCCAGCTCGTCCTGCGCGCGAGTCGTATCGAGCGTAAAATCAAAATTCAGTTTTGACACGCCGTAATGCGTTAGCGGGGGCTCTTTGGCGGATTTTTTGCCGAAGCGTTCCATACTGCGGGCGATCATATCCAGCATCGGGTAAGGCACAGAGCGAATGCGGCAGTCGATAGTCAGTTCATCAATTAACTTTTGTACGATGCTGCGTAAGGTGCGGTTTTCGCCGTTAGTGATGTTATAAGCGCGGCCAGAAGGCAGATGATCGCAGTCCGGCTGGCTGGCCAGCCACATGGCGTGGATCGCATTTTCATAGTAGGTCATATCGACCAGCGCGCTGCCCCCGTGCGGTAATAAGACGCTACCGTAATGGTGCATCATATGCGCCAGACGTGGGATAAATACTTTATCGTGTGGGCCAAACAGGCTTTGCGGACGCAACACCGTAAAACGTGTTTGCGGATTGGCCTGCGCCAGCAGATTAATCACCTCTTCACCGGCGGCTTTACTGCGGGCGAACTCATTGGCAAACCGATGCGGACGGAAATCCTCTTTGATATCACGGTGATGGTGGTAATCAAAATAGAGTGAGGGAGAGGAGATATGAATAAAATTGCGCACGCCCCAGGCGACCGCCCATTCTCCCAGGCGGCGGGTGGCGCGAACATTCGCCAGATCGAAAGCTTGTTGGGTTCCCCAGGGCGAGGTAAAGCTGGAGCAGTGCCACAACGTGTCGATCCCGGCGAGCATCACTTTAGCCTGCGAGGAGACCAGTTCGGTTAAATCCGCATGGACGAATTCCGCGCCCATTTTTTCAAGCAGCTTGCCCATCGCTTCATTGCGACCCGTCGCTCTGACGCTGATGCCTTTATTGCGCAAAAATTCAACCGCGTTTCGACCTAAGCCGCTGGTGGCGCCGGTAACCAGTACCTTCATATCAATCCACTGTGTTTAATAAACCGTCGTGCGCATTCTTCCGTGAATTACGTCGGTATGCAATGGGAAACACGAAAGAATACAGCAACTTTTTCTCATTTTTCTGTGATTTGTTCTGCAAGTCGGGCAATACGCCTTGCCATTCCCCGGAAAATAAACAGGTGCGCCGGGATCATCAGTAGCCAGTAAATCAGGCCCGGCATTCCGTGTGGATGCCACCAGGCGCGCACGTCAATTTCGCGGTAGCGGCCTTTATCGTGCAGCGTGAAGCTAAGCCGCCCCAGACCCGGCGCTTTCATGCCAAACAAGAGCGTGAGCTGTTTTTCTGGTTCGACAATGATCACTTTCCAGCTATCTACCGTATCGCCAGGCTTGAGCAAGGTATGCGACGGGCGGCCTTTCGCCAGTTTATGCCCCACCAGACGGTCCATCGCGGCGCGCGTCTGCCACAAAATATTGCCGAAAAAATAGCCCTCTTTGCCACCCAGCCGATTTACGACCTGCCATAGCGCCGATAGGCTGGCCGGGGTCTGCGCGGTAAAGCCCGCCTGCTTTGGAAAATAGCCGTATTCGGGACGCCAGCGGGCGAAGGCCAGCGCGTCGTAGCCCCAGTCGCTGGAGTTCACCAGTTTTTCTTCTTCTTTCAGCGTGCGGCGAACGGCGTCGTCAAAGGTGATAAGCGTTTGGGGGATCAACTTTTTTAACGCGGCGTCATCGGCCAGCAAATCGTGCCTTAACCCCTGAATTAAGGCTTTTGCGGTAGTCGGCGGCACGGAGGTAATGACGTTTAAAAACCAGACCGAAATCCAGCGGGTCGGAAAAGGCACCGGGATCAGCGGACGCCGTTTACCGCTGACGGCCATAAAACGTTCAAACTGCTGCTGATAGCTTAATACCTGCGGCCCGGCGGCTTCCAGAATACGATGCTCGTGCGCAGGGTGGTCCAGCAAGCCGACCAGGTAGTAGAGTAAATTTTCCAGAGCGATGGGCGTGGTGCGCGAACGCACCCAGCGCGGCGGCGTGAGTATTGGCAGGTTGTAAACCATGTCACGCATGACTTCGAAGGCGGCGGAGCCTGCGCCGACGATGATCCCGGCGCGTAATTCCGTCACCGGTACGCCTGCGTCGCGCAGCGTGTCAGCCGTAAGCTGGCGGGCGCGCAGGTGATCGGATTGCTCATGCGTCGGCGCCTGCAATGAACTGAGGAAAATAAGTTGTTTAACCGGCGTCTGGCGCAGCGCGTCGCGCACGTTGAGCGCCGCCTGACGCTCATGGGCGATAAAATCGCCGCCTTCGCCCATGCCGTGTACCAGATAGTAAACGGTATCAATGTCGCGAAGCAGCGCGGGTAAATTTTCCGGCCAGTGCAGATCGACCTTATGACAACTGACGTTGGCGAGGCGCTGTTTTTCCAGACGTTCGACGCGTCGCGCCGCCGCCCGCACCTGATGCCCTTGCTGACTTAGCGCAAAGACCAGGTGCTGGCCGATATAGCCGCTGGCGCCGAGAACCAGAATGCGTTGCGCCACATTGCTCTCCTTAGCGGGCTAAAAAGGCGCGCCAGTGGGCGACGACGTCGGCAAGCTGTTCGCGAGAGACATCCAGATGCGTCACCAGACGCACAATCGGCGCGGCGTTAATCAGGATATTCCGTTCCCGCAAATAGTCGCCAAGCGCGGCGGCCTGTGCTTCGCCAACGCGAACAAACAGCATATTCGTTTCGTGGCGCATGACCTCCGCGCCCGCTTCCCGAAGCTGCTGCGCCAGCCAGGCGGCGTTATCATGATCCTCTTGCAGACGCGCCACGTTATGCTTCAGCGCATACAGTCCGGCCGCTGCCAGAATCCCGGCCTGACGCATTCCGCCGCCGACCATTTTACGCCAGCGCGTCGCGCGTTTAATGTAGTCGCGGTTGCCGACCAGCAGCGAACCGACCGGCGTCCCGAGACCTTTTGACAGGCAGATGGTAAAAGAGTCGCAATACTGCGAAATTTCTTTTAACTCACAGCCGTAGGCAACCACCGCGTTAAAAATTCGGGCGCCGTCAACGTGCAGCGCCAGCCCACGTTCGCGGGTAAACGTCCAGGCGTCTTTCAGATACGCGCGCGGCAGCACTTTCCCGTTATGCGTATTTTCCAGACTGAGCAAGCGCGTGCGCGCGAAGTGGATGTCATCCGCTTTAATCTTCGCCGCCACGTTCTCCAGCGGCAGCGTACCGTCCGCGGCGGCGTCGATAGGCTGCGGCTGAATGCTGCCGAGCACCGCCGCGCCGCCAGCTTCATAGAGATAATTATGCGCGCCCTGACCGACGATATACTCTTCGCCGCGTTCACAATGGCTAAGCAGCGCGACCAGATTGGCCTGGGTGCCGGTGGGTAAAAAAAGCGCCGCTTCTTTACCGGAAAGGTCGGCGGCGTAGCGCTGAAGGGCGTTAACAGTAGGGTCATCGCCGTATACGTCGTCCCCGACCGGGGCGGTCATCATCGCCTCGAGCATGGCGCGGCCCGGTCGGGTAACGGTATCACTGCGTAAATCAATCATGGCACATCCCTGGATTTTAAAAGGTGATGTGCACTGTTTTACCTTAGCCAGTTCGTTTTCGCCAGTTCGATCACTTCATCGCCGCGGCCGCTAATAATGGCGCGTAGCATGTACAGGCTAAAGCCTTTCGCTTGTTCCAGTTTGATCTGCGGCGGGATCGCCAGCTCTTCTTTTGCCACGACCACGTCAACCAGTACCGGGCCGTCAATGGAAAACGCGCGCTGTAGCGCACCGTCCACGTCTGCGGCTTTTTCCACGCGAATACCGGTAATGCCGCAGGCTTCGGCGATACGCGCGAAATTGGTGTCGTGCAGTTCGGTACCGTCGGTAAGGTAGCCGCCGGCTTTCATTTCCATCGCCACAAAGCCCAGCACGCTGTTATTAAAGACGACGATTTTTATCGGCAGCTTCATCTGTACCACCGAGAGAAAATCGCCCATCAGCATACTGAAGCCGCCATCACCGCACATCGCGATAACCTGCCGACCCGGCGCGGTGGCCTGAGCGCCGAGCGCCTGCGGCATGGCGTTGGCCATTGACCCGTGGTTAAACGAGCCCAGCAGGCGGCGCTTGCCGTTCATTTTTAGATAGCGGGCCGCCCAGACGGTCGGCGTGCCGACATCGCAGGTAAAAATAGCGTCGTCAGCGGCGAAATGGCTAATTTGTTGCGCCAGATATTGCGGATGGATGGCTTTGTCGCTGAGTTTGGCTAAGTCATCAAGTCCCTTACGGGCGTCCCGATAGTGCTCCAGAGCTTTATCGAGGAATTTACGATTGCTTTTTTCTTCCACCAGCGGCAGCAGGGCGCGAAGCGTGGCTTTAATATCGCCCACCAGCGCCATGTCGACTTTGCTGTGCGCGCCAATACTGCCCGGGTTGATGTCAATCTGAATGATTTTGGCATCGCTCGGATAAAAGGCGCGGTAGGGGAACTGGGTGCCGAGCAGGATCAGCGTATCGGCGTTCATCATGGTGTGGAAGCCAGAAGAGAAGCCAATCAGGCCGGTCATTCCCACATCATAAGGGTTATCGTACTCAACGTGCTCTTTGCCGCGCAGGGCATGAACGATTGGCGCTTTTAGTTTTGCCGCCAACGCGACCAACTCCTCATGCGCGCCCGCGCAGCCGCTACCGCACATCAATGCGATATTGCTGGAGTAGCGCAGCAGTTGCGCCAGTTTTTTCAGCTCTTCCTCCGCCGGCGTGACGACGGGGAGCGGGGCATGGTACCAATGGGTGACGGCGTTTTCAGGCGCGGGTTTCAGCGCCACGTCACCCGGCAGTACGACCACGGAGACGCCGCGATTTAACACCGCTTTGCGCATGGCGATGGCGAGTACCTGCGGGATCTGCTCCGGGCTGGAAACCAACTCGCAATAGTGGCTGCATTCACGGAACAACTCCTGCGGGTGGGTCTCCTGGAAATAACCGCTGCCGATTTCACTGGACGGAATATGGGCGGCGATCGCCAGAACAGGGACGTGGTTACGGTGGCAATCAAACAGGCCATTGATCAGGTGCAGGTTGCCCGGTCCACATGAACCGGCGCACACTGCCAGCTCGCCGGTAAGCTGCGCTTGTGCGCCGGCGGCGAAAGCGGCGACCTCTTCGTGGCGGGTTGGCATCCATTCAATGGTTCCCATACGATTAAGGCTATCGCTCAGGCCGTTCAGGGAATCGCCAGTGACGCCCCAGATTCGTTTTACGCCAGCCTGTTCCAGCGTTTTGGCGATAAAAGCAGCAACGGTTTGTTTCATGGTTCTCCATCTCCTTAAATGTGATAACGGTTACAAGTTTAGTTGAAGATGACGATGACGTTTTTCTTTGGCGAAGAGAGGGGCGAAAGGATGAAGCGAGTGGTAAATCGCCCGGTGGCGCTAACGCTTACCGGGCCTACGATGGAACGTTTACCGATTATGCGAGAACAAGATCGCCCTGCGGATGGCAGGAGCAGGCCAGTACGTAACCTTCGGCAATCTCCGCCTCGCTCAGCGTCATGGTGCTGCTCACCGTATAGTCGCCGGAAACGACTTTGGTTTTACAGCAGCCGCAAACACCTGCCCGACAGGCAGCGGCAACCGGTACTTTGTTACTCTCCAGCGCCTCCAACAGCGTCGTACCGATCGGAGCATAGAATTCCTGCGCTGGCTGTAGCTTGGTGAATTTCAGGCCGCTGGTTGCCGTTTCCGCCACCGGCGTGAAGAACTTCTCTTTAAAGAAGCGCGTTACGCCAAGCGCTTTCACTCCCTGTTCGACGAAATCCATATAGGGCGCCGGGCCGCAGGTCATGATGGTGCGCGATGCCAAATCCGGTACGCGCTGTAACAATTCCGTGGTCAGACGGCCCGCGACAAAACCTTCCGTGGCATGATTTTCCGCCACTAGCGTGACCGGATACTGTCGCCACTCGTCGGCAAAAATCACATCATCCGGCGAACGGACGTTAAAGATGACCTGCACATCGGCCTGCGGGCGGTATTTTGCCAGCCAGCGACGCATCGACATGATTGGCGTTACGCCACAACCGGCGGCGAGCAGCAGAAACTTATCTTCTGTTTTATCGTCACAGGTAAAATCGCCCATTGCATCAGACAGCCAGATGTAATCGCCGCGCTTGATGTCATGGGTCAACCACTGTGAACCCGTGCCATCTTCAATCCGACGAACGGTCAGCGTGATATATTCACTGACGCCCGGCGTAGACGAAAGGGTGTAGGCGCGCAGCGTTTCCGCTGAATTACGCACGCTCACCAGCGCATACTGCCCGGCGCGGTAAGGGTAGTAATCATGGCATAATAGCGCAATTGTCCATACATCCGGTGTCTCCTGACGGATGTGATGCACCTGCATTCGCCAGGGACACTGTGAGGTTGGCATCGTCATCATTGACCTCCTTACGCGCTCAGCAATTGCTTCATGTCTTCTTCAACAGTGGTCACGGAGCGCAGACCGAACTTCTCGTTGAGGATAGCCAGCAAATCCGGCGTGAAGAAGCCCGGCGCGGTCGGCCCGGTGATAATATTTTTCACGCCTAATGACAGCAGCGTCAGCAGAATCACGATCGCTTTCTGCTCAAACCAGGAGAGCACCAGCGATAGCGGCAGATCGTTGACGCCGCAGCCCAGTTTTTCCGCCAGCGTCACCGCCAGGATAATCGCGGAGTAAGCATCGTTACACTGACCGGCATCGACCAGACGCGGCAGCCCTTCGATGTCGCCGAACTCCAGTTTGTTGAAACGGTATTTACCGCACGCCAGGGTCAGGATCAGGCAGTCATCCGGTACGCTGGTGGCGAAATCGGTAAAGTAGTTACGCTCGCCGCGCGCGCCGTCACAGCCGCCGACCAGGAAGATGTGGCGCAGTTTTTCACGGCTGACCAGATCGATGAGCGTATCGGCAGCGCCGAGCAGGGTCTGACGGCCAAAACCGACGGTGATGAGATGCGGAATTTCGCTATACGGGAAGCCCGCCATCTGCTGCGCCTGGGCAATGACCGGCCCGAAGTCATCACCTTCAAGATGGCTAACGCCCGGCCAGCCGACGATGCTACGGGTCCAGATACGGTCGTCATAGCTGCCCACGGTCGGGTCGATAATGCAGTTAGAAGTCATCACGATTGGGCCCGGGAAGCGGGCGAACTCGACCTGCTGATTCTGCCAGCCGCTGCCGTAGTTACCGACCAGATGCTTGAATTTACGCAGTTCCGGATAGCCATGTGCGGGCAGCATTTCACCGTGAGTGTAGACGTTAACGCCGGTGCCTTCGGTCTGCTCCAGCAGGTTGTAGAGATCTTTCAGATCATGACCGGAGATCAGAATGCACTTGCCTTCAGTCGCTTTGACGTTGACCTGAGTCGGCGTTGGGTGACCGTATTTGGTGGTTTCACCGGCATCCAGAATGCTCATCACTTTGAAGTTCATCTGGCCGATTTCCATTGCGCACTCCAGCAGCGCGTTCATGTCAGCAGGCCAGGTGCCCAGCCAGGCCATGATTTTGTGGTACTGCGCGTAAATGTCGTTGTCGTATTGACCGAGAACGTGCGCGTGCTCCATATACGCCGCCGCGCCTTTCAGACCGTACAGGCACAGCAGACGCAGGCCGAGGATGTTCTCGCCAATGGCGGCTTTGTCTTTATTCGGGGTAAATTCCGCCGCCTGACGTTGCAGTTCGCCCAGATCGTCGCTAACCAGTTGCAGATCGGCCATCGGATTGTCGCAATGCGCATTGGCATCTACGCTCAGGCACTGCGCTTTCAACGCTTCACGCAAGGCAATCGCTTCACGGGCGTAGCCGACGATACGCGGAGAGTCGAAGTTAACATTGGTCAGCGTGGAGAAAAACGCGCGCGGCGCAAAGTTATCAACGTCGTGATTAATGATGCCATATTCACGGGCCTTCACCGCCCAGGCAGACAAACCTTGCAAAGCCGCAATCAGCAGATCCTGCAGATCGGACGTTTCAGCTGTTTTACCGCACATTCCCTGCGCGTAGGAGCAGCCGTTTCCGGCTGGTGTACGGATGGTTTGTTCACATTGCACACAAAACATGGTCACACCTTTTAAAGTTATATTTAATATACATGTTTAAGGTTATGCCTGTGAACAAAGGGATAAAAGGGATTTCTGCCATAATGTGCAAGGAGATTGATTTAGCGCAATTTTGGCGGCAGATGCCTACCGCCAAAGAGGTATCAGGCCGAGAAGAACGCCATTAAGAGGGGGACCAGCAGGCTGAGGATAAAGCCATGTACGATAGCCGCCGGAACAATCTCTACGCCGCCGGAGCGCTGTAATACCGGCAACGTAAAGTCCATTGAGGTCGCTCCGCACAGGCCCAACGCCGTTGAACGGCTGCGGCGAACCAGGCCGGGAATAAGCATAATGGCTAAGAGTTCGCGGGCCAGATCGTTAAAAAATGCCGCGCTGCCGATAACCGGTCCAAACGACTCCGTCAGCAAAATACCGGAAAGAGAGTACCAGCCGAAACCTGACGCCATCGCCAGGGCGGTTTTTAGCGGTAAGTCCAGGATAAACGCATTAATCACGCCGCCCAGTAATGAGCTTGCCACGACAACGACCGCGACCATCATTCCCCGGCGGTTAAGCACAATTTGCTTTAAGGTCATGCCGCTATTTCGTAGCTGAATCCCCACCAGGAACAATAAAAAGATCAGCGTATATTCACTGGCTTCGGTGGCGTGCTGTAAAACAGAGAGTCCGCTCAGGCCGATAACAAACCCCAATACCACTACGCCGCACAGTTGCAGCGACTCCAGCGCCATGGCAATACGCGAAGGCAGTTTTTCCTGCTGATGATGGTGACGCCACGGGAGGATACGTTCCAGCCACAGTAAGGCAGCGATATTACACAATAAAATAATCGTAATACTGACGGCGGAATAATGAAAAATCGCCACCAGATTACTGGCGAGGTTATCCAAAAACGCCAAGCTTATTCCCATAAAAAAGAGAATAAGATACACGATCCAGCTCAGTAGCCGGTTAATGAGTTGTAATGCGGCTTTATGTCGCAGTGGAATGAGATAGCCCACAATCAGTGGAACCAGAATGATTAAAAGTCCTGAAAACATGAACAGCCGGGCCCTTTTTTATTGTTTGAATAGCGTACATGACACTACCGAATTCCAGACTATCAGTAAAGCGACACCGTCAGCCGTACATTTATCAGACATTTGCCCCAGGCAAAGGGGGGGAATATCACGCCAGGCGGACGCATTTGCCGTTATACTGCGGTGAATTTTATGGAGTGATGACGTTTTTCTGGAGGAAGCATGATTCTCGAACGCGTTGAAATAGTAGGATTTCGCGGTATCAACCGACTGTCGTTGATGCTGGAGCAAAACAACGTGCTGATTGGGGAAAACGCCTGGGGAAAATCCAGCCTGCTGGATGCGCTGACTCTGTTATTGTCGCCGGAACTCGATCTCTACCATTTTGTCCGTGAGGATTTCTGGTTTCCGCCTGGCGACATAAAAGGACGCGAGCATCACCTGCATATTATTCTGACTTTTCGCGAAACGCAGCCAGGGCGGCATCGGGTACGTCGTTATCGAGCGCTGGAAGCATGCTGGTCGCCTTGCGAGGATGATTTTCACCGTATTTTTTATCGGCTAGAGGGCGAATGCGGCGCCGATGGCAGCGTGATGACGCTGCGCAGTTTTCTCAATAGCGATGGGCAGCCATTACTGGTGGAAAATATTAACGATCAGGTGCGCCACCTGGTTCGTCTGATGCCAGTGCTACGTTTGCGCGATGCGCGCTTTATGCGACGTATTCGCAACGGTACGGTGCCCAATGTGCCGGATGTTGAAGTCACGGCCCGACAGCTGGATTTTCTGGCGCGTGAGCTGGCGACCCGGCCGCAAAATTTAACCGACGGGCAGATTCGTCAGGGACTGTCCGCGATGGTGCAACTGCTTGAACACTATTTCTCAGAGCAGGGCGCAGGACAGGCGCGTCACCGACTCATGCGCCGGCGTTCGCAAAATGAGCAGCGTAGCTGGCGCTATCTGGATATTATTAATCGGATGATCGACAAACCGGGCAGCCGGTCGCATCGGGTGATCCTGCTGGGGCTTTTCTCCACGCTGTTACAGGCGAAAGGGACGCTGCGGTTACATAAAGACGCACGACCATTACTGCTGGTGGAAGATCCGGAAACCCGTTTACATCCCATTATGCTTTCAGTTGCCTGGCAATTGCTCAATCTGTTACCGCTACAGCGGATAGCGACAACCAACTCAGGCGAATTGCTCTCGCTAACGCCGGTGGAGCATGTCGTACGGTTGGTGCGCGAATCTTCCCGCGTCGCCGCCTGGCGTCTGGGCCCGGGCGGGTTAAGCGCGGAAGATGGACGGCGCATCGCCTTTCATATCCGCTTTAATCGCGCGTCGTCGCTGTTTGCGCGTTGCTGGCTACTGGTGGAAGGCGAGACGGAAACCTGGGTTATTAATGAGCTGGCGCGTCAGTGTGGACATCATTTTGATGCGGAGGGCATTAAAGTCATTGAGTTTGCTCAGTCTGGCCTGAAACCGCTGGTGAAGTTCGCCCGCCGTATGGGAATCGAGTGGCATGTCCTGGTGGATGGCGACGAAGCGGGGAAAAAATATGCCGCGACGGTCCGCAGTCTGCTTAATAACGATCGGGAAGAAGAACGCGAACATCTCACGGCGCTGCCTGCGCTGGATATGGAACATTTTATGTATCGTCAGGGCTTTGCCGATGTTTTTCACCGGGTTGCGCAGCTTCCGCCTAATGTGCCGATGAATACCCGGAAAATTATCACTAAAGCTATCCACCGCTCGTCAAAGCCGGATTTGGCGATTGAAGTCGCGATGGAAGCCGGGCGGCGGGGAATTGACGCCGTGCCGCCGCTGTTCAGAAAGATGTTCTCGCGTGTGGTTTGGCTGGCGCGGGGCCGGGCGGATTAACGTTTGAATGTGGCCGGAACCTGTTCGACGACGCTATCGAGTAACGCATAGCGGCGGCGATACTCGGCCCGTTTTTTACTGGCGATCTCCGCTTCGCTTTTTCGGGCGATCGCCAGCGGTAGCGTATAGTAATTCCCTTTAATTCTTTCACCGCCTAACGATTCCCAAAACGCGTCATAGTCGGCATGCATTTGCGTCTTTTTATCCATGTATCGCCAGCTACGGTAAACGTGCGCATCGTTACTCACAGCTATAATCTTTTCTGCCTGAAAGACTTGCGCAAACTGACAGAGAGCCTCCATCACGATGCGTTTGGGAAAAAGACCATGGCAGGCTTTGGTCGCCTGCTGGATAATTTCGTGAGGGACGTCGTTTGCCGCGCCCTGTAATCCGCCGATAAATAGTGTGCGTTGTTGGTTAAAGCGACACAGAGTAAATGTGATCTCTGCCAGAATACGTAACTGTGCGTCGCGAACAACAATAGTGCTTTCACCTTCTTTATCCAGTGAGACCAGACTGACTAAATCAAGTTGAAACAACTCGCCGGTTTTAGTTTCAAATTTAGCAAGATTCAGGCCATACTGACTTAAATAGCTAACTTGTTGTTCCCGCGATAAAAGTTGGCGCATCTGTTGATAATGAAAACACAGAGCGTCTAAGGCGAAATCGCGTTTAATATTTACAGCCATATAAGGACGATGTAGCCGAATAGGCAAACGCGGCTGACGAGCAAGTAACGTATTTAACTCCGGCCATTGGGTGAGATTGGTCAGTAATTGGCTGGTCGCACGCGGCATGACTAATGAGCGGATTAAAAACTTGCGACGAAAGCTGGCTTTACGCCAGAATTTTCCTGGCTGTAATTGCCCGCGCGTCAGACGAATAAATAATTGTAAAGGAGAGATGTAATCTGAAGTGTACCAGGTATTATCTGTAAGCTGTGTCATGATCGTAATCCGCGACATAAGATTGTCGAGATTGAACCACAGGAAACATTAACCAATCGTCAATACAGCCGACGCTATCTTTATTGCGTCAGGTTTGTTTAGATACGGTTTACTTTCTGGTTGAAATTTTGCCGTCAGGGTTTCTATGCGTGCTAAGGGAAAGAAATTTAAAAAGCGTTATCTGGTCATTATTTTAATTCTTTTAGTGGGGGGGATGGCTGGCTGGCGAATGATAAATGCCCCGCTGCCAACTTATCAGACATTAATCGTGCGGCCAGGCGATCTTGAACAGAGTGTACTGGCGACTGGAAAACTGGACGCGTTGCGTAAAGTGGATGTCGGCGCGCAGGTGAGCGGCCAGTTGAAAACGCTGCTGGTCTCCATTGGCGATAACGTTAAAAAAGATCAGCTACTCGGCGTGATTGACCCAGATCAGGCGGAGAACCAGATAAAAGAGGTCGAGGCCACCCTGATGGAGCTGAACGCGGAGCGTCAACAGGCAGCCGCTGAGTTAAAGCTGGCGCGGGTTACGCTGGCGCGCCAGCAGCAGTTAGCTAAGACTCAGGCGGTATCGCAACAGGATCTGGATACCGCGGCGACGGAGATGGCGGTTAAACAGGCGCGTATTGGCACCATAGATGCCCAGATCAAACGTAATCGGGCCTCGTTGGACACCGCGAAAACCAACCTGGAATATACCCGTATTGTTGCCCCCATGGCGGGGGAAGTGACGCAAATCACTACCCTGCAAGGACAAACGGTGATTGCAGCTCAGCAGGCGCCCAATATTCTGACGCTGGCGGATATGAGCACCATGCTGGTAAAAGCGCAGGTCTCGGAAGCGGACGTGATCCATCTTCGGGCGGGGCAGAAAGCATGGTTCACCATTGCAGGCGATCCGCAAACGCGCTATGAAGGCGTTTTAAAAGATATTCTGCCGACGCCGGAAAAGATCAACGACGCTATTTTTTATTACGCCCGGTTTGAAGTGCCGAATCCCAAAAGAATCTTGCGTCTTGATATGACCGCACAGGTTTATATTCAACTCATGGATGTCAAAAATGTGCTGATTATTCCTCTCGCCGCGCTTGGCGAACCGGTGGGCGGCAATCGTTATAAAGTGGCGCTGTTGCGTAACGGCGAAAAACGTGAGCGCGAAGTGATCATTGGCGAGCGTAACGATACAGACGTGGAAGTGGTTAAAGGTCTGGAAGCGGGCGATGAGGTGATCATCGGCGAGAGCAGGCCAGGAGCGACGCCATGACGGCATTGCTTGAACTGCGCAATGTGAGTCGCAGCTACCCCTCCGGAGAAGAGCAGGTGGCGGTGTTGAAAGATATCTCCCTGCAAATCCACGCCGGGGAGATGGTGGCGATCGTCGGCGTTTCCGGTTCTGGAAAATCAACGCTGATGAATATCCTCGGGTGCCTGGATAAACCGACCAGCGGCACTTATCGGGTGGCGGGGCGGGACGTCTCGACGCTGGACCCGGACGCGCTGGCGCAGCTGCGGCGTGAGCATTTTGGCTTTATCTTTCAGCGCTACCATCTGTTGTCGCATTTAACGGCAGCGCAAAATGTTGAAATCCCCGCCGTCTACGCCGGTATTGAACGCAAAAAACGCCAGGCGCGCGCCAGAGAGTTGCTTTTGCGGCTGGGATTAAGCGATCGCGTCGATTACCCACCTTCACAGCTTTCTGGCGGACAGCAGCAGCGTGTCAGTATTGCCCGCGCGCTGATGAACGGCGGACAGGTGATTCTGGCGGATGAGCCGACCGGCGCGCTGGATAGTCATTCCGGCGAAGAGGTGATGGCGATTTTGCGCCAACTGCGCGATCGCGGACATACGGTGATCATTGTGACGCACGATCCGCTGATTGCCGCCCAGGCGGAGCGGATTATTGAAATTCACGATGGCAAGATTGTCCATAATCCGCCCGCGCAGGAAAAGAAACGCGAACAGGGAGTTGACGCTGCCGTAGTTAATACGGCTCCCGGCTGGCGGCAATTCGCCAGCAGCTTTCGCGAAGCGCTGTCAATGGCGTGGTTAGCGATGGCCGCTAACAAAATGCGTACTTTACTGACCATGCTGGGAATTATTATCGGTATTGCGTCGGTGGTGTCGATTGTGGTGGTCGGCGACGCCGCAAAACAGATGGTACTGGCGGATATCCGCGCTATGGGCACTAATACGATTGATATTCATCCAGGCAAAGATTTCGGCGACGACAACCCGCAGTATCGACAGGCGCTGAAATATGACGATCTGGTCGCTATTCAGAAACAGCCGTGGGTTAACTCTGCGACGCCCAGCGTTTCAAAGAGCTTACGTCTTCGCTATGGCAATATTGATATTGCCGTAAATGCTAATGGCGTCAGTGGCGATTATTTTAACGTTTACGGCATGTCCTTTAGGGAGGGGAACACCTTCAATGCTGTACAGCAACAGGATCGCGCGCAGGTGGTGGTGCTGGATGCCAACACGCGACGCCAGCTATTTCCAAATAAAGCGAATGTCGTAGGGGAAGTGGTGCTGGTGGGTAATATGCCGGTTATTGTTATTGGCGTGGCGGAAGAGAAACCGTCCATGTACGGCAATAGCAATCTGTTGCAAGTTTGGTTGCCCTATAGCACGATGTCAGATCGCATAATGGGTCAGTCATGGCTTAACTCGATCACCGTTCGTGTGAAAGATGGCGTTGATAGCGATCAGGCTGAACAGCAGCTTACTCGCCTGCTCACCTTACGCCACGGTAAAAAAGACTTCTTCACCTGGAATATGGACAGCGTCCTGAAAACGGCTGAAAAAACCACCTATACTCTTCAGTTATTTCTGACGCTGGTGGCTGTCATTTCGCTGGTTGTCGGCGGCATCGGCGTTATGAATATTATGCTGGTTTCCGTCACCGAGCGAACGCGTGAAATCGGCATCCGTATGGCGGTAGGCGCGCGCGCCAGCGATGTGCTACAGCAGTTTCTTATTGAAGCGGTGCTGGTTTGCCTGGTTGGTGGAGCGCTGGGGATTAGCTTGTCGATGTTCATCGCATTTATGCTACAGCTTTTCCTGCCCGGCTGGGAGATCGGTTTTTCACTGACTGCGCTGGCGAGCGCGTTTTTATGTTCGACATTTACTGGGATACTGTTTGGCTGGCTACCGGCGAGAAACGCGGCGCGACTGGACCCGGTGGATGCGCTGGCAAGGGAGTAATCTTGCTGACGTCATTTGTCGGCCTGATAAGATGCAACGGTGTTGCTATCAGGAACTGGCGTTAAATAAAAATGCCAGCCGATCGGGCTGGCATTTTGCCTCCTGGATGTACACAATGAGACAGAGGAGCTATGCAACGGCCTCTGCTTCGATGGGCACGATGACGCTGGCGTGATTGCCTTTTGGCCCCTGGTGGACATCAAACCGGACAGACTGTCCGGCTTTAAGCGTTCTGTAACCATCCATTTGAATGGTGGAATAATGGGCGAAAATATCCTCGCCGCCGCCTTCAGGGCAGATGAAACCAAACCCTTTGGCATTGTTGAACCACTTTACAGTACCCGTTTCCATGCTTCGACATCCTTCGTAAATCTTATATAAGTAAGATGGAATGAACCGGTGACGGAGTGGGGGCTGTTCAAAACCTCACCAACTCTCGACATTACAATTTAGAGAAATCAGGCGAGGCGTCAAGCATCAGGCAGGGGGGATCGGGTAAAAATGAATCAAAAATTTGAAGCAGTTAACGCTATTGCCGGGAATGTGACAGATGTCGCGGATGGTACTGATAGATGTTAGTTATCTATCAATTGAGGTAGATTGATTGTGTGCATAGACTCTGGTCAGCGGCAGATTTTCCTGCCGACAACCGTAACCGATAATGACGACTGACAATGGGTAAGACGAACGATTGGCTGGATTTTGACCAGTTGGTGGAAGATAGCGTGCGCGAGGCGCTAAAACCGCCATCTATGTATAAAGTGATATTAGTCAATGATGACTACACTCCGATGGAGTTTGTTATTGACGTGTTACAAAAATTCTTTTCTTATGATGTAGAACGTGCAACGCAATTGATGCTTGCGGTTCACTATCAAGGCAAAGCCATCTGCGGCGTGTTCACCGCCGAGGTGGCGGAAACCAAAGTGGCGATGGTGAACAAGTATGCAAGGGAGAACGAGCATCCGTTGCTGTGTACGCTGGAAAAAGCCTGAATGCAGGTATAAAAATTGGGGGAGGTGCCTATGCTCAATCAAGAACTGGAACTCAGTTTAAACATGGCTTTCGCCAGAGCGCGCGAGCACCGTCATGAGTTTATGACCGTCGAGCATCTGTTGCTGGCGCTGCTCAGCAACCCATCGGCTCGCGAAGCGCTGGAAGCATGCTCCGTGGATCTGGTGGCGCTCCGTCAGGAACTCGAAGCCTTCATTGAACAAACCACACCCGTACTGCCTGCCAGTGAAGAAGAGCGCGATACGCAGCCGACGTTAAGTTTCCAGCGTGTCCTGCAACGTGCCGTCTTCCACGTTCAGTCTTCCGGGCGTAGTGAAGTGACTGGCGCGAATGTGCTGGTGGCTATCTTTAGCGAACAGGAATCACAGGCGGCTTATCTGCTGCGCAAGCATGAAGTGAGCCGTCTGGATATCGTGAACTTTATTTCTCACGGGACGCGAAAAGACGAACCGAGCCAATCTTCCGATCTCGGCAATCAGCCAACTGGCGACGAACAAGCTGGCGGGGAGGAACGTATGGAAAACTTCACGACGAATCTTAACCAACTTGCTCGCGTGGGCGGCATCGATCCGCTGATTGGTCGTGAAAAAGAACTGGAGCGCGCGATCCAGGTCTTGTGTCGTCGCCGTAAAAATAACCCGTTGCTGGTAGGGGAATCCGGCGTCGGCAAAACGGCGATTGCCGAAGGGCTGGCCTGGCGTATCGTGCAGGGCGATGTGCCGGAAGTGATGGCCGATTGCACCATTTACTCGCTGGATATCGGTTCGCTGCTGGCGGGCACCAAATACCGCGGCGATTTTGAAAAACGGTTTAAGGCGTTGCTGAAACAGCTTGAGCAGGATACCAACAGCATCCTGTTTATCGATGAAATCCATACCATTATCGGCGCTGGCGCGGCGTCGGGCGGACAGGTGGATGCGGCAAATCTGATTAAACCGCTGCTTTCCAGCGGTAAGATCCGGGTGATCGGCTCAACGACTTATCAGGAATTCAGCAATATTTTTGAGAAAGACCGTGCATTAGCACGCCGTTTCCAGAAAATTGATATTACCGAGCCTTCGGTAGAAGAGACGGTGCAAATTATCAACGGCTTGAAACCTAAGTACGAAGCGCACCACGACGTGCGTTATACCGCGAAAGCGGTGCGTGCGGCGGTCGAGCTGGCGGTAAAATATATCAATGACCGCCATCTGCCGGATAAAGCCATTGACGTGATTGACGAAGCGGGCGCTCGGGCGCGTCTGATGCCGGTGAGCAAACGTAAGAAAACGGTCAACGTGGCGGATATTGAGTCCGTAGTGGCGCGAATTGCGCGAATTCCTGAAAAGAGCGTCTCGCAGAGCGATCGCGATACGCTGAAGAACCTGGGCGATCGTCTGAAAATGCTGGTCTTCGGCCAGGATAACGCGATTGAGGCGCTGACCGAAGCTATTAAGATGAGTCGTGCGGGGTTGGGCCATGAGCATAAACCTGTCGGCTCATTCTTGTTCGCCGGGCCAACTGGCGTAGGGAAAACTGAAGTTACGGTACAGCTTTCAAAAGCGCTGGGTATTGAGCTGTTGCGCTTCGATATGTCCGAATATATGGAGCGTCATACGGTGAGCCGTTTGATCGGCGCGCCTCCGGGATACGTCGGTTTCGACCAGGGCGGGCTGCTGACGGATGCGGTGATTAAGCATCCTCATGCGGTGCTGTTGCTGGATGAGATCGAAAAAGCGCACCCGGATGTCTTTAACCTGCTGCTGCAGGTGATGGATAACGGTACGCTGACCGATAACAACGGCCGTAAGGCGGATTTCCGCAACGTGGTGCTGGTGATGACCACCAACGCCGGCGTGCGAGAAACCGAACGTAAATCTATTGGTCTTATTCATCAGGACAACAGTACCGATGCGATGGGCGAGATCAAGAAAGTGTTTACGCCGGAGTTCCGTAACCGTCTCGACAACATTATTTGGTTCGATCATCTGTCTGGCGAGGTGATTCATCAGGTTGTCGATAAGTTTATCGTCGAGTTGCAGGCTCAGTTGGATCAGAAAGGCGTCTCTCTGGAAGTCAGTCAGGAAGCTCGCGACTGGCTGGCGGAAAAGGGCTATGACCGGGCGATGGGCGCACGACCAATGGCGCGTGTGATTCAGGACAACCTGAAAAAACCGCTGGCCAATGAGTTGCTGTTTGGATCGCTGGTTGATGGCGGACAGGTCACCGTCGCGCTGGATAAAGAGAAAAATGCGTTGACGTATGGCTTCCAGAGTGCGCAAAAGCACAAGCCGGAAGCCGCGCATTAATCTTCGTTTCACTGCCGTACAAACCGGGCCTTAGCGCCCGGTTTTTTTATGCTGGCTAATAGTTAGCCTGATGGCGTTGTGCTCGCGGTAGGCGGACAAGGCGCTTGTAAATTGCGTCATCATCCGGTAATCGACGGGGGGTTTAATGCGAAAAAAAGCCCGCCCCGCTGTGTGAAAAGGGATGCTGAAGCCGCTGTTACCAATGCCAAAAAACTAATCCTCTTCTCTGAAAAGAGTAGTCTTACACTTAGCACAAAGAATTCTTCTGTGATTATCCCATACCTGTATCAAACCAACATCGCTGAATTTCTCGTGACCACAACTGTAGCAGGATATTTTACTCATATTGTGTTTTTTAATATATTCATCTTTGGTTGGAAGTTGCTTCCAGTAGCCTATCAGTCCGGGCATAACCTCTCCTTGAGTGGTTTATGTAATTTGCAAACCATGATAATAATTGTATAAGAAATAGTTCATTATGAAATTATTGCTTATCACATTTTCGAAAGCGAATGCTATTAGCATCACACTTTCTACATTGTTATCAACGATAATGCTTTCGTACAGGTAGCTTAGCTGTTGGCAGTGCTATACCCCGTCCAATCATCCATCAACGCCACCCGTTTAGGCCATAACGTCCCACGCTGATACGCTGCTTCAGCCTTATCTGCCAACTGGTGCGCCAACGCATGTTCAATAACCTCACGTTGATAGTCCGTTGTTTCACCAGCCCACTCATGGAAAGTAGAACGGAAGCCATGCTGCGTTAAGTTGGTATATTCCATTCGTTTCAATGCAGCCAATAACGACATATCAGAAAGTGTTTCAGCGCGAGGGGCAGGGAATACATGATTGTTATTTTTCAAACGCGGTAAGCCTTCTAATAAAGCAACGGCAGAATCAGACAGAGGAACTCGGTGCTTTTTTACTACCGAGAGATACTTATGCAAACTTTTCTAAAGCGTTTCAGGTAGGGGACTGGGGCTGTTTTACACAATCTATAGTAAGTTTAGTGTAGCAACCAAAGGTCAAAAAACGAACCTTCATCAGGAAAATCACAGTAAAAACAAGAAGTTTAGATACAAAAGCCCGTACTTTCGTACGAGCTCTTTCTTGAATATGGCGGTGAGGGGGGATTGACTCGCTTTGCTCGCCCCTTCGGGCAGTCTTCTCGCAGGCTCGTCGTCTGTCCAACTGGCTGCGCCGCTACTCAGCCCATCCCTGGGCCTCGCCCCTTCGGGGCCAGAGCAAGCTCTGTTCAAAAACGCTCCCGGCGTTTTTGTGTCGAACCCCGGTCGGTGGTTCTCATCCCCCCTTAGTTTGGGGGATACATATAAGCAAAAAGCCCGTACTTCTGTACAGGCTCTCAACTTGAATATGGCGGTGAGGGGGGGATTGACTCGTTGCGCTCGCCCTTCGGGCAGCCCGTTCGCTGCGCGCCCGGTCTGTCCAACTGGCTGCGCCAGTTGTCGAACCCCGGTCGGTGGTTCTCATCCCCCCTTGGTTTGGGGGATACATATAAGCAAAAAGCCCGTACTTCTGTACAGGCTCTCAGCTTAAATATGGCGGTGAGGGGGGGATTCGAACCCCCGATACGTTGCCGTATACACACTTTCCAGGCGTGCTCCTTCAGCCACTCGGACACCTCACCATATTGTATTGCTGCCTGACCACTTGGGGGGCAACGGGGCGCTACTATAGGGAGTTGCGCTAAAACGGTCAAGCAGAATTTACATATTCACTGTCGTTTGCTCATGCAATAGACACAATCCCCGCCCAAACTGGCGCGGGGAGGCAAATTAGCGCTGTGAATCCAACATTTCGTTGTTTTTCACCACATCCTGCGCTTTGCTGTAGCTTTCGATCAGCAGTTGATAGGCCGGGAATACCTGAGTATAAACGTCGGCCCACGCGGCGGCGTCTTCACGGTTCCAGGTGCCTTGCAGCTCAGAGGCGACTGCGGCAGTATCCATCGGTACGACGCCAGCCTGTACGATACGCGCCAGGGTGATCTCCTGCGCCATCTTACTGTAGGTACCGGATGCGTCGATCACGGCAAATACCTTATAACCTTCCGCTACCGCGCTAATGGCCGGGAATGCCATGCACACGCTGGTAATCGTCCCGGCAATGATCAGCGTCTTACGACCCGTCGCTTTTACCGCCTTAACGAAATCTTCGTTATCCCAGGCGTTAATTTCACCTTTGCGCGCAATGTACTGCGCATGTGGCGCATTAGCGTGGATCTCCGGGATCAGCGGGCCGTTCGGACCTTGCGGTACGGATGCCGTGGTAATGACCGGCATTTTCGCTAACGTCGCCATCTTCGCCAACGCCGCGGCGCGAGCGCGTAATTCCGGCATTGGCATATCGCCTACGGTCTGGAAAAGACCGCTTTGATGATCGATTAAAAGCATCACGGAATCGTTAACATCAATTACCGGGCGCAAACCATTAAAATTAGCAGGACTTGACATCGTGTTCTCCTTCATGTTTTCAGATTTGGCCAAAACGGCCGGAGTTGAAATCGCGGACTGCTTCTGCGATCTCTTGTTTCGTGTTCATAACAAATGGGCCGTAACCCACAATCGGTTCATTCAGCGGCTCGCCTGATAACAGCAATACGCTGGCGTCGCTGCTGGCCTCAAGGTGCAGCGTTTTCCCTTGCTGGCTCAATACCACCAGTTGCGCTTCGTTGACCGGCGTCGTGCCGTTCACCGTGATATTGCCTTTCAGTACCACCAGCGCGGTGCTCCATCCTTCCGGCTGTGCCAATGTAAGCTGGCGATTGCGTTGCAGGCGCATATCCCAGACATTGAGCGGCGAGAAAGTGTGCGCCGGGCCTTTTGTCTCTTCATAACGCCCTGCGATGACCCGCACGACTCCGGCGTCATCCGGCAACGTAACGGTCGGGATAACATCGTGGGTAATGCTTTGATAACCCGGGGTGGTCATTTTGTCCTTCATTGGAAGGTTAACCCACAACTGCACCATTTCCAGTTCGCCGCCCCGACGGGTAAACGCGTCGGAATGGAACTCTTCATGCAAAATGCCTGCGCCTGCGGTCATCCACTGAACGTCGCCCGGGCCGATAACGCCGCCGCGACCGGTAGAGTCCCGATGCTCGACTTCGCCACTATAAACAATCGTCACGGTCTCGAAACCGCGGTGTGGATGCTCCCCAACACCGCGTTTTTCATTACCCGGCGTAAATGTGTGCGGCCCGGCATAATCCAGCAGCAGGAATGGACTCAACTGCTGCGCATGTGACTGATAAGAAAAGAGTGAACGAACCGGAAATCCATCGCCAACCCAGTGCGGGCGAGGTGCGGTATAGACGCCTGTAATCTGTTTCATGGTGTTCTCCTCAGTGGCGTTGTCTTGATGTGAATAAGCTTATATTCATGACAAAAGGTTCGGTAGTGGCTAAAATGGCTCATACCGTTCCATTAATAGGACAATGTAATGATAAAAACGGATCTCAATGATTTTGCGTGGTTTGTGCATGTGGTCGAAGAGGGTGGGTTTGCCGCGGCGGGGCGTGCGCTTGATGAACCAAAATCAAAACTGAGCCGGCGTATTGCGCAACTGGAGGAACGGCTGGGCGTGCGATTGATTCAGCGAACTACCCGGCAGTTTAACGTTACCGAAGTGGGACAAACATTCTATGAGCACTGTAAAGCGATGCTGGTGGAAGCTCAGGCGGCGCAGGATGCCATTGCCGCATTGCAGGTAGAGCCTCGCGGTATCGTGAAGCTGACCTGCCCGGTGACGCTGCTGCATGTACACATCGGCCCAATGCTGGCGAAATTTATGGCGCGTTATCCTGATGTTTCGCTACAGCTTGAAGCAACCAATCGTCGGGTGGACGTCGTAGGGGAGGGGGTGGATGTGGCGATTCGCGTCAGGCCGCGCCCGTTTGAGGATAGCGACCTGGTGATGCGCGTCCTGGCTGACAGAGGGCATCGCCTGTTTGCCAGCCCGGATCTTATCGCACGGATGGGAATCCCTTCCGCGCCGGCGGAGTTGAGCCATTGGCCAGGGCTAAGTCTCGCATCCGGCAAGCATATCCACCGCTGGGAACTTTACGGCCCGCAGGGCGCGCGTGCGGAAGTCCATTTTACCCCGCGTATGATTACCACCGACATGTTGGCGCTACGCGAGGCGGCGATGGCGGGCGTGGGGCTTGTGCAGTTACCTGTCTTAATGGTGAAAGAACAACTGGCCGCCGGTGAACTGGTCGCGGTGCTGGAAGAGTGGGAGCCCCGGCGGGAGGTTATTCATGCTGTGTTCCCATCCCGGCGAGGGCTATTACCTTCCGTACGTGCGTTGGTCGATTTTTTGACGGAAGAGTATGCGCGGATGGTGGAAGAGTAACCTACTCGTCATTCATCGACTTAATGGACGCAAAAAAGGCCGGTTAAACCGACCTTTTATCCAGCCGCCCTTCAGGGCGTGAGGAGACAATTAGCGACTACGGAAGACAATGCGGCCTTTGCTCAGGTCGTACGGGGTCAGCTCAACGGTCACTTTGTCGCCCGTCAGGATGCGGATGTAGTTCTTACGCATTTTACCGGAGATGTGTGCAGTAACCACGTGACCGTTTTCTAACTCTACGCGGAACATGGTATTAGGTAACGTTTCGAGAACGGTACCTTGCATTTCAATATTGTCTTCTTTGGCCATCTAATCCTCTGGGGTATCACTACCATAATTTGAACCGGCAAGATAATGCCGAACTTCTTTTGATAAGTAAAGATTTGTGCGTTTAAAACACAGCAAACCAGGTTTAGCACATGATTCCGCGACACACGACAACGCCGCGTTATACACCTTTTCCCTGATACTATCGCCTGATGTATCGACATAAGCGCAACATATAAGGGAACGGTGAAATAAACGATGGGCGTTACCTGACAACGGGCTGCGGGATAATGAGCTAAACCAATTCTGCGGCAGCAATTATAACACCCCAATAAAAAATGTGCCGAAAACATTCACTTCCGGGGCAAAAATAATGTCCGCGGCACCCAAAAACGGGAGGCCAGCGGCTGTTGGCGTAAGGCCGCGAGGTGATCGAGGTAGTCACGACGTGGAATTTCAATGGCACCGAGCGAGGCGGTATGACTATTAAGTACCTGACAATCAATAAGTTTACCGCCGTGGCGGGTAAATTCAGCGCAAAAAACCAGCAGTGCGGTTTTAGAGGCATTCTCCTGGCGGCTAAACATCGATTCGCCGCAAAACAGCGCCCCCTGCGAGACGCCATACATCCCGCCGACCAGTTCCCGATCGCGCCACACTTCAATGGAGTGCGCGTGGCCCAATTCATGTAATCGGCGATAGGCTTCCTCAATACCACGCGTTATCCAGGTGCCTTCGTCACGGTGATTGGCGCATCCATCAATGACCCGGTCGAAAGCGTAATTGAGCGTCACGCGGTAAGGGGATGCGTTGTGAAAGCGCTTCATGCTGCGACTAAGGTGAAACTTTTCAGGCCACAGCACGGCGCGCGGATCGGGCGACCACCACAGAATCGGGTCGCCCGGCGAAAACCACGGGAAAATCCCGTGCTGGTAGGCCATTAACAACCGGGCAGGGCTGAGATCGCCGCCCAGTGCCAGTAAACCGTTAGGCTCGCGTAAAGCGCCTTCCGGCGAAGGGAAGGCGATAGAATGTCGGGAAAGCTGAACCAGACGCATGACGGCGAAACTCCAGTACGCAAGTCGGATCGTTCAATAATAGCTTACAGACGTTGTTTAAACTGATAATAGCGCCCTTGTCCGGCTAACAATTCTGCATGAGTGCCTCGCTCAATGATGCGCCCGTCGTCCATTACGATGATTTGATCAAAACGGGCCAGGCCGCGCAAACGGTGAGTCACCATCAGGACGGTTTTCTCGCGCATCACATCGGCAAGTAATTCCAGCATTTCGCTCTCGGTGGTCGCATCCAGCCCCTCAGTGGGCTCATCCAACAGCATTAACGGAGCATCATGCAACAGCGCGCGGGCGATGGCCAGACGACGAAGTTCGCCGCCGGATAGCAGGCGACCGCCTTCGCCGAGCCAGCTATTAAGCCCACTATCTTCGAGCAGATTTTCGAGGCCGACGCGACGCAGCATGTCGGAAAGGGCTTCGTCGCTGGCATTGGGCGCCGCCAGTAATAAATTATCACGCAGTGTGGCGCTGAACAGGTGGACACGCTGCGGCACCACGCTGATAGTCCGGCGTAAGGCGGATTCGCTCAGCGAGGATAGCGGAAGATCGTTGAGCAGAATTTCGCCTTGTTGCGGGTCCCAGGCGCGGGTGAGTAGCTGCAACAGCGTTGATTTTCCGCAGCCGGTACGCCCCAGAATAGCGACATGCTCGCCAGGATTAGCCTGTAATGAGAGGGCATTGAGCGCATTAATCGGCTGGTCGGGATAACGAAACGAAACGTCCCGCAGGGTGAGTGTGACCTTTTCCGGCGCGGGAGTTTCTGCCTGCGGAAAGGTCACCTCCGGTTTTTGCTCCGTTAATTCAGTGATACGAAGCGCAGAGGCGATAACCTGCCCCAGATGCTGGAATGCGCCGGTAACGGGCGCAAGCGCCTCGAAAGCCGCCAGCGCGCAGAAGACAAACAGCGCGATGAGCGCGCCGGGCTGCGTATTGCCGCCAACGCCGCCGGAGGCCATCCACAACATTAACATCACCGCCAGCGCGCCAATCAGCAGCATTAACGCCTGCGATAAGGCGGTCAGTTCAGACTGTCGGCGTTGGGCCTCATGCCATTGTAATTCGGTGGCTTCCATTTGCGCCCGATAGCGTTTGCTGGCGCCAAAAATGGTGAGTTCCGCCTGGCCCTGTAACCATGACGTGAGCTGTTGGCGATACTGACCGCGTAGATGCGTCAGATTTTGGCCGGTATTTTTGCCGGCGCGATAAAACACCGGCGGCATAATAAACAGCGTCAACAGCATAATGCCGCCCAGCGTGATCGCCAGCGTCACGTCGAGAACGCTAAGCCCCAGGGTGACAATCATAATCACTACAAAAGCGCCGACCAGCGGGGAGATGACGCGCAAATAGAGATGGTCCAGCGTGTCGACGTCGGCAACGATGCGGTTCAGCAGTTCACCTTGCTGATAACGCGCCAGACCCGCGGGGGAGAGCGGTAGAAGTTTGCTGAAGGTATAAATACGCAGATGTTGCAGCACGCGGAACGTGGCGTCATGACTTACCAGACGTTCAAAATAACGACCGGCGGTACGGGTAATGGCCGCGCCGCGCACGCCGGCCGCCGGGAGCATATAGTTAAAACTGTAAATTCCCGCGAAGCCTGCGATAGCGGACGCGGACAGGAACCAGCCGGAAAGCGTCAGCAGCCCGATACTGGCAAGCAGGGTCAGGATTGCCAGCGCAATTCCCAGCGTTAGCATCCATTTATGGCGTTTATAAAGCGTCAGATAAGGGAGTAGCGCGCGCATTTAAATATCCTCCTGACGGTGAGCCAATAACGTCGCAAAAGCGCCGTTGGCGGCGCTGAGTTCGGCATAACTGCCTTGTTCGACAATCGCGCCATCTTGCATAACCCAGATAGCGTCCCAGTCGGCGAGATCTTCCAACTGATGCGTCACCATTAATGTGGTCTGGCGTTTTGACGCCGCTTTTAACGCCTGCATGACGCGTTGCTCGCTGTGAGCGTCCAGGCTTGCCGCCGGTTCATCCAGCAGTAGCAGTTGACAGGGATTAAGTAGCGCACGGGCGACCGCTACACGCTGTGCCTGGCCGACGGAAAGTCTGCTGGCATGATTGCCGAGCGGGGTGTCTACTCCCTGCGGCAGCAGCGGTAAAAACTCGCTTACCCATGCGGCGTCAAGCGCGGCATAAAGTTCCTGCTCGCTGGCGTCCGGGCGCGCCAGTAATACATTTTCGCGTAGCGTCGCCGCAGGTAATTGCGGGTTTTGCCCAACCCAGGAGAGATGCTGGCGCCAGGATTCCGGCGAGAGATCGCGAAGCTCGACACCGTTAATACGCAAAGATCCCTGATAGGAGAGAAAACCGGATAATACATTCAACAGAGAGCTTTTACCGGAACCGCTGCGTCCTACCAGGACGGCGCGTTCTCCTGCCGCTAATGAGAAATTCAGCGGCCCGGCAAGCGTTTTGCCTTCTGGCGAGGTGATAATAAGATTGACTGCGTCAATGGTTACAGGTTCGTTTTCCGCCAGCTCAACTTCGCCGCGCGCCGGGTGGGCGAGGGGTGTTTCCAGAAACGTCTTCAGACTATCCGCCGCGCCAACCGCCTGCGCCTTAGCATGATAAAACGTGCCGAGGTCGCGTAATGGCTGGAAAAACTCCGGCGCGAGGATCAAGGCGAGGAACCCGGCGGCGAGCGTCACACCGGTACCGTAATGACCAAAGTTCAGCTCGCCCAGGTAAGAGAAGCCAAAATAAACGGCGACCAGCGCAATAGAAAGCGAGGTGAAAAACTCCAGTACGCCGGAAGATAAAAAGGCGAGGCGCAGAACTTCCATCGTGCGCTGACGAAAATCCTGCGATGCTGCGCGAATGCTCTCGGTTTCCGCTTCTCCACGACCGAAAATTCGCAGCGTTTCCATCCCGCGCAGACGGTCAAGAAAATGGCCGCTTAGCCGGGCAAGCGCCAGGAAATTGCGGCGGTTGGCGTCAGCCGCGCCCATCCCCACCATCGCCATAAATAGGGGAATGAGCGGGGCAGTGCCCAGCAGAATCAGCGCCGCCGCCCAATTTGACGGGAAAATCGCCGCCACGATTAAGAGCGGTACGCAAACGGCAAGCGCCATTTGCGGCAGATAGCGCGCATAATAGTCATGCATATCGTCAATCTGCTCCAACACCAGCGTCGCCCAGCTACCGGCGGGCTTGCCCTGAATCCAGGCTGGGCCGGCTTGCTGCAGACGATCCAACACCTGACGGCGGATCTCAAAGCGAATATGCTGTCCGGCATGAAAACCGACGCGCTCGCGCAACCACACCACCCAGGCGCGGAGGACAAAGACCAGTATCAGCAGGATAAAAGGGAGCAACAGCGCTTCCCGTGGAATGTTCTCCATGATCATATGTTGCAGGATACGCGCCATGATCCAGGCCTGAGCGACAATTAATACGCCACTCATGAATCCCAACAGGCGGGAAATATTCAACCACCGTTGGGAGATTACGCTTTGCTGTTTTAACCAGCGGGTCAGCTCTTTTTGACGGGTTTTATTCATTGCACGCTTAGCAGGTGAGTTATTGGAATTTCAGGCAGGGCAATGTTACAACGACGCAAAAATAAAGGCGACTTATAGTCGCCTTTTTTACTTTTGTTACTGATTTGTAAAAACTATTTGCTCGCGTCGGCCAGACCATCGAGATAGCGTTCAGCATCCAGCGCCGCCATACAGCCCGTACCTGCAGAGGTGATCGCCTGACGGTAAATATGATCCATAACGTCACCCGCCGCGAATACGCCAGGGATGCTGGTTTGTGTGGCGTTGCCATGGGTGCCGGACTGAACTTTGATATAACCATTTTCCAGCTCAAGCTGGCCTTCGAAGAGCGCCGTGTTTGGGCTATGACCGATGGCTACGAAAAGTCCGGCGATGTCCAGCGTCTCGATATTATCGCTCTGCTGCGTGTCGCGAAGACGCAGACCGGTGACGCCCATCTGATCGCCGGTCACTTCTTCCAGCGTCCGGTTGGTGTGCAGAATGATATTGCCATTTTCGACTTTATCCATCAGGCGCTTAATGAGGATTTTTTCAGCGCGGAAACCGTCACGGCGATGGATAAGGTGCACTTCCGAAGCGATGTTGGACAGATAAAGCGCTTCTTCAACCGCGGTGTTGCCGCCGCCGATCACCGCCACTTTCTGATTGCGGTAGAAGAAACCGTCGCAGGTTGCGCAGGCGGAAACGCCGCGCCCTTTAAAGGCTTCTTCCGATGGCAGCCCCAGATAGCGCGCGGAAGCGCCGGTCGCAATGATCAACGCATCACAAGTGTACTCTGCGCTGTCACCTGTCAGACGGAACGGACGATTTTGCAGATCCACTTTGTTGATGTGATCAAAGATTATCTCGGTTTCAAATTTTGCCGCATGTTCATGCATGCGTTCCATCAGCAGCGGGCCGGTCAAATCGTTTGGATCGCCGGGCCAGTTTTCCACTTCCGTCGTGGTAGTCAGTTGACCGCCTTTTTCCATACCGGTAATAAGTACCGGCTGTAAATTTGCGCGCGCGGCATATACCGCCGCGGTATATCCCGCCGGTCCTGAGCCCAGAATAAGCAGCTTACTGTGTTTGGTCGTGCCCATGAGATCCCCATAGTTGTTGGCAGACAATGAGCAGAATTGTAGGGAATTTACAGACGTAAAAAAAGAGCATAACGATTTTGTTAACAATATGTGTAATAGCATGAACCGATGAACGACCGCGACAGCGACGTTATCATCACAAACTTTAATTAAAATCGGTAACTTATAAGGTGACGAAATGACAGTTTACCGTCCTCTCTAATGAATAACTGGCATGTTGTACTAAAAATCGATGTTTTGCTTTGACAATCACCTGCTGTTTTGCGAAAACATTCGAGGAAGAAAAAAACTGTGTTATGTATGTGCTGCATAATCATGCATGTAAATACCATGTTTACCGGGCTAGTGAAATCTACGCATGGCGTGGACAGACGCCATTCGTGATGTCGATAGCTGCCGCGAGGCAACGGTCTTCTCACCATAGACCAGGCATTGCGCGCCGTTAATCCCTCTGGGTTTCGGTCTATTGTGATGGGCAGCGACTCTGAACAGTGATGTGAGTAGAGTCAGGCAGGAGTAGGGAAGGAATACAGAGAGACAATAATAATGGTAGATAGCAAGAAGCGCCCTGGCAAAGATCTCGACCGTATCGATCGTAACATTCTTAATGAACTGCAAAAGGATGGGCGTATTTCCAACGTCGAGCTTTCTAAACGAGTAGGACTTTCGCCGACACCTTGCCTTGAGCGTGTGCGTCGGCTGGAGCGACAGGGGTTTATCCAGGGCTATACGGCGCTGTTGAACCCGCATTATCTGGATGCGTCACTTCTGGTGTTCGTTGAGATTACCTTAAATCGCGGCGCGCCGGATGTGTTTGAACAGTTTAATGCCGCCGTGCAAAAGCTTGAAGAGATTCAGGAGTGTCATTTGGTTTCCGGCGATTTCGACTACCTGTTGAAAACCCGTGTACCGGATATGTCAGCGTATCGAAAACTATTGGGAGAGACGTTGCTGCGCTTGCCTGGTGTGAACGACACCCGAACTTACGTAGTGATGGAAGAGGTAAAACAGAGTAATCGTCTGGTTATTAAGACACGCTAACACGGAACAGGTGCAAAATCGCCGTAGTTTGATTACACTCCTGTTAATCCATACAGCAACAGTGCCGGGGCAACCCGGTGCTGTTGTCCGTTTTAGCATCGGGCGGGAAAAGCCTGGAACCTGGAGAGCCTTTTTTGAGCCAGGAATATACTGAAGACAAAGACGTCACATTGACGAAGTTAAGCAGCGGGCGCCGACTTCTGGAAGCGTTGTTGATACTTATTGCCCTTTTTGCCGTCTGGTTGATGGCGGCCTTGTTGAGCTTTAACCCTTCGGACCCCAGTTGGTCGCAAACCGCCTGGCATGAACCCATCCATAATTTAGGCGGCGCGCCGGGCGCGTGGCTGGCCGATACACTGTTCTTTATTTTTGGCGTAATGGCCTACACTATCCCTGTCATTATTGTCGGCGGGTGCTGGTTTGCGTGGCGTCATCAGTCTACGGATGATTACATCGACTATTTTGCTGTGTCGCTACGCCTTATCGGCGTGCTGGCGCTGATTCTCACTTCCTGCGGTCTGGCGGCCATTAATGCCGACGATATCTGGTATTTCGCCTCCGGCGGCGTAATTGGCAGCCTGTTAAGCACCACGCTGCAGCCGTTGTTGCATAGTAGCGGCGGAACGATAATGCTTCTCTGTATTTGGGCTGCCGGGCTGACGCTCTTTACCGGCTGGTCCTGGGTCAGTATCGCCGAAAAATTAGGCGGCTGGCTGCTTAATATACTGACCTTCGCCAGCAACCGTACCCGGCGTGATGATACGTGGGTTGACGACGAAGAGTATGATGACGAATACGATGAAGAAACCGACGGCGTGCAGCGTGAATCTCGCCGGGCGCGTATTTTGCGCGGCGCGTTGGCGCGTCGTAAGCGACTGGCTGAAAAATTCAGCAATCCACGGGGCCGTCAGACCGATGCCGCGCTCTTTTCCGGCAAACGGATGGATGATGACGAGGACATTCAGTATAGCGCGCGCGGCGTCGCTGCCGATCCCGACGACGTTCTGTTTTCGGGCAACCGTGCGACGCAGCCGGAATATGATGAATATGATCCGCTGTTAAACGGCCATTCTGTCACCGAACCGGTCGCCGCCGCTGCGGCTGCAACCGCCGTCACCCAGATGTGGGCAGCGTCCGCCGATCCCATAATGCAAACGCCGCCCATGCCGGGGGCTGAGCCGGTTGTCGCGCAACCGACCGTGGAGTGGCAGCCCGTACCGGGGCCGCAAACCGGCGAACCGGTTATCGCGCCTGCGCCGGAGGGGTATCAGCCGCATCCGCAATATGCTCAACCGCAAGAGGCGCAAAGTGCGCCGTGGCAGCAACCTGTGCCTGTCGCTTCCGCGCCGCAATATGCCGCGACGCCAGCGACCGCAGCAGAATATGACTCTCTTGCGCCGCAGGAAACACAGCCGCAATGGCAGGCGCCGGATGCCGAACAACACTGGCAGCCGGAGCCGACCCATCAGCCGACGCCGGTTTATCAGCCGGAGCCGATAGCGGCTGAACCTTCTCACATGCCGCCGCCGGCTATCGAACAGCCGGTTACCACCGAGCCTGAACCTGACACAGAAGAGACCAGACCCGCCCGTCCTCCGCTTTACTATTTTGAAGAGGTGGAAGAGAAACGCGCCCGTGAGCGCGAACAACTGGCGGCATGGTATCAACCGATTCCGGAGCCGGTAAAAGAGAACGTGCCGGTCAAACCTACGGTATCTGTCGCGCCGTCCATACCGCCAGTGGAAGCGGTAGCCGCCGCGTCGCTTGACGCAGGTATTAAGAGTGGCGCCCTGGCAGCAGGCGCCGCGGCCGCTGCGCCTGCATTTAGTCTGGCTACCGGCGGCGCGCCGCGTCCGCAGGTGAAAGAGGGGATTGGTCCACAACTGCCGCGTCCGAACCGCGTTCGCGTGCCGACCCGACGGGAACTGGCATCGTACGGTATTAAGCTGCCGTCACAGAGGATTGCAGAAGAAAAAGCCCGCGAGGCGGAGCGCAATCAGTACGAGACGGGCGCGCAGCTAACCGATGAAGAAATAGATGCAATGCATCAGGACGAGTTAGCCCGTCAGTTTGCGCAGTCGCAGCAGCATCGTTATGGTGAGACGTATCAGCATGATACGCAACAGGCAGAAGATGACGATACCGCTGCGGAAGCTGAATTAGCCCGCCAATTTGCCGCTTCGCAACAGCAGCGCTATTCCGGCGAGCAACCCGCTGGCGCGCAGCCGTTCTCACTGGACGATCTGGATTTCTCGCCAATGAAAGTATTGGTTGATGAAGGTCCGCACGAACCGCTGTTCACGCCGGGTGTCATGCCCGAATCAACGCCTGTTCAGCAACCGATAGCGCCGCAGCCGCAGCCACAGTACCAGCAACCGGTAGCGCCGCAGCCTCAGCCACAGTACCAGCAGCCGGTAGCGCCGCAACCGCAGTATCAGCAGCCGCAACAGCCGGTAGCGCCGCAGCCGCAGTATCAGCAGCCGCAGCAACCGGTAGCGCCTCAGCCGCAGTATCAGCAGCCGCAACAGCCGGTAGCGCCGCAACCGCAGTATCAGCAGCCGCAACAGCCGGTAGCGCCGCAGCCGCAGTATCAGCAGCCGCAACAGCCGGTAGCGCCGCAACCGCAGTATCAGCAGCCGCAACAGCCGACAGCGCCGCAAGACAACCTGATCCACCCGCTGTTGATGCGTAATGGCGACAGTCGTCCATTACAGCGTCCGACGACGCCGCTGCCTTCGTTAGATCTTCTGACGCCGCCGCCGAGCGAAGTTGAACCGGTAGATACCTTTGCGCTGGAACAAATGGCGCGTCTGGTTGAAGCGCGTCTGGCGGATTTCCGCATTAAAGCTGATGTGGTGAACTATTCGCCAGGCCCGGTCATTACTCGCTTTGAACTCAATCTGGCCCCGGGCGTTAAAGCGGCGCGTATCTCCAACCTTTCCCGGGATCTGGCGCGCTCATTGTCAACGGTAGCCGTACGCGTTGTGGAAGTCATTCCAGGCAAACCTTACGTAGGGTTGGAATTGCCGAACAAGAAACGGCAAACCGTTTATCTGCGCGAAGTGTTGGATAACGCCAAATTCCGCGAGAATCCGTCGCCGCTTACCGTGGTGTTAGGTAAGGATATCGCGGGCGATCCAGTAGTGGCGGATCTGGCGAAAATGCCTCACCTGCTGGTGGCCGGTACGACCGGTTCCGGTAAGTCGGTCGGGGTTAACGCCATGATCCTCAGTATGCTGTATAAAGCGCAGCCGGAAGACGTTCGCTTTATCATGATCGACCCGAAAATGTTAGAACTTTCGGTCTATGAAGGTATACCGCATCTGCTGACGGAAGTTGTTACCGACATGAAAGACGCGGCTAACGCGTTACGCTGGAGCGTCAATGAAATGGAGCGTCGCTATAAGCTGATGTCCGCGCTCGGCGTGCGTAATCTGGCTGGGTATAACGAGAAAATCGCCGAAGCGGCCCGCATGGGGCGTCCGATTCCGGACCCGTACTGGAAGCCGGGCGACAGTATGGATGTTCAGCATCCGGTTCTGGAAAAACTGCCGTATATCGTGGTACTGGTTGATGAATTTGCCGACCTGATGATGACCGTCGGTAAAAAAGTTGAAGAGCTGATCGCGCGTCTGGCGCAGAAAGCGCGCGCCGCGGGGATTCATCTGGTACTGGCGACGCAGCGTCCGTCGGTCGATGTGATTACTGGTTTAATTAAAGCCAACATTCCAACCCGTATCGCTTTTACCGTATCCAGCAAGATCGACTCCCGCACCATTCTTGATCAGGGTGGCGCTGAGTCGTTATTGGGAATGGGGGACATGCTCTATTCCGGACCAAACTCCACCATGCCGGTACGTGTCCATGGGGCGTTTGTGCGTGACCAGGAAGTCCATGCGGTGGTGCAGGACTGGAAAGCGCGCGGTCGTCCGCAATATGTGGATGGCATTACCTCCGACAGCGAAAGCGAAGGTGGCGGTGGCGGTTTTGACGGCGGCGAAGAATTAGATGCGCTATTCGATCAGGCCGTTAATTTCGTCACCCAGAAGCGTAAAGCGTCCATTTCCGGCGTTCAGCGTCAGTTCCGCATCGGCTATAACCGTGCGGCGCGTATTATCGAACAGATGGAAGCGCAGGGTATTGTCAGCGCTCAGGGGCATAACGGTAATCGTGAAGTGCTGGCTCCGCCGCCTTTTGAGTAAACTTGTAAGCCGGATGGCGCTGTGCAGGCTGCCATCCGGCAACAAAATTCAGTATTTTCTTCTTTCCTCATGCTGATTTTTGGCCTGGAATAGAAAGCAAAAGGAGCTCCTGGTCGGGAGTGTCGAAACCTGAGGAATAATGATGAAAAAAATGGCAATCGCCTGTGCATTACTTTCAAGCGTTGTAGCCAGCAGCGTATGGGCTGACGCCGCCAGCTCTCTGAAAAGCCGTCTGGATAAAGTGAGCAGCTTTCATGCCACCTTTACTCAAAAAGTCACCGATGGCAGCGGTGCCGCGGTGCAGGAGGGACAGGGTGATTTATGGGTTAAGCGGCCAAATCTATTCAACTGGCATATGACGCAACCTGACGAGAGTATTCTGGTTTCTGACGGCAAAACGTTATGGTTCTATAACCCGTTTGTAGAACAGGCTACCGCCACGTGGTTGAAAGATGCCACCGGAAATACACCGTTTATGCTGATTGCCCGCAACCAGGCCAGCGACTGGCAGCAGTATAATATTAAGCAGGATGGCGATAATTTTGTGCTGACGCCGAAAGCCAGCAACGGCAATCTGAAACAGTTCACCATCAATGTGGGACGCGACGGGACTATCCACCAGTTTAGCGCCGTAGAACAAGACGATCAGCGTAGCGCCTATCAGCTAAAATCCCAGCAAAACGGCGCTGTTGATCCGTCAAAATTTACGTTTACTCCGCCGCAAGGGGTAACGATAGACGACCAACGTAAGTAGAGGCGATGAGTGAGCAATCTGTCGCTCGATTTTTCTGATAATACGTTTCAACCGCTGGCCGCGCGAATGCGGCCGGAAAATTTAGCGCAGTATATCGGCCAGCAGCATTTGCTGGCCGCAGGTAAGCCGTTGCCTCGCGCTATTGAGGCCGGGCATCTGCACTCCATGATTTTATGGGGGCCGCCAGGGACGGGGAAAACCACGCTCGCTGAAGTGATCGCCCGCTACGCCAGCGCCGATGTCGAGCGTATTTCCGCCGTCACTTCTGGGGTAAAAGAGATTCGTGAAGCTATCGAGCGCGCCCGCCAGAATCGTAATGCCGGTCGCCGTACCATCCTGTTTGTCGATGAAGTGCATCGCTTTAACAAAAGCCAGCAGGACGCCTTTTTACCGCATATCGAAGATGGCACTATCACCTTTATCGGCGCGACCACGGAAAATCCCTCTTTTGAGCTGAACTCGGCGCTATTGTCGCGAGCGCGGGTCTATCTGCTGAAATCGTTGACCACTGACGATATTGAGCAAGTACTGGACCAGGCGATGCAGGACAAAACGCGTGGTTACGGCGATCAGGATATCGTGTTACCGGATGAGACACGGCGAGCGATTGCTGAGCTGGTCAATGGCGACGCGCGGCGCGCCTTAAATACGCTGGAAATGATGGCTGATATGGCGGAGGCGGATGACAGCGGCAAACGCGTTTTATTGCCCGCCTTGTTGACCGAGATCGCCGGCGAGCGCAGCGCGCGTTTTGATAACAAAGGCGATCGCTTCTACGATCTTATTTCCGCCTTACATAAATCAGTGCGCGGCAGCGCGCCGGATGCCGCCCTCTATTGGTATGCCCGTATCATTACCGCGGGAGGCGATCCGCTGTACGTGGCGCGTCGCTGCCTGGCGATTGCCTCGGAAGATGTGGGTAATGCCGATCCGCGCGCGATGCAGGTCGCCATTGCCGCATGGGATTGTTTCACCCGCGTTGGCCCGGCTGAAGGCGAAAGGGCGATCGCGCAGGCTATCGTTTATCTCGCCTGCGCGCCGAAGAGCAACGCCGTCTATACCGCCTTTAAGGCTGCGCTGGCCGACGCGCGCGAACGTCCTGATTATGACGTTCCTGTCCATCTGCGTAATGCGCCAACCAAACTGATGAAAGAGATGGGCTATGGCCAGGAGTACCGCTATGCCCACGATGAGCCCAATGCCTATGCTGCGGGTGAAGTGTACTTCCCGCCGGAAATCGCGCAAACGCGCTATTATCATCCGACAAATCGTGGTCTGGAAGGCAAGATTGGCGAAAAGCTCGCCTGGCTGGCTGAACAGGATCAAAATAGCCCCACAAAACGCTACCGCTAGTGTAAACGTTGCGGTAAGGTTATCTCTAAATATGATGCTCCAGGTATCATGGCGTTGATGATGAATCTCGTTATGCCTGATAGCACGTTGCTTATGAGGTCCGCGGGTATAGCGCAATGGATGCGTTGTTGCTGTCGTCGGTCTGGTAAGGCGAAAACGTCGCTATTACGTAAACGCGGTTTACGTTCATCAATACAATCAGAGGCGATCATCAATTGATCGCGTTTCCTTTTATTATTCGATAAGCACAGGATAAGCATGCTCGATCCCAATCTGCTGCGTAATGAGCCAGACGCAGTCGCTGAAAAACTGGCACGCCGGGGCTTTAAGCTGGATGTAGATAAGCTGCGCGCTCTTGAAGAGCGTCGTAAAGTTTTGCAGGTCAACACGGAAAACCTGCAGGCGGAGCGTAATTCTCGATCGAAATCCATCGGCCAGGCGAAAGCGCGCGGGGAAGATATTGAGCCTTTACGCCTGGAAGTGAATAAACTGGGCGAAGAGCTGGATGCGGCGAAAGCCGAGCTGGATACCTTGCTGGCGGAGATCCGCGATATCGCGCTGACCATCCCAAACCTGCCTGCGGATGAAGTGCCGGTAGGTAAAGATGAAAACGACAACGTTGAAGTCAGCCGCTGGGGTACCCCGCGTGAGTTTGATTTTGAAATCCGCGATCACGTCACCTTAGGGGAAATGCACTCCGGCCTCGACTTTGCCGCCGCGGTTAAGCTGACCGGCTCCCGTTTTGTGGTGATGAAAGGACAGATTGCGCGTATGCATCGCGCATTGTCGCAGTTCATGTTGGATCTGCATACGGAACAGCACGGCTATAGCGAAAACTACGTGCCGTATCTGGTTAACCACGACACGCTGTATGGCACCGGTCAACTGCCGAAATTCGCAGGCGACTTGTTCCATACCCGTCCGCTGGAAGAAGAAGCAGACAGCAGCAACTATGCTTTGATCCCGACGGCGGAGGTTCCGCTGACCAATCTGGTACGCGATGAAATCATCGACGAAGATCAGCTGCCGATTAAAATGACGGCGCATACGCCTTGTTTCCGTTCTGAAGCAGGTTCTTATGGTCGTGATACCCGTGGCCTGATTCGTATGCATCAGTTTGACAAAGTGGAAATGGTGCAGATCGTTCGCCCGGAAGATTCTATGGCTGCGTTGGAAGAGATGACCGGCCACGCGGAAAAAGTGCTCCAGCTACTGGGACTGCCGTACCGTAAAATCATTCTGTGCACTGGCGATATGGGCTTCGGCGCCTGCAAAACCTATGACCTCGAAGTCTGGGTTCCGGCGCAGAATACCTACCGCGAGATCTCTTCCTGCTCTAACGTCTGGGACTTCCAGGCGCGTCGTATGCAGGCACGCTGTCGCAGCAAGTCCGACAAAAAGACCCGTCTGGTCCATACCCTGAATGGTTCTGGTCTGGCGGTAGGTCGTACCCTGGTGGCCGTGATGGAAAACTATCAGCAGGCTGATGGCCGCATTGAAGTGCCGGAAGTATTACGTCCGTACATGAACGGACTGGAATATATCGGCTAATCCTCGCTTTCTCCTCTTCTAAAAAGCGCCTTCGGGCGCTTTTTTTATGCCAGTTTGATACCGGACAATAATCCCTACCCTATTAGGGGTAATACTGATTTCGAATGAAGGTCAGTTTTTAACACTATTTTTCTACTTTTTCGATATATATCAGACTTTATAGCGACGTTATCGCTATATAAAATTCTATACATCGTTTTATTGTTTTTTTATTGTGAGCAGCAGAGTGAGCCCTTATGAAAACTAAGATCCCTGATGCCGTGCTGGCAGCCGAGGTGAGCCGTCGTGGTTTAGTCAAAACCACCGCGATAGGCGGCCTGGCGATGGTCAGTAGCGCATTTACCCTGCCATTTACCCGCATCGCTAACGCCGCAGAGGCGATAAGCCCGGCGAAAACCGGCGAGAAAGTCGTCTGGAGCGCCTGTACGGTAAACTGTGGCAGCCGTTGTCCGCTACGTATGCATGTTGTGGATGGCGAAATCAAATATGTAGAAACGGATAATACCGGAAACGATGATTACGATGGCCTGCATCAGGTTCGCGCCTGCCTGCGCGGTCGTTCTATGCGTCGTCGCGTCTATAACCCGGATCGGCTCAAGTATCCGATGAAGCGCGTCGGCGCGCGCGGCGAAGGTAAATTTGAGCGTATTAGCTGGGACGAAGCCTACGATATCATTGCCACCAATATGCAGCGTCTTATCAAAGAGTATGGCAACGAGTCCATTTATCTGAACTATGGCACGGGAACGCTGGGCGGCACTTTGACACGTTCATGGCCGCCAGGAAAAACGCTGGTCGCTCGTCTGATGAACTGCTGCGGCGGTTATCTTAACCACTACGGTGATTACTCTTCCGCGCAAATCGCAGCGGGTCTGAACTACACCTATGGCGGCTGGGCGGATGGCAATAGTCCATCCGACATTGAAAACAGTAAGCTGGTGGTGTTGTTTGGTAATAACCCTGGCGAAACCCGCATGAGCGGGGGCGGTGTAACCTATTACCTTGAACAGGCGCGGCAGAAATCAAACGCGCGGATGATCATTATCGATCCTCGTTACACCGACACCGGCGCCGGTCGCGAAGATGAGTGGATTCCGATTCGTCCAGGTACCGATGCGGCGTTGGTCAATGGTCTGGCATATGTCTTAATCACCGAGAACATGGTCGATCAGCCGTTCCTGGATAAATATTGCGTCGGTTATGACGAAAAAACCTTGCCTGCCAGCGCGCCGAAAAACGGTCACTACAAAGCCTATATTCTGGGCCAGGGTAAAGACGGTATTGCGAAGACGCCGGAGTGGGCGGCGCAAATTACCGGTATTCCGGCAGATCGCATTATTAAGCTGGCGCGAGAAATCGGCAGCGCTAAACCCGCCTATATTTGCCAGGGGTGGGGACCACAACGTCATGCTAATGGAGAAATCGCCACGCGCGCCATCTCGATGCTGGCGATCCTGACGGGTAATGTTGGGATTAACGGCGGTAACAGCGGCGCGCGCGAAGGGTCTTATGCCCTGCCATTTGAACGTATGCCCACGTTGGAAAATCCGGTTGAAACCAGCATCTCCATGTTTATGTGGACCGATGCCATTGAACGCGGCCCGGAAATGACGGCGTTGCGTGATGGCGTGCGGGGGAAAGATAAGCTGGACGTGCCGATCAAAATGATCTGGAACTATGCGGGCAACTGTTTGATTAACCAGCACTCTGAGATTAACCGCACCCACGAAATCCTGCAGGATGACAAGAAATGCGAAATGATCGTCGTTATCGACTGTCATATGACCTCGTCGGCAAAATACGCCGATATTCTGTTGCCTGATTGCACTGCTTCTGAGCAGATGGACTTTGCGCTGGATGCCTCCTGCGGGAACATGTCTTACGTTATCTTCACTGACCAGGCGATTAAACCGCGCTTCGAGTGTAAGACGATTTATGAGATGACCAGCGAACTGGCGAAACGTCTTGGCGTGGAACAACAGTTTACCGAAGGACGGACGCAAGAAGAGTGGATGCGTCATCTGTACGAACAGTCGCGTAAATCCATTCCGAACCTGCCCACCTTTGAGGAGTTCCGTAAGCAAGGCATCTTCAAACAGCGTGACCCCGAAGGCCACCATGTCGCCTATAAAGACTTCCGCGAAGATCCGCAAGCGAATCCACTTACAACGCCATCGGGCAAGATTGAAATCTATTCACAGGCGTTGGCGGATATCGCCGCCACCTGGGAGCTGCCGGAAGGCGACGTGATCGATCCATTACCGATCTACACGCCAGGTTTTGAAAACTATAACGATCCGCTAACGGATAAATTCCCGCTGCAGTTGACGGGTTTCCACTATAAAGCGCGTGTGCATTCCACTTATGGCAACGTAGACGTACTGAAAGCCGCCTGTCGCCAGGAAATGTGGATTAACCCAATGGATGCGCAGAAACGCGGTATCAACAATGGCGATAAAGTCCGCATCTTCAACGATCGCGGCGAAGTACACATCGAGGCTAAAGTGACGCCGCGCATGATGCCGGGCGTGGTCGCCCTGGGAGAAGGCGCGTGGTATGACCCGGATGCAAAACGCGTGGATCAGGGCGGATGTATTAACGTACTGACGACCCAACGTCCTTCTCCGCTGGCGAAGGGGAACCCGTCACATACGAACCTCGTTCAGGTTGAAAAGGCGTAAGGAGTAACCGATGACAACCCAGTATGGATTTTTTATTGATTCCAGTCGTTGCACCGGTTGCAAAACCTGCGAACTGGCCTGCAAGGACTACAAAGATCTCACTCCCGACGTCAGTTTCCGGCGGATATATGAATACGCAGGCGGCGACTGGCAGGAAGATAACGGCGTCTGGCACCAGAACGTCTTTGCCTACTATCTCTCCATTTCGTGCAACCACTGCGAAGACCCGGCCTGTACCAAAGTCTGCCCGAGCGGCGCGATGCACAAGCGCGATGACGGTTTTGTGGTGGTGAACGAAGAGGTCTGTATCGGCTGCCGCTACTGCCACATGGCCTGCCCGTATGGCGCGCCGCAGTACAACGCGGCTAAAGGTCATATGACCAAGTGCGACGGCTGTTATGACCGGGTGGCGGAAGGCAAGAAACCGATTTGCGTGGAATCCTGCCCGCTGCGGGCGCTGGATTTTGGCCCGATAGACGAACTGCGTAAAAAACACGGTGAGCTGGCTGCCGTCGCGCCGCTGCCGCGCGCGCATTTCACGAAGCCGAATATTGTGATTAAACCCAACGCCAACAGCCGCCCGACCGGGGACACTACCGGTTATCTGGCCAATCCGAAGGAGGTATAAGATGGGAAGTGGATGGCATGAATGGCCGTTGATGATCTTCACGGTCTTTGGTCAGTGCGTGGCCGGTGGTTTTATTGTTCTGGCTCTGGCGCTGATGAAGGGCGACCTGCGCGCGGAAACGCAGCAGCGGGTGATCGCCTGTATGTTTGGTCTGTGGGTGCTGATGGGGATTGGCTTTATCGCCTCGATGCTGCATCTGGGCTCGCCGATGCGCGCGTTTAACTCGCTTAACCGCGTGGGTGCTTCCGCACTGAGCAATGAAATTGCCAGCGGCTCGGTGTTTTTTGCGGTCGGCGGGATTGGCTGGCTGCTGGCGGTACTGAAAAAGCTGCCGCCGGCACTGCGCACACTCTGGCTGATTATCACGATGGTACTGGGCGTCGTCTTCGTCTGGATGATGGTACGCGTCTATAACAGCATCGATACAGTACCGACCTGGTATAGCGTCTGGACGCCGCTGGGCTTCTTCCTGACGCTCTTTATGGGGGGCCCGCTACTGGGTTATCTGCTGCTGCGCATCGCGGGCGTGAACGGTTGGGCGATGCGTCTGTTACCTGCGGTTTCGGTGCTGGCGCTGGTGGTTATTGCCATTATGGTGGCCATGCAGGGCGCGGAACTGGCGACGATTCACAGTTCCATTCAGCAGGCGTCTGCTCTGGTACCGGATTATGGTTCGCTGATGGCCTGGCGTATGGTGCTGCTTGCGGCGGCGTTGTGCTGCTGGATTGTGCCACAGTTAAAAGGGTATCAACCTGCGGTACCGTTGCTCTCTGTCGCCTTCATTCTGATGCTGGCGGGGGAATTGATTGGCCGCGGCGTATTCTATGGGCTGCATATGACCGTGGGCATGGCGGTAGCCAGCTAACGCGTTGACGCGCATTCGGCCTGCAGAACGTGCAGGCCGAATACGCCTTTAGCCGCCATCAATCTAAGGAATATAACCGGGGCGGAGAAGGCGCATATAAATCCATAGAGAAGAAAACGAAGCTAAAGGAACCATGAAATTTTTCGACTGAACAAAACGCCGATTTTGCGGGTTAGATCAATAAAAACAAGGGGATGAATTTTTAGCCTTTCAATATATTCACGTGCAGAATAAGTAAATCAAATCGATAGTCTCAAAACTTGCGGATCGCCCATGCGGAGCCGATTGACAATGTTTTTGGCGATGGCATGATGCGCATGAAATTTGAACTTCCTCACGGTTTTTATTCATGTCCACCTATACCCGTCCCGTCATGCTTTTGCTGTGCGGGCTACTTTTGTTGACCCTGGCCATTGCGGTACTGAATACGCTTGTGCCGCTGTGGCTTGCTCAGGCAAACCTTCCTACCTGGCAGGTGGGGATGGTCAGCTCGTCTTATTTTACCGGCAATCTGGTCGGGACGTTATTTACCGGGTATTTAATTAAACGCATTGGGTTTAACCGTAGCTATTATCTTGCCTCGCTGATCTTCGCCGCGGGTTGTGTCGGATTGGGGGGGATGGTGGGGTTCTGGAGCTGGATGAGCTGGCGTTTTATTGCCGGTATCGGCTGCGCTATGATTTGGGTGGTTGTCGAAAGCGCGTTGATGTGCAGCGGAACCTCGCATAATCGCGGGCGCCTGCTTGCTGCCTATATGATGGTCTATTACATGGGGACCTTCCTTGGACAATTATTGGTCAGTAAAGTATCTGGTGAATTGCTGCACGTCCTTCCCTGGGTGACCGGAATGATTCTGGCGGGAATTCTGCCGCTACTCTTTACCCGAATTGTAAATCAGCAAACGCAGACACGTCATTCCTCTTCTATTAGCGCCATGCTGAAGCTACGCCAGGCGCGTCTTGGCGTGAATGGTTGTATTATTTCCGGCATTGTTCTTGGTTCATTATATGGTCTGATGCCGTTATATCTGAATCATCAGGGGATGGCTAACGCCAGCATCGGTTTCTGGATGGCGGTGCTGGTGAGCGCCGGTATTTTGGGGCAATGGCCAATGGGACGTCTGGCGGACAAATTTGGTCGCTTGCTGGTGTTACGCGTACAGGTATTCGTTGTCATACTCGGTAGTATTGCCATGTTAACCCAGGCGGCGATGGCGCCAGCTCTGTTTATTCTGGGGGCGGCGGGTTTTACGCTTTATCCCGTTGCAATGGCCTGGGCCTGTGAAAAAGTCGAACACCACCAGCTTGTGGCAATGAACCAGGCGCTGTTGTTAAGTTATACGGTAGGGAGCCTGTTGGGGCCGTCTTTTGCTGCGATGTTAATGCAGAATTATTCAGATAATCTGCTGTTTATTATGATCGCCAGCGTATCGTTTATTTATCTGCTGATGCTGTTACGTAACGCCGGCCAGACGCCTAATCCTGTCGCCCACATCTGACTGTTCTCTGAATCGTATGCAGGACGTGAGTCTTGCATACTCTTTGTTTATGTTTTACGTAAAATAATTGACCTGCATAATTTTCTTGCTTTACTGAAAAATAAAATGTGCCGAAGGTTATAATTTTGCGCTCCTCTATTTTCTCTCTTCGTCTTTACCGCGCATAATCCCCCGCTTCATTTATAGTAATAGCATTGTGTTCACGAAGGATCGCGTTATGCCGAATGTGCAGGAAAAACAGTTGCGATGGTACAACATCGCCCTGATGTCGTTTATTACCGTTTGGGGATTCGGCAATGTTGTCAATAACTATGCTAACCAGGGGTTAGTGGTTGTCTTCTCCTGGGTGTTTATTTTTGCGCTCTATTTTATTCCTTATGCCTTAATCGTGGGGCAACTGGGCTCAACCTTCAAAGAGGGAAAAGGGGGCGTCAGTACCTGGATTAAGCATACGATGGGGCCGGGGTTGGCTTACCTTGCGGCATGGACCTATTGGGTCGTGCATATTCCCTACCTGGCGCAAAAGCCGCAGGCGATACTCATTGCATTGGGATGGGCTTTAAAAGGCGACGGCTCGTTGATAAAAGAATATACCGTCGTTGCCTTGCAGGGGCTGACGCTGGCATTGTTTGTTTTCTTTATGTGGGTTGCTTCCAGGGGGATGAAATCGCTAAAGGTTGTTGGGTCTGTGGCCGGAATTGCCATGTTTATCATGTCAATTTTATATGTTGTGATGGCAGTGACCGCGCCGGCAATTACAAACGTTGAAATTGCGACCACTAACATCACCTGGCAGTCATTTATTCCTCATATCGATTTTACCTATATCACCACCATCTCTATGTTGGTCTTTGCGGTTGGTGGGGCAGAGAAGATCTCGCCTTATGTCAACCAGACGCGGAATCCAGGAAAAGAATTTCCGAAGGGGATGCTCTTTTTAGCCGTCATGGTTGCGGTCTGCGCTATCCTCGGTTCGTTGGCGATGGGAATGATGTTTGATTCCCGGCATATACCTGACGATTTAATGACCAATGGGCAATATTATGCATTCCAGAAATTGGGTGAGTATTACCATATGGGTAATTCATTAATGGTGATTTATGCCATTGCCAATACTCTGGGACAAATCGCCGCGCTGGTGTTTTCTATTGATGCGCCACTGAAAGTCTTACTGGGTGATGCAGACAGTAAATATATCCCGCAGCGCTTATGTCGTACTAACGCTTCAGGTACGCCAGTTAATGGTTATTTACTGACATTAGTGTTGGTCGCTATCTTGATTATGTTGCCAACGCTTGGCATCGGCGATATGAACAACCTGTACAAATGGCTGCTTAATCTCAACTCAGTCGTTATGCCGCTGCGCTATCTGTGGGTATTCGTCGCCTTTATTGCCGTCATTCGACTGGCGCAAAAGTACAAACCCGAATATGTGTTTATTCGCAACCGGGCGTTGGCGTTAACTGTGGGGATATGGTGTTTTGCCTTCACCGCGTTTGCCTGCCTTACCGGTATTTTCCCCAAAATGGAGGCGTTCACGCCGGAGTGGACATTCCAGCTGACGTTGAACATCGTGACGCCTTTTGTCCTGGTCGGGTTGGGATTAATTTTCCCACTGCTGGCGCGTAGAAACACATAACGACGTTCTTTTCCACGGCGCTCCTGCCAGGCGAGCGCCTTTTAAGATTACAGGTGCCTGGGTTCCAGGCGGAGACCACGGTATTAACAGGCGCCGGGGGCAGCAATAGTTGTCAGACCTTCAACCCAGCAGCAGATAAGCGACTCTGTATTTAATACCTGGTAAGCGCAATATTGTTAACCAGGCCTGTCTGATGGCGGGGTCGGGTATTTTAGCGGTAAGAGCGTTATCCAGACAGCAAAACGGCTACCGCCATGGGTAGCCGTTTAAAAGCGGGTAAGATAGCAGGCGATTAATACATCACTTTATGACCATACTGCTCAAGAATATCCTTTACACGCTCCATGGTCTCTTTTTTAGGCGGCTTCACGCCATCCAGTTTATATTCTTCGCCCATTGCCACCCATTTATGTTTGCCCAGCTCATGATAGGGCAACAGTTCGATTTTTTCGACATTACCCATATCGCGGGTAAACTCGCCCAGGCGATGCGCGGAATCATCGTCGTCAGACCAGCCGGGAACGACAACGTAACGGATCCAGACCTTCACATTTTTCTTTGATAAATACTGCGCGAATTCCAGCGTCCGGTGATTAGAGACACCGACCAGATTCTGGTGGATCTCATCATTCATCTGCTTGAGATCGAGCATCACCAGATCGGTAACGTCCAACAGTTCATCAATCACCGGGTCATAACGGCGCACAAAGCCGTTGGTGTCGAGACAGGTGTGGATACCTTCTTTTTTACAGGCGCGAAACCAGTCGCGTACAAATTCTGCCTGCAAAATGGCCTCGCCGCCGGATGCCGTCACGCCGCCGCCAGAAGCATTCATAAAATGCCGATAGGTCACGACCTCTTTCATTAAGTCTTCAACGGTGATTTCTTTACCGCCATGCGTATCCCATGTGTCGCGGTTATGGCAATACAGGCAGCGCATCAGGCAGCCCTGGAAAAAGGTAATAAAGCGGATGCCTGGGCCATCAACGGTGCCACAGGATTCAAAGGAGTGAATGCGACCAATAACCGGCTTTTTATCAGCAGTTACTGCAACACTTTCATTTGTAATACAATCGGTTAAGTTACTCATATCGCTTCGGCTAGCTCTAAATAACATGGGGTTTATGGACACATTCCGGGCATGTTGGGCACCCTGGTAAGGGGGTTGCATCCTGTAAAAAAGCGGTACTGCGAGCGTAAATTTTGGACTACAGAATGTGTGGCTGTTCCAGAATGTGCTGCAATGGAGCTATTTTACCTCTATTCAGTATAAAATATACGGCAAATCTATGCTGCATAGCTTGCACCGCCAGAAATTCTGGCTCATTCATCAGCCCGGTACCTCTGTTTAACGCCCGAACCGCAATACATACTGTAAGTGTATCATTCATAGCGCCCTGGTTTTGCTGTTTATGATCCGCCTCTTTTTTCAAATGATTGGCGCCGTTTTGTTGTGGTCAGAACGAAAATAATTCTCAACATAATTCAGATGTGTCCAAAGAACGTTATGCGCTGTCCAGCGCCTGGCGTCGCATTCAACGCGCAATCAGGTGTAAATCTGATGTTATTTCTAAACCCGGACTGATTCAATCTCTTAAATAGAGTGTGGTTTTAATCAAAAAAATGAGAGCAACGGATTGGATTTTGCTTTCGTGGTAAATAATCAAGGGAGTTATTATGCCAGTTACGTTAAGTTTTGGTAATCATCATCACTATGACATTAATCGTTCGCGGCTAGTCCGTTTGATGAATCCTGATAAAGAAGAAGCGCTATACATGGGGGTATGGGATAGATTTAAGGACTGCTTCAGAACACACAAAAAAAAAGAAGTGCTGGAGGTATTATATATACTCATCCATGGATGTGAACGTGAAAATCAAGCTGAACTTAATGTTGATACAGTCGGCATGGAGAAGATACATGCCTTTGCACAATTAAAACAATATGCTGATCCATCCCAACAAGACCGCTTTATTATGCGTTTTGATATGAATCAGACACAAGTTTTATTTGAATTTGATGGCAGGGTTATTGATAAATGTAATTTGCATCGTATCCTCAACGTTTCAGAAAACTGTATTTTTAAAGTGATGGAAGAAGATGAAGAAGAGTTGTTTCTTAAAATATGTATTAAGTATGGAGAAAAAATTTCTCGCTATCCAGAATTATTAAAAAACTTTGCTTTTAAACTTAGACAGGCAGTTAATGAAGATGATGAAATTAAGGATGAAGTTTATAAGCTTATGCGCTCTGGAGAAGATCGAAAAATGGCATGTGTTGAATGGAATGGTACGCTTACTGATAGTGAGATGGATAAACTACGCTGTCTTCAAATGGGGTCTTTTGAGATTTCTACCCAATTTTTTAAAATGGGTTACTGGGAATTAGAGGGGGAAGTTCTGTTTGATATGTTTCATCCAACACTTATCTATCTGCTACAAGGATATACACCGTCATTGTCATGTGATTTTACAGAAGCTAACACCATGCTGTTATCTGATGCATTAAATAAGGATGATGATGATTATCGGAATAATAAAAGGGAAATTGATTCTATTCTGGAAAAAATATATAGATCACATAATAACACTTTATTTATAAGTAAAAATTCTGGTTGTCGAAATATGCTTTTATAAAAATTAAAAAGGCCCCACTGATATGGAGCCTTTTTTGTACGCTTTTTATGGCGTAATTTCAGTCAAACCCATTACATGGTCTGCGTGAAGGTACGAGTAATAACGTCCTGCTGCTGTTCTTTCGTCAGGGAGTTAAAACGTACTGCGTAACCAGATACACGGATGGTCAGCTGCGGATATTTTTCCGGATGTTCCATCGCGTCCAGCAGCATTTCACGGTTCATGACGTTGACGTTCAGGTGCTGACCGCCTTCGATGGACGCTTCGTGGTGGAAGTAACCATCCATCAGACCTGCCAGGTTAGTCTTACGAACTTCGTCGTCTTTACCCAGTGCGTTCGGAACGATAGAGAAGGTATAAGAAATACCATCTTTCGCGTAAGCAAACGGCAGTTTAGCAACGGAGGTCAGAGAAGCGACAGCGCCTTTCTGGTCACGACCGTGCATCGGGTTAGCACCTGGTCCGAACGGCGCGCCAGCGCGACGACCATCCGGGGTGTTACCGGTTTTCTTACCATACACAACGTTAGAAGTGATGGTCAGAACAGACTGCGTCGGGATAGCGCCACGGTAGGTGGTCAGTTTCTGAATTTTCTTCATGAAACGTTCTACCAGGTCAACCGCCATGTCATCTACACGAGCGTCGTTGTTACCAAACTGCGGGTATTCGCCTTCGATTTCGAAGTCGATAGCCAGACCATCTTCGTCACGAATCGGTTTAACTTTCGCATATTTGATGGCAGACAGGGAGTCAGCCGCAACGGACAGACCTGCGATACCACACGCCATGGTGCGGATAACGTCACGGTCGTGCAGCGCCATCAGAGAGGCTTCGTAGCTGTACTTGTCGTGCATGTAGTGGATAACGTTCAGCGCGGTGACATACTGTTTAGCCAGCCAGTCCATGAAGTGATCCATGCGATCCATCACTTCGTCGAAGTTCAGAACATCGCCTTTGATCGGTTCGGATTTCGGACCAACCTGCATTTTCAGTTTTTCATCAACGCCGCCGTTGATTGCGTACAGCATGGTTTTCGCCAGGTTTGCACGCGCGCCGAAGAACTGCATTTGTTTACCAACGATCATCGGGCTTACGCAGCATGCGATAGCGTAGTCATCGTTGTTGAAGTCCGGACGCATCAGGTCATCGTTCTCGTACTGCAGAGAAGAGGTGTCGATGGAGACTTTAGCGGCGAATTTCTTGAAGTTCAGCGGCAGTTTTTCAGACCACAGAACGGTGATGTTCGGTTCCGGAGACGGCCCCATGGTGTACAGGGTGTTCAGGAAGCGGAAGCTGTTTTTGGTAACCAGAGTACGGCCATCAACGCCCATACCACCGATAGATTCAGTTGCCCAAATCGGGTCGCCGGAGAACAGTTCATCATATTCAGGAGTACGCAGGAAGCGAACCATACGCAGTTTCATGACCAGGTGGTCAATCATTTCCTGTGCGTCTTGCTCGGTGATTTTGCCTGCTTTCAGGTCACGTTCGATGTACGCATCCAGGAAGGTGGATACACGACCGAAGGACATTGCTGCGCCGTTCTGAGATTTAACCGCAGCCAGGTAACCGAAGTAAGTCCACTGGATTGCTTCCTGAGCGTTAGTCGCCGGACCAGAGATATCGCAGCCGTATTTAGCCGCCATTTCTTTGATCTGACCCAGAGCGCGGTGCTGTTCAGCGATTTCTTCACGCAGACGGATAGTCGCTTCCAGATTTACGCCGTTTTCCAGATCGGATTGCAGAGACGTAAACTGCGCGAATTTGTCTTTCATCAGGTAGTCGATACCGTACAGCGCTACGCGACGGTAGTCACCGATGATACGGCCACGGCCATACGCATCCGGCAGACCGGTCAGAACGCCGGATTTACGGCAACGCAGGATGTCCGGAGTATAAACGTCGAACACGCCCTGGTTGTGGGTCTTACGGTATTCGGTGAAGATTTTTTTGATCATTGGGTCCAGCTCGCGATTGTACGCTTTGCAGGAACCTTCAACCATTTTGATGCCGCCGAACGGGATAATCGCACGCTTCAGCGGAGCTTCAGTCTGCAGACCAACAATTTTCTCAAGCGCTTTGTTGATGTAGCCAGCGTCGTGAGAAGTGATGGTGGAAGCAACGGAGGTGTCAAAGTCAACAGGCGCGTGAGTGCGGTTTTCCTGTTTAACGCCTTCCATTACGCTGTCCCACAGCTTGGTGGTCGCGTCAGTAGCGCCAGCCAGGAAGGACTCGTCACCCTCATATGGAGTGTAGTTTTTCTGAATGAAGTCACGGACGTTTACTTCATTCTGCCAGTCACCTTTGGTAAAACCTTCCCAGGCTGTGGCTAACTTTTCATTAAGCTCGGACATGTAACACCTACCTTCTTAAGTGGATTTTTTATTTACTGCGTGTAATGGGCATCAACAGATTAATGATGCTCGTTACCACGCAGGTAAATGACCCAGTATGTCAACCCGACCAACAAACCGCCGCCGATAATATTACCGATCGTGACCGGAATCAGGTTATCAGTGATGAAGCTCATCACGGTCAGGTGAGAAAAACTTTCCGGAGACGAACCGACCGCGGTCCAAAACTCCGGTGTAGCGAAATCGCGTATTACAATACCCATAGGAATCATAAACATGTTTGCGATACTGTGCTCAAAACCGCTGGCGACAAACATGGCGACGGGCAGTACCATGATGAACGCTTTGTCCATCAGGCTACGACCTGAGTAGCTCATCCACACGGCCAGACAAACCATCAGGTTCGCCAGAATACCGAGGCAGACAGCTTCAACAAAAGTGTGGTGCATTTTGTGGTCGGCGGTTTGCAGGACGTTAAGTCCCCATTGACCGTTGGCAGTCATATACTCGCCGGAAAGCCACATCAGTAACACGAAAAGCAGAGCGCCAATCAGGTTACCAAAATAGACGTTTAACCAGTTTTTAGCCAGTTGCCCCCAGGTGATGCGACCGCTAGCTTTAGCTACAACGATCAGAACAGTAGAGGTGAAAAGATCAGCGCCGCAAATAACACAGAGAATCAGTCCCAAAGAGAAACAGATACCCCCGATAAGTTTCGCCATGCCATAAGGCATCGCGCCAGTACCAGTTGTCGCAGTAATATAAAAAACAAAGGCAATTGAAATGAATACGCCGGCGGTAATCGCCAGATAGAAAGTCTTAAGCGGATGTTTCGTTGCTTTATAGACGCCTGCTTCTTCAGCCACTTTGGCCATTGCTGCAGGGAGTAAAAGGTCAAAAGGGTTGTCAGCTTTCACACTAACTCTCTCTTTATTAAGTCGGCGACGAGATACTAACAAAGCATTATAGATGAGAATTTGATATAGATCATATCTCGCCTGGCTTATAGGCCCGTAAGTCGCATGGCTTTTATGCAATTATGGTGTAACTTTTTGATTATACTAATAAAAATAAATTTTAAAAATTATAAATAGAGTTGAATTTTTTCCTGACTCCTCCTGCTGCACGGTTAATTAATATGGAGTAATCAACAAATAAAGTAACATCACTATGTCAATTAATTTAATATCAACAACCAATGTTTAACTTTGTTATTACATTTTTCGCCGTTTAGTGAAAATAAATAAAACGGGGCCGCAAAGGCGCCCCGTAATATAACGCAGCCGAGAGGGTAAACCTACCCTAAGTCACTCATATGGCCTTATTTTGACCAGTATGCCGCTTTCGCGCGCTGTAATTTATCATACGCTTTTAACAAGGACTGATGCGCCGGGAACGCTTGTAGATCGTGGTCGACAGCCGGTAGTCCATAAAAAGCCGCTTCACCGCTAAGCGCGGCGCTGGCGGCTTCTACAGCCTCTGCGCCATACATTTTTATAAAAGCATTGAGATATTGCAGTGGCTGACGCGCATCTTCTTGCGACAGGAGCAGCAGCGTTTGCAGGCAACGGTAATAGTTTGCGCGTGCCGGACTAAAGACCGACGAATTGAACTCCATCGTCCATTCTGTCCAGATTAGCGCCTGCTCCAAATCGCCGCCCGCTAACGCTAGCATTGCTTTTAATTCGCCGACGCGCAGTGTATACCAACCATTGTCCGCTCCGGTCGCCAGACCCAGCAGTTCACGCACGCGGGTGAAATCGTCAAAACCTTCTTCATCCAATTGTTCAATCAGATTGAGATAGTCTTCTTTATTCCAGGCGCTACCGGGCAGCGAAAGCAGAGTCTCACGAAGATGGCTACCCATATTGTTGTTGGCCAGCCACAGATCTTCGGCAGGATAAATATCAGACATTCCCGGTACGATAATACGACAGGCGTATACGCCGAGATGCTCGTAATCGGCAATGTAAACTTCTTTATCTTCAGCAGCAAAGATGGCCATCAGCGTGGCGAATTCTTCTTCGGTAGTGCCGGAAAAACTCCAGTCCGTGAACGGGTAATCGGCGTCCTGTTTGAACAGATCCCAGGAAATCAGGCCGCTGGAGTCGATGAAGTGGGTCTCCAGATTAGTGTGCTCCGCGACTTCTTCATCATCGAACGTTGGCGGGGTGAAGACATCAAGATCTTTCAGACCGCGTCCCTGGAGTAGCTCGGTCACTGTACGTTCCAGCGCAACGCCAAAGTCAGGATGCGCGCCAAAAGAAGCAAAGCAGGTACCGTTAGCCGGGTTGAACAGCACGACGCAGATAACCGGATACTTACCGCCCAGCGAGCCGTCATAGGCGAAAATCGGGAAACCCTCGGCTTCCAGCGTGGCGATTGACTCCATTACCGCCGGATAACGCGCCATCACCTCTGCGGGAATCTCCGGCAGACTGATACTTTCCGCAATGATGCGATTTTTCACATAACGCTCGAAGACTTCCGACAGTCCCTGAACGCGGGCTTCATTACGCGTATTGCCGGCGGACATTCCGTTAGAGACGTACAGGTTGCCGATGATATTCATCGGAATATACACGGTCTGGTTATCGGACTGACGGGTAAATGGCAGACCACAGATGCCGCGAGCTTCATTGCCGGACTGAAGATCAATTAACTGGCTTCCGGTGAGTTCATTTTCCGGATCGTAAAACGCGCGCAGACGGGCATCAAGCAAGCCTTCCGGTACGTCGTCATTTTCAGTCAGCGGAAACCACTTTTCATTCGGATAATGCACGAATGGCCCGTTGGCGACTGTTTCGCCAAGCCAGAAATCAGCAAAAAAGTAGTTGGTTGACAGACGCTCGAAGTATTCGCCCAGCGCCGAGGCCAGCGCCGCTTTTTTGGTCGCGCCTTTTCCGTTGGTAAAGCATAACGCGCACTCTTTATCGCGAATATGCACTGACCAGACGTTTGGCACCGGGTTCAGCCAGGAGGCCTCTTCGATGTGAAAGCCGAGGTCGAGTAACTTTTGCTGGAAGCGGGCGATGGAGTCTTCCAGCGCGGCGTCTTTGCCGGGAATGAATGTTTGCGTCATGAAAATCACTTTTGTCGTACGGAAAGCGCGCAATGATACGGGTTTTATGTGACGGGCGCTATCTCGCCGGGACATCGGCGGAAATAAAAGTATTGGCTATGCTTTTACACTGGAATTCACAGGAAGAGCATAAAAAATGAAAGCATTTGATTTGCAACGAATGGCGCTGGATAACGTGCCGGTAGCGTTTTTGGGGGAAGTGGCGCTACGTAGCTTTTACACCTTTGTTCTGGTGTTTCTTTTCTTAAAGGTGACAGGACGACGCGGCGTACGGCAAATGTCGCTTTTTGAAGTGCTGATCATTTTGACATTGGGGTCGGCGGCAGGCGACGTCGCGTTTTATGATGACGTTCCGATGCTCCCTGTTCTGGTGGTATTCATCACCCTGGCGCTGCTCTATCGCCTGGTCATGTGGCTGATGGCGCATAGTGAAAAGTTGGAAGATCTGCTGGAAGGCAAGTCGGTGGTCATTGTTGAAGACGGCGAACTGGCGTGGGAAAAACTGCAGCGCTCGAACATGACGGAGTTTGAGTTTTTTATGGAGCTTCGCTTGAATGGCGTTGAGCAACTGGGGCAGGTCAGACTGGCCATCCTGGAGACAAACGGACAAATCAGCGTCTATTTCTTTGAAAATAAAGACGTTAAGCCGGGGTTAAGCATTCTTCCTGAGCACTGTACGCCACGCTTTATCGTGGTGCCGGAGGCTGGCGACTATGCCTGCGTACGTTGCAGTGAAGTGATACGCATGAACGTCGGGGAAAAGCAATTATGTCCGCGCTGCGCAAATCCAGAATGGACGAAGGCAAGCCGGGCTAAACGCGTTGTTTAACAGCGAAAATATCGGATTTATACGGTTAATCCGGAAGATTGTGTTGTGTGACGCATGCCGCATTTTCTCCTCGCATTGTTTTACCCATTGCGGCGCGTGTCACTGAATGATAAAACCGATATTCACATGAATAACGTTTGCCTGATGTCTGTCAGGCAGGGAACAATGCAGCGTGGTGAGGGGAAATGGCTCAGGTCTTTAATTTTAGTTCAGGTCCGGCGATGCTACCGGCGGAAGTACTTAAACTGGCGCAACAGGAACTGCGTGACTGGCACGGTCTTGGTACGTCGGTAATGGAAATTAGCCATCGAGGCAAAGAGTTTATCCAGGTCGCTGAAGAGGCGGAGCAGGATTTTCGCGATCTCCTTAATATCCCCTCCAACTATAAAGTTTTATTTTGTCACGGCGGCGGTCGCGGGCAGTTTGCTGGCGTGCCGCTCAATCTGCTGGGCGATAAAACCACGGCGGATTATGTCGATGCCGGTTACTGGGCGGCGAGCGCCATCAAAGAAGCCAAAAAATACTGTGCGCCGCAGATTATCGACGCCAAAATCACCGTTGATGGCAAACGTGCCGTAAAACCGATGCGCGAGTGGCAGCTTTCCGATAACGCCGCTTATTTACACTATTGCCCGAATGAGACCATTGACGGCATCGCCATCGATGAAACGCCGGATTTTGGCCCGGAGGTGGTCGTCACGGCGGACTTTTCTTCTACCATCCTGTCTGCGCCGCTGGACGTCTCTCGCTATGGCGTAATTTATGCTGGCGCGCAGAAGAATATCGGTCCGGCAGGGCTGACGCTGGTTATCGTCCGGGAAGATCTGTTAGGCAAGGCGCATGAGAGCTGCCCGTCCATTCTCGACTACACCGTCCTGAATGATAACGACTCGATGTTTAATACGCCGCCGACTTTCGCCTGGTATCTTTCCGGCCTGGTGTTCAAATGGTTGAAAGCGCAGGGCGGCGTGGCGGCGATGCACAAAATCAATCAGCAAAAAGCGGAGTTGCTGTACGGTGTGATTGATAACAGCGATTTCTACCGTAACGATGTCGCACAGGCCAACCGTTCGCGGATGAACGTTCCGTTCCAGTTAGCGGACAATGCGCTGGACAAGGTCTTTCTGGAAGAGTCTTTCGCCGCCGGTCTGCACGCCTTAAAAGGGCACCGTGTTGTTGGCGGTATGCGCGCCTCTATCTATAACGCCATGCCGATTGAAGGGGTGAAAGCGCTGACCGATTTCATGATCGATTTTGAGCGTCGCCACGGCTAATACGTTTCTTTTTTCATCCCCACGGCCAGTCTGTGGGGTTTTTATTTCTGTTTTTTGAGAGTTGAGTTTCATGGAATCCCTGACGTTACAACCCATCGCGCGGGTCGATGGCGCCATTAATTTACCTGGCTCCAAAAGTGTTTCAAACCGTGCTTTGCTCCTGGCGGCTTTAGCTTGTGGTAAAACCGTTCTGACGAATCTGCTGGATAGCGATGACGTCCGCCATATGCTCAATGCCCTGAGCGCGTTGGGGATCAATTACACCCTTTCTGCCGATCGCACCCGCTGTGATATCACGGGTAATGGCGGCGCATTACGTGCGCCAGGCGCTCTGGAACTGTTTCTCGGTAATGCCGGAACCGCGATGCGTCCGTTAGCGGCAGCGCTATGTCTGGGGCAAAATGAGATAGTGTTAACCGGCGAACCGCGTATGAAAGAGCGTCCGATAGGCCATCTGGTTGATTCGCTGCGTCAGGGCGGGGCGAATATTGATTACCTGGAGCAGGAAAACTATCCGCCCCTGCGTCTGCGCGGCGGTTTTACCGGCGGCGAGATTGAGGTTGATGGTAGCGTTTCCAGCCAGTTCCTGACCGCTCTGCTGATGACGGCGCCGCTGGCGCCTGAAGACACAACTATTCGCGTTAAAGGCGAACTGGTATCAAAACCTTACATCGATATCACGCTAAATTTAATGAAAAGCTTTGGCGTGGAGATAGCGAACCATCACTACCAACAATTTGTCGTGAAGGGCGGTCAACAGTATCACTCTCCGGGTCGCTATCTGGTCGAGGGCGATGCCTCGTCAGCGTCCTATTTTCTCGCCGCCGGGGCGATAAAAGGCGGCACGGTAAAAGTGACCGGGATTGGCCGCAAAAGTATGCAGGGCGATATTCGTTTTGCCGATGTGCTGGAGAAAATGGGCGCGACCATTATCTGGGGCGATGATTTTATTGCCTGCACGCGCGGCGAATTGCACGCCATAGATATGGATATGAACCATATTCCGGATGCGGCGATGACGATTGCCACCACGGCGCTGTTTGCGAAAGGAACCACGACGTTGCGCAATATTTATAACTGGCGAGTGAAAGAAACCGATCGCCTGTTCGCGATGGCGACCGAGCTACGTAAAGTGGGCGCTGAAGTCGAAGAAGGGCACGACTATATTCGTATCACGCCGCCGGCGAAGCTCCAACACGCGGATATTGGCACGTACAACGACCACCGTATGGCGATGTGCTTCTCACTGGTCGCACTGTCCGATACGCCAGTCACGATCCTGGACCCGAAATGTACCGCAAAAACGTTCCCTGATTATTTCGAACAACTGGCGCGGATGAGTACGCCTGCCTAATTCTTCTGTTGCGCCAGTCGACGGGCTGGCGCGCCGAGTCCGTATTCGCACTATTTTTATAATTATGACTAATGCTAATTTGTTGATGATTTAACACATTGATTTATGTGTTTTTTATAATAGTTATCAACGGAAGATTAGTATGAAAAATAAATCATTATTACTGGCGGTGGCGATTTCCGCTACGCTACTGGCAGGATGTAAAAATGGCGTGAATGGCAATTTAATCGCCAGTTCCGGCATGTCAGCCTACAAAGCCGCCACACTGTCCGATGCGGATGTTAAGGCATTATCTAATAATGCCTGTAAACAAATGGACAGCGAGAATCAACTGGCAGGTTCGAAAAGCAAATACACCAAACGTCTGAGCAAAATCGCCAAAGCGCTGGGTAACAACATTGACGGTACGCCGGTTAGCTATAAAGTCTATATGACCAGCGATATCAACGCATGGGCGATGGCGAACGGTTGCGTTCGCGTATACTCTGGCCTGATGGATCTGATGACCGATAATGAAATTGAAGGCGTACTGGGCCATGAACTGGGCCATGTCTCTTTAGGGCACTCCCGCAAGGCAATGCAGACCGCCTATGCCACACTGGCGGCTCGCGATGCGATTTCCGCCACCAGCGGCGTCGCAGCGCAGCTTTCCCAGTCTCAATTGGGCGATCTGGCGGAAGGCGTCATCAATTCGGCGTTTTCTCGCAGTCAGGAGTCGGATGCGGATGACTTCTCTTACGATCTGCTGAAAAAACGCGGGATTAACACCCAGGGCTTAGTCACGGCATTCGATAAATTCGCCACAATGGACGCAGGTCATGCAAAATCATTGATGGACTCCCACCCGGCCTCAGCCGATCGCGCGCAGCATATGCGCGACAGAATTGCCGAAGATAAAAAGTAAATCATTGTCATCTTTCGGGCTGGTTTCTCGCCGGCCCGCTATAATTGCGCAATTATTCCGCATCTGATTACAGACAAAACTGGTTTTTGCACGCAACGTTAACGGTCGCGAGCGTTGGCGCGTATAATGCGCGGCGTTTACGTTAACGGTACGCCTGTTTAAGGAGATAAAGATGACGGCAATTGCCCCGGTAATAACCATTGATGGCCCAAGCGGTGCAGGTAAAGGCACCTTGTGCAAAGCAATGGCGGAAGCATTGCAATGGCATCTGCTGGATTCCGGCGCGATATACCGCGTACTGGCGCTGGCGGCATTGCATCACCATGTCGATCTCGCCTCTGAAGATGCGCTGGTGCCGCTGGCGTCCCATCTGGACGTGCGTTTCGTCTCAACGGACGGCAACCTGGAAGTTATCCTGGAAGGCGAGGACGTTAGCGGCGAAATCCGTACGCAGGAAGTCGCGAACGCGGCATCCCAGGTGGCGGCATTCCCACGCGTGCGTGAAGCGCTTCTTCGCCGCCAACGCGCATTCCGCGAAGCGCCTGGTTTAATCGCCGATGGACGCGATATGGGGACCGTGGTCTTCCCGGATGCGCCGGTAAAAATTTTCCTTGACGCCTCCTCGGAGGAACGTGCGCATCGACGTATGCTACAGTTGCAGGAGAATGGCTTTAGTGTTAACTTTGAACGCCTTTTGGCCGAGATCAAGGAACGCGACGATCGCGATCGTAATCGCGCTGTAGCGCCGTTAGTTCCTGCTGCTGATGCATTAGTTTTGGATTCTACCCGATTAAGCATTGAGCAAGTGATTGAAAAAGCGTTACAATATGCGCGCCAAAAATTGGCTCTCGCTTAAATGCGACCGAATTTGTAGTACCCCCGTTGCAAAGGATTGACAGCGGGTATGTTAAACAACCCCATCCGGCACGGAGCCAGGTGGACGTTAAATATGAAACCTGAAGATTAAACATGACTGAATCTTTTGCTCAACTCTTTGAAGAATCCTTAAAAGAAATCGAAACCCGCCCGGGTTCCATCGTTCGTGGTGTTGTTGTTGCTATCGACAAAGACGTAGTACTGGTTGACGCCGGTCTGAAATCTGAGTCTGCCATTCCGGCTGAGCAGTTCAAAAACGCCCAGGGCGAACTGGAAATCCAGGTTGGTGACGAAGTTGACGTTGCTCTGGATGCAGTAGAAGACGGCTTCGGTGAAACTCTGCTCTCTCGTGAGAAAGCTAAACGTCACGAAGCATGGATCACGCTGGAAAAAGCTTACGAAGATGCTGAAACTGTTACCGGTGTTATCAACGGCAAAGTTAAGGGTGGCTTCACTGTTGAGCTGAACGGTATTCGCGCGTTCCTGCCGGGTTCTCTGGTAGACGTTCGTCCGGTGCGTGACACTCTGCACCTGGAAGGCAAAGAGCTTGAATTCAAAGTAATCAAGCTGGACCAGAAACGTAACAACGTTGTGGTTTCTCGTCGTGCCGTTATCGAATCCGAAAACAGCGCAGAACGCGATCAGCTGCTGGAAAACCTGCAGGAAGGCATGGAAGTTAAAGGTATCGTTAAGAACCTCACTGACTACGGTGCATTCGTTGATCTGGGCGGCGTTGACGGCCTGCTGCACATCACTGATATGGCCTGGAAACGCGTTAAGCATCCGAGCGAAATCGTGAACGTTGGCGACGAAATCAACGTGAAAGTGCTGAAATTCGACCGCGAGCGTACCCGTGTATCCCTGGGCCTGAAACAGCTGGGCGAAGATCCGTGGGTTGCTATCGCTAAACGTTATCCGGAAGGTACCAAACTGACCGGTCGCGTGACCAACCTGACCGACTACGGCTGCTTCGTTGAAATCGAAGAAGGCGTTGAAGGCCTGGTTCACGTTTCCGAAATGGACTGGACCAACAAAAACATCCACCCGTCCAAAGTGGTTAACGTTGGTGACGTAGTGGAAGTGATGGTTCTGGATATCGACGAAGAACGTCGTCGTATCTCCTTAGGGTTGAAGCAGTGCAAATCTAACCCGTGGCAGCAGTTCGCAGAAACCCACAACAAGGGCGACCGCGTTGAAGGTAAAATCAAGTCTATCACTGACTTCGGTATCTTCATCGGCCTGGACGGCGGCATCGACGGCCTGGTTCACCTGTCTGACATCTCCTGGAACGTTGCAGGCGAAGAAGCAGTTCGTGAATACAAAAAAGGCGACGAAATCGCTGCAGTTGTTCTGCAGGTTGACGCAGAACGTGAACGTATCTCCCTGGGCGTTAAACAGCTCGCCGAAGATCCGTTCAACAACTGGGTTGCTCTGAACAAGAAAGGCGCTATCGTAACCGGTAAAGTCACTGCAGTTGACGCGAAAGGCGCAACCGTAGAACTGGCTGACGGCGTTGAAGGTTACCTGCGTGCTTCTGAAGCATCCCGTGACCGCGTTGAAGATGCGACTCTGGTTCTGAGCGTTGGCGACGAAGTTGAAGCTAAATTCACCGGCGTTGATCGTAAAAACCGCGCAATCAGCCTGTCTGTTCGTGCGAAAGACGAAGCTGATGAGAAAGATGCCATCGCAACTGTTAACAAACAGGAAGATGCAAACTTCTCTAACAACGCAATGGCTGAAGCATTCAAAGCAGCTAAAGGCGAGTAATCCTCTGAAACTTCGGGCCTTTTAGTCCGAAGTATAACGAGATTACTTGACAGATTGCAGGTTTCGGCCTGTAATCAAGCACTAAGGGCGGCTACGGCCGCCCTTAATCAATCTCACGGCTGCAGCCAATTTGCCTTTAAGGAACCGGAGGAATCATGACCAAGTCAGAATTGATTGAAAGACTTGCAACCCAGCAATCTCACATTCCCGCTAAGGCGGTTGAAGACGCGGTAAAAGAGATGCTGGAGCATATGGCCTCGACTCTTGCGCAGGGCGAGCGTATTGAAATCCGCGGTTTCGGCAGTTTTTCTTTGCATTACCGCGCGCCTCGTACCGGACGTAACCCCAAGACCGGCGATAAAGTGGAACTGGAAGGAAAATACGTTCCTCACTTTAAACCGGGTAAAGAACTGCGCGATCGCGCCAATATTTACGGTTAAGTTTTAACGCAAAACTTGAACCCGAAAAAAGCACCGTCAGGGTGCTTTTTTCATTTATACGCCGTCAGGCGCAAACGCTATTCGACCGAAAACTGGAAAACGTTTCGCATTTTTTGCTGCGTCTTACATTTATCAGGTAAAAAACCTGGAATCCGCGCCGTATAGCACAAAATCCCCTCCAGACAATGGCGTCCTGAACCTGCACACTTTCCCGCACAGGGAGGTGTCTATGAAGATAACGACGGTCAGCGTATGCGTAGTATGCGGAATACTTCCGCTCATGATATTGCCAGTATTACCTGACACGTGGATTCTCGCGGTGCTGTTTTGTCTGGCATGTTTGCTTTGCCTCATACCCCATCACTATGCGCGCTACGCGGCGTTAACTTTGCTCTTTTTCATGTGGGGGATATTTGCCGCCAGGCAGGCCATCTGGGCGGGAAACGTCCTGCCCGCCGCGACGCAGGAGGCGACAGTCGTCATTACTGCCACCGATCATATGACCACTCATTATGGGCGAATCACCCATTTGCGCGGAAAGCCGCTCTTTCCTGCTGTAGGGATTGTCCTGCATGGCCAGTACTTACCCACGGAAGTGTGTGCCGGACAACAGTGGGCGATGACGCTGAAGGTCAGAGCGGTACACGGACAGCTTAACGAAGGCGGTTTTGATAGCCAACGTTACGCGCTGGCGCAGCATCAACCGTTGACCGGGCGTTTTCTACAGGCTAAAGCGATTAACCCTGAGTGTAGCTTGCGAGGGCGCTATCTTGCTTCGCTTCGCGCTACGCTTGCGCCTTATCCGTGGCAGCAGGTTATTCTGGCGTTGGGAATGGGGGAGCGGGGAGCGGTGTCGCAGGAGGTGAAGGCCGTTATGCGCGATACGGGGACTGCCCATTTGATGGCGATTTCCGGCCTGCATATCGCTTTTGCCGCGTTATTGGCTGCCGGATTAATCCGTGGCGGACAATTCTTTTTGCCGGTCAGATGGATTCGTTGGCAGACGCCATTGCTGGGCGGCATTCTTTGCGCGATATGTTATGCCTGGCTTACCGGCTTACAACCGCCTGCGCTGCGCACGGTGGCGGCACTGAGCGTCTGGGGAGGATTAAAATTAAGCGGACGACAGTGGAGCGGCTGGCAAGTCTGGTGCTGCTGTCTGGCCGCGATTATTTTCGCCGATCCTGTGGCGGTTATATCACAAAGTCTTTGGCTGTCAGCATTTGCGGTTGCCGGCCTGTTATTCTGGTATCAGTGGTTTCCTGCGCCAAACGGAAATTTTCCACGGGGCTTACGTTGGTTGCTTAACCTGCTTCACCTACAGGCAGGCATTACACTTCTGCTTTTGCCTCTCCAGGTGGCGCTTTTTCATGGCATAAGCGTTACCGCAATGCTGGCGAATCTTTTTGCCGTACCCTGGGTCACATTTGTGACGGTTCCACTCATCCTGGCGGGAATGATTCTGCATTTAACCGGGCCGTTTTTTCTTGAAGAGTGGGTATGGTACCTGACCGATCGCGCGTTAGCCGCGCTATTTTACCTGTTGAATGCTTTACCGCAGGGCTGGGTGAATATTGATAACCGTTGGCAGTGGCTGACGCTTTTACCCTGGCTAACGCTTATCGCGTGGCGATTAAACGTCTGGCGTACCTGGCCGGCGGTCTGTTTATGCGGGTTATTGTTGATGAGCTGGCCACTCTGGCGGCCGATAAACGCCAGCGGATGGCAGGTGCATATGCTGGATGTCGGTCAGGGGCTGGCGATAGCGATCGTCAGGGGCGATAAAGTAATACTCTACGATACCGGTCGGGCATGGCCGGAGGGCGACAGCGGGCAACAGGTTATTATTCCCTGGTTGCGCTGGCATAATCTGACGCCGGAGGGCGTTATTTTGAGTCATGAGCATCTGGATCATCGGGGCGGGCTGCGTTCGCTACAGCAGGTCTGGCCGTCAATGTGGATTCGCAGCCCGTTAGGCTGGCAGGGACATTTGCCCTGTTTTCGCGGCGAGCAGTGGCAATGGCAGGGGCTAACGTTTCAGGCACACTGGCCGTTACGCGAAAGTGCCGATCGAGGAAATAACCGTTCTTGTGTGGTCAAAGTGGATGACGGTGTACATAGCATCCTGCTCACGGGCGATATCGAAGCGGGCGCTGAACAAAAAATGCTAAGTCGTTACTGGCGACATCTTGCGGCGACGTTTATCCAGGTGCCGCATCATGGTAGTAATACGTCGTCGTCGTTACCATTTATTCAGCGCGTACATGGTGAAGCGGCGCTGGCGTCCGCATCGCGCTATAACGCATGGCGGCTGCCGTCCCGCAAGGTAAAACAGCGCTACCGACAGCAGGCGTATCAGTGGTTTGATACACCCCACCAGGGGCAAATTTCGCTGCTGTTTTCTCCGCAGGGCTGGCGCATACAAGGCTTACGGGATCAAATTTTACCTCGCTGGTATCATCAGTGGTTTGGCGTGTCCGAGGATAACGGGTAGAATATGCGGCTATTTCAACAAATGCTGGTTTTTTGAATGCATAACGATAAAGATCTCTCTACGTGGCAGACCTTCCGCCGACTGTGGCCAACCATAGCGCCTTTTAAAGCAGGTCTGATCGTGGCGGGCATAGCGTTAATTCTCAACGCAGCCAGCGATACCTTCATGCTATCGCTCCTCAAGCCATTACTGGATGATGGTTTCGGTAAAACGGATCGCTCAGTGTTGCTGTGGATGCCGCTGGTGGTTATTGGGCTGATGATATTACGAGGCATCACTAGCTATATCTCCAGCTACTGTATTTCATGGGTGTCAGGCAAGGTGGTAATGACCATGCGCCGTCGCCTGTTTGGCCATATGATGGGAATGCCCGTCGCCTTCTTTGATAAACAGTCTACCGGTACGCTGCTGTCGCGTATTACTTACGATTCAGAACAGGTTGCCTCTTCTTCATCTGGCGCGCTGATTACCGTGGTGCGTGAAGGGGCATCGATCATCGGATTGTTTATCATGATGTTCTATTACAGCTGGCAGCTGTCGATCATCCTGGTTGTTTTAGCGCCGATTGTGTCGATTGCGATTCGCGTTGTCTCAAAGCGGTTCCGCAGCATCAGTAAAAATATGCAGAACACGATGGGACAAGTGACTACCAGCGCTGAACAAATGCTGAAAGGACACAAAGAGGTACTGATTTTTGGCGGTCAGGAAGTCGAAACTAAACGCTTTGATAAAGTCAGCAATAAGATGCGACTGCAAGGCATGAAAATGGTCTCTGCCTCGTCAATTTCCGATCCTATCATTCAGCTCATTGCCTCGTTGGCGCTGGCGTTTGTCCTCTATGCTGCGAGCTTCCCAAGCGTAATGGATAGCCTGACGGCTGGGACCATCACCGTGGTGTTCTCCTCCATGATCGCGCTGATGCGTCCATTAAAATCGCTGACAAACGTTAACGCGCAGTTCCAGCGTGGGATGGCGGCTTGTCAGACGTTGTTTGCGATTCTGGACAGCGAACAGGAGAAAGATGAAGGTAAACGTGTCATTGACCGCGCGACCGGCGATCTCGAATTCCGCAATGTGACGTTTACTTACCCGGGCCGTGAAGTGCCGGCATTGCGTAACATCAATTTGAAAATTCCTGCCGGGAAAACCGTGGCGCTGGTGGGGCGTTCCGGATCGGGTAAATCAACTATCGCCAGTCTGATCACCCGTTTCTACGATATTGATGAAGGACACATCCTGATGGATGGTCACGATCTACGCGAATACACTCTGGCCTCTCTACGTAATCAGGTGGCGCTCGTTTCGCAAAACGTGCATCTGTTTAACGACACGGTCGCCAATAACATTGCTTATGCCCGGACGGAAGAATATAGCCGCGAGCAGATTGAAGAGGCGGCGCGCATGGCCTATGCCATGGACTTTATCAACAAGATGGATAATGGCCTGGATACCATCATCGGCGAAAACGGCGTACTGCTTTCCGGCGGTCAACGCCAGCGTATCGCGATCGCCCGCGCCTTACTGCGCGACAGCCCGATTCTGATCCTTGATGAAGCTACGTCCGCGCTGGATACCGAATCTGAACGTGCGATTCAGGCAGCGTTGGATGAGCTGCAGAAAAACCGTACCTCTCTGGTGATTGCGCACCGTCTCTCCACCATCGAACAGGCGGATGAGATCGTTGTAGTCGAAGACGGCATTATCGTTGAGCGCGGCACTCATAGCGAGCTGCTGGCGCAACACGGCGTTTACGCCCAGCTACATAAGATGCAATTTGGCCAATGATTGCGCGTATCTGGTCGGGTGAATCCCCGCTATGGCGGTTACTGCTGCCGCTCTCCTGGCTGTATGGCCTGGTGAGCGGGGCGATTCGTCTGAGCTATAAGCTTGGTTTGAAACGCGCCTGGCGAGCGCCGGTACCGGTGGTTGTGGTAGGGAATCTTACGGCTGGCGGTAACGGTAAAACCCCCGTAGTCATTTGGCTGGTGGAAAAGCTGCAACAGCGTGGCGTGCGCGTGGGGGTCGTTTCCCGCGGCTACGGCGGGAAAGCTGCCGCTTATCCGCTACTTCTGACGCCGGAGACGACAACCGCAGAAGCGGGAGATGAACCGGTATTGATTTATCAACGGACCGGCGCGCCTGTCGCGGTAGCGCCTGAACGCGCCGCGGCGGTGAAAGCGATTCTGGCGGCGCATAATGTGCAGATTATTATCACCGACGATGGGTTGCAGCATTACCGGCTCGCGCGAGATATTGAAATTGTGGTGATTGACGGCGTGCGCCGTTTTGGCAACGGCTGGTGGCTTCCTGCCGGTCCTATGCGTGAACGCGCCAGTCGCCTGAAAACCGTAGACGCCGCTATCGTGAATGGCGGCGTCGCCCGGGCAGGCGAAATACCCATGCAGCTAGCGCCTGGACTGGCGGTGAACTTACGTACGGGAGCGCGTTGCGATGTGGCGCAACTGAGCAATATTGTGGCGATGGCGGGCATCGGTCATCCGCCGCGCTTTTTCGCCACGCTGGAAGCCTGTGGCGCGCATCCGCAAAAGTGCGTTCCGCTGGCCGATCATCAAACGCTCGCCCCTGCTGACGTTCAGGCGTTGGTCGGTGAAGGGCAGACCCTGGTAATGACGGAAAAAGACGCGGTGAAATGCCGTGCTTTTGCCGAAGATAACTGGTGGTTCTTACCGGTTGATGCGCGTTTGTCCGGTGAGCAGCCTGATAAGTTGCTTGAACATATCACCTCGCTGGTTCGCTAGCGTCCCCCAATGCAGCGGCAGTGATGAATTTATGGAGTCATGAATGTCATTGCCGTACCTTTCTCTTTCCCAGGCCCGTTGTCTTCACCTTGCTGCGCAGGGGCTATTGAAAAAGCCGCGCCGTAACGCGATGCCTGGCGATGTTCTTGCCGCCATCTCACGCATGGCGTTGCTGCAAATTGATACCATCAATGTTGTCGCACGTAGCCCCTATCTGGTGCTGTTTAGCCGTCTCGGTTCGTACCCGCAGGCCTGGCTGGATGAGGCGCTGCGACGCGGCGAGTTAATGGAATATTGGGCGCATGAGGCCTGTTTCTTGCCACGCCGCGACTTTAAACTTATCCGCCATCGTATGCTGTCGCCGGAAAAGATGGGCTGGAAATATCGCGCGGCATGGATGCATGAGCACGCGGAAGAAATAGAACAGCTAGTGCGGCATATTCAGGAGCACGGTCCGGTGCGTTCTGCCGATTTTGAACATGCGCAGAAAGGCGTCAGCGGCTGGTGGGAATGGAAACCACATAAACGCCACCTTGAGGGTTTATTTACCGCCGGAAAAGTCATGGTTGTTGAGCGGCGTAATTTTCAACGTGTATATGATTTAACGCCCCGTGTGATGCCGCACTGGGATGATGAACGCGATGGACTGTCACAGTCGCAGGCGGAAAACCTGATGCTGGATAATAGCGCGCGCAGTCTGGGGATTTTCCGTGAACAGTGGCTGGCGGATTACTACCGCCTGAAACGTCCTGACCTGAAGGGATGGCGGGAGAGCCGGGCGGAACAGCAGCAGATTATTCCGGTCGAGGTGGAAACGTTGGGGCGGATGTGGCTTCATGTCGATCTTCTTTCGCAGCTGGAACCGGCGCTGAATAACGCCTTAAAGGCGACCCATAGCGCAGTACTGTCGCCTTTCGATCCTGTGGTATGGGATCGCAAGCGGGCAGCGCAGCTTTTCGGATTTAACTATCGGCTGGAGTGTTACACGCCCGCAGCGAAGCGCCAGTACGGTTATTTTGTGCTGCCGCTATTATACCAGGGCCGTTTAGTCGGGCGAATGGATGCCAAAATGCACCGTAAAACGGGGGTGCTTGAGGTTATCTCGCTGTATCTGGAGGACGATATTCGCCCTGGCGTTAGTCTGCAAAAAGGAATCTGGCAGGCCATTAGCGCGTTTGCTGCCTGGCAACGGGCATCGCGCGTGACGCTGGGACAATGTCCGCCAGGCCTGTTTAGCGCCATGCGTCATGGCTGGGAAATAGACCCTGCACCCTAACCGATTATGTTAATATTGAAGGATTCACAATCCGGTCCATCTGGAGGAACTATGGATCATCGTCTGCTTGAAATCATCGCCTGCCCGGTATGTAACGGCAAACTCTGGTATAACCAGGAACAGCAAGAATTAATTTGCAAACTGGATAATCTCGCTTTCCCGTTACGCGACGGCATTCCTGTATTGCTGGAAAATGAAGCTCGCGCCCTGACATCTGATGAGAGTAAATCATGAGTTTCGTCGTCATCATTCCGGCCCGTTTTTCATCTACCCGACTGCCAGGAAAACCATTAGTGGATATTAATGGTAAGCCCATGATTGTTCATGTCCTGGAGCGGGCGCGCGAATCTGGCGCGGAACGCATTATTGTTGCCACCGATCATGAAGACGTGGCTCGTGCGGTAGAAGCGGCTGGCGGCGAAGTGTGCATGACGCGCGCCGATCACCAGTCCGGCACCGAACGGTTGGCGGAAGTGGTAGAGAAGTGCGGATTCAGCGACGATACCGTTATTGTGAACGTTCAGGGCGATGAGCCGATGATCCCGACGGTTATTATTCGCCAGGTCGCGGAAAATCTGGCGCAGCGCCAGGTTGGCATGGCGACGCTGGCGGTGCCGATTCACAGCGCCGAAGAAGCGTTTAACCCGAATGCGGTAAAAGTCGTGCTGGATGCTGAAGGCTATGCGCTTTACTTTTCCCGGGCGACGATTCCCTGGGATCGCGACCGCTTTGCAAAAAGTCTGGAAACGGTAGGGGATACTTGCCTTCGTCACCTGGGCATTTATGGCTATCGCGCGGGATTTATCCGCCGTTACGTGAGCTGGCAACCCAGCCCGCTGGAACATATTGAAATGCTGGAGCAACTCCGTGTGCTGTGGTACGGCGAAAAAATTCATGTCGCCGTCGCCAAAGCGGTGCCCGGCACGGGCGTAGACACCGCCGACGACCTGGAGCGCGTACGCGCTGAAATGCGTTAACATGATCCTGTTCATGATCGTCTTAGACGGTCATGAACAGCGCGGTATGATAGCGCAAAGATGAATACTCACGTCTGCTCATCAGTGGCGGCTTTCTCGTACCGTTACGATTTTCCTCATTTTTCTTTTCTTCCCTTGATCTGATACGGGTGACATCTGTCCATACGACGCTCATTATTAAAGCAGTAGCACTAATGGGGGTAATCTGGAATGGAACAGTTGCGGGCCGAACTCAGTCATTTGTTGGGTGAAAAACTTAGCCGTATAGAGTGCGTGAATGAGAAAGCGGATTCCGCATTGTGGTCATTATATGACAGCCAGGGAAATCCGATGCCGCTGATGGCGCGAAGCTTTACCACTCCCGGCGTTGCGCAGCAACTGGCATGGAAAACCTCAATGCTGGCGCGTAGCGGTACGGTGAGGATGCCGGTAATCTATGGCGTATTGACGCATGAAGAGCATCCTGGTCCGGATGTGCTACTGCTGGAACGACTGCGCGGTGTGCCGGTCGAGGCGCCGGCGCGCACTCCGGAACGCTGGGAACAGCTAAAAGATCAGATTGTCGAAGGATTGTTAGCCTGGCATCGGCAGGATAGCCGCGGTTGCGTTGGCGCCGTAGACCATACTCAGGAGAATATCTGGCCTTCCTGGTATCGTCAGCGGGTGGAGGTACTGTGGACGACGCTAAATCAGTTCAGCAATACCGGTCTGACGATGCAGGACAGACGCATTCTGTTTCGTACCAGAGAATGTCTTCCTTCGTTATTTGAAGGGTTTAACGACAACTGCGTACTGGTGCATGGCAACTTCTGCCTGCGCAGTATGCTTAAAGACGCCCGTAGCGATCAGCTTCTGGCGATGGTCGGCCCCGGGCTGATGCTGTGGGCGCCGAGAGAGTTCGAACTGTTTCGCCTGATGGATAATCCATTGGCGGAGGGATTGCTTTGGCATTATCTGCAACGCGCGCCAGTGGCGGAGTCCTTCATCTGGCGGCGTTGGCTCTATGTGCTGTGGGACGAGGTTGCGCAATTGGTCAATACCGGACGTTTTAACCGTACCAATTTTGATCTGGCGGCGAAATCATTACTCCCCTGGCTTGCCTGATATGCCTTTCAGCCATTGCCAAAGTCGCCCTAATGTTTCATACCCAGCGCGATCGCTGTGCATCAGCCAGACCGGGGACGGAATTGCCCGCTCCCAGGGATTGAGCGGCGAATCGATCGCCAACTGATTCGCCGGCGCGGGAAGCGGATTCAGCCCGGCATGCTGAAAGAAAATCATCGCGCGCGGCAAATGCGAGGCGGAGGTTACCAGCAGGAAAGGCGCGTCGCCGATGGCCTGCTTAACGGCGGCGGCTTCTTCTTCCGTATCTTTTGGTTTATCCAGCGTAATAATATCGCTACGCGGTACGCCCAGCGACTGCGCCACCCGCGCACCGACTTCCGCCGTGCTTACCGTATTGGTTTTTGCTACGCCGCCGGTAAAAATCAGCCTGGCTCCCGGATTCGCGCGCCACAGCCGGATGCCTTCCGCCAGCCGCGGCAAGCTGTTGTTAATTAAATTAGAGCTCGGCGCCCACTGCGGGTTCCAGGTATAGCCGCCGCCGAGAACCACAATATATTCCACCTTTTGCGGACCCTGCCAGGTAGGGTAGCGGTTTTCTATCGGACGCAGCAGATGGTCGGAGACGGGTTGCAGGCTTAATAGCAATAGCGCCAGCCAACCTACGCTGATAAATACTTTTCCGGTTTTCTGAAAGCGGCTAAACCAGAGCAGCGCCAGGCCGACGCCAATGATCAGCAACATCAGCGGAAGCGGCAATAACATACCGCCAATCACTTTCTTTAGCGTAAAAAGCATCCCTTTTGGTTCCTTTTTTAACCATATAGCGGAGGATTAACGGTGATATTACACCAGACAGGTTCATTCTCGCCGCGGCTGTGACAAAATAGCGGTTTTATCAGATAACGCCTGAGCCAGCCTGTGGAGAGTCCGATGCAGGATCGCAATTTTGATGACATTGCTGAAAAGTTTTCCCGTAACATTTACGGCACGACCAAAGGACAACTGCGGCAAGCCATTCTGTGGCAAGACCTGGACCGTGTGCTGGAGGAGATTGGCGGGCGAAAACTGCGGGTACTGGATGCCGGCGGCGGCGAAGGGCAAACGGCGATTAAGATGGCGGAACGCGGCCATCAGGTGACGTTATGCGATCTGTCTGGCGAAATGATCGCCCGCGCGCGGCAGGCGGCCGAGGCAAAAGGTGTGAGCAAAGACATGCATTTTATACAATGCCCGGCTCAGGACGTCGCTTCGCATTTGGAAAGCCCGGTTGATCTGATATTGTTTCATGCTGTGCTGGAGTGGGTAGCCGATCCTGTCGGCGTATTAGAAACGCTCTGGTCAGTATTGCGCCCTGGCGGCGCGCTGTCGTTGATGTTCTATAACGCTAACGGTTTGCTGATGCACAATATGGTGGCGGGTAATTTTGACTACGTGCAGGCGGGGATGCCTAAACGCAAGAAGCGCACGCTGTCGCCTGACTACCCGCGCGACCCCGCGCAGGTGTACCAGTGGCTGGAGGCGATTGGCTGGCAGATTACCGGTAAAACCGGCGTGCGTGTGTTTCATGATTATCTGCGTGAAAAACACCAGCAGCGTGACTGTTATGAGACCCTGGTCGAACTGGAAACGCGTTATTGCCGCCAGGAGCCGTATATTAGCCTTGGGCGCTACATTCATGTCACCGCGATTAAAAGCCCGGCGCTAGCCGCAGATGCAAGGATAACCTATGAGTGAATTTTCCCAGACAGTCCCCGAACTGGTTGCCTGGGCCAGAAAAAACGACTTTTCCATCTCGCTGCCGGTAGACAGACTTTCCTTTCTGCTGGCGGTCGCCACGTTGAACGGCGAACGCCTTGACGGCGAGATGAGTGAAGGCGAGCTGGTGGATGCATTCCGCCATGTGAGTGATGCGTTTGAGCAAACCAGCGAAACCATCGGCGTGCGCGCGAACAACGCGATTAACGATATGGTGCGTCAACGTCTGCTGAACCGCTTTACCAGCGAGCAGGCGGAAGGCAATGCGATTTACCGATTAACCCCGCTCGGGATTGGCATCACCGATTACTACATTCGTCAACGCGAATTCTCTACGCTGCGTCTTTCTATGCAGTTGTCGATTGTGGCCGGTGAATTGAAGCGCGCGGCGGATGCGGCAGCGGAGGGTGGCGATGAGTTCCACTGGCATCGCAACGTTTACGCGCCATTGAAATATTCGGTGGCGGAGATTTTCGACAGTATCGATCTCACCCAGCGCATCATGGATGAACAGCAGCAGCAGGTGAAAGACGATATCGCACAACTGCTGAATAAAGACTGGCGGGCGGCGATTTCCAGCTGTGAACTGCTGCTTTCCGAAACGTCCGGTACGCTGCGCGAGTTGCAGGATACGCTGGAGGCGGCGGGCGATAAGCTGCAGGCTAACCTGCTGCGCATTCAGGATGCCACGATGACGCACGACGATCTGCATTTTGTCGACAGGCTGGTGTTTGACTTACAAAGTAAACTCGACCGCATTATCAGTTGGGGTCAGCAGTCTATTGATTTATGGATCGGTTACGATCGTCACGTGCATAAATTTATCCGTACCGCGATCGATATGGATAAAAACCGTGTCTTCGCCCAGCGGTTGCGCCAGTCCGTGCAGACTTATTTTGACGATCCGTGGGCGCTAACCTACGCGAATGCCGATCGTCTGCTGGATATGCGCGATGAAGAGATGGCGTTGCGTGACGATGAAGTCACCGGGGAGTTGCCGCCGGATCTGGAATATGAAGAGTTTAACGAGATCCGCGAGCAGTTAGCGGCCATCATTGAAGAACAGCTGGCTATCTATAAAACCAGACAAACGCCACTGGATCTTGGGCTGGTGGTGCGCGAGTATCTGGCGCAATACCCGCGCGCGCGTCATTTCGACGTGGCGCGTATTGTTATCGATCAAGCGGTACGTCTTGGCGTAGCGCAAGCAGATTTCACCGGACTGCCAGCCAAATGGCAGCCGATTAATGATTACGGAGCCAAGGTACAGGCGCATGTCATTGACAAATATTGAACAAGTGATGCCGGTTAAGCTGGCGCAGGCGCTGGCGAATCCGTTATTTCCGGCGCTGGATAGCGCATTACGTTCGGGCCGCCACATCGGGCTGGACGAACTGGATAATCATGCCTTTCTGATGGATTTTCAGGAATACCTGGAAGAGTTTTACGCGCGTTATAACGTGGAACTGATCCGCGCGCCGGAGGGATTCTTCTACCTGCGTCCGCGTTCTACCACGCTTATCCCGCGCTCGGTGTTATCCGAACTGGATATGATGGTCGGTAAAATTCTCTGCTACCTCTATCTTAGCCCGGAGCGTCTGGCCAACGAAGGGATCTTTACTCAGCAAGAGTTGTACGACGAGCTGCTTACCCTTGCGGACGAAGCCAAACTGCTAAAGCTGGTGAATAACCGCTCGACGGGATCTGACGTTGATCGTCAGAAACTGCAGGAAAAGGTGCGTTCTTCTTTAAACCGCCTGCGTCGTTTGGGCATGGTATGGTTTATGGGCCACGACAGCAGCAAATTCCGCATTACCGAATCGGTCTTCCGCTTTGGCGCGGATGTCCGCGCTGGCGACGATCCTCGCGAGGCGCAGCGTCGTCTCATCCGCGACGGGGAAGCGATGCCCATTGAAAACCATCTGCAACTTAATGATGAGACCGAAGAGAGTCAGCCGGACAGTGGAGAGGAAGAATAATGATTGAACGCGGTAAATTTCGCTCGCTAACGCTGATTAACTGGAACGGTTTTTTTGCTCGCACTTTTGACCTGGATGAACTGGTCACGACGTTATCCGGGGGCAACGGAGCCGGGAAGTCCACGACGATGGCGGCGTTCGTCACGGCGCTGATCCCGGATCTTACATTACTGCACTTCCGTAACACCACGGAAGCCGGCGCCACCAGCGGTTCGCGCGATAAAGGTCTGCACGGTAAGCTGAAGGCGGGCGTCTGTTACTCCATGCTCGACACCATTAATTCCCGCCATCAGCGGGTGGTGGTCGGCGTGCGTCTGCAGCAGGTCGCTGGGCGCGATCGCAAAGTGGACATCAAACCGTTCGCTATCCAGGGGCTGCCGATGTCGGTACAGCCGACACAACTGGTGACGGAGACATTAAACGAACGTCAGGCGCGCGTACTGTCGCTTGCTGAGCTGAAAGACAAGCTTGACGAGATGGAAGGCGTGCAGTTTAAGCAGTTTAACTCCATCACCGATTATCATTCGCTGATGTTTGACTTAGGGATTATCGCCCGTCGTCTGCGTTCCGCTTCCGATCGTAGTAAATTCTATCGTTTGATAGAGGCCTCGCTGTACGGCGGGATCTCCAGCGCCATTACCCGATCGCTACGCGATTATTTATTGCCGGAAAACAGCGGCGTGCGCAAGGCGTTCCAGGATATGGAAGCGGCGCTGCGCGAGAACCGACTCACGCTGGAAGCGATTCGTGTTACCCAATCCGATCGCGATCTGTTTAAGCATTTGATCAGCGAAGCCACCGATTATGTGGCGGCGGATTATATGCGCCACGCCAATGAGCGTCGGGTTCACCTTGATCAGGCGTTGGCGTTTCGACGCGAACTGTACACATCGCGCAAGCAGCTGGCGGCGGAGCAGTACAAGCACGTCGATATGGCCCGTGAGTTGGGCGAACATAACGGTGCCGAAGGTTCTCTTGAGGCGGATTACCAGGCGGCGAGCGATCACCTGAATCTGGTGCAAACCGCGCTGCGTCAGCAGGAAAAAATTGAACGCTACGAAGCGGATCTTGAAGAGCTGCAGATTCGACTCGAAGAGCAAAACGAAGTGGTGGCGGAAGCCGCCGAAATGCAGGACGAAAATGAAGCGCGTGCCGAAGCCGCCGAGCTGGAAGTCGATGAACTCAAAAGCCAGCTTGCGGATTACCAGCAGGCGCTGGATGTACAGCAAACGCGCGCGATTCAGTATAACCAGGCGATATCAGCGCTCGCCCGCGCTAAAGAACTTTGCCATCTGCCGGATCTAACGCCGGAAAGCGCCGCCGAATGGCTGGATACTTTCCAGGCAAAAGAGCAGGAAGCTACGGAAAAACTGCTGTCGTTGGAACAAAAAATGAGCGTGGCGCAAACCGCGCACAGCCAGTTTGAGCAGGCTTACCAGCTAGTAGCGGCGATCAACGGCCCGCTGGCGCGTAGCGAAGCCTGGGACGTGGCGCGCGAGCTGTTACGGGACGGCGTGAACCAGCGTCATCTGGCGGAACAGGTACAGCCGCTGCGGATGCGCCTGAGCGAACTGGAACAGCGGCTGCGTGAGCAGCAAGAGGCGGAACGTCTGCTGGCTGAGTTCTGTAAGCGACAGGGCAAAAATTTTGATATTGACGAACTGGAAGCGCTGCATCAGGAGCTGGAAGCCCGCATCGCGTCCTTGTCTGAGAGCGTGTCGTCAGCCAGCGAACAGCGTATGGCCTTGCGTCAGGAACAGGAACAGCTGCAATCCCGTATCCAGCATCTGATGCAACGCGCTCCTGTCTGGCTGGCGGCGCAGAATAGCCTGAACCAGCTTAGCGAACAGTGCGGCGAGGAGTTTACGTCCAGCCAGGAAGTGACCGAATACCTGCAACAGCTACTGGAGCGTGAGCGCGAAGCCATTGTCGAACGCGACGAAGTGGGCGCGCGTAAAAATGCGGTTGATGAAGAGATCGAACGTTTAAGCCAGCCGGGCGGCGCGGAAGACCAGCGTTTGAATGCGCTGGCGGAGCGTTTTGGCGGGGTACTGCTGTCGGAAATCTACGATGATGTCAGCCTTGAAGATGCGCCGTACTTTTCCGCACTGTATGGCCCGTCGCGCCATGCGATCGTCGTACCGGATTTATCGCAAATAGCCGAACAGCTTGAAGGTCTGACCGACTGCCCGGAAGATCTGTACCTGATCGAAGGCGATCCGCAGTCTTTTGATGACAGCGTATTCAGCGTTGACGAGCTGGAAAAGGCGGTGGTCGTGAAAATTGCCGACCGTCAGTGGCGTTATTCGCGTTTCCCGTCGCTGCCTATTTTTGGCCGTGCGGCGCGCGAGAACCGTATTGAAAGTCTCCATGCGGAACGGGAAGTGCTTTCCGAGCGTTTTGCCACGCTCTCGTTTGACGTGCAGAAAACCCAGCGTTTGCACCAGGCGTTCAGCCGTTTTATCGGCAGCCACCTTTCCGTTGCCTTTGAGGACGATCCGGAAGCGGAAATTCGCCGACTGAACGGGCGTCGCGTCGAGCTGGAGCGCGCGCTGGCGACGCATGAAAACGACAACCAGCAGCAGCGCCTTCAGTTTGAGCAGGCGAAAGAGGGCGTTTCCGCGCTTAACCGTTTGCTGCCGCGGCTGAATTTATTGGCCGATGAAACGCTGGCCGATCGGGTCGATGAAATTCAGGAACGGTTGGATGAGGCGCAGGAAGCGGCGCGATTTGTGCAGCAATATGGCAACCAGTTAGCCAAACTGGAGCCGGTGGTTTCCGTTCTGCAAAGCGATCCGGAACAGTTTGAGCAGTTAAAAGAAGACTATGCCTGGTCGCAGCAAATGCAGCGCGACGCGCGCCAGCAGGCTTTTGCGCTGGCTGAAGTCGTCGAACGTCGGGCGCATTTCAGCTATTCCGACTCGGCGGAAATGCTGAGCGGCAACAGCGATCTCAACGAAAAGCTGCGCCAGCGGCTGGAGCAGGCGGAAGCCGAGCGTACCCGCGCCCGCGAAGCGCTGCGCAGCCATGCCGCGCAGTTAAGTCAGTACAGCCAGGTCCTGGCCTCGCTAAAAAGCTCTTACGACACGAAAAAAGAGCTGCTTAACGATTTGCAGCGCGAATTACAGGATATTGGCGTTCGCGCCGACAGCGGGGCGGAAGAACGCGCCCGCCAGCGTCGCGATGAACTGCACGCTCAGTTGAGCAATAACCGTTCGCGTCGTAATCAGCTTGAGAAAGCGCTCACCTTCTGCGAAGCGGAGATGGAGAACCTGACCCGTAAGCTGCGCAAGCTGGAGCGTGATTATCATGAAATGCGCGAGCAGGTCGTGACCGCGAAAGCCGGCTGGTGCGCAGTCATGCGGATGGTGAAAGACAATGGCGTGGAACGCCGTCTGCACCGTCGTGAGCTGGCTTATCTGTCGGCGGATGAACTGCGCTCCATGTCGGATAAGGCGTTGGGCGCGCTGCGCCTGGCCGTCGCGGATAACGAACATCTGCGCGACGTATTGCGTCTGTCGGAAGATCCGAAACGCCCGGAACGTAAAATCCAGTTCTTTGTGGCCGTTTACCAGCATCTGCGCGAACGTATTCGTCAGGATATTATTCGTACCGACGATCCGGTTGAAGCCATTGAACAAATGGAGATTGAGCTGAGCCGTCTGACGGAAGAGCTGACATCGCGTGAGCAAAAGCTGGCGATCAGTTCCCGCAGCGTGGCAAACATTATCCGCAAGACTATCCAGCGTGAGCAGAACCGTATTCGCATGCTGAACCAGGGGTTGCAAAGCGTCTCGTTTGGCCAGGTGAATAGCGTGCGGTTAAACGTCAACGTGCGTGAAACGCATGCCACCTTGCTGGATGTGCTTTCAGAACAGCAGGAGCAGCATCAGGATCTGTTTAACAGCAATCGTCTGACCTTCTCCGAAGCGCTGGCGAAACTGTACCAGCGTCTGAATCCGCAGATCGATATGGGGCAACGCACGCCGCAGACCATTGGCGAGGAGCTGCTGGACTACCGTAACTATCTGGAAATGGAAGTTGAAGTTAACCGTGGGTCCGACGGCTGGCTGCGTGCGGAATCCGGCGCGCTATCAACGGGGGAAGCTATCGGGACCGGGATGTCAATTCTGGTGATGGTGGTGCAAAGCTGGGAAGACGAAGCGCGCAGACTGCGCGGGAAAGATATTTCGCCATGTCGCCTGCTGTTCCTCGATGAAGCGGCGCGTCTGGATGCGCGCTCTATCGCCACGCTGTTTGAACTATGCGAACGTTTGCAGATGCAGCTCATCATCGCCGCGCCGGAAAACATCAGTCCGGAGAAGGGCACGACCTATAAACTGGTGCGTAAAGTGTTTCAGAATACTGAGCATGTTCATGTTGTCGGGCTGCGTGGCTTTGCGCCGCAGCTTCCGGAAACGCTTCCCGGTACGCAAACGGAAGATACGCCTTCAGAAGCGAGTTAAACACGGCAGAAACGATGACGTGCCTGATGGCGCCTCGCTTATCAGGCAAGGCCGGATAAGTCGGTTACGCCGCCATCCGGCACAACAAGTTCTGTTTTATCATTAGCCTGGGGCGGCGAAAGCCGCCTTTTTCTTTATCTGAAAAATCTCTCCGGGTAGTGCATTTTCTTTAAACTTCTTTACATTAGGTTAGGCAAAAACGTAACGAACTTTATATACTGGAGTTAAGCCTGACGAGTGAGCAGGCTGACTCGTCATACTAAACAAAAGCATTGGTTGCGGTTGACCCGCGCTGCGGGCAGCACAGTCATGCGGAGTATGATAACGAAAACAGGGGGCAAGGGATGTTGCTTAACAAGATGTGTGGTCGTTGTCTGTCGGCAATCAGTTTATGCCTGGCCGTAACATTCGCTCCACTGTTCAATGCGCAGGCCGATGAGCCTGAAATGATACCTGGCGATAGCGCCGTTGCCGCGACGGATCAGGCTGGGCCGCAGAAGCAATCCGCCGCGACGGCGATTATGGCCGGGATTCAGCCGCTGCCGGAGGGCGTTTCAGCCGAGAAAGTCCGGGCTGATTTACAGTCGCAGCTTCCTTCCGGCTATACGCCGGTCTATATGAGCCAGCTGACATTGCTGTATGCCGCGCGCGACATGAAGCCCATGTGGGATAATCGCGATGCGGTGAAAGCCTTCCAGCAACAGTTGGCGGAGGTGGCGATTGCCGGATTCCAGCCGCAGTTTACCGCCTGGGTGGCATTGTTGACCGATCCCGCCGTAAACGGTATGGCGCGCGATGTTGTGTTGTCAGACGCCATGATGGGCTATCTCCATTTCATTGCGAATATCCCCGTCAAAGGCCAGCGCTGGTTATATAGCAACAAACCTTACGCATTGGCGACGCCGCCAGTCTCGGTGATTAACCAGTGGCAAATCGCGCTGGAAGAGGGCCAGTTGCCGATGTTTGTCGCCAGCCTGGCGCCGCAGCATCCACAGTATGCGCCCATGCATGACGCGTTGCTGAAGCTGGTGGCGGACTCTCGCCCGTGGCCGCAGTTGACCAATACCGCGACGCTGCGCCCGGGGCAATGGAGTAACGATGTGCCTGCGCTGCGCGAAATATTACAGCGTACGGGGATGCTGGATGGCGGTCCAAAGATAGCCTTACCCGGCGATAACACTGCTGATAGCGCCGTCGTCAGCCCCTCCGCCGTGGTCGACGAAACATCGGTGGCGCAGCCGGTCGACGAACCAACGGCCCGCCGTAGTAAGCCGGCTCCGGCGGCACGCGCCTACGATCGTGAACTGGTCGAGGCGGTAAAGCGTTTTCAGGCATGGCAAGGGCTGGGGGCGGATGGCGTCATTGGCCCGGCGACGCGTAACTGGCTTAATATGACCCCCGCGCAACGCGCAGGCGTACTGGCACTGAATATCCAACGTTTACGCCTGCTGCCGGCGGAACTCTCTACCGGTATTATGGTAAACATTCCCGCTTATTCGCTGGTCTACTATCAGAATGGCAACCAGGTGCTGGCTTCGAGGGTGATCGTCGGGCGTCCCGATCGTAAAACGCCGATGATGAGCAGCGCGCTGAATAATGTGGTGGTGAACCCGCCGTGGAACGTTCCGCCCACGCTTGCGCGTAAAGACATTTTACCTAAGGTGTGGAATGACCCAGGCTATCTGGAGCGCCATGGCTACACCGTGATGCGCGGCTGGAACAGCAAAGAAGCGATCGATCCGTGGCAGGTTGACTGGGCCACCATTACGCCATCGAATCTTCCGTTCCGTTTCCAGCAGGCGCCAGGCGCGCACAATTCGCTGGGGCGTTATAAATTTAATATGCCGAGTTCAGATGCGATCTATCTGCACGATACGCCTAACCATACTCTCTTTCAGCGTGACGCCAGGGCGTTAAGTTCCGGCTGCGTGCGGGTCAATAAGGCCTCTGAACTGGCGAATATGCTCTTGCAGGATGCTGGCTGGAACGATGCGCGGATCTCTGGCGCCCTGAAGCAAGGCGACACGCGGTATGTCAATATCCGGCAGAACATTCCAGTAAATCTTTACTATCTGACCGCGTTTGTCGGCGCAGATGGACGTATGCAATATCGTACAGATATTTACAATTACGATCTCACAGCGCGATCCAGCGCACAAATTGTGCCAAAGGTTGAACAATTAATCAGGTAAATGAAGAAGTTCTGGTAAATATGTTGTCCTAATGTTTGGCTTCAACGGGGCGTTTCGCTGTAGACCCCCGTTGTGGCTGGGGGAGGGCCATCTTGACGCGGGCTTTATCGGCAGTTAAGGTGCCTTTCGTGCGCCAGAAGTGCATATACAACAACCTTTAAGTCGACCGGGCCGTTCAGAAGTCTGTGCCAGCCGATCATGTCTGCTTAAAGGTAGAAGTGTATTAACGATAACATTGACCTGTAGACCTGATTATCATGGACAAATTTGACGCTAATCGCCGCAAGCTGCTGGCGCTTGGTGGTGTCGCTCTCGGTGCCGCCATCCTGCCCGCGCCAGCGTTTGCCACACTCTCGACCCCACGCCCGCGCATTTTGACGTTAAACAATCTCCATACCGGAGAGTCAATCAAGGCGGAGTTTTTCGATGGAAGAGCCTACATTCAGGATGAATTAGCAAAGTTAAACCATTTTTTCCGTGACTATCGCGCGAATAAAGTCCGATCAATCGATCCCCGCCTGTTTGACCAACTTTACCGACTTCAGGGGCTGTTAGGGACGCGTAAACCTGTGCAGCTCATCTCAGGCTACCGTTCTCTTGATACCAATAATGAATTACGCGCCCGTAGCAGCGGCGTAGCGAAAAAAAGCTACCATACAAAAGGGCAGGCGATGGATTTTCATATTGAAGGCGTGGCGCTGAGCAATATTCGCAAAGCGGCGTTATCTATGCGCGCAGGTGGTGTAGGATATTACCCACGTAGTAACTTTGTGCATATTGATACCGGGCCGGCGCGGCACTGGTAATCAGCGAGGCTTAATCAAAGGAGCAGTATGAACTATCGTATTATTCCGGTCACCGCGTTCTCCCAGAACTGTTCATTAATCTGGTGCGAACAAACCCGGCTGGCGGCGCTGGTCGATCCGGGCGGCGACGCGGAAAAAATTAAACAGGAAGTGGACGCCAGCGGCGTGACGTTGATGCAAATTTTACTCACGCATGGGCATCTCGATCATGTCGGCGCGGCGAGTGAACTGGCGCAGCATTACGGCGTTCCTGTTATCGGTCCGGAAAAAGAAGATGAGTTCTGGCTGCAAGGACTGCCGGCGCAAAGCCGCATGTTCGGTCTGGATGAGTGTCAGCCGCTGACGCCTGATCGCTGGCTGAACGACGGCGATCGCGTCAGCGTAGGGAATGTGACGTTACAGGTGTTACATTGTCCGGGACACACGCCGGGACACGTGGTTTTCTTTGATGAACAGTCGCAACTGCTGATCTCCGGCGATGTGATTTTCAAAGGTGGCGTCGGGCGCAGCGATTTTCCTCGCGGCGATCACACCCAGTTGATTGACGCTATTAAGCGTAAATTATTGCCGCTTGGCGATGATGTGACCTTTATTCCTGGCCACGGCCCGCTCTCTACGCTCGGGTACGAGCGTCTGCATAATCCCTTCCTGCAAGATGAGATGCCGGTCTGGTAAGCAGAATGAAAAAGCCTGCAATGTGCAGGCTTTTTTATCGGTCACGCCAGTCGACAGTTTTTTACAGTACCGCAACAATGGCTTCGCATAGCGGCGCCATATTATCCGGGGTCATGCCCGCCACGTTCACGCGACCAGAAGCCACGGCATAAACGCCAAACTCTTCACGCAGACGCAGCACCTGATCTTTGGTCAGACCGCTGAATGAGAACATCCCGTTCTGCTTGATAATAAAGCTGAAGTCACGGTTCGCGCCTTTTTCCTGCAAGGTATTCACGAACAGTTGACGCATACGCTGAATACGCTGGCGCATGTCCGTCAGTTCCTGTTCCCAGATAGCGCGCAGGGCGTCATTACTCAGGATAGTCGCGACGATGGACGCGCCGTGCGCTGGCGGGTTGGAGTAGTTAGCGCGAATGGCGGATTTCATCTGGCTAAAAGCGCGATCCACGGTTTCCGCATCGGCAGCCACGAGGGTGCAGGCGCCGACGCGCTCATTATATAAGCCGAAGTTTTTGGAGTAGGAGCTGGCGACAATGAGCTCTTTATGCAGCGCGGCAAAGGCGCGCAGACCTTCCGCATCTTCTTCCAGGCCGCGGGCAAAGCCCTGGTAAGCGAAATCGAATAGCGGCAGCCACCCTTTTTCAACGGAAAGCTCAGCCAGAACCTGCCACTGTTCCAGAGTAGGGTCAATGCCGGTTGGGTTATGACAGCAACCGTGGAACAGAACCACATCGCCGGCCTGTGCTTCGCTCAGGCTGGCTTGTAGCGCTTCAAAATCCAGCGTGTGATTTTCCGCATCGTAGTAAGCGTACTCCCGAACTTCCAGACCGGCAGCGTTAAACACGCTTTTGTGGTTCGGCCAGCTGGGGTTGCTCACCCACACCCGTTTTACCGGAGTATTTTTTGCCAAAAAGTCGGCGGCAATGCGTAACGCGCCGGTACCGCCCGGCGTTTGCGCCGTGCGTGCGCGCTTATCGTTAATCAGCGCGCTGCCTTTGCCGAACAGCAGTTCCTGAGTGCAGCGAGCAAATTCCGGAATCCCGTCAATGCCGAGATAGTTTTTCGTCGTTTCATTTTCCAGTAAATACTGCTCGGCTTTTTTAACGCTGGTGAGCACCGGTGTTTTGCCGGTTTCATCTTTATATACGCCAATGCCAAGGTTAATTTTCCCTGGACGGTCATCGGCGCGAAACAGATCGGCCAGGCCCAAAATCGGGTCGGCAGGAGCGGCGGTTATGTTCTCAAACATGACGAGGTTCCATTATAGTTACAGAAGGGAAATCCGCTATCAGGTTAACGGCAGATTTACAAAATGCCAACCGTTAGCGCTAAAAAGCCCGCCTGTTTTTGAAAGACGCACATTTTCTCTAAGAGAGATAAAAAAACAGGACCGAAGTCCTGTTTTTGAGGCATAAAACAAAGGGGTCTGCTGATCAGAACTGGTAAGTAATACCGACAGCCGCCTGATCGTCGGTGCCAACGTAGCTGGAGCTGTAGTCGTTTTCGTCCAGCAGGTTGAAACGGTAGTCAACCCATACGTTCATGTTTTTGTTGAAGTAGTAAGTCGCGCCCGCCTGAATATATTTCGCCAGATCGGCCGAGCCGTCGGCGCCGTTCAACTGCTTACCTTTACTCTGCACATACGAGATTGCCGGACGCAGGCCGAAGTCAAACTGGTACTGAGCGACCACTTCCAGGTTCTGCGTTTTGTTTGCCATTTCCACGGTATCGGTAACCGTATTTTCAACAATGCTCATATTGCGGGTTTCAGCATATACGGCAGCCAGGTAGACGTTGTTTGCATCATATTTCGCGCCAACGGCCCATGACTCTGCGCGATCGCCATTACCATCGCGATCCTGCTGATCGTTAGTACGCTTGCTGTTGCTGTACGCTGCGGTGACGCCAAAGCCGTCGAACTCATATGCCATGGTGTAACCTACGCCATCGCCATTCTGAGAGTTAATGCTGTGGTTGTCCTGATTTTTACCCTGATACTGGATACCGAAAGAGAGACCGTCCACCAGACCAAAGAAGTCAGAGTTACGGTAGGTCAACAAACCGCCAGCACGGCTGGTCATGTAGTTATCGGTATAGGCGCCGCCCCAGGTTTCGCCGGAGAAGTAGGGGGCCATATCGGTATAGGATTCAACATCGTAAACGATACCGTAGTTACGACCATAATCGATTGAACCCACTTCCGCGTATTTCAAACCCGCGAAAGCCAGACGGACCAGATTCGAGTTCTGCTGTTCGCCTTCAGCGCGGTCTGCTTTAGTACGGTATTCCCACTGACCGAAACCGGTCAGATCGGTGTTAATCTGCGTTTCCCCTTTAAAACCAATCTGGGCATAAGTCTGGTCGGCATTTTTGCTATCGCCGGTCGTTGTCCATACGTGACGACCCACGGCTTTACCGTACAGATCCAGCTTATTACCATCTTTATTATAAATTTCTGCTGCGTTTGCGGTTGCAGCAGCCAGCAGGGCAGGGATCACCGCTGCCAGGATTTTGCGCTTCATCATTATTTATTACCCTCATTGGTTTTTTTATATGACACCTGCCACTGCCGTCAATAAATTCCGTCAATAAAACTTTACAGAAATATTGATGAGAGTTTGGTGTCTTTATGTGTCTGACAGGCATCTTTCCATTCAAACTAACGTTTCGCTACCGTGAAAGTGCTACAAATATAAAGATTTTGTTTCAAAAGGAAAAAATATGTAAACAAATGTTATTTTTGAGGAACTTTGTGAACAACGTCAAACTTCCCCTGAGTTCTCGCTTTGATTTGATCGCTTTTCTTTTATCACTATGATTTTATTGTAATTATTGGCTTGTAGAACCGTTGTGCCTGAAAAAGCAGCAGACGAGCTATTTCATAAAAATAGCCATTTAGAAGTCTTGATGTCCGAAATTGTGGTGAAAAATTGTGCTATTAGAGCAGAAAAATCTAATCCGCAATAAAATTAAGGATTAATTTTTATGTGTAAATATTTTCGTGAAATATACAGTAACAAGATGTGGTAATTCAGAGGGTTGTAATTAAATTTATTTACTTATTGATAATAAAACTGACATTCAGGCGAAAAAAAGGCCAGCATAGCTGGCCTTGAGTGTGACGTAAAAATCAGAAGCTGGCGTTGCGTGGGGTCCGTGGGAACGGAATAACGTCGCGCACGTTTTGCACACCCGTGACGTAAGCGATAAGGCGTTCAAAGCCCAGGCCAAAGCCGGAATGCGGTACAGTACCGTAGCGACGCAAGTCGCGATACCACCAGTAATCCTCTTTATTCAGCCCCATTTCGGCCATACGGGCATCCAGCACATCCAGACGCTCTTCACGCTGGGAACCACCGATGATTTCGCCGATTCCCGGTGCCAGCACATCCATAGCCGCCACGGTTTTGCCATCTTCGTTAAGGCGCATGTAAAACGCTTTAATTTCCTTCGGATAGTTTTTCACCACTACCGGCGCTTTGAAATGCTCTTCCGCCAGATAGCGTTCGTGTTCGGAAGAGAGGTCGACGCCCCAGAACACCGGGTTTTCAAATGTCTTACCACAGCGTTCCAGAATGGCGACCGCATCGGTGTAATCCACCTGAGCGAAGTCGGTAGAGACAAAACGCTCCAGACGAGCGATAGCGTCTTTATCTACGCGTTCGGCAAAGAACTTCATATCATCCGCACGCTCTTCCAGAACCGCCTTGAAGACATATTTCAGCATGGCTTCCGCCAGACGGGCGTTGTCTTCCAGATCGGCGAACGCCACTTCCGGCTCCAGCATCCAGAACTCCGCCAGGTGGCGGCTGGTGTTGGAATTTTCCGCGCGGAAGGTCGGCCCAAAAGTATAGATTTTGGACAGCGCGCAGGCATACGTTTCACCGTTGAGCTGGCCGGAGACGGTCAGGAATGATTCTTTGCCAAAAAAGTCTTTGTCAAAATCTACTCTGCCCTGGTCGTTACGCGGCAGGTTTTCCAGATCCAACGTTGAGACGCGGAACATTTCGCCAGCGCCTTCGGTATCGGAAGCGGTAATCAGCGGGGTAGAGACCCAAAAGAAACCCTGCTCATCGAAGAAGCGATGCAGCGCCTGCGCCAGAGTATGGCGGACGCGCGCTACCGCGCCAATCAGGTTGGTGCGCGGGCGCAGATGCGCGACCTCACGCAGATACTCAATGCTATGGCGTTTTGCCGCCATCGGGTAGGTATCCGGATCTTCCACCCAGCCTGCGACTTCTACTTTCGTGGCCTGGATTTCGAAACTTTGCCCCTGTCCCGGCGACGCGACAACCTTACCTGTTACTACTACGGAGCAGCCTGTCGTCAGGTGTAATACTTCTTCATTATAATTGGGCAGAGAATTATTAATGACAGCCTGTACAGGATCAAAGCAGGAGCCGTCATAAACGGCGAGGAAGGAGATGCCAGCTTTTGAATCTCGGCGGGTACGCACCCATCCGCGCACGGTGACTTCTTGGTCAACGGCTACGCGGCCCTGGAGTACGTCGGCTACAGGCACAACGCTCATAATATTCTCTCTAGTTAATAGTCGGAAAAAATAAACACTTGTCCACCCGAAATGGGGGTATTCCTATGTTACCTGGCATCTGCAATCAGACAAGCAGAAATCGCATCTGGAAGCAGGTTTTCAGAAAGAAACCTGTAAAAAGTTCGCACCTGCTCGCGAACCATTGAGAATTTAGGCTGGTTTTGCAAGCTTTGCGCACGTTACTCGATCAGGACGCGCATCTCTTGCTTGGCGTTTTGCATCACGACAATCGTTTTAAAAGACTTAATATTGCCTGAGGAAAAGAAAAGCTCACGGGTAAGCGCTTCATATTCCGCCATGTCACGAACATTGAGCACCAGTAAAAAGTCGAAATCGCCCGTTACGTAGTAGACCTGCTGCACCTGCGGGCAACTGACAAACCGTTGACGAGCCTCTTCCAGTAAATTGAATCGCTCGTTTTCGATCACCACCTGCACCACAATCGTGACCGGGCGTCCCACTTTGCCAGCATCAATAAGGCTGACATTGCCTTTAATTATGCCCGCCTCCTCCAGTGCCGCGATACGACGATTCACTGCCGAAGGGGAAAGATTGACCTGTTCGGCGATTTCCCGCTGAGAAAGACGATTATCGCGCTGCAATAATGTCAGAATGTTTTTATCCCAGGCGTCAAGCTTCATATCGCAAATAACCTCTTTAATGTGATGACTATCACTGTGCGCAATTTTGCCGCGTCAAGGCCGTTAAAAAAAGGTGAAAATTGCACGACGATGGGCATTTTCGCGCCATTTAACAGCAATAAGCATAGTACTATCATAATCAGCGGAATAAAGAAAAGGACGTAATAGATATTGTGCGACTCTTTTATCAGTACGGTTTATTAAAGTGAGGATAACCACTACTACAGCCACAAAACGCGAGTTCTTTACTTGTTTCTACTCAATAATTGCCAAAAACATATTATTTCAATAAATAAACTTTAACAAAAGGTATCATTATGCATGAGCTTATTAAATACCAGTTTAATACACGTCGGAAAAAATATGGTACAGGAGCGGCCTTAAGTTTGCTTAACGGAAATGTTGGGCGTGAGGTGTTAGCATTTCATAAAAAATTACCCAATTATGCCGTTACGCCGTTACATAATCTGGCGCATCTAAGCCGGCGGCTTGGACTAGGGTCCATCCATATTAAAGATGAGTCCTGGCGTTTTGGCCTGAATGCTTTTAAAGGTCTGGGCGGCTCTTATGCTGTAGGAAAATATCTCGCTGATAAATTGCAATGTGATATTAACTCGTTAAGTTTTGCTGCCCTTAACACTCCTGAGATTAAAGAAAAAATTAAAGATTGTGTTTTTGTTACCGCGACGGATGGCAATCATGGCCGTGGTGTGGCGTGGGCAGCGGAGCAATTAGGTCTAAAAGCCGTCGTTTATATGCCTAAAGGATCATCGTTAATCCGGGCAGAGAATATTCGCCATCATGGAGCTGAATGCACCATCACCGATCTGAACTACGATGATGCAGTGCGACTGGCCCATAGAATGGCGCAAACAAAAGGCTGGGTGCTTTTGCAGGATACAGCCTGGACAGGGTATGAAGAGATCCCAACGTGGATTATGCAAGGCTATATGACACTAGCGGTTGAAGCTTATGAGCAGCTCGCAGAAACAAACAGTCCGTTGCCAACCCATCTTATTTTGCAAGCGGGGGTGGGATCGTTTGCTGGCAGTGTTATGGGTTATTTTGTTGAAAAAATGCAGGAAAATATCCCTAATATTATTGTGGTTGAGCCGCATCAGGCCAACTGTCTTTATCAATCCGCAGTTATGGATGATGGTCAACCTCACTGCGTCACTGGCGATATGGCGACGATAATGGCCGGGCTTGCGTGTGGGGAGCCGAATATTATCAGTTGGCCTATTATTCGGGACAACACCAGTTGTTTTATTTCCGCTGATGACTGTCTGGCGGCTAAAGGTATGCGCATTTCTGCCGCGCCACGTCCAGGTACGGATACGCCTTTTATTTCCGGCGAGTCCGGAGCTATTGGCGTAGGGTTACTTTATGAGTTGATGAACAATATGCATTATCAGGATCTTGCTAATCGCTTACAGCTTGATGCCAATGCTCATGTTCTGCTTATTAGCACCGAAGGCGATACGTCCCCAGATATTTATGAAGATATAGTCTGGAACGGACGCAGTGCTTAAACATTACGACTAAAAAATTAGATAACAAAGGCAGCATGTAAAAAACGCGTTTTTTATACGCATAATAAACCTAATGCAGGAAGCAAAACTTCATAACAATATACCATTAAAACGGCATTTAGTGAGTAAGGGATGCTACTACCTGCTGACTTTCCAGTTTAGTGTTGTTGGCAAAATTCAGGATTACGCTGAACTGGAAAGATTATTTCTGAGACTGAACGAATTAATTTAAATCCGAGGTCATTATGTTAGAGCAACTTTCACAACTCTTTGAATTTCTATGGGGTTGCCCATTATTTTTGTGTGTCATCGGCATTGGTTTTTATTTTACAGTACGCCTCAAATTTTTCCAGATTATCAATTTAAAAGAAATTTACCGTAATACAATTGGTACACTTGCCGGAAAAAATAAACAAAACACTACTGGCGAGGCAGCGTCTAAAAAATCCCTAAAATCAATAGAGGTGGCTGCCACTGTGCTATCCGGCTCATTAGGTGCGGGAACGATCGCAGGTGTTGCTGCGGCTATTGCGGTTGGCGGACCTGGGGCAATTTTCTGGATGTGGATCATTGCGGTCGTGGGTATGATGACCAAAATGGTTGAAGTGACGCTGGCGGTGAAATACCGAAGTAAAGGTGAGAATGGCGAATATTATGGCGGCCCAATGCATTATATTAAGAAAGGGCTCAATAAAAAATGGCATCCCCTGGCAGGATTGTATGCGTTTGCATTAATGATTCTGGTTATTACGGATGCCTGTTTTGTGCAAACTAATACGATGGCGGCGGTCATTCACTATACGTTTGACATCCCAACAAGCGTCATTGGGGGATTTATTGTCATCGTAGGCGCGTTGGTTATTTTAAAAGGACTCGCCAGTCTTGGTAAATTCTGTACGATTGCACTTCCACCGATCACCATTGCCTATTTCATTGGTGCCGCTGGTGTAGTGGTATTGAATATCGAGGCTATCCCACAGGTTATAAAAAGTATTTTCTATTATGCCTTTGCCCCTGCGCCAGCAGCCGGTGGCTTTGTCGGGTCAACCATCATGATGGCCATCAGTAAAGGAGCCAGTCGCGGAATATTCACTAACGAAGCCGGCATGGGTACCTCGGCCACAGTACATGCTACTGCCAATGTGGATTACGCTTTCCGTCAGGGAATGTGGGGGGCAGTGGAAGTATTTTTTGTCTCAATGATTACCTGTAACTTTACCGCATTTGCTGTACTTGCTTCTGGTATGTGGACAGACGCCAGTTATCAAGGTATTCAGATTATCTTTGCCGCCTTAAAAGAAACATGGCATCCGATTATTGTTCAGGTTCTCTGTCTCGGTGTGGCGTTGATTCTGTTTACTTCTTATCTTGGTTCATATATTAAATTTCGCACTTCGATAAACTATATCTTTGGCGATAAGCTAGAACGCATCATTAAATGGCTATATTTTTTACCGCCACTGATTGCCGTTAATATGGAAATCCCGGTAATCTGGTTAATGGCTGATATTGCTGTCGGTTTTCTGGTTATCCCCAACGTAATTGCTCTGTTCTTGCTGCGTAAAGAATTTATTAGCGAATTCAATTTATTCAGAACGCGTACACAGCGGGACACTAATTCTGAAAAAACAACGCAAATTACGCACGTAAATATGTCGAAGAGTGAAGGGAAAGAATAGTCAACATCGCGGCCGGAACAGGTAAGATGGTCAGGAGAGTAACAAAGCGCCCACTTTCCGGGCGCTTCGCACAGGCATGGTTAACTTGCTTTACGCACCTGCGGGAGATCGAACGCTTTACGCAGCGCGCGCACAAACGCTTTATCATGACAGATCGTTTTACCGGGGCTGTCGGAAAGTTTAGCCACCGGCTTTCCGTTACATTCCACGAGCTTAATCACGATATTGAGCGGTTTTACCTGAGGGATATCGCAGGTCAGGCGGGTACCGATGCCGAAGCTTAACTGCACGCGAGAGGCGAAATGGCGATAGAGCTCGACCGCCTTTGGCAGATCAAGGTTATCTGAAAAGACCAGCGTTTTTGTCAGCGGATCAATCCCCAGCTTTTCATAATGGGCAATCGCCTTTTCGCCCCATGCGACAGGGTCTCCTGAGTCGTGGCGTAACCCCTGATAACGGCTGGCGAATTCAATGCCGAAATCGCGTAAAAACGCATCCATTGTAATGCAATCTGTCAATGCGATACCAAGCTGGTCCGGATATTCGTTAAGCCAGGCGGCCAACGCGGCACGCTGACTGGTCGCCAGGTCCGGACTGATTTGTTGATGCGCCTGGAACCATTCGTGCGCCTGAGTGCCCATCGGCGTCAGCGCCAGGCGACGCGCGAGATCATAGTTGCTGGTGCCGACGAACCATGACTCCTGCTGGAGACGTTTAACTATCGCCTGCTGCACTTCACGAGAGAAACGGCGGCGGGTACCGAAGTCCATCAGGTGGAAGCGGGACATATCGAGATTGGCGGTTAACGCAGTGAAATCAACCAGCTTACTTTCCAGCTCGTCGAGCGCCTGATCAACGCCTGCGTTTGGCGAGCGGTAGTGATGAACCAGCTCACTGATCACGGCCAGCAGCGGCACTTCCCACATAATGACTTCACGCCACGGGCCGGTTAAGCGAATATTCAGCTTGCCGTTATCGTTGGTGACACAGACTTGAGCCGGGTTATAGCGAAACTCGCGTAACCAGTTCAGATAATCCGGTTTAAAAAAGGGCAGGCCGGAGAGCCACTGGAACTCGTCCTCCTGGAGGCGCAGGTGCTGCATCGCGTCCACCTGCTCGCGAATAGCATCGGCATAAATACCCAGCAGGTCGTCGCCACGGCAACGAAACTCAGCCGCTACCTGCACATCATAGTAGTGGTGAAAAACGGCTTGCTGCATATGCAACTTATAAGCATCTGTATCCAGCAACGAGTGCAGAACAGGAGAAGCGAATTGTGTCATAGGTGCGCTGTTGCGTCCTCTCACGGGAGCGTTTAGTACAATAAACAACTAAGAAAACCGCTGGAGTATACCTTGTTTAGCGATTTATTGAACCCCGATCACACCATAAGCTGTCTTTAGGGTCGAGCGCATTTCGTGCCCCATGTTATAAAAATGTAGCAAATAGGTCGTTTGTGCCTGAAAAGATGAACATTCTGCGTAGCGCGATTTGCGCAACAGGAATAGACTGGAGTCGACACTCTACACAAAGATGCGAAAGGTTTTTTATGACACAACAGCCACAAGCCAAATACCGCCATGACTATCGCGCGCCGGATTACCAGATTACTGATATTGACTTGACCTTTGACCTCGATGCCGAAAAAACCGTGGTCACCGCAATAAGCCAGGCTGTTCGTCATGGCGCGCCTGATGCGCCTCTTCGCCTTGATGGGGAAGATTTAACGCTGGTATCTATCCACGTCAACGATGCGCCGTGGACAGCATATAAGGAAGAAGAGGGCGCGCTTATCATCAGCGACCTGCCAGAGCGTTTTACGTTACGCATTGTCAACGAGATAAGTCCGGCGGCGAATACGGCGCTGGAAGGATTGTACCAGTCCGGCGATGCGCTCTGTACCCAGTGTGAAGCGGAGGGCTTCCGCCATATTACCTGGTATCTTGACCGCCCGGACGTACTGGCGCGATTTACCACCAAAATTATTGCCGATAAAAGCAAATATCCGTTCCTGCTTTCCAATGGCAACCGTGTTGCGCAGGGTGAACTGGAGAATGGCCGTCACTGGGTTCAGTGGCAAGATCCGTTCCCGAAACCGTGTTATCTGTTTGCGCTGGTGGCCGGTGATTTTGACGTGCTGCGCGATACCTTTACCACCCGCTCCGGGCGTGAAGTCGCATTAGAACTGTACGTTGACCGCGGCAATCTGGATCGCGCGCCGTGGGCAATGACCTCGCTGAAAAATTCCATGAAATGGGATGAAACGCGTTTTGGGCTCGAATATGACCTCGACATCTATATGATTGTCGCGGTGGATTTCTTTAATATGGGCGCGATGGAGAATAAAGGTCTCAATATCTTTAACTCCAAATACGTGCTGGCGCGAACCGATACCGCGACGGATAAAGATTATCTCGATATTGAGCGCGTGATAGGCCATGAGTATTTCCACAACTGGACCGGCAACCGCGTCACCTGCCGCGACTGGTTCCAGTTGAGCCTGAAAGAGGGGCTAACCGTGTTCCGCGATCAGGAGTTTAGCTCTGATTTGGGGTCACGCGCGGTGAACCGCATCAGTAACGTGCGTACCATGCGCGGTTTACAATTCGCGGAAGACGCCAGCCCGATGGCGCATCCTATCCGCCCGGATAAAGTAATCGAAATGAATAACTTCTACACCCTCACCGTTTATGAAAAGGGTGCGGAAGTCATTCGCATGATCCACACGTTGCTGGGTGAGGAAAATTTCCAGAAGGGGATGCAGCTTTATTTTGAGCGCCATGACGGCAGCGCCGCGACGTGTGATGACTTCGTACAGGCGATGGAAGATGCTTCTAATGTCGATTTGTCCCATTTCCGCCGCTGGTACAGTCAGTCCGGCACGCCGATTGTAACGGTAAAAGATGATTATAATCCGGAAACCGAGCAGTACACGTTGACCATCAGCCAGCGCACTCCGGCGACGGCGGATCAGGCGGAGAAGCAGCCGCTGCATATTCCATTCGCCATCGAACTGTACGATAACGAAGGCAACGTCATTCCGTTGCAAAAAGGTGGTCATCCGGTCAATGCCGTGCTGAACGTCACGCAGGCGGAGCAGACATTTACCTTCGATAATGTCTACTTCCAGCCTGTTCCGGCCTTGCTGTGCGAGTTTTCAGCGCCGGTGAAGCTGGAATATAAATGGAGCGATCAGCAGTTGACGTTCCTGATGCGCCATGCGCGCAATGATTTCTCCCGTTGGGATGCGGCACAAAGCCTGCTGGCCACATACATTAAACTGAATGTGGCGCGTCATCAGCAGGGGCAACCGCTATCGCTTCCGGTGCATGTCGCTGATGCGTTCCGCGCAGTACTGTTGGATGAGAAAATCGATCCGGCGTTGGCCGCAGAAATTTTAACGCTGCCTTCGGCCAATGAAATTGCGGAGCTGTTTGAGGTCATTGACCCGATCGCCATTGCGCAAGTTCGTGAAGCGCTAACGCGTACGCTGGCGGCAGAACTGGCGGATGAGTTCCTGGCTATCTATAACGCCAATCATCTGGATGAGTATCGTGTTGATCACGGCGATATCGGTAAGCGCACGCTGCGCAATGCTTGCCTGCGCTTCCTGGCGTTTGGCGAGACGGAGCTGGCTAATACGCTGGTCAGCAAACAGTATCGCGACGCCAATAATATGACCGATGCGCTGGCGGCCCTGTCTGCTGCGGTGGCGGCGCAGTTGCCGTGCCGCGATACGCTGATGCAGGAGTATGACGATAAGTGGCATCAGGACGGCCTGGTGATGGATAAATGGTTTATCCTGCAATCCACAAGTCCGGCGGAAAATGTACTGGAAACCGTACGCGGCCTGCTCAAACACCGTTCTTTCAGTATGAGCAACCCGAACCGCATCCGTTCATTAATTGGCGCGTTTGCTGGCAGCAACCCGGCGGCGTTCCATGCGCAAGACGGTAGCGGATACCAGTTCCTGGTCGAGATGCTGACCGATCTGAATAGCCGTAACCCGCAGGTAGCATCTCGCCTCATTGAACCGCTGATTCGTCTGAAACGTTATGATGATAAGCGTCAGGAGAAAATGCGCTCGGCGCTGGAGCAGTTAAAAGGACTAGAGAATCTTTCCGGCGATCTGTACGAGAAGATAACTAAAGCGTTAGCCTGACAGTATCCGTTATAAAGAGGTAAGACATGCCCGGTAAGCGTTAGCGCTGCCGGGCATTTTTTTGCCGGACGATGACGCTCGCTGGCGAAACGTGAAGTGAGAATGAAGGAAAACGATTGCTATTTATTGCCGTAGGTCAATTCCCTTTTGCTTTGTTATCGCCCATAATACGCCCCCGGTTTGCACACCGGGAATCCAGGAGAGTTCATGTACTATCCCTTCGTTCGTAAAGCCCTTTTCCAGCTCGATCCAGAGCGCGCTCATGAATTTACATTTCAACAATTACGCCGCATTACAGGTACGCCGCTGGAAGCGCTGGTGCGCCAGAAAGTACCGACAAAGCCGGTTACCTGCATGGGACTTACCTTTAAAAATCCACTGGGGTTGGCTGCCGGTCTGGATAAAGACGGGGAGTGCATCGACGCGTTAGGCGCGATGGGGTTTGGCTCCCTGGAAATCGGCACCGTGACGCCGCGCCCACAGCCGGGTAACGATAAGCCGCGTCTTTTTCGTCTGGTGGATGCTGAAGGTCTGATCAATCGGATGGGCTTTAATAATCTGGGCGTCGATAACCTGGTCGAGAATGTTAAAAAAGCCCATTTTGATGGTATTCTGGGAATTAACATCGGTAAAAATAAAGATACACCTGTCGAAAATGGCAAAGATGACTACCTGATTTGTATGGAAAAAGTCTATGCTTATGCGGGTTATATCGCCATTAATATTTCTTCGCCGAATACGCCAGGGCTACGTACGCTCCAGTATGGCGATGCGCTGGACGATCTGTTAACTGCCATTAAAAATAAGCAAAACGATCTTCAGGCGATCCATCATAAATATGTGCCGGTAGCAGTAAAGATCGCGCCGGATCTTTGTGAAGAGGAATTGATCCAGGTTGCCGATAGCCTGCTTCGTCATAATATTGATGGGGTGATTGCGACAAATACCACCCTCGATCGTTCTCTGGTACAAGGAATGAAAAATTGCCAGCAAACGGGGGGATTAAGTGGCCGGCCATTACAATTAAAAAGCACAGAAATTATTCGCCGTTTATCCCAGGAGTTAAAGGGACAATTGCCTATTATCGGCGTCGGCGGCATTGACTCAGTTATCGCCGCGCGCGAGAAGATAGCGGCAGGAGCTACGCTGGTACAAATTTATTCCGGCTTTATTTTTAAAGGCCCGCCATTGATTAAAGAAATCGTAACGCACATCTAAACTTTAGCCTTTATCAGACAACCAGGGCTTTATTTCCGGCGCTGGTTGTTTTATATTTCTCCACTGTTGCTTATTTAGACATTTTAGGCTTTTATTATTGGGGTAATAAACGAAGCGGCAAAAGGACAATGCTGTTACGAGTTGCTTAAAAGCGGGAGAGAGGTAATGCGAATTAAACCTGACGATAACTGGCGCTGGTATTATGATGAAGAGCACGATCGTATGATGCTCGATCTCGCCAATGGTATGCTTTTTCGCTCGCGCTTCTCTCGTAAAATGCTTACGCCGGACGCGTTTTGCCCGACCGGTTTTTGTGTGGATGATGCCGCGCTCTATTTTTCCTTTGAAGAAAAATGCCGGGATTTCGAATTAACCAAAGAGCAACGCGCGGAGCTGGTGTTGAATGCGCTGGTGGCGATTCGCTATCTCAAACCGCAGATGCCAAAAAGCTGGCATTTTGTAGCGCATGGCGAAATGTGGACCCCGGGAACGGGCGATGCCGCAAGCGTCTGGTTAAGCGATACGGCGGAACAGGTTAATTTGCTGGTCGTTGAGCCGGGAGAAAATGCCGCGTTGTGTCTGCTGGCACAGCCGGGCGTGGTGATAGCAGGCCGAACCATGCAGCTTGGCGATGCGATTAAAATTATGAACGACAGGCTGAAACCGCAGGTTCACTGTCACAGTTTCAGCCTTGAACAAGCGGTTTAATTTTCCAGTCGTAACGCGGTCTTAGGCACGCAGCTACAGCTCAGAATCGTACCATCGTCACCCATAGCCGATTTTTTCAGCGGACTTACTTCGCCTTCCAGCAAACGTATCCGGCAGCAACCACAGATACCAGCCCGGCAAGAATACGGAATACGAATTCCCTGATTCTCCAACTGTTCCAGTAGTACCTGTTGATTATTCCCGCAGAAGGTTTGCCCCTGCCAGTCGATGGTTACACTCGCGTCCGGGTGTTTCTCTGGCGTAACGCTGTCGTCGACCGTTGTGGCGCCATAAGCTTTTGCCGGGGCTGTCGCCAGAATCTCCACTTCATCGCCGACGCGAATAACGCCGCTATTGCGGGCAATCAGATTCTGACCGAAATCCACATCGCCATTGTCCTGAGCGGTACGAAAAGCTTGCAGTGTCGCCAGCGGTTCTCCGGAAGGATGTTTTTGCCCCTTTTCAGGGCTGACGGTCGTAAAAATACAGCGGCTACAGGGCTTCACGACGTCAAAAATCACATCGCCAATGCGAAGCACTTTCCAGCTATCTTCCTCCCAGGCCGCTACGCCGGAAACCACTAAGTTTGGGCGAAATTGTTCCATTTGTACGCCTGCCGGACAACGCTGTTGCAGATCGCGCAGCGAGGCTTCGTTGGTCAATAAATACGGGTAGCCATCGGCAAATCCCAGCGGCACCGCGTTATGCCGTTTAACCCGGCGCGTCAACTGCGGCCCAACCCAGCGCAACTGGACATCGCGGGAGAAAAAGCCGCTCAACCATTGATTAATCGCCGTCGGGGCGACGCGAGCGGTAAAATGGTTTCCCCAGACCTCGGTCGGCGCATCCTGCGGGGTGAAATCCGTAAAGCGAACCAGCGCGCTACTGCCGTCTGGCGCGGTCAAATGGAGGCCGTCGTGTAAGGGAGAAGGGGTAAAACGTACCATTTGTGGAAACTGGCGGGCGGTAATAAATGTGCCGTCAGGCTCGGTTATCATGAAGATGCGATCAAAAGCCAGACCGCTGATATCTGCCAGCGCATGAGTCAGGCCAATGCCGCGCATGGATTTGACCGGATGAATAAAGAGCCGTGATAACGTCGCCACCGTACAGTCCCTCAAATGAAAATAAGCCTTCAACTTTATGACATGGGCGTGAGATTAGCTATAATGCGCAACAATTTTCTTAGCGTAAAAGTGACAATATGAATTCTCTGTTTGCCAGTACGGCCCGCGGGCTGGAAGAGCTGTTAAAAACTGAACTGGAAAAACTGGGCGCCGTAGGGTGTCAGGTTGTTCAGGGTGGGGTCCATTTTCAGGGCGACACGCGGCTTATTTACCAGAGCCTGATGTGGAGCCGCCTGGCCTCGCGTATTATCCTGCCGATGGGTGAGTGCAAGGTCTACAGCGATCTCGATCTTTACCTCGGCGTTCAGGCGATAAACTGGACAGAGATTTTTAATCCTAGCGCGACGTTTGCGGTGCATTTCAGCGGCCTGAACGACACCATCCGTAATAGTCAGTATGGCGCGATGAAAGTTAAAGACGCGATTGTCGATGCGTTTACGCGGAAAAATCTTCCGCGTCCAAATGTGGACCGCGAATCGCCGGACCTCCGTATTAATGTCTGGCTGAATAAAGAAACTGCCAGCATTGCGCTGGATCTCAGTGGTGATGGCCTGCACCTGCGCGGTTATCGCGATCGCACCGGGCTGGCGCCAATTAAAGAGACGCTGGCGGCAGCGATTGTTATGCGTTCCGGCTGGCAACCAGGTACGCCGCTGCTCGACCCTATGTGTGGTTCGGGGACACTGTTGATTGAGGCCGCGATGTGGGCGACCGATCGCGCGCCGGGACTGCACCGTGGTCACTGGGGATTTAGCGGCTGGGCGCAGCATGACGAAACTATCTGGCAGGAAGTGAAAGCCGAAGCGCAGACCCGGGCGCGTAAGGGACTGGCGGAGTATTCCTCTCATTTCTACGGTTCCGACAGCGATGCGCGCGTCATTGAGCGGGCGCGCAGCAACGCCCGTCGCGCCGGTATCGGCGAGCTTATCACCTTTGAAGTGAAAGATGTGGCGCAACTGAGTAATCCATTGCCGAAAGGCCCGTATGGTACGGTGATCAGTAACCCGCCTTACGGCGAACGTCTGGACAGCGAACCGGCGCTGATTGCGTTGCACAGCCTGCTAGGTCGTACCATGAAAAATCAGTTTGGCGGCTGGAACCTGTCGCTGTTCAGCGCTTCGCCCGATCTGCTGGGCAGCCTGCAATTACGTGCCGACAAACAGTTTAAAGCCAAGAATGGCCCGCTGGACTGTGTGCAGAAAAACTATCATATTGCGGAAACCACGGCGGACAGTAAACCGGCGACGGTGGCGGAAGATTACGCTAATCGCCTGCGTAAAAATCTTAAAAAGCTGGAGAAATGGGCGCGCCAGGAAGGGATTGAATGCTATCGCTTGTATGATGCCGACCTGCCGGAATATAACGTGGCGGTAGACCGTTACGGCGACTGGGCGGTGATTCAGGAATATGCGCCGCCGAAAACGGTGGATGCGCAAAAAGCGCGGCAACGTCTGTTCGATATTATTGCGGCAACCTTGTCAGTGCTCGGTATTCCGCCGAATAAACTGGTGTTAAAAACCCGTGAACGGCAAAAAGGAAAAAACCAGTATCAGAAAATGAGCGAGAAGGGCGAGTTCCTTGAGGTCAGCGAATATAATGCGCGCTTATGGGTAAATCTGACGGATTATCTCGACACCGGTCTGTTCCTCGATCACCGTATTGCCCGCAGAATGCTGGGAGAAATGAGCAAAGGCAAAGATTTCCTGAATCTCTTTTCTTATACCGGCAGCGCCAGCGTACATGCGGGTCTGGGCGGCGCGCGCAGCACCACAACGGTGGATATGTCCCGCACCTATCTGGAGTGGGCCGAACGTAATTTGCGTCTGAACGGACTGAGCGGCCGCGCGCATCGCCTGATTCAGGCCGACTGCCTGGGCTGGCTGCGCGAGGCGAATGAACAGTTCGATTTGATCTTTATCGATCCGCCGACGTTCTCTAACTCAAAACGTATGGAAGAGTCGTTTGATGTTCAGCGCGATCATGTCGCGTTAATGAAAGATTTAAAACGCCTGCTGCGTAAAGGCGGCACCATCATGTTCTCAAATAATAAGCGCGGATTCCGTATGGATCTGGAAGGGCTGGCGGAACTGGGGCTTACCGCACAAGAAATTACGCAAAAAACGCTCTCCCCGGATTTTGCCCGTAACCGTCAGATTCATAACTGCTGGCTGATCCGCGCCGCCTGAAAGGAAAAGTAAATGTCATTAATCAGTATGCATGGCGCATGGCTGTCGTTCAGCGACGCGCCGCTTCTCGATAACGCAGAGTTGCATATCGAAGATAACGAACGCGTCTGTCTGGTGGGGCGTAACGGCGCCGGGAAATCCACCTTGATGAAGATCCTCAACCGCGAACAGGGTCTGGACGATGGGCGTATTATTTATGAGCAGGATCTGATCGTCGCGCGTCTGCAACAGGATCCGCCCCGTAATATTGCGGGCAGCGTCTATGACTTTGTCGCCGAAGGTATCGAAGAACAAGCGGAATACCTCAAGCGCTATCATGAGATTTCCCGTCTGGTGATGACCGATCCCAGCGAGAAAAACCTCAATGAAATGGCGCGCGTACAGGAACAGCTCGATCATCATAATCTGTGGCAGCTGGAAAACCGTATTAATGAAGTGCTGGAGCAGCTTGGACTCGATCCTAACGCCGCGCTGTCGTCGCTCTCCGGCGGCTGGCTGCGTAAAGCCGCGCTGGGTCGGGCGCTGGTCAGCAATCCGCGCGTATTGTTACTGGATGAACCGACTAACCATCTGGATATCGAAACTATCGACTGGCTGGAAGGGTTTCTGAAAACCTTTAACGGAACGATTATTTTTATCTCTCACGATCGTTCGTTTATTCGCAATATGGCAACCCGCATTGTCGATCTCGATCGTGGCAAACTGGTCACCTATCCGGGAAATTACGATCAATACCTGCTGGAGAAAGAAGAAGCGCTGCGCGTAGAAGAATTACAAAACGCGGAATTTGATCGCAAACTGGCGCAGGAAGAAGTCTGGATTCGCCAGGGTATCAAGGCGCGCCGCACCCGTAATGAAGGGCGCGTGCGGGCGTTAAAAGCGATGCGTCGTGAACGCAGCGAGCGTCGGGAAGTGATGGGCACGGCGAAGATGCAGGTCGAGGAGGCGACGCGCTCCGGTAAAATCGTTTTTGAGATGGAAAACGTCGATTACCAGGTAGAAGGAAAACAACTGGTAAAAGATTTCTCCGCTCAGGTACAGCGCGGCGACAAGATTGCGTTAATTGGCCCGAACGGCTGCGGTAAAACCACGCTACTGAAACTGATGCTGGGACAGCTTCAGGCTGACAGCGGGCGCATCCACGTAGGAACGAAGCTGGAAGTCGCCTACTTCGATCAGCATCGCGCCGAACTGGATCCGGAAAAAACCGTGATGGATAACCTTGCGGAAGGCAAGCAAGAGGTGATGGTAAACGGTAAGCCGCGCCATGTACTGGGTTATTTGCAGGACTTCCTGTTTCACCCCAAACGGGCGATGACGCCCGTCCGCGCGCTTTCCGGCGGCGAACGTAACCGTCTGCTGCTGGCACGACTGTTCCTCAAGCCGAGCAATCTTTTAATTCTCGATGAACCAACGAACGATCTTGACGTCGAAACGCTGGAACTATTAGAAGAATTAATTGATGGCTATCAGGGCACGGTACTACTGGTCAGCCACGATCGGCAATTTGTCGATAATACCGTGACGGAATGCTGGATTTTCGAGGGCGGCGGCAAAATCGGACGTTATATCGGCGGCTACCATGATGCGCGTGCGCAGCAAGAGCAGCATCTGGCGACGAAACAGCCGATGGCGAAAAAAAATGAGGAAGTTATTGCCCCTAAAGCAGAAATTGTAAAACGTGGCAGTAGCAAACTAAGCTATAAACTGCAGCGCGAGCTGGAGCAGTTACCCGGTCAGCTTGAAGACCTGGAAGCGAAGCTGGAAGCGCTACAGGCGCAGGTTGCGGATGCGGCCTTTTTTAGCCAACCCCATGAGCAAACGCAAAAAGTTCTGGCCGATTTAAGTCAGGCGGAGCAAGAACTTGAGCAAGCCTTCGAACGTTGGGAGTATCTTGAAGGCCTGAAAAACGGGGCATAACGAAAGGAGCGCCTATGTGTGAACATCACCATGCTGCGAAGCACATATTGTGCCCGCAATGCGACATGCTGGTGGCTTTACCCCGCCTCTCGCATGGGCAAAAAGCAGCATGTCCACGATGCGGCGCAACGTTAACGACCGAGTGGGACGCGCCCCGGCAGCGTCCTACCGCCTATGCGTTAGCGGCACTATTTATGTTGCTGCTTTCTAACCTTTTTCCCTTCGTGAATATGAATGTCGCGGGCGTCACCAGCGAAGTCACGCTTCTGGAAATCCCCGGCGTCATGTTTTCTGAAGATTACGCCAGCCTCGGCACGTTCTTTTTGTTATTTGTCCAACTGGTGCCGGCATTTTGCCTGGTGACCATTCTATTACTTGTCAACCGCGCCAGTCTGCCGTTGTCGGTAAAAAAAACGCTGGCAAGGATCTTTTTCCTCCTCAAATCGTGGGGAATGGCGGAAATATTTCTCGCCGGGGTGTTGGTCAGTTTTGTTAAGCTGATGGCCTACGGCGATATCGGCATCGGCAGCAGTTTTATTCCCTGGTGCTTATTTTGTCTCGTTCAACTGCGGGCGTTCCAGTGTGTCGATCGCCACTGGTTGTGGGATGATATCGCCCCGCAGCCTGCACTGGCGCAGCCGTTAACGCCGGGGATTACCGGTATCCGGCAGTCTTTGCGTTCTTGCGCCTGCTGCACGGCGATCCTGCCTGCGGAGAGTCTCGTCTGTCCGCGTTGCCATACGAAAGGCTATGTCCGGCGTAAAAACAGTTTGCAGTGGACGCTGGCGTTATTATTTACCTCGATCATGCTTTATCTGCCCGCCAATATTTTGCCGATTATGATTACCGACTTACTGGGCTCGAAAATGCCGTCGACCATTCTGGCTGGCGTGATTTTGCTGTGGAGCGAGGGGTCTTATCCGGTGGCGGCGGTTATCTTTCTCGCCAGTATTATGGTGCCGACTCTAAAAATGATCGCCATTGCCTGGCTTTGTTGGGATGCGAAAGGCCACGGTAAGCGCGACAGTGAACGGATGCATTTTATTTATGAAGTAGTGGAGTTTGTGGGGCGCTGGTCAATGATTGATGTCTTTGTCATTGCCGTACTCTCTGCGCTGGTGCGTATGGGAGGGTTAATGAATATTTATCCTGCGATGGGTGCGTTGATGTTTGCTTTAGTCGTCATAATGACAATGTTTTCTGCGATGACCTTTGATCCGCGTCTGTCGTGGGATCGTGAATACGAACCAGGCCATGAGGAGTCCTGATAGCATGGAACCTAAAAAAGGGGAAGCCAAAGTACAAAAGGTGAAAAATTGGTCGCCTGTCTGGATATTCCCGATTGTTACTGCGCTTATCGGAGCCTGGATTCTGTTTTATCACTACAGCCACCAGGGACCGGAAGTTACCTTAATTACCACCAATGCGGAAGGCATTGAAGGCGGAAAAACGACGATCAAAAGTCGCAGCGTGGATGTCGGCGTGGTTGAAAGCGCGACGCTGACTGACGATCTGACCCATGTACAAATCAAAGCGCGGCTTCATTCCGGTATGGAAAAGTTGCTGCATAAAGACTCGGTATTTTGGGTCGTAAAACCGCAGGTGGGGCGTGAAGGCATCAGCGGGCTTGGGACGCTGCTATCAGGCGCGTATATTGAACTACAACCAGGAAGTAAGGGCAGCCAGCCGGAAAGCTATCAGCTTCTTGACTCACCGCCGTTGGCGCCGCCCGATGCCAAAGGTATTCGTGTGATTCTGGACAGCAAAAAGGCCGGTCAGCTCAGTCCTGGCGATCCCGTTCTGTTCCGGGGCTATCGGGTAGGATCCGTTGAAACCAGCTCTTTCGATCCGCAAAAACGGACAATGAGTTATCAGTTGTTCATTAAGGCGCCAAACGATCGATTGGTCACCAGTAATGTCCGATTCTGGAAAGATAGCGGTATCGCTGTGGATCTGACATCGGCGGGAATGCGCGTGGAAATGGGATCGTTGACGACGTTGTTTGGCGGCGGCGTGAGTTTTGATGTGCCGGAAGGACTTGAGCAGGGGCAACCCGTCGCCGAAAAAACGGCGTTTAATCTCTACGACGATCAAAAAAGTATTCAGGATTCGCTGTATACCGATCATATCGATTACCTGATGTTCTTTAAAGATTCGGTGCGCGGATTACAACCCGGCGCGCCGCTGGAGTTCCGCGGTATTCGTCTGGGGACGGTAAGCAAAGTGCCTTTCTTTGCGTCTAAAATGCGCCAGGTATTTAACGACGATTACCGTATTCCTGTGCTGGTGCGCATTGAACCGGAGCGTCTGAAAGCGCAATTGGGAGAAAATGCGGATGTTGGCGCGCATTTGACGGAACTGCTTAAGCGCGGTTTACGCGCTTCGCTTAAAACCGGTAACCTGGTGACCGGGGCGCTGTATGTCGATCTGGACTTTTATCCTAAGGAGCCGCCGATTACCGGGCTACGCGAATTTGATGGTTATGAAATTATTCCCACCGTCAGCAGCGGCCTGGCGCAAATTCAACAGCGACTGGTGGAAACGTTGGATAAGATCAACAACCTGCCGCTGAATCCGATGATTGAACAAGCGACCAATACGCTGTCTGAAAGCCAGCGTACTATGCGTCGGCTGCAAACCACGCTGGATAATATGAACAAGATTACCTCCAGTCAGTCGATGCAGCAGCTTCCGGCGGATATGCAAACGACGTTACGCGAACTTAACCGCAGTATGCAGGGCTTCCAGCCTGGATCGGCGGCGTATAACAAAATGGTGGCGGATATGCAGCGTCTCGATCAGGTGCTTCGTGAGTTACAACCGGTGTTGAAAACTCTGAACGAGAAGAGCAACGCGCTGGTATTTGAAGCGAAGGATAAAAAAGATCCTGAGCCTAAGAGGGCGAAACAATGAAAAAATGGCTAGTCGTGATAATGGCGTTCTGGCTAGCGTCATGTAGCTCCGGCGGAGAGAATAAAAGCTATTATCAGCTCCCGATAGCGCAAAGCGGTGTGCAAAGCACCGCAAGCCAGGGCAACCGTCTCTTATGGGTAGAGCAGGTTTCCGTACCTGACTATCTGGCAGGTAACGGCGTGGTGTATCAAACCAGTGATGTTCAGTATGTGATTGCCAATAACAATCTGTGGGCCAGCCCGCTGGACCAGCAATTACGTAACACGCTGGTGGCGAATCTTAGCGCCCGGCTTCCTGGCTGGGTCGTCGCTTCCCAGCCGTTGGGAACCACCCAGGATACGTTAAACGTTACCGTAACCGGATTCCATGGACGCTACGATGGTAAGGTTATCGTCAGCGGGGAGTGGTTATTAAACCACAATGGACAGCTGATTAAGCGGCCTTTCCATATCGAAGCCAGTCAGCAGAAAGATGGCTATGATGAGATGGTCAAAGTACTGGCAAGCGCATGGAGTCAGGAAGCAGCCGCTATCGCAGATGAGATAAAGCGCCTTCCCTGAGATAAAAGTAATGTAAATTTAACCGCTTCAGGTCGTGCGCCTGAGGCGGTTTTTTTATTTTTGACGCCGGAAAAATAGTTGTTATGGCTCACATTTTTTGTACAAATGATTTACCGTATAGCTCACAAATATGACATTGGTGTGAATTTTGCGCATTGACGGGCGATCCATTTAGAGGTATTCGTGTAGTGTGATTGCACATTTTGTAATCATTGTTTTCTTTTCCACCAGATACAAATATGAGGGAAACGAGGCATGAAGAGACAAAAACGAGATCGCCTGGAACGGGCACATCAACGTGGATATCAGGCCGGCATCGCCGGACGATCAAAAGAAATGTGTCCCTATCAGACGCTGAATCAACGGTCATACTGGTTGGGAGGTTGGCGACAAGCCATGGAGGACAGGGCGGTAATGGCCTGATTCTGTCTCTTTAGAAAAAGAAACCTCCGCAGTGCGGAGGTTTCGCCTTTATGGGCTTTGCAAGCATGATACCGATAGCGCGGAATATCAATTCAACACTTAGAACGCGGAAGTATCCTGGAACAAACCGACTTTCAAATCGTGTGCGGTATAGATCAGACGACCATCCACCAGAACCTCACCGTCCGCCAGGCCCATGATCAGGCGACGGTTTACGATACGTTTGAAATGAATACGATAGGTGACTTTCCTGGCTGTCGGCAGAACCTGGCCGGTAAATTTCACTTCGCCCACGCCCAGAGCGCGGCCTTTGCCTTCGCCGCCCAACCAGCCCAGGTAGAATCCCACCAATTGCCACATAGCATCCAGACCCAGACAACCGGGCATCACCGGATCGCCGATAAAGTGGCATCCGAAGAACCATAGATCCGGATTGATATCCAGCTCGGCTTCGACATAGCCTTTGTCGAAATTGCCGCCCGTTTCGGTCATCTTAACGACGCGGTCCATCATCAGCATGTTCGGCGCAGGGAGTTGCGGCCCTTTAGCGCCAAACAGTTCACCACGACCAGAGGCAAGAAGGTCTTCTTTTGTATAGGATTCGCGTTTATCTACCATGTTTTATGTAAACCTTATTTTATTGAAGCACGCAGGATAGCTAACACGTGTACGCTGAACAAGTCCGATCAGTTCGGAATAAAAGCGTTCAGCCAACGTAATGGCCACGGGAAACGATGACGGCCTTCCTGTTGCGTCGCCTGCGCGATACGCTCCTGGATAGTCTGCATCAACGTCGTTTGACCTTCGCCATCCCACACCAGATTTAACAGTAGCGGTAAGGCGTCGGTCACGTCGTCTACCGCCCAGATAGTGAACTTCTCTTCTTTAACCGCTTGCAGCAGTTCAGATTTAAGACTGAGATGGCGGACATTGGCGGCAGGGATAATCACGCCCTGTTTACCGTTTAATTCCCGCTGCTCGCAGATGGCGAAGAAACCTTCAATTTTTTCGTTTAGCCCGCCCACCGGTTGCGCGCGACCAAACTGATCGACCGAGCCGGTAATCGCAATGTTTTGATTCACTGGCACATTGGCCAGCGCGCTGATGAGCGCACATAATTCCGCCATTGAGGCGCTATCGCCATCCACTTCGCTGTAGGACTGCTCAAAGGTTAACGAGGCAGAGAAGGGAATTTGTTGCTCCAGCTGCAACTCCGACATCAGGAAGGCCTGCATAATCATCATTCCCTTGGCGTGGATATTCCCGCCAAGTTCGGCCTTGCGCTCAATATCGTTAAATTCGCCATCGCCGATATGCACAACACAGCTAATTCGCGACGGTTCGCCAAAGGCGCGCGGATGCCCGGGAAACTCAATGACGGAAAGCGCATTGATTTGTCCAACGCGTTCGCCTTCGGTTTCAATCAGGATCTGCTCTTGCAGAATCTCATCCTGCATCCGCTCCGCCAGAAAGCCTTCTCGCCATTCGCGTCGGGCAAGCATCAGGCTGAGCGCTTCTGCGCCGCAGGTATCGCCTTCGCATAAAGGCGAAGCCTCCTTAAACTGGCGGGCTATCCACAGTGGGCAAAGAGGCAGCGTATCCTGTTCGCCGGTATAGCGCACAGCCTCGCGTATCAGGACGGGCCAGGCGTCCGGTGCCGGAGGGGGCAAATTATCGCGTAAAGCGATACGCGTCACCCATTGACACCACAGGGTCATAGCTTCTGCGTCCGCTATCTGTAAATTGTCTTCAAATTCACTATAGATAGCCTGTTCCGCGAGCTCCGGTTCCATCTCCTGAAAATCAGCCAGTGATTCACGTTCGCCAACCAGAATCACCTTCAGTTTGAGCGGCATGGATGGCACGGAGACCGGTAATGGACGCGACTCGTCAAAGGCCACCCAGTCAAAACGCTCGCGGCTAACGATGGCTTTCAGACGCATCCACAGTAACGGCTGCGCCAGAAGGGTTCGTAAGGAAATAATCAGCACGCCGCCGTTCGCCTGATGAACCAGTCCCGGCTGCAGGATAATGTCGCCGTTATACTGCCGCAGGCAACCAAAGAGCTGTTCGGCTTCGACCCAGTCCGCGCTGACGACTTGTGTGACGGTGGCAAAGTTGTCTTGCGCATTCTGCGCGGCGCGGTAATGAACAGTATGCCCGGAAACGTCATAATGTCCGCCGGTTAATTGTCCGGCATCGGTTTGCAGAGCGCGGACGGCATCTGAAAGTAAAGTGAGATACTCTTGCTCTTCAGGCGCTTTAGTCAGCATAAAAGAGGATGATGCCCACGGCTGTATAAGTTGCTCAAGCGCAAATTGCAGTCGTGGCTGAGTATCACTGAGTAAGGTGTCGTTTTCGTCAGTCGCGTGTGGCTGTGCAAATATCTCCTGATAGCTTTCGCTATCCGGAACCAGATCACGCCATGCAAGTTTCGTAATGGTCAAAGTTGAGGTTTTTTAGTCTGTTGTAAAAGGGGGGATTATAGCCTAACCCGTCACGCTGCACACGCGGAAAGCGAATGCAAAGTAATATGAAGACGTGTAACCATTCACAGGTTCGAGATTCTTTTCTTCAGATGGCTAAAAAACTGATATTCTGATAACAGTTACACGGTAACATTGGGATCACAATGAAATATCAACAACTTGAAAATCTTGAAAGCGGTTGGAAATGGAAATATCTGGTGAAAAAGCACCGCGAAGGGGAGTTGATCACCCGCTACGTGGAAGCCAGTGCTGCCCAGGAAGCCGTCAATTTGTTGTTGGCCCTCGAAAATGAACCGGTGCGGGTAAATGTCTGGATAGACAGGCATATGAATCCTGCCTTGCTTAATCGGATGAAACAAACCATTCGGGCAAGACGCAAACGACACTTCAATGCGGAACATCAGCATACGCGCAAAAAATCTATCGATTTAGAGTTTATGGTCTGGCAGCGTCTGGCGGGCCTTGCGCAGCGACGCGGTAAAACATTATCCGAAACGATAGTGCAACTGATAGAAGACGCGGAGCATAAAGAGAAATATGCCACGCAAATGACCACGTTAAAGCAGGATTTACAGGCGTTATTAGGCAAGAAGTAACGCTGAAAGGCGTTGTCACCCAGACCAGAGCAAAAAACCCCGCGACGCGGGGTTTTTTATCAGACGGAAACTTAAGCCTGCGGCTGAGTTACCACGTCTTTAACGCCTTTAACTTCGATCTCTACGCGGCGATCCGGAGCCAGGCAATCGATCAGGGCAGCGCGAGGTTTCACGTTGTCACAGGTGTTGCCGGTAACCGGGTTAGATTCGCCCATACCACGTGCGGAGATTTTGTCAGACGGAATACCTTTGGAGATCAGGTAATCAACAACAGACTGAGCACGTTTCTCGGACAGACCCTGGTTGTAAGCGTCAGAACCGATACGGTCAGTGAAGCCCAGAACGACAACGGAACCGTCTTTCGGATCCAGGTTGCTCAGCTGGCTGTACAGCTGATCCAGAGCCTGCTGGCCTTCCGGCTTCAGGGTAGATTTGTTGAAGTTGAACAGTACGTCAGACTTCAGAGTGAAGTGCTTGGTCTGTACTTCCGGAGCCGGAGCTGGTGCCGGAGCGACTACCGGAGCAGCTTCTTGCTGGCCGAAACGGTAGGAAACACCTACGCTCAGCAGGCCGTTGTCCGGACGGGTGCCGATGGTGTTGGCATCACCGATGTTGTTAGTCCACTGGTATTCCAGACGGGTTGCGATTTCAGGGGTGATAGCATACTCGATACCGCCCGCGAATACCGGGGAAACGCCGGTGTCGTGGTCTTTAGTAGACGGGCCGCCAGGGACGTTAGACTTGGTGTCTGCACGCCATACCATACCACCCAGACGGGTATAAACGTCCAGATCGTCAGTGATTGGATAACCCAGTTTAGCGGTCAACTGAACGCCCTGAGCTTTATAAGCGCCATTGATGTTGTCGCCTTTGTACGGCATACGGCCTAACCAGTCGTAGCCCATTTCAAAGCCAACGTACGGGTTAACCTGGTAACCACCAAAAGCACCTGCGCCCAGTTGGTTTTCATGAGTCGGGCCATCATTGTTAATGAAGCCGGTGTCATGGTACTGAGACCAGCCCAGTTTAGCACCAGCGTACCAGGTGTTATCTTTCGGAGCGGCCTGCGCTACGGTAGCGAAACCAGCCAGTGCCACTGCAATCGCGATAGCTGTCTTTTTCATTTTTTGCGCCTCGTTATCATCCAAAATACGCCATGAATATCTCCAACGAGATAACACGGTTAAATCCTTCACCGGGGGATCTGCTCAATAGTTACTCTACCGATATCTACGGCTTATGCTGAGCACCCCTGGCGATGTAAAGTCTACAACGTAGTTGGAAACTTACAAGTGTGAACTCCGTCAGACATGTGAAAAAAACATGACGGATATACACATCATTTAACAGTTTCAGATGATAAATCGTACAGCAAAAATTGCGGAAACCGCTTCTGGCAAGCGTTCTCGCAAAAAAAACGTTAGCACTCAAAGGAGATACGTTCGCGTAAAAAAAAGTCCAGGATAAATCCTAATTTTACTTAATGATACAAATTAGAGTGAATTTTTAGCCCGGAATGCTGTCTCCTGGGTAAAGCGTGCGCACGTACAGGGCGCATGATAAACCCTACCGCATTACCTACCTTCGCTGCTTCAACCAGGCTGGCATGTTCTTCTTCTGTCAGTTCTTCAGTCATCCAACCAATTACCACGCTGTAATTTCCTGTACGCAAAGCGCGGATCATCGACTCCAGCGTATGACGAGGCGCAAGCTGGCTAATTTGCATCACTTTCGTTAATGGCAAACCTGAAGACTGTACCCATTCACGGCTGAGCTTTTGCTGCGGCGTGAGCCAGAGCTGCCAGCGTGATTGTTGGCCTAACTGACGGAGTAAAGGCAAAAGCAGGAGTTGCGCCATCATGGGCTGGTCTTCGTGGTAGACAACTTCACTGACCAGTCCTGCCGCGGCATTTTCCGTAGCGGTGCGCGCAGCGTTGTGGGTAGTGGTAGGAAATGACGAAGAACGATTTGCATAACCTGAAGTGTACATAATCAATCCAGCCCTGTGAGTTACTGTATATTCATACAGTACCCCTGTGGCGATGAAAGATCAACTCTATTTTCGGAAACTGTCTCGCAATTTTTATTCTTAGTGGCGTCAAAAATAAAAATCATCTTGCTCGCGGAGTATAAGTTGCCTATTTTCGTCATTAACGGATCCGTTACTGCTAATCATTCTTTTACTTTATGATTTAAAAGGAATTTTATGAGAGCACTCTCTTATGACAGGATCTATAAATCGCAAGAATATTTGGCCTCTTTGGGGACGATCCAGTATCGATCTTTATTCGGTAGCTATAGTCTGACCGTGGAGGATACCGTCTTTGCGATGGTGGCTAATGGCGAGCTTTATCTCCGCGCCTGTGAAGAAAGCGTACCCTACTGTGTGAAGCATCCTCCCGCCTGGCTCATGTTTATGAAATGTGGACGTCCCGTTATGCTCAACTATTACCGGGTGGATGAAAGCCTGTGGCGCGATCAGCAGCAGCTGGTGCGTTTATCGAAGTATTCTCTTGACGCGGCAATGAAGGAAAAACACAGCCGTATTTTACAGCACAGACTCAAAGATCTCCCCAATATGACCTTCCATCTGGAAACATTGCTCAATGAGTCAGGGATAAAGGACGAAAATATGTTACGCATACTGGGCGCGAAAATGTGCTGGCTAAGGTTGCGACAAAGCAATCCCTTGCTGACGGTGAAAGTTTTGTATGCCCTGGAAGGCGCAATTGTCGGCGTACATGAAGCGGCGCTCCCGGCGAGTCGTCGCCAGGAGCTTGCCGACTGGGCTCATTCGCTTACGGCTGGGTAATTAATGTAGAAGTCGGCGGTGAAATTTGCCGTTGCAAGCGTCCAATCTCGGGCAGTAAGGCAATGAGCAAACCAATTTGTTGAACAACCAGAGGTTCTTTGCTGTCCGGACGTGTTTCCAGTGACTGAACTCGCTGCTTTAAACCCTCCAGCGCCTGGTGTACGCGCTGTTCGTCTTCAGGTTGATGATGAAGCGCATCATCAACGTAGCAGACCGCGTCATCCAGAAGCCCCAACACGTCCGGATTACTGAGCTTTTCGCGGTGCGCGCCGAGGGCGGAGATATAGCTGGTAAAAGTGTGATTGAGGCAAAGCAGCCTGAACGCCGCCTCCCGGGTTTCAGCCGTGACGTCGGGTTCGCTCGACATATTAGAAACCACGGATGCCAGTTCTGCATCGCGGTTGTGCGCGTCGCGTCTGGCAATGCGATAGGCCAGGCGGTTATCCCGTCCCTGGTGATATTGCTCAAGGATCGCATCAAGGTAGCGGCAATTAGCATCGGTGGCGCGCTGGAGTACCCGGGGAAGGTTGCGAAAGCGCCAGTCCGGCCAAATAAAGCTGACCGCAGCCCAGGCGATAGCGCAGCCAATTAACGTGTCGACGACGCGCGGTAACGCTACCTCAAAGCCTTCGCCCAGGAGGTTAAAGCAGAGTAATACCAGCAGGGTGATGAACATCGTCGCATGGGCATACTGCACATTACGGAATGCGAAGAAAAGCACGCCGGTAATCACCAGCAGAACTAACTGTCCTTCAAGCGAAGGGACAAACCATAAAATCGGCAGGCCGATCGCAACGCCTACCAACGTACCGATAATCCTGAGCGCAAGGCGATGGCGGGTTGCGTTATAGTTAGGCTGACAAACGAACAGGCTGGTGAGCAATATCCAGTACCCGTGGCGCATCCCGGTAATTTGGATGAGAGCATAACCGATGCACAATACCAGTGACATGCGTACCGCATGGCGAAAGAGAGCGGACTCCGGGGTAAAATTACGGCTCAGACGCAGCCAGATGTCGCTAAACCCGTGCAGGCTATCATCAGCCAACTGGTTTTCTGACTCATTGCGCGGCATTGCCTGGGCCTGCTCCGACTCGATCGTCGCCAGTTGCGCATCAATGGCGCGTAGGTTGGTTAATAAGAATCCAAGCGTATTCAGCAGCTCTAAAGAAGCGCCGCTGGCGCGCATACGTTCAAGCGCGGCGTCAATGTGGGTAAAGACGCGTTCAAAGCGCGGATCATGCTGGTACGGCGTACGCAGTAAGATACAGCGCGCCAGCTGCGTACAGGCCTGCGCCTGCATCGACATCAGACGTTGAAAGCGGAACATGACGTCGCTATGGCGAAAATAATCGCGCAGCGTCTGATATTGAATATGCGAAGAACTGGCGCGTTCATGAATATCCTGTGCCACAAAATAGTAATGGAGGGTGCGGCGCGTACCGCGTTGACCGCGATCGCCGCGCAGGCGAGTCAATAACGACACTTTCGTTTGGTTCAGCGTCGCCATTAACTGCCCGTTCGCTAACGCTAAATCATAGAGCGGCGCCTGGCTTTCATCTTCAATATCAGGATCAAACAGACGTGATTTCAGTTCCAGATAGTGCGCTAACTGTTCGTAACTGCGTGCCAGATTATCCTGCAACGGACGGATCGGAAATAGCAGATGCCCGGTTAGCGTCAGTAGGTTATACCATACTGCGCCTGCCAGCAGGAGCAGTGGTTGCTGATACCAGTGATCGTATAAAGAGGTACCCAGCATCGTATAGATGGCAATGAGTAACGCGCCGAACGCGATGGTGGCATAGCGTTGCCCCAGTCCTCCCAACAGAATAAACCCGCTGGTGGATAACGTTAAGCCCAACGCAAATAGCCACGGCCAGGGAAAGAGCAGCTCCACAGAAGCCGACGCGATAAAAAAGCAAATTAAGGTAATGATTAAATTACGCAAGCGTCCGGCAAGGCGATCGTCGAGATCGGTTAGCGCCGCGGCAACCATACCGAGCGTGAGCGGGATGGTCAGTTTGACGTCGCCCAGCCACCAGGGCAGGGCGGTGGTGCCGCACAGAGCGATAAAAATGCGGATGTAATACAGCCAGGTACTGTTCCAGGTATAACGGCGAATCAACGGACTTAACATAAAGGCTATTTGTCCCGATCATTCAAAACGGCGGCGCGCGTTAGCTTCTCGCGCGGCGCGAGCGGTTTCTACAGAGACGACGCGGCGACCGACAGGCCAAAGCGCAATCGCGGCAATTTTAAAGTTCGCAATACCGACAGGTATCCCGATGATAGTGACACACTGCGCGATACCGGAGGCAATGTGCATCAGGCATAGCCACCAGCCGAAAAAAAGTAACCAGAAAATATTCAGCAAGGTACCGCCAGTATTCATTAATACGCTTTTCGCCGCCGGATTAAGTTCGTCAACGTGAATGGCTTCATTACCGTAAGGGAACAGGGACAGTTTGGTTATCTCCCAGCAGGAGCGGGTCAACGGCAGGGTAAAAATAAGCACAATACTGACAAGCGTCGACAGCAGCCAGGCCAGCGTAGTGGCAAAGCCGCCCAGTACAAAGTTTAAAATATTCAGAACGGTACGCATAAACCCTCAGTTCATTCCGGTTTTCTATCACTGCGGGCAATTGTAACGTTTTTTTAGACTGGAGCACGTTTTCTCTGGCGGTTACACTGATAAGCACATCTTTACGTCTGGATTCGCTGAGTCATGGAACTGAAAGCAACTTCTCTTGGAAAACGTCTGGCGCAACACCCGTATGATCGTGCCGTGATCCTCAACGCTGGGGTGAAAGTGTCTGGCGACAGGCATGAATATCTTATTCCATTCAATCAGTTATTGGCGATTCACTGTAAGCGTGGGCTGGTATGGGGCGAGCTGGAGTTTGTCCTCCCGGAGGATAAAGTCGTGCGTTTGCACGGTACCGAGTGGTCGGAAACCCAGCAATTCCATCGCTATCTGGACGCGCACTGGCGTCGCTGGAGCCAGGAGATGAGTGATGTCGCCGCGCAGGCATTACAGGAGCAATGGGCGCGTATTAGTGAGCGAACGGGCGAAAACCAATGGCTTACCCGTGAACGCGTTCGGGGGCTGGAACAGGAAATTCGCCAGACGTTTGCCGCCTTGCCGCTGCCGGTCTCACGTCTGGAGGAGTTTGCTCACTGTCGCGAGATATGGCGTAAGTGTCTGGCCTGGTTACAGGATAGCAAGGGAAGTCGGCAGCAGCATAATCAGGCGTATGCTGATGCCATGCTGGAAGCGCATGCCGACTTTTTTACGCAGATAGAATCTTCTCCGCTTAATCCTTCCCAGGCCAGGGCGGTGGTTAACGGCGAATCATCGTTACTGGTACTGGCGGGCGCGGGAAGCGGTAAGACCTCGGTGCTGGTGGCGCGCGCGGGTTGGCTGTTGGCGCGCGGACAAGCCGATGCGGGGCAAATTCTTTTACTGGCGTTTGGTCGCAAGGCGGCAGAAGAGATGGATGAGCGTATCCGCGAGCGCTTACATACGGAAGAGATTACTGCTCGTACGTTCCATTCGCTGGCGCTGTATATTATTCAGCAAGGCAGTAAAAAAGCGCCGGTTGTCAGTAAGCTGGAAAGTGACGCCACCGCGCGGCATCAGCTATTTCTGCGCACCTGGCGTCAGCAGTGTAGCGAGAAAAAAGCGCAGGCCAAAGGCTGGCGTCAGTGGCTGGAAGAGGAGATGCAGTGGGTAGTGCCGGAAGGTAATTTCTGGGACGATGAGACATTGCAGCGGCGTCTGGCCCCTCGCCTGGATCGTTGGGTCAGTTTGATGCGTATGCACGGCGGCGCGCAGGCAGAAATGATCGCTGGCGCGCCAGAGGAGTGCCGCGAGCTGTTTGGCAAACGCATTAAGCTGATGGCGCCGCTGCTAAAGGCCTGGAAAAGCGCGTTGAAAGCGGAAAATGCCGTTGATTTCTCCGGGCTGATCCATCAGGCAATGGTGATCCTCGAAAAAGGGCGTTTTATCAGCCCGTGGAAGCATATTCTGGTCGATGAATTTCAGGATATTTCCCCGCAACGGGCGGCGCTGTTAGAGGCGCTGCGCAAGCAGAATAGCCAGACTACGCTGTTTGCCGTTGGCGATGACTGGCAGGCGATTTACCGTTTTAGCGGGGCGCAGCTCTCCTTAACGACGGCGTTTCATCAGACGTTCGGCGAGGGCGAGCATTGCCACCTGGACACCACGTACCGTTTTAACAGTCGGATTGGCGATATTGCCAATCGCTTTGTACAGCAGAATCCGCACCAACTTAAAAAACCGTTAAATAGTCTGACCCCAGGCGATAAAAAAGCGGTGACGTTATTGGATGAAAGCCAGTTGGACGCGTTACTGGATAAATTATCCGGCTATGCGAAGGTAGATGAACGTATCCTGGTGCTGGCGCGCTATCACCATCTGAAACCCGCGAGTCTACAAAAAGCGGCGACTCGCTGGCCGAAGTTACAGATAGACTTCATGACTATCCATGCCAGCAAAGGCCAACAGGCCGATTACGTGATTCTTGTCGGATTGCAGGAGGGTAACGACGGTTTCCCCGCCCCGGCGCGAGAATCCATTATGGAAAGTGCGCTTCTTCCTCAGGTTGAGGATTTTCCGGACGCTGAAGAGCGGCGTTTGTTATATGTGGCGTTGACGCGCGCGCGCGCGCGGGTCTGGCTGCTTTTCAATAAAGATAATCCCTCGCGCTTTGTGGAGGCGCTTAAACAGCTGGATGTGCCGGTGGCGAGGAAGCCCTAAAGCGCGGGCGGTACAGCATCCCGCCCGCGTAGCGGTTATTTCAGGCGCTCGGCCAGATAACGCGCATAATCCGGAATAAGAATATCTACAGCGTCATTAAAATGCGGGGACTGGATGATAAAGTCCGCCGTTGAGACGTTAGTGGCGACAGGGATATTCCATACGGTGGCCAGACGCAGTAGCGCTTTGACATCGGGGTCGTGCGGTACCGCGTTAAGCGGGTCCCAGAAGAAAATCAACACGTCGATTTTCCCTTCTGAAATGAGCGCGCCAACCTGCTGGTCGCCGCCCATCGGGCCGCTCAGCATCGCATTAACGTCCATACCGGTTGCGCGCTGGATCAGATTCCCCGTGGTGCCGGTTGCATAAAGAACGTGTTTTTCCAGCAACGGCTGATGGCGTTCCACCCAGTTCATTAACATCTGTTTGCAGTGGTCGTGAGCAACCAACGCGATATGTTTGCGCGTCGGCAAGGTGCGAGTCGTCAGTTCCATAATTCGATTCCGTAGTTAACCTGTCTACAGATTACTGGAAGCGCTTGATGCTGCAAGAGAAAGACAAAAAAATTGCGCGCTGGGACAACTCATATCAAGAGGGCGGCTGTTTTTCCGCCCATTGCAGAAAATGATGGCGTGTCTGCGGGTCGGCCAGTCGGAACCAATATTTCAGCCGCTGTTCTGTCAGAGTTTGTGATTGCGGCGGTACGGTATCAAGCTCTGAGACGTCGGAAAGTAATGTGCTGTCGTCTGCCATCATCGTGGCGAACTGAGGAAGCGAGGCGCGTTTCGCCGATTTATTATAACGCTCGGTCTCTATTTCATAATCGACCACTTTAGCCGTAGAAGTAATGGCCAGAATATCGAGTTTTACCGGAATGGGCATGGCGTCGCCGTCCAAAAGCGCCAGACGCGGCGCCGCGTTAAAATGCGAGGCTTCGCGCTCGTTTTCCAGCCGTGGGAGCTGGAAATTGACCTGATTTATCAGTTGGGTATCGAAACTTATCACCAGCGGCGGAGAAATATAAAGCCGCTCTTCATTACCGGGCAGGCGGATGGTTTTTTCCACCCGGAAAACGAGTTGATGCGGCCCGTTTTCCAGTTCGATGCTCTCTGCGCCGCGTAATAAAGAGCTGGACACCTTTTTGCCGTCCAGCACCAGCAGATCAACCTCATTCGACAGACGGAGCGTTGTGGCAAAAACAGTCACCGGCAAACAGAGAGCAAGGAAGGTGGTTAGCGCGCCGGTTTTCATAAGGTTCTCCTGTCCAAAGGCCGTCTGGCTAATAATGTATCGAAATTTTTCTTAGATCATGTTTACTAACATATAGACATATTTTGGCGTTTTGCTCTCATACATCGGTATGGGATGAATGGTTGCTATGTCAGGTTTGTCGTACACTTTGCAAAACAGCCAGGAGAAAGATGATGAAAGAGACCGATATTGCTGATGTATTGACGTCCACTCGCACTATCGCGCTGGTAGGTGCGAGCGATAAACCCGATCGTCCAAGTTATCGGGTAATGAAATACCTGCTTGAACAGGGCTACCATGTGATTCCGGTTGCGCCAAAAGTCGCGGGTAAGTCATTGCTGGGGCAACAGGGGTATGCCACGCTGGCGGACATTCCCGAAAAAGTCGATATGGTGGATGTTTTTCGCAACTCTGAAGCTGCATGGGGCGTCGCACAGGAAGCTATCGCCATCGGCGCAAAAACGCTGTGGCTACAGCTTGGCGTGATCAACGAGCAGGCGGCGGTACTGGCGCGGGATGCAGGCATGACCGTGGTGATGGATCGCTGCCCGGCGATTGAGATCCCTCGCCTGGGGCTGGCGAAATAAAAGTTTAAAATGGCCGGATATCGCTCTCCGGCCTTTTACATACAATCAGTTACGTAGTCGCGGCGCCTGAAGCTGCTTGCGAATGGTACGCGCCAGTTCATCCATCGATGGCTGTTCTGGATGCTCGTCCCGCATTTCGCTTCGCAACTGGGCCTCGGCCAGATAAGTATGCACTGGCTGACCATCATCATCTTCCATTACCACGTGGTACCACGGAGCGGCGCGAAGTTCGTCGTTAACCGCCAGTTCATCAGGCGACGGTTCATCAAGCGAATATTCCGGGTCGATATCGACGACCACTCCGAGGTAACCTAACAGGGAATGGCGGACCTGTTGGCCGATACCGAATTTGCTGGCTATCATAGTCACCTCCCGGGAAATAGATACCCTTTATATGAGGATACTATTCCACTTTTCAAGTTACATGACGCGACAGGCAAACCCTTTCAGATACAGCCCTTCCGGGTAGGTGGCGATCACCGGGTGATCGGCGGCCTGACGGAACTGCTCTATAAATTGTACATCACGACCGGCATCTATTGCGGCATCGGCAATGATTTTCTGAAATAAATCGCTGGTCATCAGTCCGGAGCAAGAGAATGTCAGCAGTATGCCGCCCGGATTGAGCAGTTGAATCGCTAACATGTTAATGTCTTTATAGCCCCGGCAGGCACCCATTAACTGGCTTTTATTTTCGACGAATTTGGGCGGGTCCATGATGATGACGTCGAATTTTTCGCCGTGTTCACGGTAAGCGCGCAGCAACTTAAACACGTCATCGCGCACGAATTCGGCTTTGCTCAAGTCCAGTTGGTTCAGTTCAACGTTTTGCCTGGCGATATCCAGCGCATCCTGTGAGGTATCCACGCTGACAACCTGGCGACAACCGCCCATTAACGCCGACACGGCAAAACCGCCGGTATAAGAGAAGCAGTTCAGTACCCGCTGATTTTCCACGTAGCGGCGCGTCGCCAGACGACTGTCGCGCTGATCAAGATAATAACCGGTTTTGTGGCCGCCCTGGATATCGACCAGTAATTTCATACCGTGTTCTTCAATTGGCAGAAGCGCAGGCGGCAGTTCGCCAGTGACCGGACCTTGCGTCAGCGCCATCCCTTCTTTTTTCCGCACGGCGACGTCGCTGCGATCGTAAATAGCGCAATCCGGATAGCATGTTTGCAGAGCGCTAATTAATGCGGCGCGTTGATATTCGGCCCCGGCGCTGAGCAGTTGCAGCACCAAAAAATGACCAAAACGATCGATAGTGACGCCAGGCAGGCCATCGGATTCACCGGCGATCAGACGATAGCTATCCAGGCCGTCTTTTTTCGCCAGCCAGTCGCGCCACTGCTGCGCCTGGCGCAGGCGGCGGGTGAAAAACGCAATATCAATGGATTCTGCTTTATCAAATGTCCAGACGCGCGCGCGGATCTGGGATGCTGGCGACCAGGCGCCGCGTGCTAACCACCTTCCCTGATGGTCGACGATATCGATAGTTTCACCGAGGTTGGCTTTGCCTTCCAGGCGGGAGACGGCGCCGGAAAAGACCCATGGGTGGCGGCGGAGTAAAGATTTTTCTCGCCCTTTGCTGAGGACTAAACGGGGATATTGCGGAAATGTAGATTCAGTCATGCGGAGTAACCTCTCACAAACAGTGACGCGAGCCGGATAATAGCTCCAGCCAGGGACCGTGAAAACGAAATGGCGCGTAGGGTAGCACAGATGAGAGAGGCAATCACCAGCGTATGGCGGTGAGCGTTTCTGCACAAAATAGAATCGTAAAGGCACAGTTTCTTCAGCGGACGCTTTTTATAGTGTTATTTCTTTATATGAAGAAGGAAATACAATGAAAACAGTCTTCTCTTTGACCGCAGCCGCAATGATGGCATTGAGTGGCGGCGTATCTGCCGCGTCGGCGTTTAGCCTCAGTAGCGCGGATATTCCGGCGGATTTTCGTTTAACGCAACAGCACGTCTTTAAAGGATTTGGTTGTAGCGGAGAAAATATTTCGCCGCAGCTGAGCTGGCGCAATCCGCCTGCCGGAACCAAAAGCTACGCTATTACCGTCTTCGATCCTGATGCGCCCACCGGAAGCGGCTGGTGGCACTGGACGATGGTGAATATTCCTGCGCAGATTCACGACCTGCCGACGGGGGCTGATAAAAAAACGTTACCCGCTGGAGTGGTGCAGGGACGTAATGATTTCGGTTATGCTGGCTTTGGCGGCGCCTGTCCGCCGCCGGGCGATAAGCCTCATCGCTATCAGTTTACTGTGTGGGCGCTGAATACGGCAACACTGCCGCTCGACAGTGAGTCGAGTGGCGCGTTGGTAGGGTTTATGCTTAACGCGCATGTGATTGCGAAAGCACAATTCACGGCCACATACGGAAGATAAAACAGAGGACGGCACGGTGCAGGAGATGCATATTCGACATCAGGATCTTACGACGGCAGAGGTGCGTTCCAGTCATCTGCACCGTTTGCATCGTGTTACGCTTTTTTCCGCCGCTATCTGCCATATTACGCAGGGCAGTAAAGTCATCATTCAGGATGATAGCCGCCTTGTCGCCGGGCCGGGCGAGTTGATTATTATTCCGGCGAACACGCCGCTGGAGATTATTAATCAGCCTGCGCAGAACGGTTTTCGCTCCGACCTGTTGTTACTTTCACCGGAGATTATTGCTCGCTTTAAAACGATGTACGTTCAGGATTATCCACCGGCAAACCTGACATCGCTGTGTACGCCGATGAGCCGTAGCCTGACATTTATGTGGGAGAACGTGTTGGATGCTGTGCGCCAGGGTTTACCCGTTGGGCTACAGGAACATCAGGCGATGGGGTTACTGTTAGCGCTTTTACATGATGGCGCGGCGGGACCGCTGCTTATTGAACGGCGTTACACCCTCACGGAGCAGGTGCGGCAACTGATTATGCTCTCGCCTGCTAAGCTATGGACAGCCCAGGAGATAGCCCGCCGTCTTGCTATAGGAACATCGACGCTGCGTCGGCGTTTGCAGCGTGAATCGCAGAGTTATCGACAAATTGTTGAAGAGGTGCGCATGTCCTGCGCGCTTTCTCAACTGCAATCGACGACGCTGCCGATCGGCGAAATAGCGCTACGGTGCGGCTACCTGTCGGGGTCGAGATTTACGGCCAGATTCCGCCAACATTATGGGTGTCTGCCCAGTCAGGTACGTTAAGTATGTCCTGTATGAGCCTCCACCACTGATTATGAAAGGAGAACCATCATGTCGAACGTCTGCATTATCGCCTGGGTTTATGGTCGAGTTCAGGGAGTCGGGTTTCGCTATACCACGCAGCATGAGGCGCAGCGGCTGGGGTTAACCGGCTATGCGAAGAATATGGATGACGGAAGCGTAGAGGTGGTGGCCTGTGGCGACGCGGCGCAGGTGGAAAAACTCATCAAGTGGCTGAAAGAGGGCGGGCCGCGCTCTGCTCGTGTGGACAAAATCCTCACTGAACCGCACAGCCCTCGCGAGACGTTAACAGGCTTCAGTATTCGGTATTAAATACACTTTACCGGCTTGGGCAGACCGGCGATTTTGGTCGCTTGCTTTGCCGGGCCTTTCGGGAACAGACGATACAGATAGCGGCTGTTGCCTTTTTCTTCGCCGAACTTATTCGCCATCGCTTTTACCAGCATTCGGATGGCGGGAGAGGTATTAAACTCCAGGTAAAATTCGCGCACGAAGCGCACGACTTCCCAGTGTTCCGCAGAGAGCTCAATGCCTTCATTGGCGGCGATAGCGACTGCCAGCGTTTCACTCCACTGCGCCGTCTCTTTCAGATAGCCTTCGCTATCAGTACTGATTTCTTTACCTTCAAAGATCAACATAACGTTTCACTGCGTAATCAACACGGACGGCAGTGTAGCAAAAAATAAAGCCCTGCATAAGCAGGGCTGGAAGAGGGGAATGTCGATTAGTCGCGGCTGGCGAAGCCCAGAATGCTGAGCAGGCTGACAAAGATGTTGTACAGCGAAACGTACAGGCTGACGGTCGCACGAATATAGTTGGTTTCACCGCCGTGAATGATGTTACTGGTTTCATACAGGATAGCGCCCGAGGAAATCAGGATAAACACCGCGCTAATCGCCAGGTGCAATGCAGGCAGTTGCAGGAAAATATTCGCCACCATACCAATCAGCACGACGACGATCCCGGCCATTAACATACCGCCCAGGAAAGACATATCCTTACGGGTGGTCAGAACGTAAGCGGAGCAGCAGAAAAATACTAACGCGGTCCCACCCAGCGCCAGGCCAATGACATCGCCCATGCCTGCTGACAGATAGGCGTTAAGAATCGGGCCCAGGATATAGCCGAGGAAGCCGGTAAACGCAAAAGCAGACAGGATACCGACCGGCTTATTGGCGGTTTTATAGGTCAGGAACATCAGCCCATACATACCAACCAGCGTCAGAATCAGGCCGGGGGAGGGCAGCATCAGTACCGTACTGGCTGTCGCGGTAATTGCGGAGAAAGCCAGCGTCAGGCTCAACAGAAAATAGGTGTTGCGCAGTACTTTGTGCGTACTCAGTAGCGAGCTACGATCACGCGATGATGTAATGATACGATCCATTAGTCACTCTCTTATGACAGATGTAATTAATAAAGGAGAATAATAAAAACAGTCACTGTCACCCAGTGGTTTTACCCATCTTTACGCATTCGTTTACGTTTAGTTTCCTTAAGAGATTTCAGGTGATTACCGTCGTTAAAACGGTCTTCTCATGCCTGGCGCTACGCCATAAAACAGGCGACAGCGCCAACCACGCGTTACCGATAAAAAATTGATAATCACAGCGGTAAAACAGTGGGGACGATCAACACGTATTAAGCCCGTTTTTGTGTTGAAGAAATGGTCAATGTGCCGCTATTTCAGGCAATTAACGAAAATTTGCCTGTTTTTCACGCAAACGAACACATTCGGTCTTTACATGACGCACCGGGATGTTTATAGTGCGCCTCATTCCGGAAGTGTGGCCGAGCGGTTGAAGGCACCGGTCTTGAAAACCGGCGACCCGAAAGGGTTCCAGAGTTCGAATCTCTGCGCTTCCGCCAGATTAAACAAGGGGTTACCGAAAGGTAGCCCCTTTGTTTTTTAGGCGCTTAGAATATAGTTAGAAAATACTGTTAGAATATTTCCCGAAAAAACGGACTACGTGGGTTTTTAGTTTCTTTTCGTTTCCCGATGTGTCTATTTATTGAAGATGTAGACCACTCTGGGAGGTGAAGGATGCCCCATCTCTTTCAGAATAATGTTGGTATATTCGACAACAGGGCCTCTTGGATGATTTTCTTCTTTATCCTGAAGATGGGTCAGTGCATGTACAACTTCATGAATAAATGAACGTTTTGTGTCAAAAAGTTGTGGTCCTTCGTTACTTTCATAATGTTCGGTATATGAACCATCAGAATCGTCCAGATTGAGACAAATAACTTTCCTGCCTTCTGAAAGTTTGAAGTGTTCCTGAGCCACGGTAGTTTCAAAGGCTTCGCCTGCCCCCAGTAGCCAGCGCTGCTCCACATCATGTAGTTCTTTTTCATATGCGTAATTCATCAGTCTGCGGAATGTTTCGCTTTGGGTATACGCATTTTGAAGTACGGAGGATAGTTCATCGTAGCATTCGTCATAAGTGTCGTCATCAATTTCTGTATCAGGGTCTATTCCACCCGCGCCTGAGATAAGGTACTCCACCACACACTCTGGCTCCAGACGGAATTCACTGTTTATGGCAAGGCTGTCATGAGCAAGGCGTAGCCGTGAGGGGTTTGGTGCATGTTCGGGAATATCGGGGAAAACAGGTGTATCTGCGGTATTTAATCCATATGTGGATACTCCGCTTTGAGGTATTAATCTGTAGGTGACCGGAAGCATAACTTCTTATTTCCTGACTACAATTATGAATTATTTAAATTAAGCAATAATAGTGTTTTTAGTTAATGTGCCACATACAGATAACGCTATGATTCAGACAAAGCCAACAAGTAATACGCTGAAAATGTTATTTATAATGAAACTTAGGGGCGGGGTTTATTTAATAAAACAAGGGGGCCTCTGTTTGAATACTTCTTGTTTATAAAATCCCTTTATCTCGACTAAAATATCGGATGGGGGAAAAGAGTTCTATCATTGTAATCCGGGAGTGGAGTAGGGGTATGTTGACTACCTGTCAGATCGGCTCCTGTTAATGCTTTCGCTAAAGTTAGAGCTATCTTATCTAATTTTGCACCATTTAGTTTGGTGTCAGTTAAGTCTGAGCCGAATAGAATTGCAGCGGTTAAGTTTACACCGGACATGTTAGCGCAAGTCAGGTCTGCGTGAGTCAGGTTTGCTTTAGTCATGTTTGAACCCATTAGATTTACAGCGTGTAGATTTGCACAACACAAAATTGCACCGACTAAATTTACATTAGAAAGATTTGTTTCACGGAAATCTGCATCAGAAGCATCTATTTCTGACAAATCTTCCCCCTGGAAATCTTTATAAGCCAGGTTTACTCCGCGCAGGTTCAGAAAACCATCCTCGGTTATAAGTGAATCAGGCTGTTGTATATTATGTTTACTCATCAGCTTTAACATTCGACATACATTCCAAAATCTCTCGCTATCAACTTTATCCATTACAGTTTTTCCATTTTTGTTCACTTCAATAATGACCATGGGATCCGTATTTTCGGATGCTGCTCCACATGACAGACATATAGTACACCCGTTGACATCCTCCAGAAATATTTTATTACCATCGAAGAAAGCATCTTTATTTACATATAATAATGATGTGGTCAGTTTTCCAATTACCTCCCGAAAGCATCTTTCATTGCTTCTTCTTATTCCACCACAGGTAAAAAAATTGACAAGCCACTCCAGTATACCGCGTGGTGAAGTTGCACTTTTCATTGCTTCTTTCGTACCGGCACCGGCCGCATGCAAATATCTTAATATATTTTCTGGGGACGCGTTAGTTATTGGCATTTTGATTCCTTCTTATGGAAGTGAGTCGATTCCTTATAGGTGTGAGACAAGTCACATTTATACAAGGAATAATAAAAAAAGATATAAGGTGATTTTTGTATTTAGAGCTTTAGTTGGGGATGAGTAGGTGTCTGGCATCTGACAAGAGGCGATGATATCTGCCATAACGGTGAAGCAGAAGTACTGTTGGGGTCGTTACAATCACCAGCTTAGATATAGAACGCGCTGGCTGCGCCTGTAAGTCAGTAATATGATGTTGTAAAAAATCAGGCTGACGTTAATAAAACACGCCAGCCTGAAGTCATATTCAGTTCACCAGGAACTGATGAAACATACATGACCAGATATACCCTCAGTTCTGATATGGTTGTTATAGTTTTCTGTAAAAAATTAACAACCACATACTTGACACCAAAAATCTGGTATCTCTATATCTGATGGCCAGTTGTCACACCAGCGTGGGCGAATCAATGCTTCGGGGTCTGGTGGCCAGTCACGGGAGGCGTGTTTTGTATTATCTGGTGGTGGAGGGGAATCACTGGCAGCCATCGCCGATGCCGAAAAGGCTGTAGCCGACAACACCAGAAGCAATGGTAAAAATATACGATGTCTCATAATATCACCCATGAATAATCAGATTATCCTTGCTATTGACTTCCTTCATTTCCAGCATAACTCACGCTTCATCATCATTGAATAAACAATTAAGTTTGTTGAGCGAAAATTTACTTAAAGAAAAAATAATAAGCACTAATATTTTTTGCAGTATTTCAACTTATAGCAGAATAAATGCGCGTAGATGGCGTAAAAACCTGATGATCAGGAATACTTACACACTAAAAATGCTCCCGCAAACAGAGCGAAATGAGAGAGAGGAACGTTTGCCCCTTACATTTCCACCAAAGATTCTGGTCTTGTCTCTTGTAAAGGGCATACGTATCGCGCTTTATCTCATTAAGAAAGCATGTTGATGTATTAAATTATGCATAACGCTCTTTCAATTGCTTCACGTTAGAAATGAATAATTCAAAACCAGTGAGCGCCTCTTCTTCGGTACTGGTTTGCGGCAAGCGATAAAGCGCCACTAAAGCAGTATTGTCTGCGTCAGCGCCGATAGTGACGGCGCTGGCGTAGTTAAGACGTAAAAAATGCTGCAAAGTCAGAGTGTCGTCAGGCAATGGCATAAAGGGACAGCACATTTCCAGTGTATGATCGGATTCATTAAAATAAACCTGTATCCCATCATCAATGATGAGCAGTGGCTCATCTTCTGGCGCATCCAGGCCTAACGCGGCATATAAACGATTTAATAGACTTTCCATATAGTTACCTCAAGACTCAAGATGTGATTAATGAAGAAATGCCTTTTACTGACTGCCAAATATTTTCATCCCCAATTCGTTTTTGATAGGAAAGATTGAGCACCTCTGGCGATAAATTTTTCAGTACTTTGTTTCCCGCCCCGCCCGTATTTTGTTTCTGAATCTCCAGGTTGCCACTATTCAGTAATACTTTTTGGAAAATTTTCTGTCCACCGCTATCCGGAAGACTGCCAGGCGCATTTAACATATGGGTCTGATGGAAAGAAATGATCTCTCGCTTGATTTCTGAATCCATCATCCCTGTACGATCTTTGCCGCTTTTACAATTCCAGGCGGGCACCGCGTCAATTTCATGGGCTAACATGGCAAGGCGTTGTGCGAGTTTATAGGGTTCGCCGCCATCTTTATGATGTTGGTTATTTTTCCAGATATCCTTAATCTGGCGTGCTAATGTATTGACGACCTCATAATTATCCGGGTATTGCGCCAGCCATTCGCCAACCCAGCCACCTGGTCTGGCTTCAGGGCGTAAATCATTGCCTAATAACTGATGTAGCGCTTCGGCATTATATCTATCAGATGCCTTAAGGCCAAAGCCGAGCTTGAGCGTCAGCTCATTAACACCCATATTAAATGCGGCGACGTCCGGTTTTATTTTTACCGTCTGTAGATCGCCATCTTTATTGCGGATTTTTAAATGAATCATTTTTCCCGGCTGGGTCAACGATTGCCATGCGCGCATTTGATCCTCGACCATCGTTCCCTCTTTGCCGAAAATATTCGACGCGGTGAGTAACCCGACGGATACCAGTTTCAGGCTTACCGCTTCGCCCGCTAAGGCTCTGTTAAGCAACTCAGGTTTACTAAAAAGTGCCGCAGTTAATACTTCTTTGGCTTTGTTTTCAGCGCCGACCTGACGCAGAAGCGGATCTTTTTCATGATAGGGGGAAAGCACGCCATGACGTATCCCGCAAAAAAGCGTTTTATCTTTACCGTCCTCATGCACACTCACCGTGGACATCCACAAATTATTGGCGTGATGAATATTCTTGGTATCCCAACTGCATACGCCCTTTCCCTGATAAGCACTGGGAAAGATATCTTTTGCGCCGATTTTCATCTCTGCGGCAGGGAGCTGCGTGTTGGTATAGTGATGCCCGTTATGCGTGAGTGTATGTTTTATGGTTTGCCAGGGCTGGTTATTAAGCTGCTTGACCTGAGCGTCTCTAAACGCTACTGCCGCAAAGCGATGAGCTTCTTTTGCAGGTAAGCCATCCTGCTGCTGAGTGCGTGCTGCAATAAGTTCGATAAGATTTTTCTTCAATGCTTTTGCCGCGGCTTCTTCTTGTTTTGTTGCTGGCCGGTCCGCTTTAACTTTGGCTAACTCCATTTGGTTTGCCATTGACGCCAGGACTGGGTCTTGTTTACCCAGAACGGTTGCCGCGACGTTGAGAAGATCGCGCTGTAAGTTATAGAGGTCATGCAGAGAGTGGTTAGACGTCTTCTGATGCTGTAGATAATTCCCCCATGTCGCGCCAGGTTCTCGCAGGACAATAATTTCCGGGCGAGCGTCGGGTGCTTTAGCCGGCGCTTTGCCCTGGCCTGATAGAATCTGCATTCCATTGTATAAGGTTTTTTGTAGGCTTTTAAAAGCCTCCTGGGTTTTTAGTGAAGCTGAGTGATAGAAGCTCTGTATTTGCATAGCGTTTTTAATATTCCTGAATAGGGGAGTGGGAACATTCAACAGGGTTAACAACCCTTTAAAAGGATGTGACTTTTATGCGCCAGGAACTTTAAAAAAATGTCCTTTTTAATGAGGAAACGCTTCTGATCAGGCGGGAAGGCATCCTGACGTCCATACGTAGTGGCGATCATGGGGGAGATCGGTACATCAAATGTTCATAAAATCTACAAACTTCACAATTTATGGCACAACTTTTATTGAAAACCCACCTTCTTGACTCAGATCAAATTCACCGATTTACTCCTGCGTAAAGTAACGGCGTTACATCAAATGTTATACAGGTGTGTGTATGCCAGCAAAGCCCCGAACAAGTAAGACCGTGACGAAGAATATTCGTTTTTCCTATTCCATGCTTGAACAGATAGAATTCGCGTTGAAATCTGAAAAGACGCGGAATTTTTCAGCATGGGTAAAAGAGGCCTGTCGGGAAAAGTTATGTAACACGGGACATAAGCTGTAGTTGTCGTTTTATGTGAGAGGAGGCGGCCATTTTGAAAAGAACAACGTGCTTATATACCTCCTGGGTCTTTGCCGCTTTTGTCTCTCTGCTGATATTTGTCTGGAGTGTCATAAACTATCCTCTCTATGAATCCATAATAATTATTGTCTTTTATATCTGGCTAATTCTGGTGCCGCTTTATCTTATTGTGTATGAGTGGCTAATAGATTGTCATTAAATTTATGGTTGCGTACTTGAAAAGTGATATTTCATATCTGTGCGGTAAGTCATTGTCGTAATAATATTATTGGTCAGGCGACGGGCGAGCGTCTGCGCATTTTGCATCGTTTTATCTTCAAAATTTTGCAGTAAGCGTTGCGCTTCTTTCGGATGCGATGCATATAATCTCAGATAGCTCTGTTCCATCTTATACTGCTGCTTAGCTGTTTGCTGTTCAAATGTTTTCCAGGCGTGTTGCACATCTGGCGCAAACGCATTGTAGTCCTGCATAACCAGCGTTTGCAGCGTGCGGAATGTCCAGTAGGTAGAGTCGTTGCTCGCCCGATCGGTTCCTTTATCATCTCCGGGTTGATAATGACGCATTCCCTGATAATAGGGGAGATAGACGCTAAGAGATGGCATTCCATAGGCGATGTATTCTACGTTACCGATAGCCTGCGGTAATTTCGGTCTGACCTGTAAAATATGCGACTCCTGGGTACGAAAAACGGATATAGGTCGCCATGGTTCTTGTGGATTATGACTGGCATAAGGGTCGTGCGACGTTCCCTGATAGTGATTGCGTAACGCGTTTTTTACTGCCGCCACGCTAATTTTTGTTATTGGCGTTAAAAAAACAGGAAATGTTTCCCCTTCGCTAACGACCGTATCCAGATGCGGATTAAACTGATGTTGTAGCGTCCAGACGCGCGGATAATTATAGGTGGTATCGTTTTTGTTATCCTGCGAATAGGCTTGATGAAAGTCGAATTCGCCGCGGGCCGGATCATATAATTCCTGCTTTTTCGCAAAGCTTACTAACGTTGGTGACGCCATATAATTCGCGTTATCATTCGGATCGTAATGGCGTAAACGTCCCTGATTGGCGGAAACGAAATAGCTATCTGCCGGAAGTCGTACTGCCAGCCATTGATGACCGCTTCCCGTCTCCAGATACCATATCTCTTTGCTATCAATAAACGCGACGCCGAAACCTTCGCCAGCGCCTTTTTGTTCAATAATGTCTCCCAGTAATTTGGCGCCCTGACGCGCCGATTGCGCCACTGGCAGGATCACGGACTCAATGGCGTCTTCCGTGATTCCCGTTTTTGTCACGTAAGGATCGGCAGCCAGCGCCGCTCTGCCGTTATAAATGGTTTCCGTTGCGCTCATTCCGACGCCCGCCGAATTGAAACCGGCTTCACCCATGGCGTTATCGTTAGTATCAAAGTCATGAATCGCCGTATAGCGCATCGCTGTCTCCGGAAGCGGCCAGCTAAAATTGTTCCGATGTGCTTTATACTCGCCTTGTTGATGAAACGCGACGGGGTGAATAACCTTATGCTTGGCGTTATTTGCCGAGCCATCTTCGTTGCGCGCGATAATGAAGGAGCCGTCAGCCGAAGCCTGATTGCCTACCAAAAGGGTAGTACAGGCGATGACTTTACCCATACCCAGCAGCGTAACGGCGAATGCAAGATACTTTTTCATAAAGGTTCCCACTGAATAACGCGTTATGGGATGAATTGACCCTGGATTGGAAACCGAGAAAGTGATCGAGCCAGCAATATTCTTTGCCGGCATCCTTTATTTTCTCTTTATTGAGGTTGTATTGATAACCACAGCCCTGTGGCAGGGAAGGGGAACAGAACCTGTACTGACCTTAGCTATCAGCGCTATCAGGCAGACGAACCGAAAAGATATTATGTTCATCGGCATAGCGGTAAGATGCCGAACCATCGTGTAATAGAGCAATCGCGTTAACTAACGATAACCCCAGGCCGAAACCGGCAGTATGGCGGGCATTATCTCCTCGCCAAAAACGCCGGAAAAGCTTATCCGCATCGGCGGGGTGGCTGCCCGGATTAGCGACCCGAATTTCTGCAACGTTATCATCATAAGCGCTTTCAATACGTATCACGGCGTTTTCATCAGAATAACGGATGGCATTCGTCAGCAGGTTTGAGAGCACTCTTTGTAATAATATTTCGTCAGCCCATACCGTTCCCTGACATTGATTTATAAAACAGATGCGCTTTTCCTCGGCAAGGGGGCTAAGATAATCCAGCATATTTTCGACCAGCGCATTGAGCGAAACAGGCTGTTTTTTTACCGCTATATTCTGGTGCTCCGCGCGTGCCAGAAAGAGAATATTTTCTGTCAGTCGCGACAGTCCCTCCAGCTCTTCAATATTATCGACAAGGGCTTGTTGATACTCTTCGACGCAGCGTTCCTGACTCAGCATCACCTGGTTTTTCCCCAGTAAAATATTAACCGGCGTGCGCAGCTCATGCGCCAGATCGTCGGCAAATTGGTTCAGGCGTTCAAAATCGTCGGAAAGCTTCTGGCGCATGGTATTTAGCGCTTGTCCAAGCGGCCTGAGCTCGACGGGTAACGCCTGTTCCGCCAGCGGCTGGCGAAGTGTGCCGCTATCTGTCGCCGCGGTGAGTCGGCTGAGCGACGTAATGGCCCGCAGCCCGTTTCTGATGACTAATGGACTGAGTGCCGAACAGACGAGGATCGCGATAAGGCTAATCAGCAAACTGTTACGGCGATATTGCGCCAGCATTTGCCGCCTTTCCGTCGCCAGCCTGGCAATAGTAAGGGTCAGCGGGTCATCGCCGCTTCTGGCGTTTACTCGTACCGCGGTAAGTTCTGTGCCTTGTACCGCCTGGCGAAATAAGGTTTCGCGGGTGATGTTTTTAGCCAGCGGAATCTCGTTAAAGCGTTGGTCGGGGATGCCGCTATGATTAATCGCAACATTGTGGCCTGTTGCTGAATGGATCAATAAGATATCCTGCTTCGTATCCACCATCCGATTGAAATAGAGCGGCAGATTTTCCGGCCTGGCGCCATCCAGTAACAGTTGCTGCATTTGCGCCGCCCGATTTATTAGCGTCATATCATCACGATACGTTAATTCTTTGCTCAGCGCGTTATAGAGCGTCCAGCTAATGCCGGTACAGGCGAGGATAAGGATGGCGATAAAAGAAATTGTCAGGCGCAGCGTCATTGATAACTTAACCATTCTGCGACGCTTCCGCCTGTAATCGATAACCCATCCCCCGGACGGTCATAATGAGCTTCTTTTCAAATGGATCGTCTACTTTGGCGCGCAGCCGACGAATCGCGACATCAACGGTGTTGGTTTCACTATCAAAGTTAATTCCCCAAACTTCGCTGGCGATCGCGGTTCGGGGCACGATTTCTCCTGCCCGGGACGCCAGTAACCAGAGGAGCAGGAATTCTTTGCGGGTCAGGGAAATCGGTTTGCCATTTCGTGACACCGATTGCTTTGTGGCATCCATGTCCAGACCATTGATCGTCAGTCGGGTAAAGACCGGGACATGCTGTCTGAGTTGAGCTCTCACCCGGGCCAGCAGTTCGGCGAAGGAAAAAGGCTTAACAAGGTAATCATTAGCGCCCGCCTCAAGACCTTTGACGCGATCCTCAACCGAGTCGCGCGCCGTCAGGCAAATGACAGGGGACTGATGCGCAGTGCGTAACGCGCGTAAAACCTGCCATCCATCAAGCCCCGGCAGCATAATATCAAGAATAATCAATGAATAATGTTCCTGAAGCGCCAGGTGCAATCCGTCTCGTCCATCACAGGCATAATCAACCACATAGCCTGCTTCCGTGAGTCCCTGACGTACCCACTCAATGGTTTTCTGGTTATCTTCAATCAATAAAATCTTCATCGACGCAGTATGCCATAGGCTTGTTAGCGAATCCGTAAATCTCCAACAAGATGACATAATTGTCATGTCCGTGTAAGGTTAATCCTGGACGCGCCAGATATATTTTCCTGCATCAATACCGTAAAGGAGTGAAGCATGAAACGATATATACTGGCTACCGTGATAGCATCTTTTGTTGCAGCCCCGGCAATGGCGCTGGCCGCTGGCAACAATATTCTCAGCGTACATATTCTCGATCAGCAAACAGGCAAACCGGCGCCCGGCGTGGAGGTGGTACTGGAGCAGAAAAAGGATAACGGATGGACGCAATTAAACACCGGGCATACCGACCAGGATGGACGTATTAAAGCACTGTGGCCCGAAAAAGCTGCCGCGCCGGGGGATTATCGCGTTATTTTTAAAACCGGCCAGTATTTTGAAAGTAAAAAACTGGATACGTTTTTCCCGGAGATTCCCGTCGAGTTTCATATCAGCAAAACGAATGAGCACTATCATGTGCCGCTGTTATTAAGTCAGTATGGTTATTCAACCTATCGCGGGAGCTAATTTAGAGCCTATCCCATTAGGGCTATTTTACTTGCCATTTTGGACCTGGGCAGTGCTCGCCAAAACGCGTTAGCGTTTTGAACGCCGCTAGCGGCGGCCCGAAGGGCGAGCGTAGCGAGTCAAACCTCACGTACTACGTGTACGCTCCGGTTTTTGCGCGCTGTCCGTGTCCAAACTGGCTGCGCCAATAACGCCAGGTGGGATAGGCTCTTAGATTGTATTAATCGCCGCGATTTATGGCGAGCAAACATCGCGGCGGGAATAAAAATCTTCAGCGTATCGACTCTTCTCCCACAAGCGGTGGTTATCCCGCTTGTGGGCATGAGTGACGGTTAAACAGGCGCTTCCATCTCAAGTCTGACCGGATGAAAACGGCGTTTGAAATAAATCAGGCCATGCCCATCCTGGCTAAGAATAATATTTTTGATCGCCACCAGATACACCAGATGCGTGCCAATGGTTTGTACCTCGCTGATCTCGCCTTCAAGACCGGCCAGCGCGCCGTTAAGTACCGGCTGGCCCAGCGGTCCGTTTTGCCAACATGGCTGGTGAAAACGCTCCTCCATCGCCATCCCCGTCATACCGGCAAAGTGGCGCGCCATCAGCTCCTGCTCATGGTTAAGTACATTAATGCACAGCCTGCCGTTGCCCTGAAAAACGGGGTTCATGGCGCTATTGGCATTAATACATACCATTACGGAGGGCGGCGTATCGGTGACGGAACAGACCGCTGTTGCGGTGATACCGCAGCGTCCGGCGTGACCCGCCGTGGTTACGATGTTGACCGCTGCCGCCAGACTTGCCATCGCATCGCGAAAACGCAGACGTTGTTCATCTACTTGCATGAGAACCTCCTGCCGCGTTATTTCAGCAGCTTATCCAGTTGATTGATGTCGTCGTTATTGTGCAAATGCGAAACCGTCCAGCCATTCTGATCGTATTCGGAGAGGCAGCGATCGACCATTGCCATCATCTTATCCATATTGCCGGAGCTCTGGGCCTGACGCAGGCACTGCAGACGAATTTCATCCTGGCTGCCCGAGTAGTTAATCTCGTACAGCTCATGGCGACCGCCGAACTCGCTGCCGATGGCATCCCACATCAATTTAAGAATTTTGATACGTTCAACATGGTCCATTCCGTTAGAGCCGCGTACGTATTTCGCCAGGTACTGGTCGATTTGCGGATTATTCAGATCGCGGACGCTGGAAGGCAGGTAAATCAGGCCGCTGGTAACGTTACGTTCAATAATATTTTTAATTTTCGCGTAGGCCATTGGGGCCATCACACGATAGGTTTGCAGCGCGGCGTGGTCCGGTAGCCAGGCGCCGTTTACCCACGGGGTTGCTTCAGAACACATAGAATCGCTCAATGCCCAGAACATATTGCGCCAGGCCACGACTTCGCCGAGATCGGCCTGCACGCCACGGAACTCTACGGTACCCGTACATTCGAGCGATTTTTTCAGCAGCGCGGTAATGAAATCAAGTTTAACCGCCAGACGAACACAGGCTTGCAGTGGATACATACGGGCAAAGCCGCCTTCCATCGTCCAGCGACGGCAACGATCGAAATCACGGTAAATCAACACGTTTTCCCACGGGATCAGCACCTTGTCCATCACCAGAATGGCATCGTTTTCATCAAAGCGGCTGGAGAGTGGATAATCAAACGGCGAGCCCGTCGCGCCCGCGACCATTTCATACGAGGCGCGCGAAATAAGTTTTACGCCTTCGGCATCCATTGGCGCGACAAACATCAGAGCAAAATCCGGGTTTTCGCCCATCACCTGGGCTGAGCCGAAACCAATCATGTTGTAGTGAGTCAGGGCGGAGTTAGTGGCGACAACTTTCGCCCCGCTGACAATAATCCCGGCGTCCGTCTCTTTCTCCAGCTTGATATAGACGTCTTTCACTTCGTCGGCAGGTTTGTGGCGGTCAATGGGCGGGTTGACGATAGCATGGTTAAAGTACAGGCCGGTCTCCTGAATACGGGTGTACCAGTTACGGGCGTTCTGCTCAAACTGGCCGTAGAAAGCTGGGTTAGCGCCCAGAGCGCAGCCAAAGGCGGCTTTGTAATCCGGTGTGCGTCCCATCCAGCCGTAACTCAGGCGTGACCACTCGGCGATAGCATCACGCTGTTGGCGCAGATCATCTGCGCTTTTCGCCACGCGGAAAAATTTATGCGTATAACCGCCGCTGCCGGTATCGGTATTCCAGCACAGGGTATCTTGCATCGACGGTTTATGTAATGCGTCATACAGTTGTGCGACAGAGGCTGCGGCATTGCGGAATGCCGGATGTGTCGTAACATCTTTAACGCGTTCACCGTAAATATAAATTTCCCGCCCGTCCTGCAGGCTTTTTAAATACTCTTCGCCCGTTAACGGACGCTTGTTATCAGTACGAAAATCTTCAGGTTTCATTGCGGCTTCTTCCTCGTTAATCGGAATGTTTTGTTAATAATATGTTTCTTATTTGTTGTTTAATTGAATAGGCAGAAGCGTAAACTGTGAAGAGACTTTCAGGACAACGGCGGGTACTTTTCAGATGAACGTCGAAGAAGAAGAGTAAAATGCGATCGCCGTCAACGTTGTAAGCGGGAGGGGATTCCCGTGTCGGCGGCGAGGGAAGGAAAGAATACTATGCTTCCGCTTCGCTATCAGGATGCTGGCGCCCCAGAGCAATAAGATCGTCCAGCAGCAGCATCAATTGCTGTGTTTTTTCGGGCGTGAAATCGGCCTCAATTTTTCGATAAGCCTCTTCTACCTGGCTCCGGGCACGGGCGTACAGCGTTTGTCCCTGCTCCGTCAACATGACATATAACTTACGCTGATCGTTAACCGGCTTGAGTCGCAACACCAGTCCGTCTCGCTCCATGCGCGTCAATATTCCGGTCAGACTTGGACGCAAAATGCAGGTACGAAAGGCCAGCTCGTGAAAATCCATAGAGGGGCTATCGGCCAGGATTCGCACAATGCGCCATTGCTGGTCGGTCAGATTGTGGCTTTTAACGATGGGGCGGAAATAGGCCATTGCCGCTTCGCGCGCCTGAAGCAATGCGATGGTTAATGAATCATGCATAAGCGTTTCTCTTTTGCAGAATTATTAATACCTGAATAATCGTGTTTACCGATGTGAGCTATGACATCTGTTTTATGTCCAAAGTTTAACAGAAACAAGGTGTTTTATTTAACTATTTGATATATATGTATTTAATTATTATTTTGTGAAAATATTGTTAATCACATCACAAATACTTTACTTCAGCTTGCTAAATGTACAGCGAAAGCATAAATCTAATCATTAATATATTAATGAAATCACAGCCCGTTAAATCGGCCTGAGGAGTTTATGTATGAAGGGTACTGTTTTCGCCGTTGCGTTAAACCATCGCAGCCAGCTTGATGCCTGGCAAGAGGCTTTCTCTCAGCCTCCCTATAATGCGCCGCCTAAAACCGCAGTGTGGTTCATCAAGCCGAGTAATACGGTGATTCGTCACGGCGAACCCATTCCTTATCCGCAGGGAGAAAAGGTACTGAGCGGCGCGACAGTGGCGCTCATTGTGGGGAAAACCGCCAGCCGGATACGCCCTGAAGCGGCGGCGGACTATATCGCCGGGTATGCGCTGGCTAACGAGGTCAGCCTGCCGGAAGAGAGCTTTTATCGCCCGGCGATTAAAGCGAAATGTCGCGATGGCTTTTGCCCGCTGGGTGAAATGGCACCGCTGAGTGATGTGGATAACCTCACCATTATCACGGAAATCAACGGACGAGAAGCGGACCACTGGAATACTGCCGATTTACAGCGTAGCGCCGCACAGCTGCTTAGCGCGTTAAGTGAGTTCGCTACGCTTAACCCTGGCGATGCGATCTTACTCGGTACACCGCAGAATCGCGTTGCGCTGCGTCCCGGCGATCGGGTGCGTATTCTGGCGAAAGGTTTACCCGCTCTGGAAAATCCGGTTGTCGCAGAAGATGAATTCGCCCGCCACCAGACGTTTACGTGGCCGCTGTCAGCGACGGGAACGTTATTTGCGCTGGGGTTGAACTACGCCGATCACGCCAGCGAGCTGGCATTTACGCCGCCGAAAGAGCCGCTGGTATTTATCAAAGCGCCAAACACCTTTACCGAACATCACCAAACGTCGGTGCGCCCGAACAACGTCGAATATATGCACTATGAAGCCGAACTGGTCGTGGTGATTGGCAAAACGGCGCGTAAGGTGAGCGAAGCCGAAGCCATGGAGTATGTGGCCGGTTACACCGTCTGTAACGACTACGCGATCCGCGACTATCTGGAAAACTACTACCGTCCGAATCTGCGGGTAAAAAGCCGCGACGGCCTGACGCCGATAGGCCCGTGGATTGTGGATAAAGAGGCGGTTTCTGATCCGCACAACCTGACGTTACGCACCTTTGTCAACGGTGAGCTGCGCCAGGAAGGGACGACCGCCGATCTGATCTTCAGCATCCCGTTCCTGATTTCTTATCTGAGCGAATTTATGACGTTGCAACCGGGCGACATGATTGCCACCGGTACGCCGAAAGGGTTGTCCGATGTGGTGCCGGGGGATGAAGTTGTCGTGGAAGTAGAAGGCGTGGGTCGCCTGGTTAACCGAATCGTCAGTGAGGAGAGTGCAAAATGAAGAAAATAAATCATTGGATTAACGGCAAAAATGTTGCAGGTAACGACTACTTCCAGACCACTAACCCGGCGACCGGTGACGTGCTGGCGGAAGTGGCCTCCGGCGGTGAAGCAGAGGTGAACCAGGCTGTCGCGGCGGCAAAAGAGGCGTTCCCGAAATGGGCCAACCTGCCGATGAAAGAGCGCGCGCGCCTGATGCGCCGCCTTGGCGACCTGATTGACCAGCATGTGCCGGAAATCGCGGCGATGGAAACCGCCGACACCGGCCTGCCTATTCACCAGACTAAAAACGTGCTGATCCCGCGCGCCTCGCATAACTTCGAATTCTTCGCCGAAGTGTGCCAGCAGATGAACGGCAAGACCTATCCGGTTGACGATAAAATGCTCAATTATACGCTGGTGCAGCCCGTCGGCGTCTGCGCGCTGGTGTCGCCGTGGAACGTGCCGTTTATGACCGCGACCTGGAAAGTCGCGCCGTGCCTGGCGCTGGGCAACACCGCGGTGCTCAAAATGTCCGAGCTGTCGCCGTTGACTGCCGACAGGCTGGGCGAGCTGGCGCTGGAGGCAGGAATTCCGGCAGGCGTGCTGAACGTGGTGCAGGGCTATGGCGCGACGGCGGGCGATGCGCTGGTACGCCACCATGACGTGCGTGCGGTGTCGTTTACCGGCGGTACCGCCACCGGTCGCAATATCATGAAAAATGCCGGCCTGAAAAAATACTCGATGGAGCTGGGCGGTAAATCGCCGGTGCTGATTTTTGAAGATGCCGACATTGAGCGCGCGCTGGACGCCGCGCTGTTCACCATCTTCTCGATCAACGGCGAACGCTGCACCGCCGGGTCGCGCATCTTTATCCAGCAGAGCATTTACCCTGAGTTCGTGAAGCGCTTTGCCGAACGCGCGAATCGCCTGCGTGTCGGCGATCCGACCGACCCGAACACCCAGGTCGGCGCGCTGATTAGCCAACAGCACTGGGAAAAAGTCTCCGGTTATATCCGCCTCGGCATTGAAGAGGGCGCAACGCTGCTGGCGGGCGGTGCGGAAAAACCCACTGACCTGCCTGCGCATCTGAAAGGCGGTAACTTCCTGCGCCCAACCGTGCTGGCCGATGTCGACAACCGTATGCGCGTTGCGCAGGAAGAGATCTTTGGGCCGGTCGCCTGCCTGCTGCCATTCAAAGACGAGGCGGAAGGGTTACGTTTGGCGAACGACGTGGAATACGGTCTGGCCTCTTATATCTGGACCCAGGACGTGAGCAAAGTGTTGCGCCTGGCGCGTGGGATTGAAGCCGGCATGGTCTTCGTCAACACCCAGAACGTCCGTGACCTGCGCCAGCCGTTCGGCGGCGTGAAAGCCTCCGGTACCGGGCGCGAAGGCGGCGAATATAGCTTCGAAGTGTTTGCGGAAATGAAAAACGTCTGCATCTCAATGGGCGACCATCCTATCCCAAAATGGGGAGTTTGATATGGGCAAGTTAGCGTTAGCAGCAAAAATTACCCACGTGCCGTCGATGTATCTTTCTGAACTGCCAGGAAAAAATCACGGTTGTCGTCAGGCAGCCATTGATGGGCATATTGAAATTGGCAAGCGTTGCCGCGAAATGGGCGTTGACACCATTATCGTATTCGACACCCACTGGCTGGTGAATAGCGCTTACCACATTAATTGTGCCGACCATTTCCAGGGCGTCTATACCAGCAACGAATTGCCGCACTTTATTCGCGACATGACCTATGACTATGACGGTAATCCGGCGCTCGGCCATCTGATCGCCGACGAGGCGGTCAAACTGGGCGTGCGCGCCAAAGCGCATAACATCCCGAGCCTGAAGCTGGAGTATGGCACGCTGGTGCCGATGCGCTACATGAACAGCGACAAGCACTTCAAAGTGGTCTCCATCTCGGCGTTCTGCACTGTGCATGATTTTGCCGACAGCCGCAGACTGGGCGAAGCCATTCTCAAGGCGATTGAGAAATATGACGGTACCGTAGCGGTATTCGCCAGTGGTTCTCTGTCGCACCGTTTTATTGACGACCAACGGGCGGAAGAGGGGATGAACAGCTACACCCGCGAGTTCGATCACCAGATGGACGAGCGCGTGGTCAAGCTGTGGCGCGAAGGCAAATTCAAGGAGTTTTGCACCATGTTGCCGGAGTACGCCGACTACTGCTACGGCGAAGGCAACATGCACGACACGGTCATGCTGCTGGGAATGCTGGGTTGGGACAAATACGACGGCAAGGTGGAGTTCATCACCGACCTGTTCGCCAGCTCCGGTACCGGCCAGGTGAACGCTGTTTTCCCGCTGCCTGCGTAAGGGGTGTTTATGCCGCACTTTATTGCTGAATGTACTGAAAATATTCGCGAGCAGGCTGATTTACCCGGCCTGTTCAGCAAGGTAAACGAGGCGCTGGCCGCCAGCGGGATTTTCCCCATTGGCGGTATCCGCAGTCGCGCCCACTGGCTGGATACCTGGCAGATGGCTGACGGTAAGCATGATTACGCGTTTGTGCATATGACGCTGAAAATCGGCGCCGGGCGCAGCCTGGAGAGCCGTCAGGAAGTCGGCGAAATGCTGTTTGGGCTGATTAAAGCCCACTTCGCCGACCTGATGGAGAACCGCTATCTGGCGCTGTCGTTTGAGATTGCCGAGTTACATCCAACGCTCAATTACAAACAAAACAACGTACACGCGTTATTTAAATAGCACACTCTTTCGCCCGGTGGCGTTGCGCTGACCGGGCCTACAAAAAAACGATGCACGAAGCAATACCGAACCGTAGGCCGGGTAAGACGCACCCGCGTCGCCACCCGGCACAGCAGCACCGAATGAGGTAACAGGAAGCAACTATGCTCGATAAACAGACCCATACCCTGATCGCCCAGCGACTTAATCAGGCTGAAAAACAGCGTGAACAGATTCGCGCAGTGTCGCTGGATTATCCCAACATCACTATTGAAGATGCCTATGCCGTACAGCGCGAATGGGTCAATATCAAAATTGCCGAAGGGCGCACGCTCAAAGGCCACAAAATCGGCCTGACCTCAAAAGCGATGCAGGCCAGCTCGCAAATCAGCGAACCGGATTACGGCGCGCTGCTTGACGATATGTTCTTCCATGACGGCGGCGATATCCCCACCGACCGTTTTATCGTCCCGCGTATTGAAGTGGAGCTGGCGTTTGTGCTGGCGAAACCGCTGCGCGGCCCTCACTGCACGCTGTTCGACGTCTACAACGCCACGGATTATGTGATTCCGGCGCTGGAACTGATTGACGCCCGCAGCCACAACATCGACCCGGAAACCCAGCGCCCGCGCAAAGTGTTCGACACCATTTCCGACAACGCCGCCAACGCCGGGGTGATCCTCGGTGGTCGTCCCATCAAACCAGACGAGCTGGATCTGCGCTGGATCTCCGCGCTGCTCTATCGCAACGGCGTGATCGAAGAAACCGGCGTCGCCGCAGGCGTGCTGAATCATCCGGCCAACGGCGTGGCGTGGCTGGCGAACAAGCTTGCCCCCTACGATGTCCAGCTTGAAGCCGGGCAGATCATCCTCGGCGGCTCGTTCACCCGCCCGGTGCCGGCGCGCAAGGGCGACACTTTCCATGTCGACTACGGCAACATGGGCGCGATCAGTTGCCGGTTTGTGTAAGGAAAAAACGATGAAAAATGCTTTCAAAGACGCGTTAAAAGCGGGGCGTCCGCAAATCGGTTTGTGGCTGGGGCTTGCCAACAGTTACAGCGCTGAACTGTTAGCGGGCGCCGGCTTCGACTGGCTACTGATCGACGGTGAACACGCGCCAAACAACGTGCAGACGGTGTTGACCCAGTTGCAGGCGATTGCGCCTTATCCCAGCCAGCCGGTGGTGCGTCCGTCATGGAACGATCCGGTACAGATTAAGCAACTGCTCGACGTCGGCGCGCAAACGCTGCTGATACCGATGGTGCAGAATGCCGATGAAGCGCGAAACGCCGTGGCGGCTACGCGTTATCCGCCTGCTGGTATTCGCGGCGTGGGCAGCGCGCTGGCGCGGGCATCGCGCTGGAATCGCATTCCGGACTATCTCCACCAGGCCAACGACGCCATGTGCGTACTGGTGCAGATTGAAACGCGTGAGGCGATGAGCAATCTGGCGTCAATTCTCGACGTGGATGGCATTGACGGCGTGTTTATCGGCCCGGCGGACCTCAGCGCCGATATGGGCTTTGCCGGCAATCCGCAGCACCCGGAAGTGCAGGCGGCGATTGAGAACGCCATCGTGCAGATACGCGCGGCGGGGAAAGCGCCGGGGATTCTGATGGCCAATGAAGCACTGGCGAAACGTTATCTGGAACTGGGGGCGCTATTTGTCGCCGTCGGCGTTGACACCACGCTGCTGGCGCGCGGAGCGGAGGCGCTGGCGGCGCGCTTTGGCGCAGAAAAAAAGCTGTCCGGTGCGTCCGGCGTCTATTAAGCCTGGCCCGGTAAGCGCAGCGCTACCGGGCAACCGTAGTACCCTACAAAATTCCCATCAGAGGAAAAAAAATGAGCGACACATCATCTGCACTTCCGGAAAGCCCCGAGTCTGTCGGTTCGCACAACGCGCTCAGCACGGGTCAACAAACCGTCATAAATAAACTGTTCCGCCGACTGATCGTATTTTTATTCGTGTTGTTTATCTTCTCGTTTTTAGACCGTATCAACATCGGTTTTGCCGGGTTGACGATGGGGCAGGATCTGGGGTTAAGCGCCACCATGTTTGGCCTTGCCACGACGCTGTTTTACGCCACCTACGTCATTTTCGGCATTCCCAGCAACGTGATGTTGAGCATCGTCGGCGCCCGCCGCTGGATTGCGACCATTATGGTGCTATGGGGCATTGCATCTACCGCCACGATGTTCGCGGTGGGACCGAAAAGCCTGTATGTGCTGCGAATGCTGGTGGGCATTACCGAAGCGGGCTTTTTGCCAGGAATATTGCTCTATTTAACCTACTGGTTCCCGGCATTTTTCCGCGCCCGCGCCAACGCATTATTTATGATTGCCATGCCGGCCACTACCGCGTTGGGGTCGATTGTCTCCGGCTATATTTTATCGCTGGACGGCATATTCAATCTGCATGGATGGCAGTGGTTATTCCTGCTGGAAGGATTTCCGTCAGTTTTGTTAGGCATTATGGTCTGGTTTTACCTGGATGATACCCCGGCAAAAGCCAAATGGCTGACGGCAGAGGATAAAAAATGTTTGCAGGAGATGATGGATAATGACCGCCTGACGCTGGTTCAGCCGGAGGGGGCCATCAGCCATAACGCCATGCAGCAGCGTAGTCTGTGGCGCGAAGTATTCACGCCAATTGTACTGATGTATACGCTGGCCTATTTTTGCCTTACCAATACGCTTAGCGCCATTAGTATCTGGACGCCGCAAATCCTGAAAAGTTTTAATGAAGGCAGCAGCAATATCACCATCGGCCTGCTGGCGGCGATCCCGCAGATTTGTACTATTCTGGGCATGATTTACTGGAGCCGCCATTCGGATAAACATCAGGAACGTAAACATCACACGGCGTTGCCGTTCCTGTTTGCCGCCGCGGGCTGGCTGCTGGCGTCGGCGACCGACCATAACCTGATCCAGCTCCTGGGGATCGTGATGGCATCCACGGGTTCCTTTAGCGCGATGGCGATCTTCTGGACCACGCCGGATCAGTCGATCAGTTTACGCGCCAGGGCGATAGGCATTGCGGTCATCAATGCCACCGGCAATATTGGCTCCGCGCTTAGCCCGTTTATGATTGGCTGGCTAAAAGATATCACCGGTAGCTTCAATAGCGGACTCTGGTTTGTCGCTTCTCTGTTAGTCGTCGGCGCCGCCATTATCTGGCTCATTCCCATGAAAGCATCGCGTCCGCGCGCCACCCCTTGAGGAGAAACTATGTGCCAACGTGCGATCGCCAATATTGATATCAGCAAAGAGTATGACGAAAGCATGGGCAGTAACGATGTGCATTATCAGTCGTTTGCTCGTATGGCGGATTTCTTTGGCCGTGATATGCAGGCGCATCGCCACGACCAGTTTTTTCAAATGCACTTTCTTGATACCGGGCAGATTGAGCTACAGCTCGACGATCATCGCTATTCGGTGCAGGCGCCGCTATTTGTGCTTACGCCGCCCTCGGTGCCACATGCTTTTATTACCGAATCGGATAGCGATGGTCATGTTCTGACGGTACGCGAAGAGCTGGTTTGGCCGCTGCTGGAGGTGCTTTATCCCGGCACCAGAGAGGCCTTCGGCCTGCCGGGAATCTGTCTGTCGCTGGCGGATAAACCCAACGAGCTGGCGGCGCTCAAACATTACTGGCAGCTAATTGAGCGGGAGTCCACGGAACAACTGGCTGGCTGCGAACATACCCTGGTGCTACTGGCGCAGGCGGTATTTACCTTGCTGTTGCGTAATGCGAAGCTGGACGATCACGCCGCAACCGGGATGCGCGGTGAACTGAAACTTTTTCAGCGCTTTACCCTGTTAATTGACAACCACTTCCATCAGCACTGGACGGTGCCCGATTATGCCTGCGAGCTGCATATTACCGAATCTCGTTTGACCGATATTTGCCGACGTTTTGCTAATCGCCCGCCTAAACGCCTGATTTTTGATCGGCAATTACGCGAGGCGAAACGACTGCTGCTTTTTTCCGACAATGCTGTCAACGAGATCGCCTGGCAATTAGGTTTTAAAGATCCGGCTTATTTCGCCCGTTTCTTTAATCGCCTTGCTGGCTGTTCTCCTTCGCAGTTTCGCCAACGTGAAGTTCCCTCTTTTCTCAACTAAGAAGAGTAAAAACATGATGAAAAAAAGCGTCGCTATGCTGGCGGTTTGTATGCTGGCGCAAAGCCACCTTGCCATTGCTGCCGGTACTCCTGCGCCTCAAGAGATCAACATTGTTTTACTGGGCACCAAAGGCGGGCCTTCTTTGCTCAATACAGCCAGACTACCGCAAGCGACGGCGCTCACTATCGGCGATAAAATATGGCTGATAGATGCCGGCTACGGCGCCAGTCTGCAACTGGTGAAAAACGGCATTCCACTGCGCAACATCAATACTATTTTGCTCACCCATCTGCACAGCGACCACATACTGGATTATCCTTCCTTGCTGATGAATGCCTGGGCAAGTGGTCTGAAAGACCATACCATACAGGTTTATGGCCCGCCGGGAACCCAGGCGATGACGAAGGCTAGCTGGAAGGTCTTTGACAGGGATATCACGTTACGCATGGAAGAAGAGGGGAAACCCGATCCGCGCAACCTGGTTAAGGCGACCGATATTGGCCAGGGCGTCATCTATAAAGATGAACTGGTCACAATAAGCGCGCTAAAAGTGCCTCATTCCCCTTTCCCGGACGGTGAAGCGTTTGCTTACCGTTTTGATACCCAGGGTAAGCGAATCGTCTTCTCTGGCGATACGTCCTGGTTTCCGCCGCTTGCAACGTTTGCCCAAGGGGCGGATATCCTGGTACATGAGGCGGTACATGTCCCTTCGGTAGCAAAACTGGCTAATAGTATTGGCAACGGAAAAACGCTGGCTGAAGCGATTGCGTCGCATCACACCACGATTGAAGATGTCGGTAAGATTGCTCGCGAGGCCCACGTGAAAAAACTGGTGTTAAGTCATCTGGTGCCTGCGACGGTTGCGGATGACGTCTGGCAACAGGAAGCCATGAAAAATTACCCGGGCCCTGTCATTGTCGGTCATGACAATATGACGATAAGCGTACCGTAAGTATCAGGGCAGGGGTAAACCCACGGGCTGACATCATGTCAGCCCGTTATGCTTTTGGCAATCAGCATGACGCGCAGAGCTTTTGTCTAAAACATTATTTTTTCTAAACACTACTTGCTGATTTTTATGCACAATAAAGGTAAGATGATTGCTCTGGTGAAATATCACTAAATAAGAATGTCACGGATGGAATTTATACAGTGTTAAAAGCAATGCGTTTCTTTGTCTGCCGGCCATCAGTAATATCCTCTGTACCGGCTCCTCGTTGCCAAAGTGAAGGTTAGATTAAACGAATCAAAAAATATCCGAACTGTACAATTTTTATATCAAACATATTTAACTGCAAAATACTGCAAACGTGCGCGAATACACTTAATCAGTAGTATGGCTAATGCATACTTTATTTCCTAAACTTTCTTATTATCTATTTGAATATTTCTGGTTAAACCAAATGGACAAACGGATACCAGACACTCGAAAGGATAACTGCAGGCTTCTGGTTTAGGATTGCAGTTACCAGGACAGTGGCTATTTTCTTTAAGCGATTTCCATAGAACAGGATTAAACCTGGTAACGTTGTAAACAGTAACGGGATAAAGTTTATCGTTTATTAAGACCCCCTTATTAAAGGGGATGATAATGCTACCTGGAGGCATGTAAACATCTGCCTGATACCATAAGGTCAATCTAAGATTTTTTAGGCTATGTATGCATGAGAACGACACTCCGGTAGAGGGACTTATAACTGTATCAACGACCTTCCATTCCATTACAGAAACCTTTTAAGTGAAATAGTCAATGGTGTAAATTACATTTTCCGCAAGCCTATTCAGGATAGATGAAAATCTGAGAAACATAACTCGTTGAAAACGATCGTTTTTTATTGACCACTCTATTTATATTGATTTTTTAATAAGTTATTTATTTTATGCTCTTATTTTGTTTACATTCTATTACATTTTTGTATTTTAGGCGTGGTGTAAATATTGGGCGGTAGTGGATGTTATAACGCTCAATTATTAAACTGTAAGTGACTGTTGTATTTCTTATTTATAAATACCGCAACCTGTAAGCGCAGCGGTACATTTTACCCGGCATTGACAGGGAGAAGGTACGTATCAACCAGAGAGTACAAAACAGTGAAAGAATATATTCTTCAGGCAATAAATGATCGCTAACGTGTAAAAATAACCGACGTATCTAAAAAATGTGAACGTGTGGCTGGTCTTTATTTAAACGATGATCTTCGCAATGGCGCATTAATGGCTGACATTGGCGGTTCGTTGATCGGGTTGTGCGCGGTGAAAGGCTATATTTCTTCCGTTGGGGGAAGTATGTCAGAGGCATTCTGGTATTATACCGGGTGCATGTAAATCCGGGGTGGGCAGAAAGCCCACCCTCGGTTTATTGCCTTTATCGTGGATTAGGGATGCGAGATAAAGCGAGAAAGGCGTTGCAGCAGTAACCGGTTTTCTTCGCGCAGCCGTGAATTCTCTTCCAGCAGCGTTAACGCGACCGCGATCCCAGGCCAGTCGAGCGCCAGCTCCTCGCGTAAGCGTAGCGCGCGTTGTACCACGCTCGCTGCGCGATCGTCGAATTGCCAGTCGGCGTTATCGTCTTCGTAAGGCTCAATTACGCCAAGTCCGACGATTTCGTTTAGCTCCTCTTCCGTCACGCCGGTGTGCAAACAAAATTCGGTGATGGTAAAGGTGACAGTGATGTTAGCCATTATGCTTTCCCCCATTGCTGGCGTGGGTCAAAGGACGACTGCGCGTCCGCCAGTTGTTGCCACAGGGCAGCTGTTTTCTCGTCAGGTTTCGGCGGCATAACGATTTTGATGATGGCATAGAGATCGCCAGTGTGCTTTTTACTGGCTAATCCTTTTCCTTTGATACGCAGCCGCTGACCAGCCTGGCTGCCGGGGGGAATGGTCAGCAAAATACGCTCTTTAAGCGTTGGCACAGACACCTTAGCGCCGAGCGCCGCCTCCCATGGGGCAAGCGGAAGGACGACTTCCAGATCCTGATTGACGATATCAAAGAGCGGATGCGGGGCAATATGGATAACGAGCCATAAATCGCCATTAGGTCCGCCGTTTTCCCCCGGCGTGCCCTGGCCTTTCAGTCTGATTCGTTGCCCGTTGCTGACGCCAGCCGGGATTTTCACATTCAATGTTTTGGGAATTTCCCGCTCCACCAGGCCGAACGCGTTATAAACGGGGACGGAATAGCTAATCGTACGCTGGTGCTCTTCCAGCGTTTCTTCCAGGAATACCGCCACTTCAATTTCGATATCATGACCGCGTGCGGCGTGGCGGTGGTGCGAATGGCGACCGTGCTGACCAAAAATAGACGAGAAAATATCATCAAAATCTTCGGCGTTATACGGCTGGCCTTCGTGTTGCTGGAACTGGCGATTAAATTGTGGATCGTTACGGTGTTGCCATAACTGGTCATACTCGGCGCGCCGTTGCTCATCACTCAGCACTTCCCATGCTTCAGCAACCTCTTTGAAACGGGCTTCGGCATCGGGTTCTTTGCTGACATCTGGATGGTACTTGCGGGCCAGTCGGCGATAGGCGGTCTTAATCGTCTTGAGATCGTCCGTCGGTTTCACGCCCATAATGGCGTAATAATCCTTAAGTTCCATAGCATCATCTCGCTAAATCAATACATACAGAAGGGACCCCAAAAAGGTTTCTCCACTAAGTGTAGGGTAAACCTGAAAAGTGCGTATGAAAACACCAGTTATATCATTAGTAAGAATAAATTACGTTGTTCGACTATCAGAAGGTTGCGCAGCGCGCCGACATAACTTTACAGGGGAAAGGTTGCCAAAACCGCGCCAGTGGCTAAGATAACTCGCGTTAAACAGTGAGGGCGCAATGGCGAAACAACAACGGATGGGCTGGTGGTTTCTTTGCCTTGCATGTGTCGTGGTAATGGTTTGTACCGCGCAACGCATGGCGGGCCTGCACGCCTTGCAGATGCAGGCGACGGCCTCTGCTGCGGTGGTCAGCGCTCCCTCCTCGACAGATGACGGCTCGCCGGTCACTCCCTGCGAATTAAGCGCCAAGTCGCTGCTGGCGGCGCCTCCGGTACTCTTTGAAGGCGCTATCCTTGCGCTTTGTCTACTGCTTTCCTTACTGGCGCCTGTCCGGGTCATGCGCCTGCCGTTTTCGCCTCCCCGGGCTATTTCGCCGCCCACATTACGGGTACATCTACGATTTTGTGTCTTCCGTGAATGACAGACCGGTTATTGCTAACGGTTAATTACTCATTCACGGAGAAAAAATATGATGATTTTGTTCAGGCGGATACTGTTCTGCCTGTTATGGCTTTGGCTGCCCGTCTCCTGGGCGGCGGAAAGCGGCTGGCTGCGTTCGCCCGATAACGACCATGCCAGCATACGGCTACGTGCCGATACGTCCGCTAATGGTGAGACCCGGCTGTTGCTGGATGTCAAACTGGAAAACGGCTGGAAAACCTACTGGCGTGCTCCGGGGGAAGGGGGCGTGGCGCCCTCTATCGCCTGGAAAGGCGACATGCCTGAGGTAAGTTGGTTCTGGCCAACCCCCTCGCGCTTTGATGTGGCGAATATCACCACCCAGGGATATCACGACGAGGTGACCTTTCCGATGATCGTGCGCGGTACGCCGCCCGCGACCTTGAGCGGCGTGTTGACGTTATCAACCTGCAGCAATGTTTGTCTGTTGACCGATTACCCCTTTTCCGTGACGCCCACTGTGCAGAATGCCGATTTTGCCCATGACTATGCGCGGGCGATGGGTAAAATTCCGCTCCGCAGTGGACTAACGGACTCGCTTGACGTCGGCTATCGCCCGGGAGAACTGGTGGTCACTGCTACGCGAGCGGCGGGCTGGTCATCGCCCGGGCTCTATCTTGACACCATAGATGACGTCGATTTTGCGAAGCCTCGCCTGCGCGTAGAGGGCGACAGGTTACAGGCGACGGTGCCGGTGACGGACAGTTGGGGCGAAAAGGCGCCCGATTTGCGCAACAAATCGCTGACCCTCGTGTTAGCCGATGGCGCTATCGCCCAGGAGAGCACGCAAACCATTGGCGCTGCGCCAGCGCAAACGCCGGACAATGCGGCGCTACCTTTCTGGCAAGTTGTAATGATGGCGCTGATCGGCGGACTGATTCTTAATTTAATGCCCTGCGTACTGCCGGTTCTGGGCATGAAACTTGGCTCTATTTTATTGGTAGAGGAAAAAAGCCGCTCTCACATCAGGCGACAATTTTTGGCTTCGGTCGCCGGTATCATTGCGTCATTTATGGCGCTGGCGGCGTTTATGACCCTCCTTCGCCTGTCAAACCATGCGCTGGCCTGGGGAGTCCAGTTCCAGAATGCATGGTTTATTGGTTTTATGGCGCTGGTGATGTTGTTGTTTAGCGCCAGCCTGTTCGGGCTTTTTGAGTTCAGGCTTCCCTCATCTATGACCACGAAACTGGCCACTTACGGCGGTAACGGTATGTCGGGACATTTCTGGCAGGGGGCATTCGCCACGCTGCTGGCGACGCCTTGTAGCGCGCCGTTTCTGGGCACGGCGGTCGCCGTGGCGCTCACGGCGTCGTTGCCGACGCTGTGGGGGCTGTTCCTTGCGCTAGGCCTGGGAATGAGCGCGCCGTGGCTACTGGTCGCGCTACGACCAGGGCTTGCGCTACGTTTACCGCGCCCCGGGCGTTGGATGAATGTCCTGCGCAGGATCCTCGGTCTGATGATGCTGGGATCGGCTATCTGGCTGGCGACGTTACTCCTGCCGCATTTCGGCTTCACTGCGTCAAAGAGCGCGCAAGACACGGTTCAGTGGCAACCCTTGAGTGAACAGGCAATCCAGTCGGCGCTGGCGCAGCATAAGCGGGTATTTGTCGATGTCACTGCGGACTGGTGTATTACCTGTAAAGTGAATAAATACAACGTCCTGCAAAAAGAGGATGTGCAGGCCGCCTTGCAACAGCCGGATGTTGTGGCGCTGCGGGGAGACTGGACGCTGCCGTCCGATGCCATTACAGATTTTCTGAAAACGCGTGGCCAGGTCGCCGTGCCGTTTAATCAGGTATATGGCCCCGGCTTGCCGGAAGGGGAGGCATTGCCCACTTTGCTGACCCGCGATGCGGTATTACAAACGTTGAAAAAAGCGAAAGGAATAACCCAATGAAATACATGATTGTTTTGCTGCTGGCGCTGTTTTCGACGCTGAGCATCGCGCAAGAAACCGCTCCTTTTACGCCGGATCAGGAAAAGCAGATTGAAAATCTGATCCATGCGGCGTTGTTTAACGATCCTGCCAGCCCGCGGATAGGAGCTAAACACCCTAAGCTGACGCTGGTGAACTTTACGGATTACAACTGCCCGTACTGCAAACAGCTCGATCCGATGCTGGAAAAGATTGTGCAGAAATATCCTGACGTTGCGGTCATTATTAAACCGCTGCCATTCAAAGGAGAGAGTTCCATACTGGCGGCGCGTATTGCGCTGACCACCTGGCGCGAGCATCCGCAACAGTTCCTCGCGCTACATGAAAAACTCATGCAAAAGCGCGGTTACCATACGGATGACAGTATTAAACAGGCCCAGCAGAAAGCAGGGGCTACGCCAGTGACGCTGGATGAAAAAAGCATGGAAACGATACGCACTAATTTGCAGTTGGCAAGGCTGGTCGGCGTGCAAGGAACGCCAGCGACGATCATTGGCGACGAGCTGATTCCGGGCGCAGTGCCCTGGGATACGCTGGAAGCGGTGGTGAAAGAAAAACTGGCGGCTGCCAATGCCGGGTAAACTGCGGCGTTGGCTGCGTGAAGCCGCGGTTTTTCTGGCGCTCCTCATCGCGATAATGGTGGTCATGGACGTCTGGCGCGCGCCGCAGGCACCTCCGGCGTTTGCCGCGACACCATTACGTACGCTGACGGGAGAGTCGACAACTCTGGCGGCCTTGAGCGAGGAACGCCCCGTACTGCTCTATTTTTGGGCCAGCTGGTGCGGGGTATGCCGCTTTACTACGCCTGCGGTCGCTCGCCTGGCGGCGGAAGGGGAAAACGTCATGACCGTTGCGCTCCGCTCCGGCGATGACGCTGAGGTTGCCCGCTGGCTGGCGCGCAAGGGCGTTGACTTCCCGGTCGTCAATGATGCTAACGGCGCCTTATCCGCTGGCTGGGAAATCAGCGTGACGCCAACGCTGGTGGTGGTTTCACAAGGTCGGGTTGTGTTCACCACCAGCGGCTGGACCAGCTATTGGGGCATGAAGCTTCGGCTGTGGTGGGCAAAAACGTTCTGAATATGCGCCGGGGTTTCCCGGCGCTAACGCGTTTACTGTAAGAAAAACCCCCGTTTTGCGAAATCGTTCCCGGAAAAATGATCCATTTCTGTCACACTCAGAACGATTTGATAACAACAAGAGGTCATAGGGATGAAAAAATCATTACTCGCTGTTGCTGTGGCAGGGGCTGTTTTGTTGTCATCCGCCGTACAGGCGCAGACAACGCCGGAGGGTTATCAATTACAACAGGTGCTGATGATGAGCCGCCATAATCTGCGGGCGCCGCTGGCGAATAATGGCAGCGTACTGGCGCAGTCGACGCCGAACGCCTGGCCGGCGTGGGACGTTCCCGGCGGGCAACTGACGACGAAAGGCGGCGTGCTGGAAGTCTATATGGGACACTACACACGTGAATGGCTGGTCGCGCAGCGGCTGATACCGTCGGGAGAATGTCCGGCGCCCGACACGGTATATGCCTATGCGAATAGTTTGCAGCGCACCGTCGCCACCGCGCAATTTTTCATTACTGGCGCTTTCCCCGGCTGTGATATTCCTGTTCATCATCAGGAAAAAATGGGCACTATGGACCCTACCTTCAATCCGGTAATTACCGATGATTCCGCCGCGTTCCGGCAACAGGCCGTACAGGCGATGGAAAAGGCGCGTAGTCAGCTACATCTTGATGAGAGTTATAAACTGCTTGAGCAGATAACGCATTATCAGGACTCGCCGTCCTGCAAAGAGAAGCATCAGTGTTCGCTAATCGACGCGAAAGATACCTTCAGCGCGAACTATCAGCAAGAGCCTGGCGTGCAGGGGCCGCTTAAAGTAGGGAACTCGCTGGTGGATGCGTTTACCCTGCAATATTACGAAGGGTTTCCGATGGATCAGGTCGCCTGGGGCGGGATCCACACCGATCGGCAGTGGAAGGTGCTGTCAAAACTGAAAAACGGCTATCAGGACAGCCTGTTTACCTCACCCACGGTGGCGCGCAATGTCGCTGCGCCGCTGGTGAAATATATCGATAAGGTGCTGGTTGCCGATCGCGTTAGCGCGCCGAAGGTTACCGTGCTGGTGGGGCATGATTCCAATATCGCGTCGCTGCTGACGGCCCTGGATTTTAAACCCTATCAGCTCCATGACCAGTATGAGAGAACGCCGATTGGCGGTCAGCTTGTCTTCCAACGCTGGCATGACGGCAACGCTAACCGGGATTTGATGAAAATCGAGTATGTCTACCAGAGCGCCCGGCAGTTACGCAATGCGGAAGCGTTAACGCTCAAATCGCCCGCGCAAAGGGTAACCCTGGAACTGAAAGGATGTCCGGTGGATGCGAACGGCTTCTGTCCGCTGGATAAGTTCGATAACGTCATGAACACTGCTGCAAAATAGCCGTATGCCCCCGCGCAGGCGGGGGCGTTTGTGTTATACGTTCTTACGTTCGATGATTTGTTCGCCCCAGAAGAGCGAGTCTTTGTCCGTTTTCTCAAAGGCTTTGATCAGCACCTCATCGCTACCTTCTTCCCATATTTTTTCTGCCAGTTTCTCGTCATAGTGAGCGACTTCAAAAATGGCTTCGGCAATTTCCGGCGACGTATTACGCAGGCTTGCCCATTCGCCGACGCGGTGCGCTTTTGCTTCTTGAGTTGGCATTCGAATCCTCCTGTTGAAGATTAGCCGTTGAGTTTGACTGCCAGACCGGCGACGTATTCCCCCTGATAGCGAGCGATAGAGAGTTCCTCCTGGCTTGGTTGACGTGAACCGTCGCCTCCGGCGATAGTCGTTGCGCCGTAAGGCGTGCCGCCGCGAACCTGGGAGACGTCAAACAGTTCCTGTGCGGCATAGCCTATCGGGACAATCACCATCCCATGATGGGCAAGCGTAGTCCAGGTCGAGGTGATGGTCTGCTCCTGGCCGCCGCCCGTTCCGGTAGAACTGAACACGCTGCCGAGCTTGCCGTATAGCGCGCCGGATGCCCACAGTCCGCCGGTTTGGTCCAGGAAGGTACGCATCTGGCCTGACATATTGCCAAACCGGGTTGGCGTACCAAAAATAATGGCATCGTAATCCGCCAGCTCCTGTGGGGTGGCAACCGGTGCGTTTTGTGTTTTACCGCCAGCTTTTGCGAAGATTTCAGGCGGCATTGTTTCTGGCACACGCTTTATAATGACCTCTGCGCCGTCGACTTTCTTTGCCCCTTCCGCCACCGCATGCGCCATGGTTTCAATGTGTCCGTACATGGAATAATAGAGCACCAGAATCTTTGCCATTTGTACTACTCCTCAGATTAATCAGGTGTGTAGCGATTCGCTACGTCTATTTAAAGATATGCCCTCCTGTGAAGAGTGCAAATTTCAGCGCCATTTCTTTGATTTATAACAATAATTAATTTGGCGACCTTTGTTGCAAAATGATACATTTTTAAGCGCTTTGATTTTTCTAAATATAAGAATAACTTATTTATTTCTTATGGTTATTATTCTGCGTATTCGGCTTCTGATGTTGCAGAATATTTCGGTAAGCGGCCTACCACGGCGTTTTTCACTATGCTTAATGTTACGCGGCGTTACTGATGATATCGTTCATACGCTGCGCGAGAAGATACTCCTCATTACCTATGCAATATGATGTCTAATCTATGACGGAGGTCAGTAATGGCAAACCATCGTGGCGGTTCCGGTAATTTTGCGGAAGACCGCGAAAGAGCATCAGAAGCAGGTCGTAAAGGTGGTCAGCACAGCGGGGGCAATTTTAAGAATGACCCGCAGCGTGCATCCGAAGCAGGCAAAAAAGGGGGCAAAAGCAGTAACCGTAATAGCTAGCCTGCGTCACAACAGCAAGACGCTGAGCGTTTCACGCTAAAAAGCGTCATGCGCCACCGCCGCCGGATTTCCGGCGGTTTTTTTGTTTATAAGCCGGATTTGGTATGCTTGCGTCCTGACGAAAAGGAGAGGGCGCATGTCGCAACGCACAGAGAAAAAAATCGGGAAACGCTCGCAGGCCACCGGTGCAAAACGGCAGCTTATCTTAACCGCCGCGCTTGCCGTTTTTTCCCAGTATGGCATCCATGGCGCGCGTCTTGAGCAGGTCGCCGAGCGGGCAGGCGTCTCCAAAACCAATCTGCTTTATTATTATCCCTCGAAAGAGGCGCTGTATGTCGCGGTAATGCGACAGATCCTAGATGTCTGGCTGGCGCCGCTCAAGGCGTTTCGCGCAGAATTTTCCCCTCTGGAGGCCATCAAAGAGTATATCCGTCTCAAGCTGGAGGTTTCGCGTGATTATCCGCAGGCGTCGCGGCTCTTCTGCATGGAGATGCTGGCGGGCGCGCCGCTCTTAATGAAGGAACTGACCGGCGATCTAAAAGCGTTGATAGATGAAAAATCCGCGCTGATTGCCGGATGGGTGCACAGCGGGAAACTGGCGCCCATTTCCCCGCACCATTTGATCTTCATGATTTGGGCCGCCACGCAACATTACGCCGATTTTGCCCCTCAGGTTGAGGCGGTAACCGGCGCGACGCTTCGCGATGAAGCCTTTTTTAACCAAACGGTCGAAAGCGTTCAGCGCATTATTATTGAAGGGATTCGCGTGCGTTAACCGGCTGGCGGCAGTGGGCAGCTCAAATCACCCTCTTCACATTGCAGCAGCGAGGCTAAAAACGCTTCGCGTTCGTTCGTTTTATCGGTCAGGCACTGGCTGGCGATCATGGGTTGCACGCTGCCGCCCTCCGTACCTGAACGAATCAGAGCGCAATCGGCGTCGCGCAGGGCAATCCAGGCCACCTGCGCTTTTTGTAACAGCTCGCGCTGCGGCGGTTGCGCACGCTTAATCGCGCTTTGATAGGTTTCGTTCAGCTTTTTATCTGCCGCCTGGTATTGCGCGGCGGCGCAGCGATTCATTTCCAGCTGCGTACTGGCGCTGGCACACTCATCGGCCAACGCCTGACTGCTGAACAACAACGCCGCGCAGGTAAGGAAAATTCGTTTCATACGGTCCTCTGACGCGAGTAAAAAGGCTCCATTGACGGAGCCTTAATTAACCACAGTATTAGCCAATTGTCATCAGGCTGGCATTACCGCCAGCGGCGGCAGTGTTTACGCTCAGCGAACGTTCAATATAGAGCCGTTCCAGCAGTATATTGCTTTCGCCGCGGGCGAAACCCTGCACCGACACTATCGCGCCTTCGCGGGCGGCGACGGCTTCGCAAACGGTTCGCAGCTTGTCGGAGTCGCCGTGGAAAATCACCGCGTCAAACGGCTGCGCCATCAGCGTTTCCGCTTTCGCAAACTGGACACGCGCCGCAACGGCGGCGGGGAGACGTTTCGCCAGATCGCGGTGGAAGGCGTCGTCTGACCATAGCGCCTGACTGCCGACGGCGAGAACGGCGGCAAGCTGCGTCAACGCGTCCTGTTCGTCATCAGCCAGGCATAATACCCGTTCACGCGGCAACAGCGTCCAGGTATTGCGCTCGCCGGTCGGCCCCGGTAGCAGGCGCTGCGTGCCGGCCTGCGCCAGATCGGCGAATTGTCGGCAGAGCGTCTGTAGCGCCGGACGATCCGCCGCCCATTGCGTCAGGGCGGTCAACGGCGCGAGTAGCGTGGTTTTAAGCTGCGCATCTACCGGGTAACGCGCATCCTGACGAGTCAGCGTCGTATTGAGCGCATTGGGCGGGCGGTGTGCCAGCAGGCGGTAGAGATAGAGCGGCCCTCCCGCTTTTGGCCCGGTGCCGGACAGTCCTTCGCCGCCAAACGGCTGGACGCCGACGACCGCGCCCACCATATTACGGTTAACGTACAGGTTGCCGACATGGGCGGAACCGGTGACTTGCGCAATGGTTTCATCAATACGGGTATGTACGCCCAGCGTTAGCCCGTAGCCGGAAGCGTTAATCTGTTCGATAAGCTCCGCCAGTTGGTTACGGTTATAACGCACGACGTGCAGCACGGGCCCGAAGACCTCTTTTTCCAGTTCTGCGAAGTTTTCCAGCTCAATAAGCGTGGGCATAACAAACGTACCGGTCTGCCATTCCTGCGCGTCATCGCTGTTTTCACGCGCGGCCTGGAAAACCGGGCGGCCTTTGGCGCGCATTGTCTGGATGTGACGTTCAATGTTGGCTTTGGCCTCGCTATCGATCACCGGCCCGATATCGGTCGTCAGACGGCCTGGATTCCCCATCCGACACTCCGCCATCGCGCCGCGTAACATTTTCAGCGTATGTTCGGCGATATCGTCCTGCAAACACAGTACGCGGAGCGCGGAACAGCGTTGTCCGGCGCTGTCGAAAGCGGAAGCCAGCACATCCACGACCACCTGCTCGGTGAGCGCGGAAGAGTCGACAATCATAGCGTTCATACCGCCGGTTTCCGCAATCAACGGAATAGGGCGGCCCTGGGCGTCAAGACGCGTGGCGATGTTGCGCTGCAACAACGTCGCGACCCCCGTGGAACCGGTAAACATCACGCCGCGTACACGCGCATCGGCGGTAAGCTGGGCGCCGACGGTTTCTCCCCGTCCTGGTAACAGTTGCACGACGCCCGGTGGTACGCCCGCTTCCAGCAAAATAGCAATGCCCTGGGCGGCAATCAGCGATGTCTGCTCTGCCGGTTTCGCCAGAACGCTGTTACCTGCCGCCAGCGCGGCGGCGATTTGGCCGGTGAAAATGGCCAGCGGGAAGTTCCACGGACTGATGCAGACTACCGGCCCTAACGGGCGATGCGTTTCGTTATCGAAATCGTCACGCACTTGACCGGCATAATAATGGAGGAAGTCTACCGCTTCGCGCACTTCGGCAATGGCGTTGCTGAACGTTTTCCCCGCTTCGCGCACCAACAGGCCAATCAACTGCTGCATTTGGTCTTCCATTAATACCGCCGCCCGCTGCAAAATGGCGGCGCGTTCTTGCGGCGGCGTCGCAAACCAAACCGGCGCCTGATTGACCGCGTTTTGCAATGCCTGTTCAACCTCGCTTTCTGTCGCTTCGCGTCCCCAGCCGACAATATCTTTCGGTTCCGCCGGGTTGATAACCGGCGTCATCTCACCGTCGGCCACCGGTTGTTCCAGCACAGGTTTTGTCTGCCATTTCTGCATGGCGTTGCTTAACAGGGCAGAAGAAAGCGAGGCGAGGCGATGTTCATTCGCTAAATCAAGTCCGGCGGAGTTTATCCGACCTTCGCCGTACAGATCGCGCGGCAGCGGAATTTTCGGATGCGGTATGCCAGCCTGACCTTCCTGCTGCGCCAGTTTTTCCACGGCCTCGACCGGGTCGGCCACCAGTTCATCGAGCGGTAGGGTGGCATCGGCGATGCGGTTGACAAAAGAGGTGTTGGCGCCGTTTTCCAGCAGGCGTCGTACCAGATAGGCCAGCAGGGTTTCGTGTGTTCCCACCGGCGCGTAAATACGGCAGGGACGGTTAAGTTTTCCGTCCGCTACTTTACCGGTGACCTGTTCATACAGCGGTTCGCCCATGCCGTGCAGGCACTGGAATTCGTACTGACCCGGATAGTAATTTTGCCCGGCCAGATGATAAATCGCCGCCAGTGTGTGAGCGTTATGGGTCGCGAACTGCGGGTAGATCAGATTAGGAACGGCGAGCAGTTTTTTCGCGCAGGCCAGATAAGAGACATCGGTATACACTTTGCGGGTATAAACCGGATAACCCTCCAGCCCTTCCATTTGCGCGCGTTTGATCTCGCTATCCCAGTAGGCGCCTTTCACCAGACGAATCATCAGCCGACGGCGGCTACGGGAGGCCAGATCGACTAAATAATCAATGACCAGCGGGCAGCGTTTTTGGTAAGCCTGGATCACAAAGCCAATGCCGTTCCAGCCTGCGAGTTCGGGTTCGAAGCAGAGTTTTTCCAGCAGATCGAGCGAGATCTCCAGACGATCCGCCTCTTCGGCGTCGATATTGAGACCAATGTCGTACTGGCGCGCCAGCAGCGTCAGTGATTTCAGGCGCGGATAAAGCTCCTCCATTACCCGATCGTATTGTGCACGACTATAGCGTGGATGCAGGGCGGACAGCTTAATCGAGATGCCTGGCCCTTCGTAAATACCGCGACCGTTAGACGCTTTGCCGATGGCATGAATCGCTTGCTGGTAAGAGACCATATAGGCCTGCGCATCGGCGGCGGTTAACGCGGCTTCGCCCAGCATATCGTAAGAATAGCGGAACCCTTTCTCTTCCAGTTTTCGGGCATTCGCCAGCGCCTGAGCAATGGTTTCGCCAGTCACGAACTGCTCGCCCATTAAACGCATCGCCATGTCGACGCCTTTGCGGATTAACGGCTCGCCGCTCTTGCCGATAATGCGGTTCAGCGAGCGCGAAAGATTGGCTTCGTTATGCGTTGAGACCAGTCGGCCGGTAAAGAGCAGCCCCCAGGTGGCGGCGTTTACAAACAGCGACGGGCTACGGCCAATATGCGACTGCCAGTTGCCATTACTGATTTTGTCGCGAATTAACGCATCGCGCGTAGCTTTGTCGGGAATACGCAGCAGCGCTTCCGCCAGACACATCAGCGCAACGCCTTCTTGCGAAGAGAGGGAAAACTCCTGCAACAGGCCTTGCACCATACCCGCGCGACCGCTGGCGGATTTTTGATTGCGCAATTTCTCCGCCAGTTGATACGCCAGTTTATGCGCCTGCTCAGCGACAGGCGGCGACAGGCGCGCCTGTTCCATTAGCATTGACACTGCATCGGTTTCCGGGCGGCGCCAGGCGGCGGTGATGGCGGCGCGAGAGACGGATTGGGGAAGAATTTGTTCGGCAAACTCCAGAAAGGGCTGATGCGGCTCATCCTGCGGCGCGACCGGCTCCTCGCTTTCATTTGCCGCGCCGGCAAACAGCGCAGGTAGCTCCGGTAGCGTATCGCTATTTTCCAGCTTGTCCAGATAGCTAAAGATTGCCTGTTTTATTAACCAGTGCGGCGTGCGATCGATACGCGACGCGGCCATTTTGATCCGTTCGCGCGTGGCGTCGTCCAGCTTAACCCCCATCGTGGTGGTTCCCATACCCTCTACTCCTGTTATTCGCTCTATCTGCTAACCAATAGTTAGCGGAAAATATCCACTATGTTGCAACTTTGTGCAACCGCGTTAAATGTGACCTGCGTTGCAAGCTTAAAAATGAATAAATTGTTAAAAAAAGAAAGAGGGAGTCTGACGGGGAAAACCATCTGGATTTATTTTCTCTGCGGTAGTTAACACTTTTAAAAGGTGCAACCGTAAAAAATGTGAGAGAGTGCAACCTGGAGAAAAATAGTATCCCTCTGCAATCAAATTTGATGTAAATGGTGTGTTAAATCGATTGTGAATAACCACCGCTTCCGGCAGGATACGGTCGCCCTGGTAAACATAACACCCTTGCCACGTTCCGGCAGGGTACAAAACGGCACGCTACGGTAGTGCCAATAAATAAATTTGGAGAACCTTGATGGCTATTAGCACACCGATGTTGGTGACATTCTGTGTCTATATTTTTGGCATGATATTGATTGGGTTTATCGCCTGGCGCTCAACCAAAAACTTTGATGACTATATTCTTGGCGGTCGCAGTCTGGGGCCGTTTGTTACGGCTTTATCAGCCGGCGCGTCGGATATGAGCGGCTGGCTGTTAATGGGGCTGCCTGGCGCTATCTTTCTGTCGGGGATCTCTGAAAGCTGGATCGCCATTGGTCTGACGTTAGGCGCATGGATTAACTGGAAGCTGGTGGCCGGGCGCCTGCGCGTGCATACCGAATTTAACAATAACGCGCTCACGCTGCCGGACTATTTTACCGGTCGGTTTGAAGATAAGAGCCGAGTCCTGCGTATTATTTCCGCGCTGGTCATTCTGCTGTTTTTCACTATCTATTGCGCGTCAGGTATTGTCGCTGGGGCACGACTGTTCGAAAGCACCTTCGGTATGAGCTATGAAACCGCACTGTGGGCGGGGGCCGCGGCAACCATTATTTATACGTTTATAGGCGGGTTTCTTGCCGTTAGCTGGACGGATACCGTTCAGGCCAGCCTGATGATTTTTGCGTTAATCCTGACGCCGGTGATGGTTATTGTCGGCGTAGGCGGTTTTAGCGAGTCGCTGGAGGTGATCAAGCAAAAGAGCATCGAGAATGTCGACATGCTCAAGGGGCTGAATTTTGTCGCTATTATTTCTCTGATGGGCTGGGGACTGGGTTACTTCGGTCAGCCGCATATCCTGGCGCGCTTTATGGCGGCGGATTCCCATCACAGTATTGTTCATGCGCGTCGTATCAGTATGACCTGGATGATTCTGTGTCTGGCGGGCGCGGTGGCGGTGGGCTTCTTTGGCATTGCGTACTTTAACAATAACCCCGCGCTGGCCGGGGCGGTGAACCAAAACTCAGAACGCGTATTTATAGAACTGGCGCAGATCCTGTTTAACCCGTGGATTGCCGGTGTTCTGCTGTCTGCTATCCTGGCGGCGGTGATGTCGACGTTGAGCTGTCAGTTGCTGGTATGCTCCAGCGCGATTACGGAAGATTTATATAAGGCTTTTCTGCGTAAAAGCGCCAGCCAGCAAGAGCTGGTATGGGTAGGGCGAGTGATGGTGCTGGTGGTAGCGCTGATCGCCATTGCGCTGGCGGCGAACCCCGATAACCGTGTGCTGGGGCTGGTGAGCTACGCCTGGGCTGGATTCGGCGCGGCATTTGGACCTGTTGTCCTGTTTTCTGTGATGTGGTCGCGTATGACACGTAACGGCGCGCTGGCGGGAATGATTATTGGCGCGGTGACGGTTATCGTCTGGAAACAATATGGCTGGCTGGATCTGTATGAGATCATCCCTGGCTTCATTTTCGGCAGCCTGGGGATCGTAATCTTTAGCCTGCTTGGCAAAGCGCCGACAGCAGCGATGCAGGAACGCTTTGCAAAAGCGGACGCGCATTATCATTCCGCGCCGCCGTCGAAGCTACAGGCGGAATAACCGACATGTCCGATAGCATTATTGCCATCGGACATATTTTACCAGGCGGCGTTATACGCCCGCCTGGTTCTCTGATAAGTCCCGGACCGATTGACTGAAGATGTTCAGGTAAATGAGGACGCACTCTCAAACTATTTTTAGCCCTTGAGCGCCGTTAACGCGGGCGTAATACGTCTCTAGTAATCACTAACTGGCCATATATGAAATCGCCTGTTAATGGTACCAATAGCCTTGACGCAATAGGGTAATGACAAAAATTAAAACGAGTCAGCGTTACTCGCGTAAGTATGCCGCACAAAATTTTGCATAAATAATGCCGTTTTAGTGATGGGAGAGAGGATACGTTAATTACTCCATTTTAACCTTTTATATGTTGAATATTCAATGACTTATGGGTAGTTTCACCATTAATTCCCGCAGTAGCTAATGATTATCTTTTTTAGTCTCCTGCCGATGAAATAATCGTGTAATCTTTCTGTAAGAGACTGACAATGACGCAATAATGTTTGGTTAATACTTGGTGAATATATTGTTGCATTATTGGTGTTTTGTGTTGTACTTAGTAGTAATAGCGGTAGTTCCCCGGCAGTGATGGTCACTCACTATGGAGATCGCGAATGGTAATGTCCGCACCAGGACACATTGTTTACAGTAGTTACAACACCCTGTACGGACATTCTCTCTCCGGTGGTGGTCTTGTCACCTTAAAAGCTCTCATCATTTCTCTTACTGTCCATACCCATGACGTCATATGTGGTGCGCGTAGCCGTGTGTGGCGTCGTTTCAAAAAGCAAGCTAAGGCTTACAAGGAAGCCAACCCTCAGATGTGTGTGCGCATAATCGCGTTCAAGAGAACGCGGGTGATGTATACCTACAACTCAAGGTGCTATCCATGGGAAGACAAAAAGCAGTGATCAAAGCTCGTCGTGAAGCAAAGCGTGTGTTGAGACGAGATTCGCGTAGTCATAAGCAACGTGAAGAAGAATCGGTCACGTCACTGGTACAGATGGGCGGAGTAGAAGCCATTGGCATGGCGCGCGATAGTCGCGATACCTCTCCTGTTAAGGCGCGAAATGAAGCACAGGCGCATTATCTGAACGCTATCGACAGTAAACAGCTTATTTTTGCGACCGGCGAAGCCGGCTGCGGAAAAACATGGATCAGTGCGGCAAAGGCGGCAGAAGCATTGATTCATAAGGACGTCGAGAGGATCATTGTGACGCGTCCGGTATTGCAGGCTGATGAAGATCTTGGTTTTTTGCCCGGTGATATCGCTGAAAAATTCGCGCCTTATTTTCGGCCCGTCTACGATGTCCTGCTTAAACGGTTGGGCGCGTCCTTTATGCAATATTGTTTGCGCCCGGAAATCGGTAAGGTAGAAATTGCCCCGTTCGCCTATATGCGTGGGCGTACTTTTGAAAATGCGGTCGTGATCCTCGACGAGGCGCAAAATGTGACTGCGGCGCAAATGAAAATGTTTTTGACGCGACTAGGCGAAAATGTCACGGTCATTGTCAATGGCGATATTACGCAATGCGACCTGCCGCGCGGCGTGCGTTCCGGGTTGAGCGATGCGTTGGAACGCTTTGAAGAAGATGAAATGGTAGGGATTGTGCATTTCAACAAAGACGACTGCGTGCGCTCGGCGCTTTGTCAGCGAACGCTTCACGCATACAGCTAATATAGCATTGACTTTCAGAGCCCGGGAGACCGGGCTTTGTTGTCTATAAAGCGTCCAGCAGACTCATGAACAAAAAAGGAAAATGACGCCTGTACGTGAAGGGAATTATTTTGTCATGTCCAGGGCATTCATTGTCCGTAATTTGCTTTCTCGGGCCTGTTCCGGCGAGGACTGTACAAGAAGGGTATAGAGCAGGTCAAAGACGAAAAGCTGCGCGGCTTTCGTACCGATCGAGTCACCCTGCAACATTCCTTGCCGATTACCATTGATCAGGCAAAAATCGGCCTCTTCACATAATGGAGAACCCAGATTATGGGTAATGGCGACTGTGGTGGCGCCAGCCTGTCGGGCCAATCGGAGTGAATGCACTGTTTCTGGCGATGTGCCCGAGTGACTGACACCCATCGCGACATCGCCTGCTTTTAATAGCGTAGCCTGCATGTACATAAAATGGTTATTGCTTACCGCATCGCCCCGTAAACCAATACGCATTAGCTTGTGTTTCATATCCAGCGCCGTGATCCCCGATGAGCCCACACCAAAGATATAAACTGAGTGACAGTGACGTAGGGCGTCCACGACACCGAGAACCTGTTGCATATCAAGCAGATTTAGCGTTTCAGATAATACATTACTAATGGTGTTCTGCAATTTTAAACCAATGGCGTGGGCATCGTCGGATTCGCTAACTTCGGCATCCAGTAGAGGACTACTGTCATCAGACTCGGTAGTGGCAAGTTCAATGGCCAGGTCCATTTTAAAATCCTGAAAACCTTTATAGCCCAGGGTGCGACAAAAGCGAATAACCGTGGCTTCTCCGGCCTGTGTGTCGCGCGACAAATCGGCAATAGATGACTGTGTCACCTGTCTGGGGAAGGCTAAAATATATTGCGCAATACGCTGGGAGGCACGTGTCAGGCTTTTTTGCATAGCACCCAGAGTGTCAAGGATTTTTCCGGGTTTAAGACGTGGGGGTTGAGGCTCCATATAGTTCCTGCTCTTGAGGGCTGATTGCGGCACAAAGCCTGCAATATTGAACAGAGCAGAGCCTATCAAGTCTGCGGCATGAAAAAAAGCGCGATGTAAGTAAAGGAGGGGGAATATTTACATCGCGTTGCCAACTTATGACAGAACATCACTGGAGAGTAATCTGTTTGCTCTTACGGTGTTTATAGCGCGCCATCTGACGGATGGTTTATATCTGGCCCGGTATTGTCGCCCCGGGCGTTGGCGTCACCGTGTGCTGTGTCGGTATAGCGTGGTATCATGAAATCATAATGTCACCTTTGGTTCAGGTTTTTCATCCAGCGTCAATGGCGGTGCCGGGGCAAATAACGGGGCGAAAATAACGCCGCTGATCACCACGCTTAGCGAGCCAATGACCCCATAAAAGAAGAAGTTAAGGTCAGTGGCATAGCGTGCGCCCAGCACGGTAATGACGCTGATAATAATTCCTAAAACCGCACTCCCGGCATTTGCTCGTTTAAAGAAAATGCCCAGCATGAACAGACCGGTCATTGGCCCTCCCATCAGACCTATCAGACTATTAAATGCATCCCAGATTTCTGATTCATCGGCCATGACCAGCCATACCGAGGCCGCGCTACTTATCAGGCCCGCGACCAGAATAACTAACTTAGCTATTTTCATACGGTTTTCTGGCGTTCTTTTTTTATGACTCAAACGCTGATAGATATCGGAATTAAAACAACTGGAAATGCTGTTTAAGCTGCTGGAGATGCTGGACTGCGCGGCAGCGAAAATAGCGGCGATTATCAACCCTGCAATGCCGACTGGCATTTCGGTGACCACGAATAAGGGTAAAATGCCGCCAGTGTTGAATCCCGCCGGTAATAATTGTGGATGTTGCTGATAGTAGACAAACAATGCCGAGCCGATAGCAAAAAAGAAAACAGGGATCACAGCAACCAGTTTGGCATTTGTAAGTAATGTTTTCTTCGTTTCCTCTATGGAGTCAGTCACGATATAGCGTTGGACCACATCCTGACTGGCAGTAAATTGCTGAATATTGGCAAACAGAAAACCAATCATCAATACAGGTACTGTGCTTTCCGTCCAGCTCCAGTGGAACTGCGTAGCCGGAAAGAATTTATCCGCCTGCTGCGTCACCGTAAAAATTTCACCAATGCCGCCCTGGACTTTGAGACATATCACTATAAAAATCAGTATCGCGCTGCCAGAAAGTAAGAGACCTTGAATAACATCAGTCCATATTACTCCTTCAATTCCCCCCATCCAGGTATAAATGATACACATCACGCTAATCAACAGTACCAAAATCACCGGGTCTATAGCGATGAAGGGGCGCAAGGCCAGCACGGTGAGGAAAGTGATAATGGCGATACGTCCGATATGAAACAACATAAATGACATGCTGGCGAATAGACGGCAGCGCACATCGAACCGTGCTTCGAGATATTCATAGGCTGATGTGACTTTCAATTTCCGAAAAAACGGAATATAGAAATAAAAAACCAGCGGTAAAATTGCGATAGCCAGATACTGACCAATGATAAACGTCCAGTCGGAAGTAAACGCTTTGGCAGGAATTGACATAAATGTAATTGAGCTTAACGTAGTAGCAAATACACTGACCCCAGCCGCCCAACCAGGAACCCGGCCACCACCGCGAAAATAATCGTCTGCTGTTTTTTGCCGTCTGGAAAAATAGACACCGACTAACATCATGGCCAGGAGGTAGCCAAATAATACAAGATAATTAACGATGCCGAAAGAATGTGTAATCATAGTTCTTTCCTGCTTATGGTTTTGAGTAGAGTTGCGGTCATCGTCTGTGTATTTTTATCTTCCCATCATTCAGACGATACGATATTCAGATCAAGTAATAGTTTTTGTTAATCTCAATGACGCTAATCATGAGATGTAAAAGGCAGAGCATTTATGCTCCTGATGCCAGGACGTATGTCCTGCCGGATACCTGAAATAGCAGCTATCCGATATTGCGTTCAAACAGGCTTCAGGCCTGGGTATCGTATTTGCCGATAGCATTATTAACGTCGGATTATTCTCTGAGACATACATATCAATAGTAAGCGTGTTCATTTTCTTTTCCTGTTCAGCGTTTTACTGCGTGACTGAACCACTGACAGATATGCTCGATACGGGTGATAGCGGAACCAACGGTAACTGCCCAGGCACCATGCTCAATAGCATTGGCCGCCAGTGCAGGCGTGTTATAGCGCCCCTCGGCAATAACACGACAACCTGCATGGCTCAGTTGTGTCACCATTGCCAAATCTGGCTCAACCGGCGTGATGGGGCCGGTATAGCCAGACAGTGTTGTACCAATGAATTCGATTCCTTTCTGATGGCAACTTATGCCTTCATTCACGGTTGAACAGTCTGCCATCGCCAGTAATCCATGCAGGCGAATACGTGTCAGTAAACTATCAATATCAACCGGGCGAGAGCGGAATGAGGCATCAAAAGCGATAATATCGGCACCTGCCTGCGCCAGGGCGTCAACATCCTGTAAATAGGGAGTGATACGGACTGGCGACCCTGTAAGGTCACGTTTAATTATCCCAATAATAGGAACAGAAAGATGGGGACGAACAGTCCGCAGATTCTCAATGCCTTCAATGCGCACAGCGACCGCACCCGCCGAAGCCGCTGCCTGTGCCATTGCAGCCACAATTTCAGGTTTATCCATAGGGCTGCCTGGTACCGGTTGGCATGAGACAATCAGCCCACCGTTTTCGTGTACACTTTGTTCCAGCCTGGCTAATAGTGACATCCAGTTCCGCCTTATATATTTTGAAGTTTTGCTCCGTTTTATGTTATGTTGTGGAGTGTTGCTGCATCAAGCAAAAAGATAGAAAAATGTGAACACAGTCATAAGGTATGTTTGTTATTCAATTACTGCGCCAGCGGATTTGAGGCTATAACCTGAAGCTACAAGACAAATACAATTCACTCTGACGGCAGCATGCTGTATTTTATTAACTGCTTCCGGCATAAAGATAAAATGCTCAGAAGGAGCTTATACGCCACTGGATAGCCAGTATGAAATGCATCACATAATTCTTGTTGTATTTATTCGAATGCTATCACTAATGAGTTTGACCATAACAGGTCACCCATAATCACTTCTAACATCACCATGGTGTGCTTTTACCTCGCACATGATAACCCCATGTAATTATTTTTAGCGCTTGGTCACATTTTGTCATTATCATTGTTGAAATTGTGCACCATAAGATCACTAATGATGAAGCTTTACTCCAATTGTATTTCTTCGCATGGGGATGCAGATGAAAAATTTTAAGAAAATGATGACGCTAATGGCGCTATGTTTATCAGTCGCTATCACCACATCAGGATATGCAACGACGTTTCCTGATATACCAGAACCACTGAAAAATGGTACTGGCGCTATTGATAATAATGGCGTGATTTATGTCGGCTTAGGTACCGCAGGGACATCCTGGTATAAAATTGATCTTAAAAAGCAACATAAAGACTGGGAGCGTATAAAGTCGTTTCCTGGTGGAGCTCGTGAGCAATCCGTGTCGGTATTTTTAAATGATGAGCTTTATGTTTTTGGTGGCGTAGGGAAAAAAAACAGTGAATCACCGTTGCAGGTTTATAGCGATGTGTACAAATACTCACCGGTGAAAAATACATGGCAAAAAGTTGACACTATATCTCCAGTTGGATTAACAGGGCATACGGGAGTAAAATTAAACGAAACGATGGTACTTATTACCGGAGGGGTTAATGAGCATATCTTTGATAAGTATTTTATTGATATAGCGGCTGCGGCTGCGGATGAAAGTGAAAAAAATAAAGTCATCTATAATTATTTTAATAAACCTGCCAAAGATTATTTTTTTAATAAAATCGTATTTATCTACAATGCTAAAGAGAACACATGGAAGAATGCCGGTGAGCTGCCAGACGCGGGGACGGCAGGATCGTCATCGGTAATGGAAAATAATTTCCTGATGCTGATTAATGGTGAGCTCAAACCGGGTTTACGTACCGATGTGATTTACCGCGCCATGTGGGATAACGACAAGCTAACATGGTTGAAGAACAGCCAGTTACCGCCATCGCCTGGAGAACAACAGCAAGAAGGGTTGGCCGGAGCATTTTCGGGCTATAGTCACGGTGTCCTGCTTGTCGGTGGTGGCGCGAATTTTCCGGGAGCAAAACAAAATTATACCAATGGAAAGTTTTATTCCCACGAAGGAATAAATAAAAAATGGCGAGATGAAGTCTATGGTTTGGTTAATGGCCATTGGCAATATATGGGTAAAATGAAACAACCTCTCGGCTATGGTGTATCAGTAAGTTATGGTGATGAAGTTTTCCTTATTGGTGGTGAAAATTCTAAAGGGAAACCTGTTTCGTCTGTAACCTCCTTTACCATGCGTGATGGTAATTTATTAATAAAATAATTTTTTAAATACAAAAATAAAGTTAATTGATGAGCGGAGTATTTTATGAAAATCAACAAATATCTTCTGGGTATGGTTTCGTTTATAGCTTTTTCATCATATCTACAAGCGGCAACCCTTGATTACCGGCATGAATATGCTGATAGAACCAGAATTAATAAAGATCGTATTGCTATAATTGAAAAGCTTCCTAACGGCATTGGTTTTTATGTCGATGCCAGCGTTAAATCGGGAGGAGTAGATGGTGAGCAGGATAAGCATTTAAGCGATCTCGTCGCAAACGCTATAGAACTGGGCGTAAGTTATAATTATAAAGTTACGGACAATTTTGTTTTGCAGCCTGGATTTATATTTGAAAGCGGTCCAGACACTTCAATTTATAAGCCTTATTTAAGGGGGCAATATAATTTTGATTCTGGTGTTTATATGGCTGGTCGTTACCGTTATGACTATGCAAGGAAGACAGCTAACTATAGTGATGATGAGAAAACGAATAGATTTGATACTTATATAGGTTATGTTTTTGATGAGTTGAAATTAGAATATAACTTTACCTGGATGGATAGCGATCAAATTAAATTTGATAACAAAAAAACAAACTATGAACATAATGTGGCTTTAGCCTGGAAACTGAATAAGTCATTTACACCATACGTTGAGGTCGGAAATGTAGCGGTGAGAAATAATACCGATGAGAGACAGACCCGTTATCGCGTTGGATTACAATACCACTTTTGAGAAAGGTTAAAGAGTTACTGTACTAATCTTTGCTTAGTATTCATATCGATAATCTTATAGCCCGTGGCTACGTTACAGAACGTTAGACTTTGTCTTGAGTATTCACGTCCTTAACGTAGCTACGAATAAGGATGATAAACAATGAATATACGTCTTACATAGCTACGATCTCAGGCGGTTGTCGGAAAGTGCCGGTTGATTGTGTCTTATTCGGCAATTGATATAACTTAAAAATTAATTCCGTAAGCATTTCAGACGGTAACAGCAAATAAGGGTTTTATTGTGATAGCAAAATTCTTCCCGTGGTATAGCGAGATAACTCGTCCACAAAAAAATGCTTTATTTTCAGCATGGCTGGGTTACGTTTTTGATGGCTTCGACTTTATGCTGATTTTCTACATTATGTATCTGATCAAGGCTGACTTAGGATTGACAGATATGGAGGGCGCATTCCTTGCCACAGCGGCCTTTATTGGGCGACCATTTGGCGGGGCGCTATTTGGTCTGCTGGCAGACAAATTTGGCCGTAAGCCGTTGATGATGTGGTCGATAGTTGCCTATTCTGTAGGTACAGGGTTAAGTGGCCTGGCTTCCGGTGTAATTATGCTGACGCTTAGTCGCTTCATTGTCGGTATGGGGATGGCGGGGGAGTATGCTTGCGCTTCTACTTATGCCGTGGAAAGTTGGCCAAAGCATTTAAAATCTAAAGCGAGCGCATTTCTGGTTTCAGGTTTCGGTATTGGTAACATCATAGCAGCCTATTTTATGCCGTCATTTGCCGAAGCGTATGGTTGGCGTGCTGCTTTTTTTGTCGGTTTGCTACCCGTTCTTTTAGTAATCTACATCCGGGCCAGGGCTCCTGAATCTAAAGAGTGGGAAGAAGCCAAACTCAGTGGTCCCGGAAAGCATTCACAAAGTGCCTGGTCAGTTTTCTCTTTGTCAATGAAAGGGCTATTTAATCGAGCTCAATTTCCACTGACATTATGTGTATTTATTGTTCTGTTCTCTATTTTCGGCGCAAACTGGCCGATCTTTGGTCTACTGCCTACATATTTGGCGGGAGAGGGCTTTGATACGGGCGTGGTCTCTAATTTAATGACGGCGGCGGCATTCGGCACTGTATTGGGAAATATCGTTTGGGGTCTGTTCGCAGATAGAATTGGTTTGAAGAAAACGTTCAGCATTGGTCTTCTCATGTCCTTTTTATTCATTTTCCCGTTATTCAGAATTCCGCAAGATAATTATTTACTGCTGGGCGCATGTTTATTCGGTTTAATGGCGACTAACGTAGGTGTTGGCGGGTTGGTTCCCAAATTTCTCTACGACTACTTTCCTCTTGAGGTTCGTGGTTTGGGTACCGGGCTGATTTATAATCTTGCTGCGACATCAGGCACATTCAATTCAATGGCGGCGACCTGGCTTGGAATAACAATGGGGCTAGGCGCTGCGCTAACGTTCATTGTTGCTTTCTGGACCGCAACAATTCTACTCATTATTGGCCTATCCATTCCGGATAGACTAAAAGCACGTCGTGAAAGTTTTCAATCAACAAAAGAATTTTAATAGAGGATAAATGATGACGAAATACGGTGTTGTAGGTACAGGTTATTTTGGCGCTGAACTGGCGCGATTTATGTCTAAGGTTGAAGGGGCGAAAATCACTGCGATTTACGATCCGGTAAATGCGGCTCCGATAGCGAAAGAGTTGAACTGTGTCGCCACTGCAACGATGGAGGCGCTTTGTACCCATCCTGATGTGGATTGCGTAATTATTGCTTCACCAAATTACTTACATAAAGCGCCAGTCATTGCGGCGGCTAAAGCGGGAAAACACGTGTTTTGTGAAAAACCTATCGCCTTAAATTACCAGGATTGTAAGGATATGGTTGATGCCTGCAAAGAAGCTGGTGTTACCTTTATGGCGGGTCACGTTATGAACTTTTTTCACGGGGTTCGCCACGCTAAAGCGCTCATCAAAGCTGGTGAAATTGGTGAAGTTACACAAGTTCACACTAAACGTAATGGTTTTGAAGACGTGCAGGATGAGATCTCATGGAAGAAGATTCGCGCAAAGTCAGGTGGGCATCTGTACCATCACATTCACGAGCTAGATTGTACACTGTTCATCATGGATGAAACCCCATCCCTGGTTTCAATGGCGGCGGGGAATGTTGCGCACAAAGGTGAAAAATTTGGTGATGAAGATGATGTTGTCCTAATCACCCTTGAGTTTGAAAGCGGTCGTTTCGCGACACTTCAGTGGGGATCATCGTTCCACTACCCTGAGCACTATGTATTAATTGAGGGCACGACAGGTGCAATTCTCATTGATATGCAAAACACGGCGGGTTATCTAATAAAAGCGGGCAAAAAAACACACTTTCTTGTGCATGAAAGCCAGGCGGAGGATGATGATCGTCGCAACGGTAACATATCCAGCGAGATGGATGGCGCAATCGCTTATGGTAAACCCGGTAAACGTACGCCGATGTGGCTCTCATCAATTATGAAACTGGAGATGCAGTACTTGCATGATGTGATAAACGGTCTGGAGCCAGGCGAGGAGTTTGCTAAATTGCTAACGGGAGAAGCGGCGACAAATGCCATTGCTACCGCTGATGCTGCGACGCTTTCCTCAAACGAGGGGCGCAAAGTAAAACTCACTGAAATTCTTGGCTAAAATTGAAAGCCGGATGGTGGTGTTATTACCCGGTGGCGCTGCGCTTATGTAGACCGGATAAGGCGCCTGTGAACTGTGCCGCCATCCGGCAATGGACGGGTCAAATATATGAAAAAAGCCCGTACTTCTGTACAGGCTCTCAACTTAAATATGGCGGTGAGGGGGGGATTCGAACCCCCGATACGTTGCCGTATACACACTTTCCAGGCGTGCTCCTTCAGCCACTCGGACACCTCACCAAATTGTCGCCCCAGCATTACTGGAACGGGCGCTAATGTAGGGAAATATCTTTTCTACGTCAATCAACTTTTTTAAAAAAAAGCGCGTTTATACAAACTTCCACCAATCTGTGGCTTTAATAGGCGAAAACTGCTTTTTTTGCCCGCGCCGGGAAATTTGCTATGCTGCACATCCCGTTGAAAACGCTGATAACAGGCGCAATCACATTCCGCACAATACTGCTCAGGAGATAACATGGAGATAATTTTTTATCACCCGACATTTAACGCCGCCTGGTGGGTAAATGCGCTGGAGAAGGCTCTCCCACATGCGCGCGTTCGTGAATGGAAGGTCGGTGATAACAACCCCGCAGACTATGCGCTTGTATGGCAGCCCCCGGTTGAAATGCTGGCCGGAAGACGCTTAAAAGCCGTCTTTGCTCTGGGCGCGGGGGTGGATGCAATTCTGAGTAAATTAAATGCGCATCCGGAAATGCTGGACGCCTCCATTCCTCTATTCCGTCTGGAAGATACCGGAATGGGCCTGCAAATGCAGGAGTATGCCGTCAGCCAGGTATTACACTGGTTCCGTCGTTTCGATGATTATCAGGCGCTGAAAAATCAGGCGCTATGGAAACCGTTGCCGGAATATACCCGCGAAGAGTTTAGCGTCGGTATCATGGGCGCAGGGGTACTGGGCGCAAAAGTGGCAGAAAGTCTACAGGCGTGGGGGTTCCCGTTACGTTGCTGGAGTCGTAGCCGCAAATCCTGGCCTGGCGTGGAAAGTTATGTAGGGCGTGAAGAGCTGCGCGCTTTCCTGAACCAGACGCGGGTGCTGATTAATCTGCTGCCGAATACGGCCCAAACGGTAGGAATTATTAATAGCGAATTGTTGGATCAATTGCCGGATGGCGCTTACGTGTTGAATCTCGCGCGCGGCGTGCATGTTCAGGAGGCGGATCTGCTGGCTGCGCTTGATAGCGGTAAGCTGAAAGGCGCGATGTTGGATGTCTTTAGCCAGGAACCGTTACCGCAGGAAAGTCCATTATGGCGCCATCCGCGAGTTGCCATGACGCCGCACATTGCGGCAGTCACCCGTCCGGCGGAAGCCATCGATTATATTAGCCGCACCATTACCCAACTGGAGAAGGGAGAGCCGGTGACGGGGCAGGTGGATCGGGCGAGAGGATATTGACATCAACCCGGCGCGGGCCGGGTTTCGCTAAAAAACGCTGGCGATACCTGCTATCCTTGTCGGAAATGACTACAGGAGAGAGCAATGTATCCCGTTGACCTGCATATGCATACCGTCGCCAGCACTCATGCCTACAGTACTCTGAGCGATTATATCGCGGAAGCCAAACGCAAAGGCATTAAACTTTTTGCGATTACCGATCATGGTCCGGACATGGAAGATGCGCCGCATCACTGGCATTTTATTAACATGCGCATCTGGCCGCGTCTGGTTGACGGCGTGGGGATACTGCGTGGCATTGAGGCGAATATCAAGAACATTAACGGTGAAATTGATTGTTCCGGAAAGATGTTCGACTCGCTGGATCTGATTATCGCAGGCTTTCATGAGCCCGTTTTTGCGCCGCATGATAAAGAAACCAATACCCAGGCGATGATCGCGACCATCGCCAGCGGCAAGGTGCATATAATTAGTCACCCCGGAAATCCAAAGTATCCAGTGGAGGTTAAAGCCATCGCGCAGGCGGCGGCGAAACACCATGTAGCGCTGGAAATCAACAACTCTTCTTTTCTGCATTCGCGTAAAGGAAGCGAAGATAATTGCCGCGCGGTCGCTGCCGCCGTACGCGATGCGGGAGGCTGGGTAGCGTTAGGATCTGATTCCCATACGGCCTTTACGCTTGGCGATTTCACCGAATGCCGGAAAATTCTGGATGCGGTGAATTTTCCGGAAGATCGAATCCTGAACGTCTCGCCGCAGCGCTTACTGGCCTTCCTCGAATCACGCGGTATGGCGCCTGTACCGGAATTTGCCGAACTATAATCGTTATTTACGGGAAGATATCAATGAATGAGTTTTCAATCCTGTGCCGTGTGCTGGGATCGTTGTTTTACCGCCAACCGCAAGATCCTTTACTGGTTCCGCTGTTTACGTTAATCCGTGAAGGTAAACTGGCGGCAAACTGGCCGCTGGAGCAGGATGACATGCTGGCGCGTTTACAGAAAAGCTGCGATATCACGCAGATTTCCACTGATTACAATGCGTTATTTGTTGGGGAAGAGTGCGCGGTAGCGCCATACCGCAGTGCGTGGGTCGAAGGCGCGGAAGAGTCTGAGGTGCGCGCTTTTTTAACGTCGCGAGGGATGCCGCTGGCCGATACGCCTGCCGATCACATTGGCACTTTATTGCTCGCGGCCTCCTGGCTGGAAGATCAGTCTGCCGAAGATGAAAGTGAAGCGCTGGAAACCTTATTTGCCGATTATCTGCTTCCCTGGTGCAATACCTTCCTCGGTAAAGTTGAAGCCCATGCCGTTACGCCATTCTGGCGCACTCTGGCGCCGCTAACGCGTGATGCGATAGGGGCCATGTGGGATGAACTTCAGGAAGAAGATGAAGAATAATGTGATGTAAATCACCCTTAACTGCAACTGGTTTTACATCATTGCATAAAATGTGTGCGTGATCTCATTAATGTGCCGCTTTTCTGTTATGATGCGCGCCATGAACATACTTCTTTCTATTGCTATCACGACGGGCATCCTTTCTGGAATATGGGGATGGGTGGCCGTCTCCCTGGGGTTACTAAGCTGGGCCGGTTTTTTAGGTTGTACGGCTTATTTCGCCTGTCCGCAGGGCGGCTTTAAGGGATTGTTGATTTCCGCCTGTACGCTGTTAAGCGGTATGGTGTGGGCGCTGGTCATTATTCACGGTAGCGCGTTGGCGCCGCATCTGGAAATTGTCAGTTACGTGTTGACGGGGATCGTGGCATTCCTGATGTGTATCCAGGCAAAGCAGCTATTGCTTTCTTTTGTCCCGGGAACATTTATCGGCGCCTGTGCGACATTTGCAGGGCAGGGTGACTGGCGGTTGGTATTACCGTCGCTGGCGCTGGGGCTAATCTTTGGCTATGCCATGAAAAATAGTGGGCTATGGCTGGCATCACGCCGCGAGCAACATTCAGCGAATACGGCGGTCACAAAATAAAAAAGCGTGGGGTTCTTCCCCACGCTTTGTCGTATTCATCAGGATTCTGGCGGTACTGACAGCTCACGGTATTTCACCAGAATATCATTTTGCCTGTCCGCTTTATTCTGCAAATCCCACAGGCCGCGATCGATACCATCATTAATGAGGAAGATAACGCCGGTTTCAATGGCTGACATCAGACACAGCATCACCGGTTCGTTCGAGGTATAGCCGATTTCGCCTTCCAGTAAACGCTGGTAATCAATAAAACGGAACACGCCTGCCTGTACTTCATAGGAAAGGATTGTTTTACTGGTGTTCACCGAAGAAAGGATCTCGCCCGTACTGACGTTAACCACGCGCAGGTTGACAGCAATCTGATCCAGCTGATACTGCGTATCGGCGCCAATACCGAAATATCTTGCGCCGACCCCGCCGGATTTGACGTTACTTTCATAACCAATAATAGAACCTTCCACCATAATATTTGCCGCCGTCAGCGACTGAAGCGGGATACGGTTATTCATCGCCACGGTGCCGTTTTCCTGGGCTGCGCGAATAATTTTCCGTTCATTCAAAAGATTCTGTAAGCCTTGTCGTTCCAGCGGGATAAACCAGCGCGAATCTTTCAGCGCAGTGACCAACATAGCGGTGGCGCTCTGCGGCACAGCCGTAGAAAAGTTACTTGCCGGGTAAGGTTTAAATTGGCCCGTTTCATCCTGAATGTTATATACCGAAACAAAGATCTTACCGGTGGGAGCAGGTAAGTGCGTCAAATCTTTGTAACTTTGTGCGCGGGGCATTAATGTCGGTTTCGCAGCTTGTTTCGGCGGGGCAGTTAAGCATCCGCTCAACAATAAAACGGCAACCAAAATAAGTAAGCGCGGCATGATTTATATCCTTTAGTGACTGTAGCTTAAAAATCGGTTGACTGAGTTTGTAAACCTGACACTTCGATGGTCGAGGTTCTTCCCGTTTTTCTGTCCGTGACGTTGAGCTGGAGCTGTCCGTCGCGATTAGCGATATCGATAATAAAATCGTTGGTCACCATACGTCCTGGTTTCCCGGTATTAATATTGGTCAACAAGCCGCCCAGAATTTGCGATTGAATAGCCTGTGTAAAGTTATCCAACGCTGAGGGGGTTTCGATACCAAAATCGTTATCATAAGCGGGGTCTTTATATGAATTTTGCGCCTGGGCGCTATTCAATAAAAAGGAACCGTTATTGGGGTTTCCACCAAAGTTAGGATTACGGAACTGGAACGTCATATTTCCAGCCCAGGTTAATGGCGAAAAAAGCATGAGCAGCACTACTGCATGTTTAACACGCATGACAGCCTCCGGATAAAAATCATGTTTTAGAATTCATCACGCGCTAAATCACTCGTACTTAATAGCGTTTGATCTATTTGTCGGCGATTTAATGCTTCCTCTGTTTGCGCTAATGCGAAGACGACGGTTTTCTCGAAGTCTCTTTTCATTGGAAATAAAAAGGTCTGGAAAATAACGTCCTGATTTACCGTTATGGTGATCCAGCTTCCCCAACGCGCACTGGGTCTTTCATTAATGGTCAGATTGCCGGTGTATTCGCTTTCCCATTTGTCGCTGAATGCACGATAGAATTCATGTCCTATCGAAGAGACGGTATGGTCGGTTAACAATCCGGGAACCTCGACTTCAACTTCATTGGCATGCAGGTTTCCGGTAGCGAACAGTAACTCTGCTGCTACAATCCAGGTCAGATAGCGTTTCATGGCCTTACCGCCTGAGATTATCGTTTGCCCATGAAACTGCCTGGGTGCGATTTTTGACAGCTATCTTTTTGAAAAGATTATAAAGATGTGTCTTAACCGTATTCTCGCTGATAAATAGCGACCTGGCGATTTCATTATTAGAGGCACCAATACGTAACTTATTGAGGATCTCTTTTTCGCGATGAGTGAGTAATGCGGACTCGGTGCTGTTGTAGCGGTAATTTCCTGAGTGTGTAATCAGGTAACTGGCTAATTTTTGTGAAAAATAGCATTCGCCCCGCAGAATACCCTGTAATCCGCTGACCACGTGTTCCTGGTCTTCAGTGGCGTAAAACACGCCGTTAATATGAGGCCAGTTTTCAATTTCACGGTAGGGATAATCGTCAGGGGTATTTAACAATAATGTTTTTATATTATTGTTTTTGCGGCTTAAATTATCCTGCCAATAGTGGATAAGCTTCTTATCCGCTTCCATCATATCCATTAAAACAATGCAACCGGCTGAGATATCTTCCAGAGAACGTTGAATATTATGCAGTTTTCCGGTTATGGCCAGCGATTGCTTTAAATGTTGCAATAATGCCGTAGCTTGCAGAGATGGCTTTGTGATCAACAATAGTGTGTGACCATGACTACTATGGACTTCATTAAACATGATGAAACTCCACTTTTTTTAATCGCACATCTGACAGCTGCCCCCATAAAATAAAGGCACCAGAAGTACTGACAGATGTTGCACTGCTGTGGGTTGAAATAGCCCATTATCCAGAAAGAGAAAAATATTTACGAAAATACTTTTAACTGTTTTCAATCTAGCCATTACAAATCTTAAAGCAAGTGTTAAACTTGTAACAAGATGTAAAAATATATATTAAAATGTTGTTTTTGGGTTTTTTTGAAGTTTAGATTTGATAGTAAAGTTGTACATTTCGCTGTTATTGCATAGATTTAAAAAATCATACAAATTATAATAATTAATTGATTTTTAATCATTTTAATTATTGTATGTCATGTTTTGATTTTATTTTTTCTTGAAATTTGAGACGTGGCATTAACCTGGACAGCACAAAGACAAAAAAAACGAAGTGTGTCACGTCTTGTGCGTATTGCCCCCCCATGGGAAGCATAAGAACATCCCCATGGAGGCATAACACACACCAACACTTCATTTTTTGGGTTCGCGATACACTCTCTTCTGTGGCCAAAAATCAATTATAAAAAATCACATGGCTATCGTTTTATTAGTACTTTGGTATGAGCTTAAATAACAAAATACCACGCGTGGGTGAGTTATTAAAAATGTTTCCACGGACATACTCTTCATCGTAACGACGCGTTAACAAAAAACGCATGTCGCTAACAAAGTAATAGATAATTTTCGCTATGTACGACCAGGTCCAGGGTGACAGCATGAAAAACAAATTGTTATTTATGATGTTGACAATACTGGGTGCGCCTGGGATTGCAACCGCGACAAATTATGATCTGGCTCGTTCAGAGTATAATTTTGCGGTAAATGAATTAAGCAAGTCTTCATTTAATCAGGCGGCCATTATTGGTCAAGTCGGCACGGATAATAGTGCCAGAGTACGCCAGGAAGGATCAAAACTATTGTCCGTTATTTCACAAGAAGGAGGAAATAATCGGGCGAAAGTCGACCAGGCAGGGAATTATAACTTTGCGTATATTGAGCAAACGGGCAATGCCAACGATGCCAGTATATCGCAAAGCGCTTACGGTAATAGTGCGGCTATTATCCAGAAAGGTTCTGGAAATAAGGCCAATATTACCCAGTACGGTACGCAGAAAACAGCAGTTGTAGTGCAGAAACAGTCGCAGATGGCTATTCGCGTCACCCAACGCTAATACCGTTACGACTTTTAAATCAATCCGATGGGGGTTTTACCATGAAACTTTTAAAAGTGGCAGCATTCGCAGCAATCGTAGTTTCTGGCAGTGCTCTGGCAGGCGTTGTTCCACAATGGGGCGGCGGCGGTAATCATAACGGCGGCGGCAATAGTTCCGGCCCGGATTCCACGTTGAGCATTTATCAGTACGGTTCCGCTAACGCTGCGCTTGCTCTGCAAAGCGATGCCCGTAAATCTGAAACGACCATTACCCAGAGCGGTTATGGTAACGGCGCCGATGTAGGCCAGGGTGCGGATAATAGTACTATTGAACTGACTCAGAATGGTTTCAGAAACAATGCCACCATCGACCAGTGGAACGCTAAAAACTCCGATATTACTGTCGGCCAATACGGCGGTAATAACGCCGCGCTGGTTAATCAGACCGCATCTGATTCCAGCGTAATGGTGCGTCAGGTTGGTTTTGGCAACAACGCCACGGCTAACCAGTATTAATTTAGCGTCTGCGCTAATAAAAAAACAGGGCATAAGCCCTGTTTTTTTTCGGGAGGAAATTATGCATACTTTATTGCTCCTTGCCGCACTTTCAAATCAGATTACGTTTACCACGACTCAGCAAGGCGATATTTACACGGTGATCCCTCAGGTCACATTAAACGAACCCTGCGTCTGTCAGGTGCAAATTCTCTCTGTGCGCGACGGCGTCGGGGGACAAAGCCATACACAGCAAAAACAAACGCTATCTTTACCTGCTAATCAACCGATTGAGTTGTCTCGTCTTAGTGTAAATATATCTTCAGAGGACTCGGTTAAAATTATTGTTACTGTTTCGGACGGACAATCACTGCATTTATCACAACAATGGCCGCCTTCTGCACAGTAGTTTTTGATGGTGGCGGAAATGGATTGGCTGACCTGGGTATAAAGAGGCGATAAAAGCGTCTCATCGTCTCGGCATGTCGCTATAAGGTAACGCCGAACCCTCGAGGATGACTAATCATTGAGGAGTTAACATGTCCGTAATCAAGAAAAATATCCCTGCCATAGGCCTGTGTATCTGCGCTTTTTTTATCCATTCTGCGGTAGGGCAACAAACGGTACAGGGCGGCGTTATCCATTTTCGCGGCGCGATTGTTGAGCCACTGTGCGATATTTCTACTCATGCCGAAAATATTGATTTAACCTGCCTACGCGAAGGTAAAAAGCAAATGCACCGGATTGACCTTCGGCAGGCATCTGGATTACCGCAGGATATTCAGTCCATTGCGACGGTACGGCTGCATTATCTCGATGCGCAAAAAAGCCTGGCGGTGATGAATATTGAGTACCGTTAACGGCGGTGTCATAGATATAAAAAGAGCGACTCTGTTGAAAGCCCTGCTGTACACTTTGCAGATAAGGTGAGACAAAGGGGGGGGGTTATGACATCACGTCTTCAGGTCATACAGGGTGATATCACTCAACTTAGCGTCGATGCGATTGTGAATGCCGCTAACGCATCATTAATGGGCGGCGGTGGCGTAGACGGCGCGATTCATCGCGCGGCGGGGCCGGCATTGCTGGACGCCTGTAAACTCATCCGTCAGCAACAGGGCGAATGTCAGACGGGACATGCGGTTATCACGCCTGCTGGCAAGCTTTCGGCAAAGGCGGTTATTCACACAGTGGGGCCCGTCTGGCGAGGCGGCGAACACCAGGAAGCTGAGCTACTCGAAGAGGCATACCGGAATTGTTTGCTGCTTGCCGAGGCGAATCACTTTCGTTCCATCGCTTTTCCGGCAATCAGTACCGGCGTTTATGGCTATCCACGCGCCCAGGCCGCTGAGATCGCCGTCAGGACGGTTTCAGATTTTATTACCCGTTACGCTCTGCCTGAACAGGTATACTTTGTCTGTTATGATGAAGAAACTGCCCGGCTTTACGCAAGATTACTTACTCAGCAAGGCGACGACCCTGCCTGATAAAACACGCCTGGAGCGTGCCGTTGAACCGCTATGCGCGCGCCATCCCGGAGAGTGCGGCATTCTCGCGCTGGATAACAGTCTGGACGCTTTTGCCGCCCGCTACCGCCTGACCGAAATGGCGGCGCGGACGCTGGATGTGCAGTATTATATTTGGGAAGACGATATGTCCGGGCGGCTGCTCTTTTCGGTTCTGCTGTCGGCGGCGAAGCGCGGCGTTCATGTTCGTCTGCTGCTGGATGATAACAATACGCCTGGTCTGGATGATACGTTGCGCTTGCTGGATAGCCATCCTAATATCGAAGTTCGTCTGTTTAATCCTTTCTCTTTTCGTACGCTACGCGCGCTGGGATATTTGACGGATTTTGCGCGGCTGAATCGGCGGATGCACAATAAAAGTTACACTGCCGACGGCGTAGTGACGCTGGTCGGTGGGCGCAACATCGGCGATGCCTATTTCGGCGCTGGCGAGGAGCCGCTATTTTCCGATCTGGACGTGATGGCCATTGGCCCGGTGGTCAATGATGTCGCCAATGATTTTGAACGTTACTGGCGCTGTAGTTCAGTGTCGACATTGCAGCAAGTATTATCCCTTTCTGAGCAGGAACTGACGCAGCGTATCGAACTTCCCGAATCCTGGTATAACGATGAGATCACCCGCCGTTATCTGCATAAGCTGGAAACCAGCCAGTTTATGGCGGATCTCGATCGCGGAACGTTGCCGCTGATTTGGGCAAAAACACGCTTGCTTAGCGATGACCCTTCTAAAGGCGAGGGGAAGGCGCAGCGCCATTCGCTTCTTCCGCAGCGATTATTTGACGTGATGGGGTCGCCGACGGAGCGTATCGACATTATTTCCGCTTACTTTGTCCCTACGCGCGCAGGCGTGGCGCAGTTGCTTAATCTGGTCAGGAAAGGCGTGAAGATCGCCATCTTAACTAACTCTCTGGCGGCCAACGATGTGGCGGTCGTTCACGCAGGGTACGCGCGCTGGCGCAAGAAATTACTGCGCTATGGCGTGGAGCTCTACGAACTGAAACCGACCCGCGAACATGAAACCGCCGTACATGATCGCGGACTCACCGGGAACTCAGGTTCCAGCTTACATGCTAAAACGTTCAGTATTGATGGTAGTAAGGTGTTTATCGGGTCGCTTAATTTTGATCCCCGTTCAACGCTTTTAAATACCGAAATGGGCTTTGTCATTGAAAGTGAAACGCTGGCGACGCTTATTCATAAGCGTTTTACGCAGAGCCAACGCGATGCGGCCTGGCAACTGCGGCTGGATCGCTGGGGACGAATTAACTGGATCGATCGTCAGCAAGAAGAGGAAAAGGTGTTAAAGAAGGAACCCGCTACGCGTTTCTGGCAGCGAGTTCTGGTACGGTTGGCGGCAATTTTACCTGTGGAATGGTTGCTGTGAACCCGCGCGCGGAAAACTACCCGATCGCGGCGCGGCTTTCTTGTTTTACCGGCGGTTTACCTGAAAAGAGAAATTTCAGGAGCGGGATGCGTAAATGAATTTCATACAGAATTAACGCAATACCCATAACAAATATCAGCCCGCACAAGAACCCGATCAGGTTGGAGGAGATATGCGGCGTAATATACGCGCCAAAGAAAAGCGTTAAGGGATGATGCACCAGATAGATAAACAGCGAAGCATTCACGAAATAGGTGACACGCGTGGACTGGAAGTTTAACAAGCGATGCCCCAGTGAAAATACCACGTTCACCATCCATAGCCCCATTACCATCGTAATCACGGATTCGGTTTCGTACATCCAGGCGTCGCCGCTCCCATAACGTTGATTCAGCAGATACGCGATAAAAGCAACGGCAGCGCCTAAAGTGCATCCGCGTGAGGGTGTGGTGAAGCGCGCTTTCAGCTCGGGGTGAATGAAGGCCAACGCGCCGAGAATAAAAAACGGCACATAAAATAGCGTTTGCATCACAATAAAATTGAACATGCCGTCACTGAGGATTGCTGGATATACGATGAAAATAATGCGCCTGATAGCGGCGTAAGCCATCCCCAGCAGGAAAAAAATAAGCGAAAGCCTGGCCAGTGAAATAGCGGCGGGACGAGGCTTGCTTGTTTCCTGCCTTTTTTGGAACCAGGTAAAAATCCCGATGCTGACTGTGGTCAATATCACCAGCACCAGTAAAAACCACAGATGTGAAATGAGTTCCCACGCTAACGTATTATATTTTTCATAGGCAGAGAGTGTAGGCCAGTTCTCTGTTTTCTCTTTGACATATTGCAACAGGATAAATTGCGGCAAGGTAAGCAAAGGGATTGCGGTAAGCATGGGAATACCCACACGTTCTACCCGTACTTTCCACCAGCGTTTTAACGGATAACGTAAAAACAACATGTACGAAAAATAACCAGAAATAACAAAAAATACCTGCATACGAAAAGCGTGGATAAAATCGTTAAACAGGGTTAGCCACCACGATGGCGTGGCGCTATTGACATGCCAACTGTGAGTGGAATAGATCAACGAGATATGAAAGGGAATCCCTAACAACATCAACCATGCGCGGATAGAGTCAAGAAAATATTCACGCGGCGCGGGTACAGAGCTCATATAAGGTCACGTATTCTCAGATTTTTCACCTTATCCATAAGGCGAATTATAGTTACATTCGGTAGCAACCCTACACCAACTCCGACAACCTGTCTCCAGGATAAGCACGCAAAGTGAAAACAGGCGCGGGAGGTGCTTAATCCATGAGCCAGCGCGCTGAACAAAGCCTGGATTCAGTTGTCGTAATGCCTGATTATCCATTAAAATGGATCGGATCGATATAAGCACACAAAGGGGGAAGTGCTTACTTATTATGAAACATAAACGACAAATGATGAAAATGCGTTGGTTGGGCGCAGCTATTATGTTAACGCTTTACGCATCATCGAGCTGGGCGTTCAGTATTGATGACGTGGCAAAACAAGCTCAATCTTTAGCCGGGAAAGGCTATGAGGCGCCTAAAAGCAACTTGCCCTCCGTTTTCCGCGACATGAAATATGCGGATTATCAGCAGATCCAGTTTAACAGCGATAAAGCCTACTGGAACAACTTAAAGACCCCTTTTAAGCTCGAATTTTACCATCAGGGGATGTACTTCGATACGCCGGTCAAGATTAACGAAGTGACGGCGACGACGGTCAAAAGAATCAAATACAGCCCGGATTACTTCAATTTTGGCAATGTTCAGCACGATAAAGACACGGTAAAAGATTTAGGCTTCGCCGGGTTCAAAGTCCTGTACCCCATTAACAGTAAAGATAAGAACGACGAAATCGTCAGTATGCTTGGCGCCAGCTATTTCCGCGTTATCGGCGCAGGCCAGGTATATGGTTTATCTGCGCGCGGCCTGGCGATTGATACCGCCTTACCATCTGGTGAAGAGTTTCCCCGCTTTCGCGAGTTCTGGATTGAGCGTCCAAAACCCACCGATAAGCGTTTGACCGTCTATGCATTACTCGATTCTCCGCGCGCGACCGGCGCTTACCGTTTTGTGATCATTCCTGGCCGCGATACCGTGGTGGACGTGCAGTCAAAAGTCTATCTGCGCGATAAAGTGGGCAAGCTGGGCGTTGCGCCATTAACCAGTATGTTCCTGTTTGGGCCAAACCAGCCGTCGCCGACGACCAACTATCGTCCGGAACTGCATGACTCGAACGGCTTATCCATTCATGCGGGTAATGGCGAGTGGATTTGGCGTCCGCTGAACAATCCAAAACACCTCGCTGTGAGCAGCTATGCAATGGAAAACCCTCAGGGATTCGGCCTGTTACAGCGTGGCCGCGAGTTCTCGCGCTTTGAAGATTTAGACGATCGCTACGACCTGCGTCCAAGCGCCTGGATTACCCCGAAAGGCGACTGGGGCAAAGGTAAGGTTGAACTGGTTGAAATTCCGACCAATGATGAAACCAACGATAACATCGTCGCTTACTGGACTCCGGATCAACTGCCGGAACCGGGTAAAGAGATGAACTTCAAGTACACTCTGACCTTCAGCCGCGATGAAGATAAACTTCATGCGCCGGATAATGCCTGGGTGCTGCAAACACGCCGCTCAACGGGCGACGTTAAACAGTCGAATCTGATTCGCCAGCCCGACGGCACTATTGCCTTTGTGGTGGATTTCGTTGGCGCCGACATGAAAAAACTGCCGCCGGAAACGCCTGTCGCTGCGCAAACCAGCATTGGCGATAACGGTGAAATCGTTGACAGTAATGTACGCTATAACCCAGTCACTAAAGGCTGGCGTTTAATGCTGCGCGTGAAAGTCAAAGACGCGAAGAAAACCACGGAAATGCGTGCCGCATTGGTGAATGCCGATCAGACGCTAAGTGAAACCTGGAGCTACCAGTTACCTGCCAATGAATAAAACAACTGAGTATATTGACGCACTGCTGCTTTCTGAACGTGAGAAAGCGGCATTGCCGAAAACTGACATCCGCGCCGTGCATCAGGCGCTGGATGCCGAGCATCGGACTTACTCGCGAGAAGACGATTCACCGCAGGGTTCCGTAAAAGCCCGCCTTGAACACGCCTGGCCGGATTCATTGGCGAAGGGGCAGTTAATTAAAGATGATGAAGGGCGCGATCAGTTGCAGGCTATGCCAAAAGCGACGCGCTCTTCGATGTTTCCCGATCCCTGGCGAACCAACCCGGTTGGCCGTTTCTGGGATCGTCTGCGTGGGCGGGATGTGACGCCGCGCTATGTTTCTCGTCTGACAAAAGAAGAGCAGGCGAGCGAGCAAAAATGGCGTACCGTCGGCACTATACGCCGCTATATTTTGTTAATTTTGACTCTGGCGCAAACCGTCGTCGCGACCTGGTATATGAAGACCATTCTGCCTTATCAGGGATGGGCGCTCATCAATCCTATGGATATGGTGGGGCAGGATATTTGGGTCTCCTTTATGCAGCTCCTGCCCTACATGCTGCAAACCGGTATCCTGATTCTGTTTGCCGTGCTGTTCTGCTGGGTGTCAGCCGGATTCTGGACGGCGCTGATGGGCTTCCTGCAACTGCTTATCGGGCGCGATAAGTACAGCATCTCCGCGTCTACGGTTGGCGATGAGCCCCTCAATCCGGAACACCGGACGGCGCTGATCATGCCTATCTGTAATGAAGACGTTAGCCGCGTTTTCGCCGGTCTGCGCGCGACCTGGGAGTCCGTTAAAGCCACAGGCAACGCCGCGCATTTCGACGTCTATATCCTTAGCGACAGTTATAACCCGGATATCTGCGTGGCGGAGCAAAAGGCGTGGATGGAGCTTATCGCGGAAGTGCAGGGCGAAGGCCAAATTTTTTACCGTCGCCGCCGCCGCCGTATGAAACGCAAAAGCGGCAATATTGACGATTTTTGCCGCCGCTGGGGCAATCAGTACAGCTATATGGTGGTGCTGGACGCGGACTCAGTGATGAGCGGCGAGTGTCTGAGCGGGCTGGTGCGCCTGATGGAAGCGAATCCAAACGCCGGGATTATCCAGTCTTCGCCGAAAGCGTCGGGGATGGATACTCTGTATGCCCGCTGCCAACAGTTCGCGACCCGTGTTTATGGGCCGCTGTTTACCGCCGGGCTGCACTTCTGGCAGTTGGGGGAGTCGCACTACTGGGGGCACAATGCCATTATCCGCGTGAAGCCGTTTATCGAGCACTGCGCTCTGGCGCCGCTGCCGGGAGAAGGTTCGTTCGCCGGATCGATTCTTTCCCACGACTTTGTGGAGGCGGCGCTAATGCGTCGGGCAGGGTGGGGCGTCTGGATTGCCTACGATCTCCCCGGCTCCTATGAAGAGCTGCCGCCAAACCTGCTGGATGAGCTTAAACGCGACCGCCGCTGGTGTCACGGCAACCTGATGAACTTTCGTCTGTTCCTGGTGAAAGGAATGCACCCGGTGCATCGCGCCGTGTTCCTGACCGGGGTAATGTCATATCTGTCCGCGCCGTTATGGTTCATGTTCCTCGCGCTTTCTACCGCGCTGCAGGTCGTTCATGCGTTAACGGAGCCGCAATATTTCCTTCAGCCGCGCCAGCTTTTTCCGGTCTGGCCGCAGTGGCGTCCGGAACTGGCAATCGCGCTGTTTGCATCAACGATGGTGCTGCTGTTCCTGCCGAAGCTGCTCAGTATTATGCTGATCTGGTGTAAAGGCACCAAAGAGTATGGCGGTTTCTGGCGCGTTACGCTGTCGCTGTTGCTGGAAGTGCTGTTCTCCGTGTTGCTGGCGCCGGTGCGTATGCTGTTTCATACCGTGTTTGTGGTCAGCGCGTTCCTCGGCTGGGAAGTGGTCTGGAACTCACCGCAACGCGACGATGATTCTACGCCGTGGGGAGAAGCCTTTATGCGTCACGGTTCTCAACTGCTGCTGGGGCTGGTCTGGGCGGTGGGTATGGCGTGGCTGGATTTACGCTTTCTGTTCTGGCTGGCGCCGATTGTCTTTTCGCTGATTCTGTCGCCATTTGTTTCGGTGATCTCCAGTCGTTCAACGGTAGGATTACGCACCAAACGCTGGAAGCTGTTCCTGATCCCGGAAGAGTATTCGCCGCCTCAGGTGTTGGTCGATACCGATAAATATCTGGAGATGAATCGCCGCCGTATTCTGGACGATGGCTTTATGCATGCGGTATTTAACCCGTCGCTTAATGCGCTGGCGACCGCGATGGCCACCGCGCGTCACCGCGCCAGTAAGGTGCTGGAAATAGCCCGCGATCGTCATGTGGAGCAGGCGCTAAACGAAACGCCGGAGAAACTGAACCGCGATCGGCGTCTGGTTTTGCTCAGCGATCCGGTGACGATGGCGCGTTTACACTATCGGGTCTGGAATGCGCCAGAGAGATACTCTTCCTGGGTAAACCATTATCAGTCTCTCGTCCTGAATCCGCAGGCGTTGCAGGGACGAGCATCGTCAGCGGGATAAGGTCTTCAGGTCTGGAGTGAGGTGAAAAATACCGGCGTGATGCCGGTATTTTTATAGTGAAGTGAGGTATCAGGTGCGTATATTCGCGGTGAGCATAATGGTGATTACCCTGAGCGGCTGCGGTAGTATTATCAGCAGAACGATCCCAGGACAAGGACACGGCAACCAGTATTACCCTGGCGTGCAGTGGGATATGCGTGATTCCGCATGGCGCTATATCACTATCCTCGATCTGCCATTCTCACTGATCTTCGATACACTGCTACTGCCGCTCGATATTCACCACGGGCCTTATGAGTAATTAACGCTCATCCCATTCGTCTGCCGCAGTACGGCCTTCCTCGGTATCAAGCGGGGGTTCAAGCTGGAATTCCCCTTCATCCCATTCATGCAAAGTATTCTCTTCCTGCCATTCCTGGCGGATCTCTATCTCATCATAATCGCCGTCAAACACGCTCTGCGCGGCTTCACCACTCAGCATCGGCAGACATTCGCCATCTTCACCTTCATCGGCGAAAAATTCGACCTGCCACATGATGTCCCCATCCTGCAGTACATATTTCTGAACGTTGAACTGCTGCACATTCGCTTCATCTTGTTCGAGGCCTGGATGGTCAGCCAGAAATTCTTCCCGGGCTGCATCGATAGCTTCTTCCAGCGTGGCATACATGGTCATCAGTGTCTCCCTTTGATTTGACGAGGTATTTAGGGAAAGAATAGCTGATTCTGTGATATTGCAAGTATGAAAGCGCAAAAATCATTCTATTGCCAGTCTGCGCCGTCGTAAGCTGTTCCATGAATAAATAGCATTGAACAACACCACGCCTGCCGTGACGCAGAATACGGCGCGGAAGCCATAGCTCGCGGAAATTGCGGCGCCCATGAGAGGGCCGGTGACGTTGCCGATATCGCGGAAAGATTGGTTGTAACTGAATATGCGCCCGGCTATCTGGTTGGTAGAGTTGTAAACCAGCAGAGTTTGAACGGCTGGCAGCAGCGCGCCATCCGCCGCGCCAAGCAGAAACCGCAATAGCGCGAGTTGCCACGGCGTTTGCACAAAAGACATTGGAATCAGCAGCAGTACGGAAATAATCAGCGCGACGATAAGGATCTTTTCCGGGCCAATTCTGTCGCCGAGCTTGCCGAGCCGGGGGGCGCTAAGTAATGCCGCCACGCCGGGAACGGACGCTATCATCCCGCTAATGAACGCAATATTACTGACATTTCCCGCGAGTTCGCGCACATAGAGCGTCAGGATGGGCGCAATAGACCCCGTCGCCACCTGAATAATCAGCGTGGTGACAAACAGGCTTAACACCAGGCGGGGATTTTTTAACGAGGCGACCACTTCCCGAACGTGAAGCATCTCTTTTTTGCTCACCGGCAGGAAATTCTCGCGAATAAAAAAGAAGGTGAGCAGAAAACAGATAAACAAAACGCTGGCGGTAATAAAAAAGACCGGGCGAAGGCCGTAATGGTCGGCGAGCAGACCACCCGCAAGTGGGCCAAGCAGAGCGCCGCTGACGCCGCCAGTAGAGAGCGTCCCTAGCGCCCAGCCGCTTTTGTGGCGCGGCACCTGAGTGGCGATGAGCGCATTGGCGTTGGGAATAAATCCGCCCAACAGGCCTAATAACGCGCGGAGGATCATAAATTGCCAGATATTTTGCGCCATGCCCATTAACAGCATCACAATGGCCATGCCGAGAGCGGAACGCAACAGCATGATCTTACGCCCTTTACGATCCGCCAGACCGCCCCAAAAAGGGGAAGCGATAGCTGAAAAGAGGAACGTAATACTAAAGACCAGCCCGGACCACATGTTGAGCGCGCTATGGCCTGTTACGCCGAGTTGCTCAACGTAGAGAGGGAGAAAAGGCATGACCAGGCTGAATGCCGCGCCGGTTAAAAAACAGCCCAGCCAGGTAACGGTTAGATTGCGTTTCCAGTTTATGGGGACATCAGAGGGTGACATAGCGTTCCACAGTATGATGCGCGGTTTGCGCTATCATCAATTTAATTATGAGCGTACTAATTATAATTATGCGCCGACCTTACCAGCCTCGCAATGTGGGGAGCTTTTAAAGCTAAAAGAGGGGAAAAATTGCAGCCTGACGGCTGCAATCCTGTCAATAGCGCGACGGTACGCCTTCAGGGCGAGTTTTAAAGCGGCGATGCAACCACATATACTGCTCTGGCGCCATCATAATGCACTGCTCGACAATCTTATTCATCCACGCGGCAGTCGCTTCTGCGCTCTCCAGCGGAGGCGAATATTCCGCAGGAAGAATGATCAGTTCGTAGCCTTTTCCATCGGGTTTACGGCGAGGCACGAAGGGGATAATACAGGCTTTAGACATGCGCGCCAGCATCCAGGTACCGGAGGTCGTGGCGGCCTGGTCGACGGCAAATAATGGTACAAAAACGCTGGCGCGCGGGCCATAATCGTGATCCGGCGCATACCAGATCAATTCGCCGCTTTTCAATGCCTTAATCATGCCTTTCAGATCTTTGCGATCCAACATCGATTTATTGGAGCGTAAGCGTCCCCAGGTCTGTAACCAGTCGAGCAACGGATTATCATTCGGGCGATAAACTCCGATACCCGGGTTATGCATACCAAACATGCGGGCGCCAAACTCAAGGGTAAGAAAATGTATTCCTACCAGAATGAACCCCAGCCCCTGCGCCTTAACTTCACGGATATGCTCCAGACCGCTCGCTTCCATCCAGCGGTTCACTCGCCGATCGGGCCAGAACCAGGCCATGCCGGTTTCCATCACGCCCATACCGACGGATTCAAAGTTTTTGACCACCATGGTGTGGCGTTCCTGCGCGCTCATTTCCGGAAAGCATAATTCAAGGTTGCGATAGGCGATTTTCGCGCGGCGTTTCATTACGCGTCGCGCCAGGTGGCCCAATGCGCAACCCAATTTATAGATGACCGGGTAGGGGAGTTGCACGACCAACCAAAGCGCGCCTATACCCAACCAGGTTAACCAATAGCGCGGGTGCAGTAAGGCCACGGAGAACTTAGGCAACTTCGTCATTTCTATCCTGTCTTTCAACGAACAATTCCCCGTATTCTCGCATCTTTTTGCGTTGAGCAAAAATATGTAGCAGGAGAGTGGCGATTAAATCGACAATTGTTGTTAATTATTTAGTGTAAAGCAGGAAATGTAGCGCAAAATGTGTGGATGTAAATTGGCGAGACTTGCCTTATCATGCCTGCCCACTTTATTTTTTGCTGATTGCAGGATACGTACACCATGCCAGTGTTACACAACCGCATCTCTAATGACGAGCTGAAAGCCAAAATGCTGGCGGAAAGTGAGCCGCGTACGACAATTTCTTTTTATAAATATTTCACTATCGCCTCGCCGCAACAGACGCGGGACGCGTTGTATCAGGTGTTTACGGCGTTGGACGTTTTTGGTCGCGTTTACCTGGCGCATGAAGGCATCAATGCGCAAATCAGCGTGCCGCAAAGCAAGCTCGAGACGTTTCGTCAACAGCTTTATACGTTCGATCCCGCGCTGGACGGGCTGCGTTTAAATATCGCGCTGGAGGATGACGGAAAGTCATTTTGGGTGCTGCGTATGAAAGTTCGCGACCGTATCGTCGCTGACGGAATTGGCGATCCGAGTTTTGACGCCAGTAATGTCGGCGATTATCTGAAGGCGGCAGATGTGAATGTGATGCTGGACGATCCTGACGCGGTCTTTATTGATATGCGCAACCACTATGAGTATGAAGTTGGCCATTTCGAAAATGCTCTGGAAATCCCGGCGGATACGTTTCGTGAACAGTTGCCAAAAGCGGTTGAAATGCTGTGGGAACATGCAGATAAAAAGATAGTGATGTACTGTACCGGCGGTATTCGTTGTGAGAAAGCCAGCGCCTGGATGAAACACAACGGTTTCAATAAAGTCTGGCATATTGAGGGTGGCATCATTGAGTACGCCCGTCGCGCGCGCGAGCAGGGGCTTCCCGTTCGCTTTATCGGCAAAAACTTTGTATTTGATGAGCGAATGGGTGAACGAATCTCGGATGAGGTTATCGCGCATTGCCATCAGTGCGGCGCGCCCTGCGATAGCCATACCAACTGCAAAAATGACGGTTGCCATCTGCTGTTTATCCAGTGTCCGCAGTGCGCCAGTAAATTTAACGGCTGCTGTAGTGAACAATGCTGTGAAGAGTTGGCCTTGCCGGAGGAAGAACAGCGCCGACGTCGTGCGGGTCGCGAGAACGGCAACAAAATTTTTAATAAATCGCGTGGTCGGCTTAATAGCAAACTGAGCATTCCCGATCCGGCTGAGTAATATTTTGCCGGATAGCGGCGTAAAGGCCGCTATCCGGCATTTCGCCAGGCGTTACTTCTGCTGAACGCCTTCTACTGAGATGATAAGCTCAACCTCTTGTGAGGCCGGGCCGAGATCGGTAGTTATATTGAAATCCTTCAGCTTAATTTTTCCTTCGGCCTCAAAGCCCGCGCGCTTACCGCCCCACGGATCGTCGCCCTGGCCCATCAGCTTCGCTTCCAGCGTCACCGGTTTAGTCACGCCATTGAGCGTCAGATTGCCGGTAATATCCAGTTCATCGCCCTCTTTTTTCACGCTGGTAGAGGTGAAGGTTGCCTGCGGGAATTTCGCAACATTAAGAAATTCCGCGCTACGCAGGTGTTTGTCACGTTCGGCATGGTTAGTGTCGACGCTATTGGTGTTAATGGTCACGTTCACTTTGTCTGCCGACGGATTTTTTTCGTCAAAAGTAAACGTGCCGTCGAAATCTTTAAAGGTGCCGTATAGCCAGCTGTAGCCCAGATGCTGGATACGGAAATTGACGAACGCATGTTGGCCTTCTTTATCAATTTTATACTCCGCCGCCACGGCGGAACCGGTCGTGAATAACAAAGATGCGAGGGTGAATCCCAGCAGGTTTTTTTTCATTTTTGAGCTCCATAGTCAGATGACGACATTCCTGTCATACGTTTCAGTGTGTCGTCTTTATCGATGAAATGGTGTTTTAGCGCCATAACCCCATGCGAGAGCGAGATAATGACCAGCGACCAGGCAAACCACAGATGCAGCGTTCCGGCGATGTCAGCCTGCGCGCCCGCGTCCGTAAGCGTGGCCGGAATCTCAAACCAGCCAAAGACGCTAATCGGTTTACCATCGGCGGTGGAAATCAGGTAGCCGCTAATGATTATCGCAAAGAGCAGGAGATACAGGAGGAGATGACCCGCGGCGGCGCCAGCGCGCGTTAAACGGGAATAGCTGGTCAACGCAACGGGCGGCGGAGAATAAAGCCGCCAGATAATACGCACGATCAGCGCCATCATCAGTAATATGCCAATACTTTTATGTATTTCCGGTGCCTGGTGATACCAGCCGTCGTAATAACTGAGCGTGACCATCCATAAGCCCAACGCAAACATGCCATAGACCACCAGGGCGGTCAGCCAGTGGAGCGAGGCGGAAACCACGCCATAAAGTTGTGGAGTATTTTTAAATTGCATAAACACACCAACGAATATTTCACGAGAGAATGAAAATGGCGTGGAAAAGCGCCGAATGCAACTTATAAATAAGAATTTGAATGATATTTATTTTTATTTCAATAATTTTGATGTTGTTTGCGGTTCAGCTTCAGAAGTTTCGAGATATTTCCCCCTGATAACCGCGCAACGGCAGGAACTGGCATTATTGCCGTGCTTCAACGTTATGAAATAAAAAGTGAGGAACTTTCAGGAAGTGTCAGTTAACGTCAATGAAAAGCAATCAGAAGAAAAGGAGATAAACAATATCCATCACCGCCAGCAGCGACCAAAGAATAACGTAAAGCATGAAATGTTCGCGAATATTATTCATCAGAAAATGAAAGAGACGACGCATAGCTTACCTTAATAAACAGCCCCTTTACGGGGCCGACAAATTATTGGCTAAAACGGGAAAGCCGGAACGGCGTCAGATCAAAGGAGGGCGTTTTTCCTAACGTAAAATCCGTAGCGATTTCTCCTAACACCGGGGCGAATTTAAAACCATGTCCGCTGAGTCCAGTGATGACAAGCGTGTTCTCATGGCCAGGCAGCGTATCGATAATAAAATCCTCGTCCGGCGAATTATCATAGGTACATGCCGCCCCATGTAAACAACCGCCGATACCCGGCAGTACGTTACGCAGGAAAGGAAATGCTTCCGCGCCATCGCTGGCAACGGCGGCAAAGGGCTTGCGCTCTTCCTGAGCCTGTATTCGCTGTCCGCCATTGTGTTTGCCGATTTTTAACTCGTCGTTCTCCGCCGGGAAGCCGTAATATTGATCGCCATTGGGCATTTCGCCGGTAAAGGCCGGAAAGCGGTTTTTAGTGCTGTAACGTCCATCCGCCTTAAACCAGGCAAAAACTTTACGTACGGGCTGAACGGGCAGCTCCGGTACCAGCGTTTTGACCCAGGTGCCCGCGCTAATCAGCGCCTTGCTGGCGTGGTAGCAGCCTTCACTCGTCTCTATCGTCACACCGTTATCATCATGGTGAATATGGCTTACCGGGCTGTTAAATAGCTGTGCGCAGCCTGCTTCTCGGGCCAGACGAAGCCATGTGGTAATGGCTAATTCGCTGCGCAGGAAACCGGAGTCAGCTTCAAACAGCCCGATATAATTTTCGGGCACGCGAATTTCCGGCCAGCGCGTCATGAGGGCCGTCGCGTCCAGGCGCTCGACGTTCAATTGCCACTGTTGCGCGCTTCGTGCGACGTTGGCTAAGAAAGCGGAATCGGCCGGGCCGAGGTTAACGACGCCGGAGCGGACAAAAATAGGCTCTTCATTGTGTGTGGAGAGTTCATCCCAAAGCGTCTGGGCGCGAAGCACCAGCGGGACATATTTTTCGCCTTCACCATAAGCGTGGCGGATAAGTCGGGTATCGCCGTGGTGGCTGCCCTGTTGATGAGGCGGCATATGCGCATCGGTCATCAGGACCTTTAGCCCGGCGCGGGTGGCGTAATAACCAGCGGCGGCGCCAACCGAACCGCTGCCGATAATAATAAGGTCGTATTTCATCAGCTTCTCTCTGCTATCGCGATGATTTCAGGGTAAATAACTGCGCTGAGATATACAAGCCAGAAATAAGTGAGGCACCTTACGGTGCCTGAGAGAGGGGGAGCGCGTCACGCTAATGGCGACGATACTCGTTTTCCTGGTAATCACCTGATTCTATTTTGGCGATGCCGGCTTCTAATATTGAAATAAATTGCCTGGCTACATCTGTCGTTAACCAGAGCGTTTGACCAACTTCAGTCCCTTCCGGTTCCGGACGATTTGGGGTCTGGTAGTGTAAACGCAGCATCAGCGCATCATAGCTATCGACGGTGCTGATGTCCCATCCTACAAGCGGATGGGTCTGAATGACTTCATTATTCTTTTCCATCATGCCCCCCTGGTACGTGTTATAAGACAACGGTTCTCGAGGTTCAATGCGTGTTTTTCTTCTGAAGCAACTTCAGTATACCAATTAATAAGGCTATTCACTGCGTTTTTAAAGAGACCGGAGGATAAATTTCTCTTTTTAAGAATTATATGAACAATAAAGCGGCAGTTTATTCATATTTTTTTAGGATGTTGTGCAATTATTTTGACGGTCAGGCGAAATATTCATCAGTTGCGCAAATAAAAAAGCCGGGGCGACCCGGCAAACATACATCACTGCATATCATTTTTTATTCATTGATGAACCAGTCATCAGCGCTCTCCCAGGTCTCCTGGAGAATCTCGCTAATGCGTTCTTTGTCCTCTTTTGATGCGCCAATGACGGACAAGTTGTTGGCGGTAGCGTAACGCACGGTGACGTTACCCAAATTCTCAGGAAAATGATGGCTAATACGGCGGGAGAGTTCGCCCGCCAGCGCATCAATCGCACCGGCAGGCAGAGGTGACGTTTTGGCTATAGTGACTTCAATACGCATAATGGCCCCCTGTTTAATATACTGGATATATATACAGTTAAATCCAATATATAGCAACAGGTAAGCGCATTTTTTATTTTTTTACTGACCAGCGTACTGTTTCACCCGCTAAAAAAGGCACCAGCGAATCATCAGCCAGCGCGATATTTTCCGGTACCTGTTGTTCATCGCGAACCAGTTCCACCCACCCCGTATTCACCGGCAGGCCATAGAATTGCGGGCCATTCAGTGAACAGAACGCTTCAAAGTGCGCCAGCGCGTTCATTTCCTCAAACACGGCGGCATAACTGCCAAGGGCGGAGGGGGCGTTGAAACAACCGGCGCAGCCGCAACAGGTCTCTTTACGATGACGTGAATGCGGCGCTGAATCCGTCCCCAGGAAGGCGCGCGTAAAACCACTGGCAACCAGTTCGCGTAACGCCTGTTGGTGAATATTGCGTTTCAGAATCGGCAGACAGTACAGGTGAGGACGAATGCCGCCGACCAGCATATCATTACGGTTAAACATTAAATGTTGAGGCGTAATGGTAGCCGCCAGGTAGTCGTTGCCATCACGTACATACTGCGCGGCATCTTTGGTCGTGATGTGCTCAAAGACCACTTTAAGCGCGGTCAGACGCTGGCGTAGCGGTTCCATTACGGTGTCGATAAAACGCGCTTCGCGATCGAAGATATCAACCTCCGCATGGGTCACCTCACCGTGGACCAGCAATGGCATTCCGAGTTTTTCCATCCGCTCCAGTACCGGCATGATAGCGTCGACTGACGTTACGCCATGACTGGAGTTAGTGGTGGCATTGGCCGGGTAAAGCTTAGCCGCAGTAAACACGCCTTCATGGAAACCACGCTCCAGTTCATCGGCATCGAGCGAATCCGTTAAATAGCAGGTCATTAACGGCGTGAAATCATGCCCGGCGGGCACCGCATCGAGAATACGCTGGCGGTAGGCGATCGCTGCATCAACGGTCGTGATGGGGGACGCCAGGTTCGGCATCACGATAGCGCGACCATAAATTTCGCTGGTATAGGGTACGACCGTTTTTAACATGTCGCCATCGCGAAGGTGAACGTGCCAGTCGTCCGGGCGGCGGATCTTTAAAACCTGGGATGGTGCAGTCATTAATAAGCTCCGGCTGAGGAATAGTCTTTTTGCCGGAAACAAAGGATAAGCGGAAACGTTTTCGTTTGCACGTAAAAAAAGGGCGCGAGCGCGCCCTCCGATATCAATTGGTGAAAGGAATAACGATTTCACCAGGTTTAACTTCAATGCCTTTCGCGAGTTTCTTCGCTAACGCTTCGCCTTTACTGCTGTCCTCACGCAACACGTAAGCGGGCCGCTGGTTAAAGTAGCTACGTAAAGACTGATTTAAATAGGGCAGGAGCGTTTGTAGCACCGATTGCATTTTCTCCGGCGTCACGGTGGCGTCTACTACTTCCATCTCCTGAAGATAGATGGCGCCTTTTTCTTTATCAAAGACCGGCAGGGCTTTTAGCTTGAGTTTCATCGTCGCTTTTTGACTGCCAAACAGGGAATTCATATCCAGCCTGGCATCGCCAGTAAGGGTGACTTTATTAGGCTCTTCCCGACCAATCTGGCTGGCAAGGTTAGTCAATACGATATGCGCGTCGGCAATGCCGGGCAGACCAATATCTTTTGAGAAATTATTCCGTTTTTCAAGCGCTTGATTGATTTCTTGTTCGCTAATGGTGTATTGCGTAAGTTGATTACAACCCACTAACAGGCCGCTAACTACCAGCGCAGCGGCAAAAAAAAACTTTTTCATGGCGTTCCTTAGCATGTTGCCTGTGCCCTAATCTTGACACAAAGCAGCATGTCGCGCCAGCGGACATGGCGCCACTAGAAAAAGCTGAAAAAGGCGGCAAGAAAGGGTTGCCGCCTGGCGGGAGTTAGATAGCCATTGAGGAGAGTAAATTAATTTGCGTCTGCTTCGCCATATTATCGCGATAGTCCGCGACTTTTGTCGGCCAGTGGATACCGGCGACCAGCGTCAGATTACGCAGAAGCGGAAACAGATGAATATCATCTTCCGATAATTCACCGTTAACGGCGTTAGGCTGTACGATGAGTTTATCCAGCAAACGTAAATCATCGCCGATCTTTTTAATCAGTCCGGCAGAGTGCGCAAGATGGTTGTCAAAACTGCCAGATGAGGCTTCTTTTTTGCGGATAAAATACTGGCGCGCCGCAGGGGTAGAAAATTCATCGAAAGCGGATTTTGCAAATCGCGGCAGCAGTAGCTGATTAACGTAACCGTTAACTTTGCGCAACCACTCTTCAATGGCTGGATTGCGTTTCCCGGTTAACAGCGGTTTGCCGTCGAGGTTGTCGACATAATGTACAATATCCATACTTTCAGGAAGGTAGCGACTATCATCTTTTTGCAGGATGGGCACCATCTTTTGACCAATCATCCGGGTGGGCGTCGCCTCGTCGTCATTTTGTAACACGTTAAGTTCAACGGGGATGTTCTTCAGGCCGAAAATCATGCGGGCTTTAACGCAGAAAGGGCAATGATCGTAAATATAAAGCTTCACGTTTCTCCTCCATTTGACTGTCGGTATCTGACCAGTATGGAGGAGATAGCGACAGGTATCAAATCAGGCGCCGGGTTCCAGCATCCGGCGCGGCGTGCGCTTATGACTAAATTGCCAGCCTAAAGCCAAAAAGGTGATGAAGCCGATAATACCGAGCATCATCCACGGTAGTTCAGGCTGCGCAAGCGCTTTACCCATATCAAACAACCAGCCGCCGCCGATATAACCAATCGCGCCGCCAATGGCTAATCCCAGACGGCTAAAGCCCATATAGCTTCCCCGCGCCCTCGCGTCCGCGAGCGACGCGCTGAGCGTTTCGCGCGCCGGTTCGGCGATAACCGAGCCGATGTAGAAAGCGCAAATAAGCGTAAAAAGCTGCTGTAAATTGCCCACCATCCCGATGGGGAGCATGCTCAGCGACATGACGAGCAAACCGGCCATCAGCCGATGCTCCAGCCGAAAACGCTTTTCGCTCCAGCGGGCAATCGGGTAGAGCAACGTCAGCGAGAGACACGCCTCAATAGCGTACATCCATTTCACGGCAGCAGGCGAACCGGCGATATCGTTTACCATAATCGGCAGCATTAACATGACCTGTACCGCCAGCATATAGTAGCCCGCCAGCGTCAGCACGTAGGTGACAAACCTTTTATCGCTCATGACGCGGCGCATTCCTTCACGCACCGGCGTTCTGACCGTTGATAGCTTCCAGGCCGGAAGCAGCCATGCGTTGAAAAGGGCGCATAATATGAACAAAATAGCGCCCGTCGCGCAGACCAGGCGAAAATCGTATTGTAGCAACCAGCTTCCCAGCAGCGCGCCAATCACCGCGCCCGCGCTGTCCTGCATCATCAACAGAGAGAAGAAGCGGCCCCGTTGCTCCGGACGAATTAATTTGACCACCAGCGCTGAACGCGGCGGGTCAAAAAGCGTACCGCCGAGACCGGAAAGAAAGCAGGAAAACCACAAGAGCCAGGGGTCATGCGCGATACCCATGGTGGCAAAGCCTGCGGCGCGCATCAGCATACCGGTGACAATCATCGGTTTCGCGCCAAAGCGATCGGCGATGGCGCCGCCAAAAATGCCCAGACCTTGTTGAATAAACTGGCGCAGACCGAGCGCGATCCCTACCATTACGGCAGCCCACCCCATTTGATCGACAAAGCGAATAGAGATGAGCGGGAAGACGACGAAAAAACCCAGCACCACCAACATGTTATCGATGAGAAGAAAATATTTACCCAGGTTCCTCGCCTGCGAGACGCGCGACATTTCCCCTCCCGGGAAATAAAAGATGAGCGTCTTCTATTCTGCGGCGGCGTTTCGTTTTTTCCTACCGTTAGCGGGACAATATTTTTTTATCAAAAGTCCTTTTTAATCGAGAGTTTTCATCAAAATGTGGCAGCAATTCAAAAAATGACGATTTGCGCTTTTCACAGAGCCTGGTTGCGCAGGTATAGTAATGTTACTGGCGTGCTGAAGACGTTACAGGAAGGAGTAGGTATAGAATGTTTGGCTATCGTAGTAACGTGCCAAAAGTGCGCTTAACCACCGATCGTCTGGTGGTACGTTTAGTGCATGAGCGTGATGCCTGGCGTCTGGCCGATTATTACGCGGAAAATCGTCATTTTTTAAAACCCTGGGAACCGGTCCGTGATGAAAGTCATTGTTATCCTTCAGGATGGCAAGCGCGTCTGGGAATGATCGGTGAATTTCACAAACAGGGCTCCGCCTTCTATTTCGCGCTACTTGATCAGGAAGAAAAAGAAATTATCGGCGTGGCGAATTTTTCCAATGTGGTGCGCGGTTCTTTTCATGCCTGTTATCTGGGCTATTCCATTGCGCAGAAGTGGCAGGGGCAGGGGCTGATGTTTGAAGCCTTAACCGCTGCGATTCGCTATATGCAGCGCACTCAGCATATCCACCGCATCATGGCGAACTATATGCCGCACAACAAACGTAGCGGCGCGTTGCTGGCGCGGCTTGGCTTTGAGAAAGAAGGCTATGCGAAAGATTACCTGTTGATTGATGGACAATGGCGCGACCATGTCCTGACGGCGTTAACCACGCCGTTATGGACGCCGGGGCGTTGAGCGGCTTACGGAATGAGAGGCAAAGGGAGAAAACGATGAAATATGAATTAACCGCCACTGAAGCGCGAGTGATTGGCTGTCTGCTGGAAAAGCAGGTGACAACGCCGGAACAGTATCCGCTTTCCGTCAACGGGGTGGTGACAGCCTGTAATCAGAAAACCAACCGTGAACCGGTGATGAACCTGACGGAACAAGAGGTACAAGAACAGCTCGATAACCTGGTGAAACGCCACTTTTTGCGTACGGTCAGCGGGTTTGGCAACCGCGTCACCAAATATGAACAGCGTTTCTGTAATTCCGAATTTGGCGATCTGAAACTTAGCGCGGCGGAAGTGGCGCTCGTCACTACGCTGCTGCTGCGCGGCGCGCAAACGCCCGGCGAGTTGCGTAGTCGGGCGTCGCGGATGCATGAATTCAGCGATATGGCGGAAGTTGAATCCACGCTGGAACGGCTTGCCAGTCGTGAGGACGGCCCGTATGTCGTCCGTCTGGCGCGTGAACCGGGTAAGCGCGAAAGCCGTTATATGCATCTTTTTTGCGGCGACGTCGATGAACTGTCTCTCCAGACGTCTGCGCCGGAAAGTGCGTCGGGCGATCTTCAGTCGCGCGTCGAAGCGCTGGAAAGCGAAGTGGCGGAGTTAAAGCAGCGGCTGGATTCTTTGTTAGCTCACCTGGGAGAGTAATGTGAGAACATTACGGATTGGCATTGTCGGGTTAGGCGGTATTGCGCAGAAGGCCTGGCTGCCGGTATTAACCAACACCGCCGGATGGACGTTACAGGGCGCCTGGTCTCCTTCGCGGGATAAAGCCTTACGTATTTGCGAAAGCTGGCGCATACCGTATGTGGATTCGCTGGCGAATTTAGCGTCCGGCTGCGATGCGGTCTTTGTCCACTCCAGTACCGCAAGCCATTATGCCGTGGTCAGCGAACTTCTCAATGCCGGCGTCCATGTCTGCGTGGATAAACCGCTGGCGGAAAATCTACGTGATGCCGAACGGCTGGTGGCGCTGGCGGCGCAAAAAAAATTGACGCTGATGGTTGGCTTTAATCGCCGTTTCGCGCCGCTGTACCGCGAGCTGAAGACGCGCCTCGGCACTGCGGCGTCACTGCGTATGGATAAACATCGTACCGATAGCATCGGGCCGCACGACTTACGTTTTACTTTGCTCGATGACTATCTGCATGTCGTGGATACCGCTCTGTGGCTGGCGGGCGGCGAGGCGCGCCTTGCCAGCGGCACGTTGCTCACCAGCGAGTCCGGCGAAATGTGCTATGCGGAACATCATTTTTCCGCCGACAAACTACAAATTACCACCAGTATGCACCGGCGCGCCGGAAGTCAGCGTGAATCGGTCCAGGCCGTCACCGACGGCGGGCTGTATGACGTGACGGATATGCGTGAATGGCGCGAAGAGCGCGGGCAGGGTATTCTCATCAAACCCATTCCGGGTTGGCAAACGACGCTTGAACAGCGTGGTTTTGTCGGATGCGCGCGGCATTTCATTGACTGCGTACAAAATCAGACGGTTCCGGAAACGGCGGGGGAGCAGGCGATTTTGGCCCAGCGCGTCGTGGAGGCACTGTGGCGGGACGCCATCAGCGAATAACCCTCTGTAACATCTGGCGGTAGTAATTCATCGTAATCCAGGTACTATACCCTCAATAATTCGAGTTGCAGAAAAGCTAACGCACATGCAGCTCGAAGTATGGCGGGTATATATGCCCACTCTACATAATACCTCTTTTCACAGTGAATAATGGCAAACCGTGGGGAGTCTGTAAGGCCTGATAAGACGTTTTAACGTCGCCGTCAGGCGCGGTGATACAGCCGGATACGGCAGAAGTTGCGTTATCCGGTCGATGGATCAGCCATGCAGGAGTTTTACGCCAGGGTCTGGAATACAAAAGAAATGAATTTATTGAAATCGCTGGCTGCCGTCAGCTCGATGACTATGTTTTCACGCGTGTTGGGCTTTGCCCGTGATGCGATTGTCGCCAGAATTTTTGGCGCAGGGATGGCGACCGACGCCTTTTTTGTGGCGTTTAAACTCCCCAATCTACTACGCCGGATCTTTGCCGAAGGCGCTTTTTCTCAGGCCTTTGTGCCTATCCTGGCGGAATATAAGAGCAAGCAGGGTGAAGAAGCGACGCGGATCTTTGTCGCTTACGTTTCCGGCCTGTTGACGCTGGCATTGGCCGTCGTGACGGTGGCCGGTATGCTGGCCGCCCCGTGGGTGATTATGGTAACCGCGCCGGGTTTTGCCGATACTGCGGATAAATTCGCGCTGACGACGCAACTGCTGCGGATTACGTTTCCCTATATTCTGCTGATCTCGCTGGCTTCACTGGTTGGCGCCATTCTCAACACCTGGAATCGCTTCTCTATTCCCGCTTTTGCGCCGACATTTCTTAATATCAGCATGATCGGTTTTGCATTATTCGCCGCGCCATACTTTAATCCGCCGGTGCTGGCGTTAGCCTGGGCAGTCACCGTCGGCGGCGTGCTGCAACTGGTGTATCAACTTCCGTATTTGAAAAAGATCGGTATGCTGGTGCTGCCGCGCATTAACTTTCGCGACACCGGGGCGATGCGGGTGGTCAAACAGATGGGGCCGGCGATTTTGGGCGTTTCCGTCAGTCAGATCTCCCTTATCATCAATACCATTTTCGCCTCGTTTCTGGCCTCCGGCTCGGTCTCATGGATGTACTATGCCGATCGGTTGATGGAGTTCCCGTCCGGCGTGCTGGGCGTGGCGTTGGGGACCATCCTGTTGCCGTCATTGTCGAAAAGTTTTGCCAGCGGCAATCATGATGAGTACTGCCGCCTGATGGACTGGGGGCTGCGTTTGTGCTTTTTACTGGCGTTGCCGAGCGCGGTAGCGTTAGGCATTCTGGCGAAGCCGCTGACGGTCTCGCTGTTTCAGTATGGTAAATTCACCGCCTTTGATGCGGCGATGACGCAGCGGGCGTTAATCGCCTATTCGGTGGGGCTGATTGGCTTGATCGTCGTAAAAGTGTTGGCCCCGGGCTTCTATTCTCGCCAGGATATTAAAACGCCGGTGAAAATCGCCATAGTGACGTTAATCATGACGCAGTTAATGAACCTGGCGTTTATTGGACCGCTGAAACACGCCGGGCTGTCGCTCTCTATTGGTCTGGCGGCATGTCTCAATGCGTCGCTGCTGTACTGGCAACTGCGCAAACAGAATATCTTTACGCCACAACCGGGTTGGATGTGGTTCCTGATGCGTCTGATCATTTCCGTACTGGTGATGGCTGCCGTATTGTTCGGCGTGTTGCATATTATGCCGGAGTGGTCGCAAGGGTCGATGTTATGGCGTTTGCTACGTTTGATGGCGGTAGTGATCGCGGGTATCGCGGCCTATTTCGCCGCGCTTGCCGTGCTGGGCTTTAAAGTGAAAGAGTTTGTTCGCCGGACGGCGTAAATTCAGTGCCTGATAGCGCTGTGCTATCAGGCCTACAAGGCATTCAGGCCGGAAAGGCGCAACGTCGCCATCCGGCAATGATTAGATAGAAATTTTTTTACCGCCGCGGTGAGAGACGGAAGTCTGACCGTCAGCCCCGTACAAGGTCGGCTCCTGGTGAGGTTTCAGCACCTCCAGCGCCTGTTGATTACGCTCGATTTGCCCTTCCAGCAGCCAGCCGTTGTGCTGGTTGAGGTCGCGAAGATGCTGCGTTTTTTCGGTAATCGCCTGCCAGCGCTCTGCAATGTCATCGTTTGCGCTACGCTGCGCGTTCTGCTCCAGACGGCGCTGTTGTTCCAGATAATCCAGCGTCGCCAGCAACGAGCTTTTTTCTTCTGTAATACGCTGTAGCTGGCTGCCGTTAATCTGGCCTACGGAAAGCTGTTGTTGCTCGGCGTCCATCACCGTCTTCAGGTCATTCAGGACGGTGGTCATCTGGTCAAGTATTTCTGACAAACGAGTCATACGCTTATTTACTCTGTAAGTAGCTCTGCGCCTCGCGAATGAGCGAGTCTGCTATTTTTCCCGTATCCATTTTTAACTCACCGTTACGGATAGCCGTTTTTAATGCTTCGACGCGTTCCATATTAATGTCGCTGACGCCTGGCTGCATGAGCTTCGCTTGCGCGTCGCTTAACGTTACGCTGGCGCTCGTCGCGGCGGACGTTTTTTCCTGACGCGTTTTTTGTACCGGCGTGTCGCTGGTTTCGCGCGTCTGGACAGTGCTAACGGGTTTCAAAGGTGAGGTACGGTCAATGCTCATTTATTTATCCTCATCGAGGGTTACGTTGTAGCGGCCAGCTACCATCATGGTTGAATATCTCATCGGCAGCCGCGACAAAATCTTTACACAATTATAGGTTAATAAGAATATTCCCATCAGAATCGACGGTTCCACTCACGATTTGACCCGATGTCATGCGCACGCGCGCATTTTGCGCGACGGCGGCATTATTCATCGCCTGACCTTCCGCATTGACGCTAAACCCCTCGCCATTGGCGATGACCTGTACTCGTTGACCCGCTTTGACGCGCCAGGCCTGACGTATCATCGTAAGCTGTACCGGCTGCCCGGGAGCGAGATCGCGCAAACTGACGGCATCCTGAATCTGACGGATATCCAGTACCGTTCGCGGCGGTAACTGATCCAGCCTGCCACGTTTTAACGTGACGTTGGCCAGCGTCAATTTTCCGCCGCGCGCGACGGGCGCGGCAACGGCGACATAATTGCCGGTCGCTTGCACATTCACCTGCAAATAACGTTTTTCATTGGCGCAGCGCGCCACCACATTGACGTTGCCCCACAGCTTCGCGCTGCCCGTCATGCTGAAGGCTGGCTGCTCGCAGCTCGGCAGCAGATTGGGCGGTGAACGGAGCGTGACTACCACCTCGTCGCTGAAGCCAGCCAGACGCTGGGAAAACCACGTGGTCAGCTGGGCGTTGATGTCCTGCGCCATTGTCAGGGGGCTGAACAGCAAAGCCGCCACGGCGAATCCTCGTTTTAACGTTTGCATGGTACTTCCCCCTGGTTGATGTCATGACAGGATTCTACCCGTGTGAAGCAAGCATCAACGCAATAAATAGCGACGCATTTTGCGTTTATTCCGGCGATAACGCGCGCGTGAAGGCATTTAAGCTGTCGGCTGAATTTTGCCATTTGCGGAGGAGATATGCTCGACAGGCTCGATGCCGCCTTACGATTTCAGCAGGAAGCGCTAAATCTGCGCGCGCAACGTCAGGAAATATTAGCGGCGAATATCGCCAATGCCGATACGCCGGGGTATCAGGCGCGCGATATTGATTTTGCCAGTGAGTTAAAAAAGGTGATGGTGCGTGGACGGGAAGAAACCGGCGGCGTCGCGTTAACGTTGACTTCCTCTCACCATATTCCCGCCCAGGCGGTCTCTTCTCCCGCAGTGGATCTGCTTTACCGCGTACCCGATCAGCCTTCTTTGGATGGCAACACCGTAGATATGGACAGGGAACGTACGCAGTTTGCGGATAACAGTCTCAAATATCAGATGGGGCTTACCGTTCTGGGTAGCCAACTCAAAGGCATGATGAATGTGCTACAGGGAGGAAATTAATTCGTGGCGCTGTTAAACATTTTTGATATTGCCGGATCGGCGCTTGCCGCACAGTCCAAGCGGTTGAACGTTGCGGCCAGTAACCTGGCGAATGCGGATAGCGTCACCGGCCCGGACGGACAGCCTTATCGCGCCAAACAAGTGGTTTTTCAGGTGGATGCCGCGCCGGGTCAAGCCACTGGCGGGGTAAAGGTCGCCAGCGTGATTGAAAGTCAGGCACCGGAAAAGCTGGTTTATGAGCCAGGCAATCCGCTGGCGGACGCTAATGGTTACGTCAAAATGCCCAACGTCGATGTGGTCGGCGAAATGGTTAACACGATGTCAGCCTCGCGCAGCTATCAGGCAAATATCGAAGTCCTGAATACCGTAAAAAGCATGATGCTTAAAACGCTGACATTAGGCCAGTAAAGGAGGCGCGTATGTCTATTGCCGTAAATATGAATGACCCGACCAACACGGGCGTCAAAACGACGACCGGCAGCGGGTCGATGACCGGAAGCAACGCTGCCGATCTGCAAAGCAGTTTCCTGACCTTACTGGTCGCGCAATTGAAGAACCAGGACCCGACTAACCCATTACAAAATAATGAGTTAACGACGCAGTTGGCGCAAATCAGTACCGTGAGCGGCATTGAAAAACTGAATACGACGCTGGGGGCTATTTCCGGGCAAATCGATAATAGTCAGTCCCTACAGGCGACCACGCTGATTGGACATGGCGTTATGGTACCTGGCACCACAATTCTGGCGGGTAAAGGCGCGGAAGAAGGGGCCGTGACGTCCACGACGCCGTTTGGCGTGGAATTGCAACAGCCTGCGGACAAAGTGACGGCAACCATTACCGATAAAGATGGCCGGGTGGTACGGACGCTGGAGATCGGTGAGTTGCGAGCCGGGGTACACACCTTTACCTGGGATGGTAAGCAAACGGACGGAACAACGGTACCGAATGGTTCTTACAACATTGCGATTACCGCCAGCAATGGCGGGACGCAACTGGTGGCGCAGCCGCTGCAATTCGCTCTGGTACAGGGCGTGACGAAGGGCAGTAACGGCAACCTGTTGGATCTGGGTACCTACGGCACCACCACACTCGACGAAGTTCGGCAAATAATCTAAGCCCTTACACTTATCAGGAGTCAGTCATGTCTTTTTCTCAAGCGGTTAGCGGCCTGAACGCTGCGGCCACCAACCTTGATGTTATCGGTAATAACATCGCCAACTCCGCCACCTATGGCTTTAAGTCCGGTACGGCATCATTTGCCGATATGTTCGCCGGTTCCAAAGTGGGGCTGGGCGTAAAAGTGGCGGGGATTACCCAGGATTTTACCGACGGTACGACAACGAACACCGGGCGCGGGCTGGATGTCGCGATTAGCCAGAACGGTTTTTTCCGCCTGGTAGACAGCAACGGTTCCGTGTTCTATAGCCGCAACGGCCAGTTCAAACTGGACGAGAACCGTAACCTGGTCAATATGCAGGGGATGCAGTTGACCGGCTATCCGGCCACCGGTACGCCGCCGACCATTCAGCAGGGGGCGAATCCTGCACCGATCACCATTCCGAACACGCTGATGGCGGCGAAATCGACCACCACCGCGTCAATGCAGGTGAATCTGAACTCAACGGACCCTGCGCCGTCTAAAACGCCCTTTAGCGTGAGTGATGCGGACTCGTATAACAAAAAAGGCACCGTCACCGTTTATGACAGCCAGGGTAATGCCCATGACATGAACGTCTATTTCGTTAAAAGCTCTACCAAAGATAATGAATGGGCCGTGTACACCCATGACAGTAGCGATCCTGCAGCCACTGCGCCAACGACGCCATCTACAACGCTGGAGTTCGATAAAAGCGGAATACTGCAATCTGGTGGTACGGTTAGGATCACCACCGGTGAGATTAATGGCGCCACGCCTGCGAACTTCTCCCTCAGCTTCCTTAACTCCATGCAGCAGAACACCGGGGCTAACAACATCGTCGCCACCAATCAGAACGGCTATAAGCCTGGCGACCTGGTGAGCTACCAGATTAACAACGACGGCACCGTAGTTGGCAACTACTCCAACGAGCAGGAGCAGGTGCTGGGGCAGATAGTGCTGGCTAACTTCGCCAACAACGAAGGTCTGGCATCTCAGGGCGATAACGTCTGGGCGGCAACGCAGGCTTCTGGGGTAGCGCTGCTGGGGACTGCCGGTTCCGGCAACTTCGGTAAGCTGACGAACGGCGCGCTGGAAGCCTCTAACGTGGATTTGAGTAAAGAGCTGGTGAATATGATCGTCGCGCAGCGTAACTACCAGTCGAATGCGCAGACCATCAAAACCCAGGACCAGATCCTCAATACGCTGGTTAACCTGCGCTAAGCGCCTGACGGGATAGCTTAATGGATCACGCAATTTATACCGCTATGGGGGCGGCCAGCCAGACGCTTAACCAGCAGGCGGTAACGGCCAGCAACCTGGCTAATGCCTCGACGCCGGGCTTTCGCGCACAGCTTAACGCGTTACGCGCGGTGCCTGTTGATGGCCTCTCTTTAGCAACGCGCACGCTGGTTACGGCGTCGACGCCCGGGGCGGATATGACCCCGGGTCAGTTGGACTACACTTCCCGCCCGCTGGATGTTGCGTTGCAGCAGGACGGCTGGCTGGTGGTGCAAGCGGCGGATGGCGCTGAAGGATATACCCGTAACGGGAATATCCAGGTGGGCCCGACCGGGCAGTTAACCATTCAGGGACATCCGGTTATCGGCGAAGGCGGCCCGATCACCGTTCCTGAAGGGTCGGAAATCACCATTGCGGCAGACGGCACGATCTCCGCGCTCAATCCCGGCGACCCGCCAAACACGGTGGCGCCCGTTGGGCGACTGAAGCTGGTCAAAGCGGAAGGCAATGAGGTGCAGCGGAGCGATGACGGTTTATTCCGCCTTACCGCCGAGGCACAGGCTGAACGCGGGGCGGTACTGGCCGCCGACCCGTCAATTCGCATTATGTCGGGCGTGCTGGAGGGCAGTAACGTCAAGCCGGTTGAAGCGATGACCGACATGATCGCCAACGCACGTCGTTTTGAAATGCAGATGAAGGTTATCACCAGCGTAGATGAGAACGAAGGGCGAGCTAACCAACTGCTATCGATGAGTTAATACAGGACATTTTATGATCAGTTCATTATGGATCGCCAAAACCGGTCTGGACGCGCAGCAAACCAATATGGATGTGATTGCCAATAACCTGGCAAACGTCAGCACCAATGGTTTTAAGCGTCAGCGCGCGGTATTTGAAGATCTGTTGTATCAGACCATCCGCCAGCCGGGCGCGCAGTCGTCCGAGCAGACGACGCTGCCTTCCGGGCTGCAAATCGGTACCGGCGTGCGTCCGGTCGCCACGGAGCGCCTGCACAGTCAGGGGAACCTGTCGCAGACCAACAACAGTAAAGATGTGGCGATTAAAGGGCAGGGCTTTTTCCAGGTCATGCTGCCGGACGGTACGTCTGCCTATACCCGCGACGGCTCTTTCCAGGTGGATCAGAATGGTCAACTGGTGACGGCGGGCGGTTTTCAGGTGCAGCCGGCAATCACTATTCCGGCCAACGCGTTAAGCATCACGATTGGCCGCGACGGCGTGGTCAGCGTTACCCAGCAGGGGCAGGCCGCGCCGGTTCAGGTCGGGCAGCTTAACCTGACCACCTTTATGAACGACACCGGGCTGGAAAGCATTGGCGAGAACCTCTATATCGAAACGCAATCGTCCGGCGCGCCGAACGAAAGCACGCCGGGGCTCAACGGCGCGGGGTTGTTGTATCAAGGGTATGTCGAAACGTCGAACGTTAACGTGGCGGAAGAGCTGGTGAACATGATTCAGGTTCAACGCGCCTATGAAATTAACAGTAAAGCAGTATCGACGACCGATCAGATGCTGCAGAAACTGACGCAACTCTAAGGGGCCGCCGGTGGGGATACGCCACCGGCTCCCTGATTTTGAAGATGAAGGTAATGCAAAAATACGCGCTTCACGCTTACCCAGTTATGGCCCTGATGGTCGCGACGCTGACAGGATGCGCCTGGATACCCGCTAAACCGCTCGTGCAGGGGGCGACCACGGCGCAGCCGATACCTGGCCCGGTACCGGTGGCGAATGGCTCCATATTTCAGTCTGCGCAGCCGATTAATTATGGCTATCAGCCGCTTTTTGAAGATCGTCGACCGCGTAATATCGGCGATACGCTCACGATTGTGTTACAGGAAAACGTCAGCGCCAGTAAAAGCTCGTCGGCAAATGCCAGTCGCGACGGCAAAACCAGTTTTGGTTTTGATACGGTACCGCGTTATCTGCAGGGATTATTCGGTAATTCCCGCGCGGATATGGAGGCCTCCGGCGGCAACTCTTTTAACGGCAAAGGCGGCGCGAATGCCAGCAATACCTTTAGCGGCACGCTGACCGTGACCGTCGATCAGGTTCTGGCCAATGGCAATTTACACGTCGTGGGGGAAAAACAGATCGCGATTAATCAGGGAACGGAATTCATCCGCTTCTCCGGCGTGGTAAATCCACGCACCATCAGCGGCAGCAACTCTGTTCCCTCGACACAGGTGGCGGATGCGCGGATTGAATATGTCGGGAACGGCTATATTAACGAAGCGCAAAATATGGGCTGGCTGCAACGTTTCTTCCTTAATTTGTCGCCGATGTAAGCGAGGTGTATGTGTTTAAAGCTCTTGCAGGAATCGTTCTGGCACTGGTTGCCACTCTGGCGCACGCCGAGCGTATCCGGGATCTGACCAGTGTCCAGGGAGTACGGGAAAACTCGCTGATCGGCTACGGGCTGGTGGTCGGGCTGGACGGTACGGGCGACCAGACGACCCAGACGCCATTTACCACCCAGACGCTGAATAACATGCTGTCACAACTGGGGATTACGGTCCCCACCGGCACCAACATGCAGTTGAAAAACGTGGCGGCGGTGATGGTGACGGCGTCGTATCCGCCTTTTGCGCGACAGGGACAAACGATCGATGTCGTCGTTTCCTCAATGGGGAACGCTAAAAGTCTGCGTGGCGGGACGTTATTAATGACGCCGTTAAAAGGGGTGGACAGCCAGGTGTATGCTCTGGCGCAGGGCAATATTCTGGTCGGCGGCGCGGGCGCTTCCGCAGGCGGCAGTAGCGTGCAGGTTAACCAGCTTAATGGCGGGCGCATCACTAACGGCGCGATTATCGAACGCGAGTTGCCGACTCAGTTCGGCGCTGGCAACACCATTAATCTGCAATTGAACGACGAAGATTTTACGATGGCGCAGCAAATTACCGACGCCATTAACCGCGCCCGCGGTTACGGCAGCGCCACTGCGCTTGATGCGCGAACGGTACAGGTACGCGTGCCCAGCGGCAACAGCTCGCAGGTGCGTTTTCTGGCGGACATTCAAAATATGGAAGTCAACGTGACGCCGCAGGATGCAAAAGTCGTGATCAACTCGCGTACCGGTTCGGTGGTCATGAATCGGGAAGTCACGCTGGATAGCTGCGCTGTGGCGCAGGGCAATTTGTCAGTGACAGTCAATCGCCAGCTCAACGTCAACCAGCCGAATACGCCATTTGGCGGCGGGCAGACCGTGGTGACGCCACAAACTCAAATAGATTTGCGTCAGAGCGGCGGATCGCTACAGAGCGTGCGTTCCAGCGCCAATCTGAACAGCGTAGTGCGTGCGCTGAATGCGCTTGGCGCGACGCCGATGGACCTGATGTCGATTTTGCAGTCCATGCAGAGCGCGGGCTGTCTACGCGCCAAACTGGAAATCATCTGATGATCGGAGACGGTAAATTGCTGGCCAGCGCGGCCTGGGATGCGCAATCTCTGAACGAACTGAAAGCGAAAGCGGGCCAGGACCCGGCGGCGAATATCCGTCCTGTGGCCCGTCAGGTGGAAGGGATGTTTGTGCAGATGATGCTGAAAAGTATGCGCGAGGCTTTACCCAAAGATGGTTTATTCAGCAGCGATCAGACGCGTCTGTATACCAGCATGTATGACCAGCAGATCGCCCAGCAGATGACCGCCGGTAAGGGACTGGGGCTGGCGGATATGATGGTTAAACAGATGACGGGCGGGCAGACGATGCCTGCAGATGATGCGCCGCAAGTACCGCTTAAATTCTCCCTGGAGACGGTAAACAGCTATCAAAATCAGGCGCTGACCCAACTGGTGCGCAAAGCGATACCGAAAACGCCGGACAGCAGCGATGCGCCGCTCTCCGGCGACAGTAAAGACTTTCTGGCCCGGCTTTCGCTCCCGGCGAGACTGGCCAGCGAACAAAGCGGGGTGCCGCATCATCTGATTCTGGCGCAGGCGGCGCTGGAGTCCGGCTGGGGGCAGCGGCAAATCCTGCGGGAGAATGGCGAACCCAGCTATAACGTATTTGGCGTGAAAGCGACCGCCAGTTGGAAAGGGCCGGTGACGGAAATCACCACCACTGAATACGAAAATGGCGAAGCGAAAAAAGTGAAAGCGAAATTCCGCGTCTATAGCTCGTATCTGGAGGCGTTATCGGATTATGTCGCGCTGTTAACGCGTAACCCACGCTACGCTGCCGTGACCACTGCCGCCACGGCAGAGCAGGGCGCAGTGGCTCTGCAAAACGCCGGATACGCCACTGACCCGAATTACGCGCGTAAATTGACCAGCATGATTCAGCAGTTGAAAGCGATGAGTGAAAAGGTCAGCAAAACCTACAGCGCGAATCTCGACAATCTCTTTTAAATTGCTCAAGTCCACGTAGTCGCTGCCGATAACAACGAGTATTGAAGGATTAAAAGGAACCATCATGTCCAGCTTGATTAATCACGCCATGAGCGGACTTAACGCCGCGCAGGCCGCGTTAAATACGGTCAGTAATAACATCAACAATTATAACGTTGCGGGTTATACCCGGCAGACAACTATTCTGGCGCAGGCAAACAGTACGTTAGGGGCTGGCGGCTGGATAGGTAATGGCGTTTACGTTTCAGGCGTACAGCGCGAATATGATGCGTTTATCACTAATCAGCTACGCGGCGCGCAAAACCAGAGCAGCGGCTTGACCACGCGCTATGAACAAATGTCGAAAATCGACAACCTGCTGGCCGATAAATCCAGCTCACTGTCTGGCTCGCTGCAGAGTTTTTTTACCAGCCTGCAAACGTTAGTCAGTAATGCGGAAGATCCTGCGGCGCGTCAGGCGCTGATTGGTAAAGCGGAAGGGCTGGTAAACCAGTTCAAAACCACCGATCAGTATCTGCGCGATCAGGATAAACAGGTCAATATCGCGATTGGCTCCAGCGTGGCGCAAATCAACAATTACGCGAAGCAGATAGCTAACCTGAACGATCAAATCTCCCGTATGACGGGCGTAGGCGCGGGCGCATCGCCGAACGACCTGCTCGATCAGCGTGATCAGTTGGTCAGCGAGCTTAACAAGATCGTTGGCGTCGAGGTGAGTGTACAGGACGGCGGCACCTATAACCTGACGATGGCCAATGGCTATACGCTGGTGCAGGGGTCGACGGCGCGTCAGTTGGCGGCGGTTCCCTCCAGCGCCGACCCGACGCGAACGACTGTCGCTTATGTCGATGAGGCCGCCGGTAACATCGAAATTCCGGAAAAGTTGCTGAACACCGGTTCGCTCGGTGGATTACTGACGTTCCGTTCTCAGGATCTGGATCAGACTCGTAATACGCTGGGCCAGTTGGCGTTGGCGTTTGCCGATGCGTTTAACGCGCAGCATACCAAAGGTTATGACGCCGACGGCAATAAAGGGAAAGACTTCTTTAGCATTGGCTCGCCGGTGGTATATAGCAACAGTAATAATGCCGATAAAACGGTATCGCTAACCGCTAAGGTGGTCGACAGCACGAAGGTTCAGGCAACGGATTATAAGATTGTTTTTGACGGTACAGACTGGCAGGTTACTCGCACTGCGGATAACACCACCTTCACGGCGACAAAAGATGCTGACGGAAAACTGGAGATTGACGGTTTGAAAGTGACGGTAGGGACCGGCGCACAGAAAAACGACAGTTTTCTTCTCAAGCCGGTCAGCAATGCTATCGTCGACATGAACGTTAAAGTGACAAATGAAGCCGAGATTGCGATGGCGTCTGAGTCAAAACTCGATCCTGATGTGGATACCGGCGACAGCGATAACCGCAATGGTCAGGCATTGCTGGACTTACAAAACAGCAATGTAGTGGGCGGCAACAAAACCTTTAACGATGCTTACGCCACGTTGGTCAGCGATGTGGGTAACAAAACGTCAACGCTGAAAACCAGCAGCACCACGCAAGCGAATGTGGTTAAACAGCTTTATAAACAGCAACAGTCGGTTTCCGGCGTTAACCTCGACGAAGAGTACGGCAATTTGCAGCGTTATCAGCAGTATTATCTGGCGAATGCGCAAGTATTGCAGACCGCGAATGCGCTGTTTGATGCGTTACTGAATATTCGCTAAAGGAGAAGGATGACATGCGTATCAGTACCCAGATGATGTACGAACAAAATATGAGCGGCATCACTAATTCTCAGGCCGAATGGATGAAGCTGGGCGAGCAGATGTCTACCGGTAAGCGCGTTACCAACCCATCTGACGATCCGATCGCCGCGTCGCAGGCGGTAGTACTCTCTCAGGCGCAGGCGCAGAATAGCCAGTACGCCCTGGCGCGTACGTTTGCCACCCAAAAAGTGTCGCTGGAAGAAAGCGTACTCAGTCAGGTGACGACGGCGATTCAAACCGCGCAGGAAAAAATCGTCTATGCCGGAAACGGCACGTTAAGCGACGATGACCGCGCGTCGCTGGCGACGGATTTACAGGGGATCCGCGATCAGCTGATGAACCTGGCAAACAGCACTGACGGCAATGGTCGCTATATCTTTGCCGGGTATAAAACGGAAGCGGCGCCATTCGACCAGGCGACAGGTGGTTATCATGGCGGCGAGAAAAGTGTTACCCAGCAGGTGGATTCCGCACGCACGATGGTAATTGGCCATACGGGAGCGCAAATTTTTAATAGCATCACCAGCAATGCGGTGCCGGAACCGGATGGCTCGGACTCCGAAAAGAATCTGTTTGTCATGCTCGATACGGCAATTGCCGCGCTCAAGACCCCGGTGGAAGGCAATGACGTGGAAAAAGAAAAGGCCGCTGCCGCCATTGATAAAACCAATCGCGGCTTAAAAAATTCGCTTAATAACGTCCTGACCGTTCGTGCGGAACTGGGAACGCAACTGAGCGAACTCAGTACGCTGGATTCACTGGGAAGCGACCGTGCGCTGGGACAGAAGCTGCAGATGAGCAACCTGGTAGATGTGGACTGGAACTCGGTCATTTCCTCCTACGTCATGCAACAGGCGGCATTACAGGCGTCCTATAAAACGTTTACCGACATGCAGGGAATGTCGCTTTTCCAGTTGAACCGGTAACGCCTCTTTTTGAAACATATCACGAAACTGGATATGTTTTGTCTGCCCGCGCCATCCACCCCGGCGCGGGCATTTTTTTAGTCGTCATTGAGTTAGTGGTCATATTGTCGCGCCCGTAGCGACGCCATCCGTACGTATTATCCCGCCCAATCTCATAAACGCCTGGAGTGACTAAAAGACGCCATGGGGTGAGGCATCGCCCTGTAAGGGGCATAAAAAAGCCGACCTGGCGGTCGGCTTTGTATCGGTATTTACATCATTCTACCGGCTGTGGGCGTGTCGCCGGGGCGCTGGCGTGACGTGTGGCGCTGTGTCCGCCTGCTGCGCCTTTACCTTCAAAGTGGAAGGAAGGGCGCTGCCAGTCGCTATGGTGCGGGGGTTCCGGCACATATTCCGGCGCTGGCGCACGCGTCATCGGCGCGCTGGCGTGGTTATGATCGTCGTCAACGCAGACAACGTCCTGCGGCTTTTCCACCACCTGGGCCGGTGCGATAACGGTTTCTTCTGCCGTGTGCTCCACAACAGCCGCTTCCGCTTTTGTCTCTTCTTCTGGCTCGACAACGACAACATCAGCCACGTTTTCAGCCACCGTAATGGACGCGTCGGCGGTTTCTGCTACCGGTTCGGCGTCAGCAATAACCTCTTGCGCCACCGGCGTATCGCTTTCGGCAATCAGTTGCGGCTGTTCATCAACCGGCGCGGCAATCACTTCCGGATGCGTTGTCTCGACCTTGACGACTTCCGGCGCCTGTGGTTCGGCGACGGTCTGCGGCTCAACGGCAACGTTTTCTACCGCCTGTACCGACGCTTGTGGTTCGAGCGCTACGGTCGCAGCGATAACCTGCGGTTCAGCGACAACCGGTTGTGGCAGCGCCAGATCTGCTTCACGCTGCTCGTCAACAACCTGCGTTTCCTGAGGACGGACAATCGGGTAGCGGATCCAGACTTTACCGGACGCCATTTCCGGCGACGCGCAGGCGACGGTTAACGGCATCGGCGATTGTGTCGGGTAGCGCTCGTCACGATAGCGACGGCGACGCTGACCGCTTACGCGCAGGTGGCGCGGAGAACGGCGGGAGCGACGCGGCATACCGGTATTATCGCGAGGTTCTACGCTATCATCCTGCTCCGGCGTGATATCGGCAACGACAGGTAAATCAACTTTCGCCAGCTCGGTACGCGGCGCAGGAACGGGCTGTTCAACGTTTTCAACCGGGCGTGGTTCGTCGACGACGACCGGCGTATCAACCGTTTCAACCACTGCGCTGTTGGTAAAGCGGACTTTCTGATTAAGCTGACGCTGCTTGCGGCGCGGCTGAACCTGCTGAACGCGTTCTTCCTGCTCGGTCTCCTGGACAGGCTGTTCTTCGCGGTTAAGCGCTTTTACTTCCTGCTGCGCCTGGCGCTTGTCATCATTGCGACGGCGGCTGCGTTCGCGACGCGGCGTCTGTTGCTGCTCATCGCCGGTTTTCACTTTTTCCGCCGTTTCCTGCTGGCGGGTATCGCGCGTTTCCGCATTTTGCTGCTGCGCCTGGCGACGGTTACGACGATTATCGTCGCGGCTCTCGCCGCCGTCACGTCCGGCACGGTTATCACGGGTGTCGCGGCGTTCGTTACGATCGCGACGGTTGTTCTGCCGTGGCTTGCGACGATCCTGCTGACGCTCCGCTTTTTCTTCCGCTTTCGGCGCGGCTGTTTCGACGGTTTTCGTTTCTTCACCGCTGAACAGTTGTTTCAGCGCGTTAAGGAAGCGGCTAAACAGACCCGGCTGGGCAGGCTGCGCGGCGGCAACATTATCCTTTTTCGCCGTGGCGACGCTAACCGCCGGTTCGACAGGCGTCGGCGCCGGAGGCACATCTGGCATAGCGAATGTCGCCAGCGCAGGCTGTTCCGGGCGTTTACGCTCGGCGTACTCTTCTTCAGAAGGCAGCGCCATCGCTTCTTCGTGCAGCTTCGGCAGCATGTAGCTCAGGGTCGGCGTTTCTTCCCCTTTGCGTACGCGCAGCACGGAATAGTGCGGCGTTTCCATCTGATCGTTCGGGACGATGACACAGCGGACGCCATCCTGACGCGTCTCAATAGCGTTAACTGCCGTCCGTTTTTCGTTAAGCAGATAAGAGGCGATCGGCACCGGAACAATGGCATGGACTTCCTGCGTATTCTCTTTCAGCGCTTCTTCTTCAATCAGGCGCAGAATGGACAGCGACAGAGATTCGTTATCGCGCACGGTGCCGGTACCGCTACAGCGCGGACACACGTGATGGCTGGATTCGCCCAGCGACGGGCTCAGGCGCTGACGCGACATTTCGAGCAGGCCGAAGCGGGAAATATGGCTAATCTGAATACGCGCCCGGTCCTGACGCACCGCTTCACGCAGACGGTTTTCTACCGCGCGCTGGTGACGTACCGGCGTCATATCGATAAAGTCGATAACGATCAGGCCGCCCAGGTCGCGCAGACGCAACTGGCGGGCAATCTCATCGGCCGCTTCCAGGTTGGTATTAAACGCCGTTTCTTCGATATCGCCGCCGCGAGTCGCGCGGGCGGAGTTGATATCGATGGCGGTTAACGCTTCGGTACTGTCAATGACGATGGAACCGCCGGAGGGCAGGCGCACTTCACGCTGGAACGCTGACTCGATCTGCGATTCGATCTGGTAATGGCTGAACAACGGGATTTCACCGGTGTACAGCTTAATTTTGCTGCTAAAATCCGGGCGGCCCAACGCGGCGATATGCTGACGCGCCATTTCCATCACTTTTGGATTGTCGATCAGGATTTCACCGATATCCTGACGCAGATAGTCGCGAAACGCGCGTACGATGACGTTGCTTTCCTGATGGATCAGGAACGGCGCGGGACGGCTTTCAGCGGCTTTCTGAATGGCCTCCCAGTGTTTCAGGCGGAAGCTTAAATCCCACTGCAACGCTTCGGCGGATTTACCCACGCCTGCGGTACGCACGATAAGCCCCATCCCTTCAGGAAGTTCCAGGCTGGCCAACGCTTCTTTTAACTCGGTACGATCGTCGCCTTCAATGCGACGGGAAATACCACCCGCGCGCGGGTTATTCGGCATCAGCACCAGGTAGCTGCCCGCCAGACTGATAAAGGTGGTTAACGCCGCGCCTTTGTTGCCGCGCTCTTCTTTATCGATTTGAACAATGACTTCCTGGCCTTCGCGTAACACGTCTTTAATGTTCGGGCGACCATGAGCGCTGTAGTTAGCGGGGAAATATTCGCGGGCAATTTCTTTTAACGGGAGGAAACCATGGCGTTCTGCGCCGTAATCAACAAAAGCCGCTTCCAGGCTCGGTTCAATACGGGTAATTTTGCCTTTATAGATGTTCGCTTTTTTCTGCTCGTGTCCGGGGCTTTCTATATCCAGATCGTACAGACGCTGCCCATCTACAAGGGCGACGCGCAACTCTTCCTGCTGAGTCGCGTTGATTAACATTCTTTTCATCGTAACTTACTCATTATTCTTACGTTGACGACTAAGCTGCGGGCATGGTGACGCCTTACCGGGCATGAACCGATGGCCTCGTGACTATTTCGCGTCGCCAACCTCACGGTTATCGTCAGCTCAAAGAGGCGCAGAGTGTCGGTTGCCTGTATTTCATACGGAAACACAGCGCAATTATCAGGGAAGCAGCCTGGGCATTACTCTCCAGAGAAGATCCTATCTACCGGTAAGGACTGCAACCCGCAGCCCGCTAACTGTCTGAAAAATCAATACGTCTTACGCCATTGCTGCGTTGATGATCGGTCAGACAAAATGGGTTATTCCGCTAAACTTTTTGTTTTAACAAGTTTCGGTGCGGAAACCGCATCATTATTCCACTGCTAACCTTGTTATAGCAAGATGACTTTTACCATTTATCACCCGCTTACTCACAGTTTTTTCACCAGCGTGAGCCAATCGCTTTAATAACCAGCAAAACCGTAGTGAAAAATGTTCATCCGCTGGCGTAGACGTCTCTATAAGCATAGAAAAATGTGTGGCGCGAATCTCACAGGCTATTTAGAATCGCCCCCCATGAAAACAGAAACGCCATCCGTAAAAATTGTTGCTATCGCCGCTGACGAAGCGGGGCAACGCATTGATAACTTTTTGCGCACTCAATTGAAAGGGGTGCCAAAAAGTATGATTTATCGCATCTTGCGTAAAGGCGAGGTGCGGGTGAACAAAAAACGCATTAAACCGGAATACAAACTGGAAGCGGGCGATGAAGTCCGCATTCCGCCGGTTCGCGTTGCTGAACGCGAAGAAGAGGCCGTGTCGCCGCATTTGCAAAAAGTGGCGGCGTTGGCGGACGTCATTTTGTATGAAGACGACCATATTCTGGTGCTGAATAAGCCTTCCGGCACCGCCGTACACGGCGGGAGCGGGTTAAGTTTCGGCGTCATCGAAGGGCTGCGGGCATTGCGCCCGGAAGCGCGATTCCTGGAACTGGTGCATCGTCTTGACCGCGATACCTCCGGCGTGCTGTTGGTGGCGAAAAAACGCTCCGCGCTGCGTTCGCTGCATGAGCAACTGCGCGAAAAGGGAATGCAGAAAGATTATCTGGCGCTGGTGCGAGGCCAGTGGCAATCGCACGTTAAAACCGTACAGGCGCCATTATTAAAGAACATTCTGCAAAGCGGCGAACGCATTGTCCGCGTGAGCCAGGAAGGTAAACCGTCAGAAACGCGCTTCAAGGTGGAAGAGCGCTATGCCTTCGCCACGCTGGTGCGCTGTAGCCCGGTCACGGGCCGTACGCATCAGATTCGCGTCCATACCCAATATGCCGGTCACCCTATTGCGTTCGACGATCGCTACGGCGACCGTGAGTTTGATCAACAGCTTACCGAAGCGGGAACCGGTCTTAAACGTCTCTTTCTGCACGCCGCGGCGTTGAAGTTCACGCATCCGGGAACGGGCGAAGTCATGCGCATTGAAGCGCCAATGGATAACGCCCTGAAGCGCTGTCTGCAGGTGCTGCGTAACGCAAAATAGTTCCTCTCTCGGGCAGGTTATCTGCCCGAATCTCACTTTTCTCATAATATTTTTGTTTTGCTGTATCCGACGCATTTTTACCGTTGTGTACTGTTTATTCTTGCGATCCGGATTTCGGCGTGTTTAAGGACGAACAGATGGCCAATACTAGCTGGATGCGCTCATTTACTCAGCGTTGGGGAAAATACGTTATCGTGCCGTTTGTTATCGCGATGTTGGCCGGTTGCGAAGGGAAGGGCGATAGTTCACGACGGGCTTTCGTTGAGTATTTGAATACGCAAATCATTACGTCTCCCGTGGTGGGCGTCTGTGAGTTGACGCCAGCCCAACGTCAGGCTTTTGGTCATTACGCCGATGACTACGATGTACTATTAACTGCCTACGGGCAAATCTTTGCTGTGGTGTATGAGACCGGCCAGGAGGATAAGATCACTGGTGTTATCCAGTCTGAGCGTGATAATCTGGTTTTCCTGAACGAGCTACGTGTGGCTCGTGACGTAAACAATCGATTTATCCTTCGGTTGAAAAATGTGAGTAGTGAAAACAGAAAAAAATATTCTGCTTTAAAGCTCCCCTCTGATGTGAAGCCTGTCTTTGACGCTGCGTGGAATAAAACCGTAACACCGCTGGATGAGACGATGACTCGCTATTATTTTCTGCGCGGAAAGCGGCTCGACCAACTGGTCGCAATGGGCGAGTTTCTGCAAAAACAGGGAAATAAAGTCCGCTTTGAAACGAATGGAAAAGCGGTTTTTGCCGACCTGGCAGCAAAAGAACACTTTCAGGATCAACAATTTAATTTTTTCATTACGCAGAATGATATAAACCATCTTACTCAGCAGATGGTTGAATTTATAAATAGTCAACAAGATGCGGCTGATGCTGGCGGCGTTAATTAAAGGAATGTGTCGTGAGGTGAAGCAATGTTAGGGGGGCGTAAACTCATCGCGAGATGGAATTTAACGAGTCGCAAGGGGAAGGTTTCAGGACAGTAAACGTCCTGAGAGTTGCTCGCGAGAAGAAGTTCGTAAGCCGCTTTTGACGCCGTAGAGCGCGTCAGGCGAGTATTGAGAACATGTGTTTTTACAAAACTGAACTGAGATGGGGAATTCATTAACGCGCACGTATACCGCTGTTGATACCCTATGGGATAAAACGCACCGTACATCGGTTCGTAATACCAATGCTTTTTTTCTGGTCGGTGAATGGATTGACCAGGAAACGGGCCCGCACGAAGAGAGTGAAGATCGGCAGGCGCTAAATTGTTCACAACAAGCGCTTTCCAGTTGGTTAGAACTGGAAGCGGTCGAAACTGCTCCCCAATAAACGGGAGATAACTACCAACACGTGCAGAAACGGCTTTTAGCGGTATTTGAAAAACCTACAGAATATCCGTTTACTGCAGTAGCGGGTTGAAGCCTTCCCGTCGCAGCATCTGGCACAGAGCAATAAGCGGCAAGCCGATCAGCGTGTTCGGATCGCGCCCCTCCAGGCGCTCAAATAATGCAATGCCTAAACCTTCGCTTTTAAAACTTCCCGCGCAGTGCAGCGGATGCTCTTTACGGACATAGTCGTCTATTTCCGCTTCGCTTAAATGGCGAAAATGAACGTCAAAAGGCTCCACTTCGGTTTGTAAGTGCCCGGAGGCGGAGTTATACAGTGCCAGTCCGGTATAAAACGTCACAATATTTCCGCTGGCTTTGGCTAATTGCTGACGCGCTTTTTCTTCCGTCAGCGGTTTGCCGGTGATTTCGCCGTCCAGAACACAAATTTGGTCGGAGCCAATAATCAAATGATTCGGGAAACGCGCGGCGAGCGATTGCGCCTTCGCCTGCGCCAGCCGCAGCACCAACTGACGCGGCGCTTCGCCCGGCATGGGGGTTTCATCAACATCCGGCGCGGCGCATTCGAAAGGAATCGTCAGCTTTTCCAGCAGCGCGCGACGCCAGGGAGAGGTAGACGCAAGGATGAGACGGGGCATATTTTTTCCCTCAGATATAGCGTAATGATGAGAGCCATCTTAAACTATGCTCTTCGGTCTTCAAGCCTGTCATACTGACTCGTCTTGAGCGAAAATAAGTCTGTAACCCGCAATGTGTGCGAATTATTGGCAAAAGGCAACCGCAGGCTGCCTTTTTCTTTGACTATATGACGTTACGAAGTTAATATGCGCGCCCTATGCAAAAGGTAAAATTACCCCTGACTCTTGATCCGGTTCGTACCGCTCAAAAACGCCTTGATTACCAGGGTATCTATACCCCCGATCAGGTTGAGCGCGTTGCCGAATCTGTAGTCAGTGTGGACAGTGATGTGGAATGCTCCATGTCGTTCGCTATCGATAACCAGCGTCTCGCCGTTTTGACTGGCGATGCGGTCGTTACGGTGTCGCTCGAATGCCAGCGTTGCGGGAAACCGTTTACCCATCAGGTTCACACAACGTATTGTTTTAGCCCTGTCCGTTCCGACGAGCAGGCTGAAGCACTGCCGGAAGCGTATGAGCCGATTGAGGTAAACGAATTCGGCGAAATCGATCTGCTGGCGACGGTTGAAGATGAAATCATCCTCGCCTTGCCGGTAGTTCCGGTGCATGATTCTGAACACTGTGAAGTGTCCGAGGCGGACATGGTCTTTGGCGAACTGCCTGATGAAGCGCAAAAGCCAAACCCATTTGCCGTATTAGCCAGCTTAAAGCGTAAGTAATAGGTCTTCCCCGCGGACGCAGGGATAAACCGTAATTGAGGAGTAAGGTCCATGGCCGTACAACAGAATAAACCAACCCGTTCCAAACGTGGCATGCGTCGTTCCCATGACGCTCTGACCGCAGTCACCAGCCTGTCTGTAGACAAAACTTCTGGTGAAAAACACCTGCGTCACCACATCACTGCCGACGGTTACTACCGCGGCCGTAAGGTCATCGCTAAGTAATCGCGCGATACTCGATGCCTTTTGCATCACAGGCGTGCCTGTGGTGTAAAAGCCGAAGAGTACAAGCGTGATAAAGCTTAGTGAGGATTTCTCCGCGTAAGCGGAGAACACCGAACCAGGCAGCGACGATACCTTGACACGTCTAACCCTGGCGTTAGATGTCATGGGGGGCGATTTTGGTCCTTCCGTGACGGTGCCTGCAGCATTGCAGGCACTGAACGCTAATTCGCAGCTCACTCTTCTTTTAGTCGGGAATCCCGATATTATCACGCCATTACTTGCCAAAGCTGACTTTGAACAACGTTCGCGTCTGCAGATTATCCCTGCACAGTCAGTTATTGCCAGTGATGCCCGGCCTTCGCAGGCGATCCGCGCCAGTCGCGGGACATCCATGCGTGTGGCCCTGGAGCTTGTGAAAGAAGGCCGAGCCGAAGCTTGCGTTAGCGCCGGTAATACCGGGGCGTTGATGGGGCTGGCGAAATTATTGCTCAAGCCTCTTGAGGGGATTGAGCGTCCGGCGTTGGTGACGGTATTACCGCACCAGCAAAAGGGCAAAACGGTAGTGCTTGATTTGGGTGCCAACGTCGATTGCGACAGTACCATGCTGGTGCAGTTTGCCGTGATGGGCGCCGTTTTGGCGGAAGAGGTCGTCGGGATCAAAAATCCCCGCGTGGCGCTACTCAATATCGGGGAAGAAGAAACCAAAGGCCTCGACAGTATTCGCGAAGCCTCTTTAATGTTAAAAACAGTCCCAACCATCAATTACATCGGCTACCTTGAGGCGAATGAGTTACTGACGGGAAAAACCGATGTACTGGTGTGTGACGGCTTTACAGGCAATGTCACACTTAAAACGATGGAGGGGGTTGTCAGAATGTTCCTTTCACTGCTGAAATCACAGGGCGAGGGGAAAAAACGGTCGTGGTGGCTGCTGTTATTAAAACGTTGGTTACAAAAAAGCCTGACGAGGCGATTCAGTCACCTCAACCCCGACCAGTATAATGGCGCCTGTCTGTTAGGATTGCGCGGCACGGTGATAAAAAGTCATGGTGCGGCCAATCAGCGAGCATTTGCAGTCGCGATTGAACAGGCAGTGCAGGCGGTGCAGCGACAAGTTCCTCAGCGAATTGCCGCTCGCCTGGAATCTGTATACCCAGCCGGATTTGAACCGCTGGACGATGGCAAAGGCGTAAACCTGCGGGCGCACAGATAATATCGCTGTCTCCCCGGCGCCGCCAGCGTGCCAGACGTTTACAGGTAACGGTATATAACCGAAAAGTGACTGAGCGTACATGTATACGAAGATTATTGGTACTGGCAGCTATCTGCCTGAACAAGTGCGGACTAACGCCGATCTGGAAAAAATGGTTGAGACCTCTGACGAGTGGATTGTCACTCGTACAGGTATTCGTGAACGCCATATCGCCGCGCCGAATGAAACTGTCGCGACGATGGGCTTTACCGCTGCGAATCGCGCGATTGAGATGGCGGGGATCGATAAAGACCAAATTGGCTTGATTGTGGTGGCTACCACATCAGCAACGCATGCATTTCCAAGCGCGGCATGTCAGATTCAAAGTATGCTCGGTATTAAAGGTTGCCCGGCGTTTGATGTCGCTGCAGCGTGCGCAGGTTTCACCTACGCGTTAAGCATCGCCGACCAGTACGTTAAATCCGGCGCGGTTAAACACGCGCTGGTGGTCGGTTCCGATGTATTAGCCCGCACTTGCGATCCTGGCGATCGCGGTACGATCATTATTTTCGGCGATGGCGCAGGCGCGGCCGTACTGAGCGCTTCTGAAGAACCGGGTATTATCTCCACTCATCTTCATGCCGATGGCCGTTACGGTGAATTACTGACCCTGCCGAATGCCGATCGCGTAAATCCGGATAACCCGATTTACCTGACAATGGCGGGCAATGAAGTCTTTAAAGTGGCGGTCACTGAACTGGCGCATATTGTCGATGAGACGCTGGCGGCTAATAACCTGGATCGCTCAGAACTCGATTGGCTGGTGCCGCATCAGGCTAACCTGCGTATCATTAGCGCGACAGCGAAAAAACTCGGCATGTCGATGGACAATGTCGTCGTCACGCTGGACAGGCACGGTAATACCTCCGCGGCTTCTGTGCCGTGCGCGCTGGATGAAGCCGTGCGTGACGGGCGAATTAAAGCCGGTCAGCTGGTATTGCTTGAAGCCTTCGGGGGTGGATTCACCTGGGGCTCCGCGCTGATTCGTTTCTAGTATAAGGATTTAAACATGACGCAATTTGCATTTGTGTTCCCCGGTCAGGGTTCTCAGAGCGTTGGGATGTTGGCCGAAATGGCGGCAAATTACCCTATCGTAGAAGAAACGTTTGCTGAAGCTTCTGCGGCTCTGGGATATGATCTGTGGGCGCTCACCCAGCAAGGTCCAGCGGAAGAATTGAATAAAACCTGGCAGACGCAGCCGGCGTTATTAACCGCTTCCGTCGCGCTTTGGCGCGTTTGGCAGCAGCAGGGCGGTAAAATGCCTGCGTTAATGGCGGGTCACAGCCTGGGCGAATACTCCGCGCTGGTTTGCGCTGGCGTCATCAACTTTGCTGATGCCGTTCGTCTGGTGGAAATGCGTGGTAAATTCATGCAGGAAGCGGTTCCGGAAGGCACTGGCGGCATGTCTGCGATCATCGGGCTGGATGATGCCTCTATTGCTAAAGCCTGTGAAGAATCTGCCGAAGGGCAGGTTGTTTCGCCGGTTAACTTTAACTCGCCGGGACAGGTGGTTATCGCCGGGCATAAAGAGGCGGTAGAACGCGCGGGCGCAGCCTGTAAAGCCGCTGGCGCGAAACGCGCGCTGCCGCTGCCGGTGAGCGTACCGTCGCACTGCGCGCTGATGAAACCAGCGGCAGATAAGCTGGCGGTTGAATTAGCCAAAATTACCTTTAGCGCGCCAACGGTGCCGGTAGTAAACAACGTTGACGTGAAATGTGAAACCGATGCCGCCGCTATCCGCGATGCGCTGGTTCGCCAGTTGTACAATCCGGTACAGTGGACGAAGAGCGTGGAATTTATCGCGGCGCAGGGCGTTGAACATCTTTATGAAGTGGGTCCAGGTAAAGTCCTCACTGGTCTGACGAAACGTATTGTCGACACCCTGACAGCGTCGGCGCTGAACGAGCCGGCGGCGCTGTCTGCGGCACTTACGCAATAAAAGAGGAAAACCATGAGCTTTGAAGGAAAGATTGCGCTGGTGACTGGTGCAAGCCGTGGCATAGGCCGCGCAATTGCAGAGACTCTCGTTGCCCGCGGCGCGAAAGTTATCGGGACTGCGACCAGTGAAAATGGTGCGAAGAACATTAGCGACTATTTAGGTGCTAACGGGAAAGGTTTGATGTTGAATGTGACCGATCCTGCATCTATTGAATCTGTTCTGGAAAATATTCGCGCAGAATTTGGTGAAGTGGATATCCTGGTTAATAATGCCGGTATCACTCGTGATAATCTGTTGATGCGAATGAAAGATGATGAGTGGAACGATATTATCGAAACCAACTTATCATCCGTTTTCCGCCTGTCAAAAGCGGTAATGCGCGCTATGATGAAAAAGCGTTGTGGTCGCATTATCACTATTGGTTCTGTGGTTGGTACCATGGGAAATGCAGGTCAGGCAAACTACGCTGCGGCGAAAGCGGGCCTGATCGGTTTCAGTAAATCACTGGCGCGTGAAGTTGCGTCCCGTGGTATTACTGTCAATGTTGTGGCTCCGGGTTTTATTGAAACGGACATGACGCGTGCGCTGTCTGACGATCAGCGTGCGGGTATCCTGGCGCAGGTGCCTGCGGGTCGCCTCGGCGGCGCTCAGGAAATCGCCAGTGCGGTTGCATTTTTAGCCTCTGACGAAGCGAGTTACATCACTGGTGAGACTCTGCACGTCAACGGCGGAATGTACATGGTTTAATCACGATTGAAAAATATTTGCGTTATTAGGGCGAAAGGCCGCAAAATAACGTAAAATCGTGGTAAGACCTGCCGGGATTTAGTTGCAAATTTTTCAACATTTTATACACTACGAAAACCATCGCGAAAGCGAGTTTTGATAGGAAATTTAAGAGTATGAGCACTATCGAAGAACGCGTTAAGAAAATTATCGGCGAACAGCTGGGCGTTAAGCAGGAAGAAGTAACCAACAATGCTTCTTTCGTTGAAGACCTGGGCGCAGATTCTCTTGACACCGTTGAGCTGGTAATGGCTCTGGAAGAAGAGTTTGATACTGAGATTCCGGACGAAGAAGCTGAGAAAATCACCACCGTTCAGGCTGCCATTGATTACATCAACGGCCACCAGGCGTAAGTGAACATCTCCAGGCGGTCGTTCGACCGCCTGAGTTTTATCTTTTTGTCCCACTAGAATCATTTTCCCTCCCTGGAGGACAACCGTGTCTAAGCGTCGTGTAGTTGTGACCGGACTGGGCATGTTGTCTCCTGTCGGCAATACCGTAGAGTCTACCTGGAAAGCTCTCCTTGCCGGTCAGAGTGGCATCAGCCTGATCGACCATTTCGATACTAGCGCCTATGCAACGAAATTTGCTGGCTTAGTAAAGGATTTTAACTGTGATGACATTATCTCGCGCAAAGAACAGCGCAAGATGGATGCCTTCATTCAATATGGAATTGTCGCTGGCGTACAGGCCATGCAGGATTCTGGCCTTGAAGTGACGGAAGAGAACGCAAGCCGTATTGGCGCCGCTATCGGCTCCGGTATCGGTGGTCTCGGTCTGATCGAAGAAAACCACAGTTCGCTGGTAAAAGGCGGACCGCGTAAGATTAGCCCGTTCTTTGTCCCGTCGACGATTGTTAACATGGTAGCAGGCCATCTGACTATCATGTATGGCCTGCGTGGGCCAAGCATCTCTATTGCGACTGCCTGTACTTCAGGCGTGCATAACATCGGCCATGCCGCGCGTATCATCGCCTATGGCGATGCGGACGCGATGGTGGCAGGTGGCGCAGAAAAAGCCAGTACGCCGCTGGGCGTAGGTGGTTTTGGCGCAGCGCGCGCGCTGTCGACCCGCAACGATAACCCACAGGCGGCGAGCCGTCCGTGGGATAAAGAACGCGATGGTTTTGTACTGGGCGACGGTGCCGGTATGTTGGTGCTTGAAGAGTACGAACATGCAAAAGCGCGTGGTGCGAAAATCTATGCTGAAATCGTCGGCTTTGGTATGAGCAGCGATGCTTACCATATGACGTCGCCGCCGGAAAATGGCGCAGGCGCTGCGCTGGCGATGGTTAACGCGTTGCGTGATGCCGCGATTGAGCCTGCTCAGATTGGCTACGTCAACGCGCACGGCACGTCGACGCCTGCCGGCGACAAAGCTGAGACGCAGGCGGTTAAGTCAGTCTTTGGCGATGCCGCAAGCCGAGTGATGGTGAGCTCGACCAAATCGATGACCGGCCATCTGTTGGGCGCCGCAGGCGCAGTAGAGTCTATTTTCTCTATTCTGGCGCTACGCGATCAGGCCATTCCGCCAACCATTAATCTGGATAACCCGGATGAAGGTTGCGATCTGGACTTCGTGCCGCATGAAGCGCGCCAGGTCAGCGATCTGGAGTACGCTCTGTGTAACTCCTTTGGCTTTGGCGGAACTAACGGTTCCTTGATTTTTAAAAAGATCTAAGTTAAGCCAGAGACAAACATTAATAAAAAGGTCCGCTTGTCGGGCCTTTTTTATCAGGCATATCACCTCTTGTTCTGCGTTATTCATCCTGCCACACTAGCAGGCGACGGATAAGGAGCCACTATGTTTTTAATTAATGGCCATGCGCAGGATCAACTTGCTGCAAGCGACCGGGCGACGCAGTTCGGCGATGGCAGTTTTACGACCGCACGTATTGTTGATGGCAACATTTGCCATCTGGAAGCGCATCTTCAGCGCTTGCAGGTTGCCTGTGAAAAATTACGGATCGCTTTTAGCCATTGGTCGACCCTTCGGCAAGAGATGACAATGTTGGCCACAGGGCATGATTCAGGCGTGTTGAAAGTGATCATTAGCCGTGGTAGCGGCGGCCGGGGATACAGCGCCATGAATTGTCAGGCAGCTACCCGAATCCTCTCCGTTTCTGCTTATCCCGCTTATTATTCTCAGTGGCGTAAGCAAGGCATCACTCTTACCCTTAGTCCCATACCGCTTGGGCGCAATCCTTATCTTGCCGGATTAAAACATCTGAACCGCCTCGAACAGGTGTTGATTCGCTCTCATCTTGAGCAGACGGACGCCGATGAGGCGCTGGTTCTTGACAGCGAGGGATGGGTTACGGAATGCTGTGCGGCTAATTTGTTCTGGCGTACAGGCGACATTGTTTTTACGCCGCGTCTGGATCAGGCTGGGGTGAACGGCATTATGCGACAATTTTGTTTACGCCAACTGGCGCAATCTCCTTTCCAGGTTCTTGAAGTACAGGCGAGAGAGGAGGCAGTCAGGCAGGCGGATGAGATTATCATTTGCAACGCGCTAATGCCGATTATTCCCATACGCGCCTATCACGGGACGTCGTATTCTTCGCGAACACTGTTTCAATTTTTAGCCCCATTTTGTGAGCATCCGAATTAGTTATGAAAAAATTGTCAGGCGTTTTCCTTCTGCTGTTGGTTGTGCTGGGTATTGCCGCGGGCGTGGGGATGTGGAAAGTTCGCCATCTGGCGAACAGTACATTACTTATTAAAAACGAGACTATCTTTACGCTCAAGGCGGGAACGGGGCGGCTGGCGCTTGGCGACCAGCTTTATGATGAAAAAATCATTAATCGCCCCCGGGTATTTCAGTGGCTGCTGCGCGTGGAGCCTGAGTTATCGCACTTTAAAGCGGGAACTTACCGTTTTACGCCGGGGATGACCGTACGGGAGATGCTTGAGTTGCTGGAGAGCGGCAAAGAAGCGCAATTCCCGTTGCGGTTTGTGGAAGGGATGCGCCTTAGCGATTACCTGAAACAGCTACGAGAGGCGCCGTATATTCGCCATACATTGCCGGATGATGACTACGCCACTGTCGCTCAGGCATTAAAGCTTGCGCACCCGGAATGGGTAGAAGGGTGGTTCTGGCCCGATACCTGGATGTATACCGCCAACACCAGCGATGTCGCTATTCTCAAGCGAGCGCACCAAAAGATGGTGAAAGCTGTCGATACTGTCTGGAAAGGCCGGGCCGAGGGGCTGCCTTATAAAGATCAGAACCAACTGGTGACAATGGCCTCGATTATTGAAAAAGAGACGGCTGTCGCCAGCGAACGCGATCAGGTGGCCTCAGTCTTTATTAATCGCCTGAGAATCGGTATGCGCCTTCAGACCGATCCCACCGTGATTTACGGGATGGGGACGAGTTATAATGGTAACTTGTCGCGTGCGGATCTGGAAAAGCCGACGGCTTATAACACGTATACCATAACCGGGCTGCCGCCAGGACCGATCGCATCGCCCAGCGAAGCGTCATTGCAGGCGGCGGCGCATCCGGCGAAAACGCCGTATCTCTATTTTGTGGCCGACGGTAAAGGCGGTCACACATTTAACACCAATCTTGCCAGCCATAATCGGTCAGTGCAGGAGTACCTGAAAGTGCTTAAGGAAAAAAATGGGCAGTAATTATATCGTCATCGAGGGCCTGGAAGGCGCCGGAAAAACCACTGCGCGCGACGTGGTGGTGGAGACCCTTGAGCAACTGGGTATTCGTAACATGATTTTTACCCGTGAGCCGGGCGGTACGCAACTTGCCGAAAAACTACGAAGTCTGGTGCTGGATATCCGATCGGTAGGCGACGAAGTGATTACCGATAAAGCGGAAGTGCTGATGTTTTATGCCGCTCGCGTACAGCTCGTCGAAACGGTAATCAAACCCGCGCTGGCGCAAGGTATATGGGTGATCGGCGATCGCCACGATCTCTCGACCCAGGCGTATCAGGGGGGAGGGCGCGGCATTGATCAAACCATGCTGGCGACACTACGCGATGCCGTGCTGGGCGATTTTCGCCCTGACCTGACGCTGTATCTGGATGTCACGCCGGAAGTCGGGCTAAAACGCGCCAGAGCGCGCGGCGATTTGGATCGCATTGAGCAGGAATCTTTTGATTTCTTTAACCGGACTCGCGCGCGCTATCTGGAACTGGCGGCGCAAGACTCGCGTATCCGCACCATTGACGCGACCCAGCCGCTGGATGCCGTCATGCGCGACATTCGCGCCACGGTGACGAAGTGGGTGCAGGAGCAAGCGGCATGAAATGGTATCCATGGTTACGGCCCGCCTATGAAAAACTGGTAGAAAGTTACCAGGCGGGACGTGGGCACCATGCGCTACTGATTCAGGCCTTACCTGGCATGGGCGACGAGGCGCTGTGCTATGCGCTGAGCCGTTATCTGTTATGCCAGCAGCCTGAGGGCCACAAAAGCTGTGGGCATTGCCGTGGCTGTCAGCTTATGCAGGCTGGCACGCATCCGGACTATTACACGCTGACGCCGGATAAAGGCAAAAGTAGCCTCGGCGTAGATGCGGTACGCGAGGTCAGCGAGAAATTGTACGAGCACTCCCGTCTGGGCGGCGCGAAGGTGGTGTGGATTGCGGATGCGGCGCTATTAACCGACGCCGCCGCCAATGCGTTGCTCAAAACGCTGGAAGAGCCGCCGGAGCAAACCTGGTTTTTCCTTGCCAGCCCGGAGCCTGCTCGTCTGTTGGCGACATTACGCAGCCGCTGCCGGCTGCATCATCTGGCGCCGCCGTCCGAATCGTATGCGATGTCATGGCTATCGCGAGAAGTGACGGCGTCACAAGAAGCATTGCTCACGGCGCTACGCCTGAACGCGGGGTCGCCCGGCGCCGCGCTGGCGCTGTTGCAGTCTGAACGCTGGGCGCAGCGTGAGGCGCTGTGTCAGGCGTTAATGGACAGTTTGCATACGGGCGACTGGTATGCGTTATTAACGGCGCTCAATCATGAGCAAGCCCCGGCGCGCCTGCACTGGCTGGCGACGCTGCTGGTAGACGCGCTGAAACGTCAGCACGGCGCGTCGTACCTGACAAACGTTGATGCGGACGCGGTTGTTGCCGCGCTGGCGGGGCCGCTATCCCCGGCGCGTATTCAGGCAATCCTGAACGATGTTTGCCATTGTCGTGATCAATTACTTCATGTGACCGGATTAAACCGCGAACTGGTATTAACCGATCTCATTCTCCGCATCGAGCATTACCTGCAACCAGGCACCTTGTTGCCTGTTCCTCATCTTTGAGAGAGACATTATGTTTTTAGTCGACTCACACTGCCATCTTGATGGTCTGGATTATCAATCTTTGCATAAGGACGTGGACGATGTGCTGGCAAAAGCCGCCGCGCGCGATGTGAAGTTCTGTTTAGCGGTGGCGACGACGCTGCCGGGGTATCGCCATATGCGCGAGCTGGTAGGCAAGCGCGATAATGTGGTCTTTTCCTGCGGCGTGCATCCGTTAAATCAGGATGAAGCATATGACGTAGAAGAACTGCGCCTCCTTGCTGCAGAAGACGATGTGGTGGCGATGGGCGAGACCGGGCTTGATTACTTTTACACGCCTGAGACCAAAATCCGCCAGCAGGCGTCTTTTATTCATCATATCCAGATTGGCCGCGAATTGCATAAACCGGTGATTGTCCATACTCGCGACGCGCGTGCCGATACGCTGGCTATTCTGCGCGAAGAAAAAGTGACGGATTGCGGCGGCGTACTACACTGTTTTACAGAAGACAGAGAAACGGCCGGCAAATTGCTGGATCTGGGGTTTTATATCTCTTTTTCCGGCATCGTAACGTTCCGTAACGCTGAACAGTTGCGTGATGCGGCGCGCTATGTGCCGCTGGATCGGTTGTTAGTCGAGACCGATTCTCCTTATCTGGCGCCGGTGCCGCATCGCGGTAAAGAGAACCAGCCTGCGATGGTACGCGACGTCGCAGAATATATGGCGGTATTGAAAGGGGTTGCCGTTGAAGAACTGGCGCAGATCACCACCGATAACTTTGCTCGCCTGTTCCATATTGACGCGTCTCGCCTGTCATCAATCCGTTAAACGAGTTTTTTTAAAGCTCGTAATTAATAAGCAAAGCGCGTAAAGTTCACCGCCACAAAAGGGGCGGTGAGCGAGCTTATGGAAACATTCGGAAACTCATTTTGGCAGAATATGATACTTTTTAGGCTATCTGGCGCTGAAACGTGATAGCCGTCAAACAAAATCAGACGTATTTATTTTACTCTGTGTAATAAATAAAAGGGCACTTAGATGTCCTGTCCACGGCGGGGTTCTCCCCCCTCGCCAATGCGTGAGAACGTAGAAAAGCACAAATACTCAGGAGCACTCTCAATTATGTTTAAGAATGCATTTGCTAACCTGCAAAAGGTCGGTAAATCGCTGATGCTGCCGGTATCCGTACTCCCTATCGCAGGTATCCTGCTGGGTGTCGGTTCCGCTAACTTCAGCTGGCTGCCAGCCGTTGTATCGCACGTTATGGCAGAAGCGGGCGGATCTGTTTTTGCCAATATGCCGCTGATTTTCGCTATCGGCGTGGCGTTGGGCTTCACCAACAACGACGGCGTTTCGGCTCTGGCGGCGGTAGTAGCGTATGGCATCATGGTGAAAACCATGGCTGTGGTTGCGCCGCTGGTTCTGCATTTACCTGCTGAAGAGATCGCCGCTAAACACCTTGCTGATACGGGTGTTCTCGGGGGGATTATCTCCGGTGCGATCGCAGCGTATATGTTTAACCGCTTCTACCGTATCAAACTGCCTGAGTATCTGGGCTTCTTTGCGGGCAAACGCTTCGTGCCGATCATTTCGGGTCTGGCCGCTATTTTTACCGGTGTGGTGCTGTCTTTCGTATGGCCGCCAATCGGTACGGCTATCCAGGCGTTCTCGCAGTGGGCGGCTTATCAGAATCCGGTTGTCGCGTTTGGTATTTACGGTTTTATCGAGCGTTGCCTGGTGCCGTTTGGTCTGCATCATATCTGGAACGTTCCTTTCCAGATGCAGATCGGCGAATACACCAACGCAGCGGGTCAGGTATTCCACGGCGACATTCCGCGCTATATGGCGGGCGACCCGACGGCGGGTATGTTGTCTGGCGGCTTCCTGTTCAAAATGTACGGTCTGCCGGCTGCGGCCATTGCTATCTGGCACTCTGCTAAACCGGAAAACCGCGCAAAAGTGGGCGGTATCATGATTTCCGCCGCGCTGACCTCGTTTTTGACGGGTATTACCGAGCCTATCGAGTTCTCCTTCATGTTCGTGGCGCCGATCCTGTACATTATTCACGCAATTCTGGCAGGTCTGGCATTCCCGATCTGTATCCTGCTGGGGATGCGTGACGGTACGTCGTTCTCCCACGGTCTGATCGACTTTATCGTGCTGTCCGGTAACAGCAGCAAATTGTGGCTGTTCCCGATTGTTGGCGCCGGTTATGCGATTGTGTACTACACCGTGTTCCGCGTGCTGATCAAAGCGCTGGATCTGAAAACGCCGGGTCGTGAAGACACTACTGATGACGCAAAAGCGGGCGCGACCAGCGAAATGGCGCCGGCTTTGGTTGCGGCGTTTGGCGGTAAAGAGAACATCACTAACCTGGATGCCTGTATCACGCGTCTGCGCGTGAGCGTAGCCGATGTAGCGAAAGTGGATCAGGCTGGCCTGAAGAAACTGGGTGCGGCAGGCGTTGTCGTCGCGGGTTCCGGCGTTCAGGCTATTTTCGGTACGAAATCCGATAACCTGAAAACGGAAATGGATGAGTACATCCGTAACAGCTAAGCAGTAATGATGTTGGGGAGAATTAAGGCAGCCATTCGGCTGCCTTTTTTAATGGCGCTTTACATGCCGCTCTCCGACAGTCTGTCAGAACTGATAATTGGCGGTGAGGCTGACGTTACGCGGCGCGCCGTAAACAATGGAACCATCAATATTGGTGTCGTAGGTTTTATCAAACAGGTTGTTGATGTTTCCCTGTACGGAGAAATTTTTCGTCACCTGATAGCGGGTAAACAGATCGACCAGCGCATAGCTGCCCTGTTCGGCGCGGAAAGTGCCGTACGGCGTCGTGGTATCTTTGTAAACCCGATTCTGCCAGTTCACGCCGCCGCCGACCGTCAGCTCCGGTATCGCCGGCAGACGATAGCGGGTGAATAACTTCACGCTGGTGCGCGGAAGATTAGGGTTCACGGCGTTACCTTCATTGTCCTCGGCAACATACCGGGTAGCCCCGAAAGTCATCTGCCAGTTATCGGTAATTGCGCCGTTTACTTCAAATTCGACGCCTTTGCTCACCGTTCCGTCAGTAGACTTCCAGGCAAACTCCCCATTACTGCCAGGGATGGGAATAGTGGTTGCCTGAGCGACGTTATTCTGCTCAATGCGGAACACGGACAACGTGGTGGTGAGGCGGCTGTTCATCCAGTCGGACTTCAGGCCCGCTTCATAGTTATTACCGGTAATCGGAGCCAGATATTGACCCGCTTTGTCGCGTTTATTCTGCGGCTGAAAGATAGAGGTATAACTGGCATAAGCGGACCAGTTGTCGTTGATATCATAAATCAGCCCGGCATACGGCGTGGTATGGTTTTTCTCCATGCTGTAGGTCAGTGTATCAACACGCCAGTTGGTATAACGAGCGCCAAGAATCAGATGCAGCGGGTCGGCCAGCGAAATGCGCGTAGCGGCATACAGCGATTTCATATGCGTGGTATCGTCCTGCGCCAGATTTTGTGGCGCCCAGTGGGTTTGGGGGAAATTACCGTTAAAGGCGCTGAAGTTGCCAATGTCGTTCGGAAAGACGTTCGCCCAGGCGCTAAAATAGCGGTTATTCTGTTTACTATAACTGCCGCCAAACATCATATTGTGCTGACGGCCAAACAGCTCATAAGCGCCATCGGCAAAGAGATCTATGGCATCTACTTTGCGCTTGCCGCTGTTCCAGCCCGTACCGCCGACCACGGGGTAGCTTGCGCCATAAGGACTCACCAGCGTACCTGTCTCTTTATCGACTAAAGCATCGATATACATCATTTTACTGTCGAATTTGACCTCAGTATGGGTCGCATTCAGGGTCGCCTGCCAGCTTTCGGCAAAACGCTGCTTAAGCGTGACGAAGAATTTATTTATCTCTTTGTTGTTATAAGCCCAGTCCGGGGCGGTACTACGCGCGCGGTCATAGCTATTTTTGCTGCCATCGGTGTTCCAGCGCGGCAGACCGCCCCAGGTCGGGCTGTTGACATCAATTTTTTGATATTCATAACCGGCTGAAAGGCTGGTAGTTGCACCCAGATCGGCATCGATAATTCCGGAAAAGAACGCTTTCTCACTGTTATAGCGGTCCAGCCAGGAATCATTATTCTGATAACCCGCCACGATGCGCCCACGGACATTACCGTCTGCGGTGAGCGGACTTTGCAGATCCATGACGTAACGCTGCTTATTCCAGCTACCGTATTCTGTGGAGACGTTACCTTTGAACTCCCGACTGGTGGCGTGTTTACGGATCATATTAATTGAGGCAGAAGGATTGCCGGTTCCGGTCATCAGCCCATTCGCGCCGCGAACCACCTCCACGCGCTCATACAGCGCGGTATCCGTTAGCGCATCGCCCAGATTCCAGCGGGACTCAAAATACGTTGGAATACCGTCAACCATATAGTTGTCAATTTCAAACCCGCGCGAGTAATAGCTGATGCGATCGGAGTCAGCCTGGCTTCCACTGATTCCCAGCGTATTGGTCATCACCTCGCCCAGGGTTTGCAACTGCTGGTCTTCCATACGCTGTTGGCTGACAATACTGACCGACTGCGGGATATCGCGCTGAGTCATCGGCATTTTGGTGCCCGCTGCGGTCGTTTTCACGCTGTAATCCTGTTCTTCGCGGTTTACGGCGTCAGCGGTCGTCGCGCCTTCGACAATAACGGTATCCTCAGCCGCGAAGGCGGCAGGCATAAATGCCATCGCCATACCCATAGCTAACAGCGACGGTGCGGCGGTGGACGGAAGGTGTTTGTCCCGGCGGTATTGAATGAAAGACATCTGAAAATCCTTGCTTGTTATTGGGGTAAGTTCAGGACGTATGACGTTGAACCTTTTCATTCTTTGCTAGTTAATGCGCATAAAAATGCAAATGAGAAATATACGCATTTGTATTAAATGTGTAAAACGGTATAACCAGGGAAACTAGAAATATTTTTTAAGCGTACAAAGGCGTTATGGCAGGGGGATATGGCGGTAAGTCCAGCATGTAGTCATTTTTCGCTTAATAAATCGTGGGTTAAAGTTGAAAGAGCGTCGGTAACTCGCTCATACTCTATACTCGCAGTATGGCTCGGCGTAGCATGTGCGCTGCAAGGGCTATTATGAAAAAGGAAAACGTCGTGGCAGAAGAAACTATATTCAGCAAAATTATTCGTCGTGAAATCCCTTCGGATATCGTTTATCAGGATGAGCTGGTCACCGCCTTTCGTGATATTTCACCGCAGGCGCCGACGCATATCTTGATTATTCCCAATATCCTGATCCCAACCGTCAATGACGTGACGGCGGAACATGAACAGGCGTTAGGTCGGATGATCACCGTGGCGGCGAAAATCGCCGAACAGGAAGGCATTGCCGAAGATGGGTATCGTTTAATCATGAATACCAACCGTCATGGGGGCCAGGAGGTTTATCATATCCATATGCACCTACTGGGCGGCCGCCCGCTAGGCCCGATGCTGGCGCATAAAGGCTTGTAAGTATGATCAAAGGATGCATCGCGGTTTCTCTGGGCTTGCTGCTGCTTACCGGCTGCCGGTCACATCCTGAAATTCCGGTAAGCGACGCGCAGTCGCTGGTGATGGAGTCCACGGTTCTGGCGGCGGGCGTCACCGCAGAGCCGCCTGAGCTGACGGCGTCTGATATCCAGCCATCAGCCTCTTCCCGCGTCTATAACGAAAGGCAAGAGCCCATAACCGTTCATTATCGGTTTTACTGGTATGACGCGCGGGGGCTGGAGATGCATCCGCTGGAGGCGCCGCGTAGCGTAACCATACCCGCGCGTTCGTCGGTAACGCTATTTGGCAGCGCCAATTATCTGGGGGCGCATAAGGTCAGGCTTTATCTTTATTTGTGAGGAGTGAATTTTGATGACAAAAATGCATCGCTACGCTGCCATTGCTGCGCTGGCGATATTTCTCTCCGGGTGTATGGCGCAACGTCAACCTGCGCCAGTTGAAGAGGTAAAACCAGCGCCAGAACAACCCGCGCAGCCGCCGCAGCCTCCTGTTGTGCCGTCTGTGCCAACCATTCCACAGCAACCGGGGCCGATCGAACATGAAGATCAAACGGGCCAGCCAGCGCCTAAGGTGCGCCACTATGACTGGAACGGCGCGATGCAACCGCTGGTCAGCAAAATGTTGCAGGCTGATGGCGTGACGGCCGGAAGCGTATTGCTTGTCGACAGCGTGAATAACCGGACGAATGGGTCGTTAAATGCGAACGAGGCAACGGAAACGTTACGTAATGCGCTGGCGAACAACGGTAAATTTACGCTGGTCTCTGTACAGCAACTCTCGATGGCAAAACAGCAGTTAGGGTTGTCTCCGCAGGATAGTCTGGGAACGCGCAGTAAAGCTATTGGCATTGCGCGCAATGTCGGGGCGCAATATGTACTTTACTCCAGCGCATCCGGTAACGTTAACGCGCCTGCATTACAGATGCAGTTAATGCTGGTGCAAACTGGCGAGATAATCTGGTCAGGTAAAGGTGCGGTCCAACAACAATAATCCCTTAACGCGCGACGAGATCCTGTCGCGCTATTTTCCCCAGTATCGTCCCGCCGTCGCCGCATCGCAGGGGCTAAGCGGCGGGAGCTGTATTATTGCCCACGATACTCACCGTATCGTGCTGCGCCGTCATCACGACCCTGACGCTCCACCAGCCCATTTTTTACGTCATTACCGCGCCTTATCCCAATTGCCGGCCAGTCTTGCGCCGCGAGCGCTTTTTTATACGCCGGGCTGGATGGCGGTAGAATATCTGCATGGTGTGGTAAATTCCGCTCTGCCAGATGCCGACGAACTGGCGGCCTTACTGTATCATTTGCATCAACAGCCGCGTTTTGGCTGGCGTATCGCGCTATCGCCACTATTGGCGCAGTACTGGTCGTGTTGCGATCCGGCAAGGCGTACGCCGTTTTGGTTGCGGCGGCTCAAACAGTTGCAAAAAAACGGTGAACCTCGCCCGCTGCGGCTCGCGCCTTTGCATATGGATGTCCATGGCGACAATATAGTATTAACGTCCGCCGGGTTGAGACTGATTGACTGGGAGTATGCCGGCGACGGCGATATTGCGTTGGAGCTGGCGGCAGTATGGGTTGAGGATGAACGCCAGCACCGACAACTGGCAGACGCTTATGCAGCGCGCGCGCGAATCGACGCCCGGCAGCTATGGCGACAGATACGATTATGGCACCCCTGGGTCATTATGCTAAAAGCAGGGTGGTTCGAATACCGCTGGCGACAAACCGGCGAGCAACAATTTATCAGGCTGGCCGATGAAACCTGGCGCCAGCTACGTATGAAAGGATAAGGAGAGCAGTGTGGGCCCAGTAATGTTGAATGTCGAAGGATGTGAGCTGGATGCGGAGGAGCGCGAGATACTGGCGCATCCGCTGGTTGGCGGGCTTATTCTGTTCACGCGTAATTACCATGACCCGGAACAGCTGCGCGAATTAGTGCGCCAGATTCGGGCGGCATCGCGTAACCATCTGGTGGTGGCCGTCGATCAGGAAGGCGGGCGCGTACAGCGTTTCCGTGAAGGGTTTACCCGCCTGCCCGCGGCGCAATCTTTTTTTGCGCTGCATGGGCTGGAAGAGGGGGGGCGACTGGCGCAGGAGGCAGGGTGGCTGATGGCCAGCGAAATGATCGCGATGGATATTGATATCAGTTTTGCGCCAGTGCTGGACGTCGGGCATATCAGCGCGGCAATTGGCGAGCGCTCCTATCATGCCGATCCCGCAAAAGCGTTGGCAATGGCAACGCGCTTTATTGACGGCATGCATGACGCCGGGATGAAAACGACCGGTAAGCATTTCCCCGGCCACGGCGCGGTCACGGCGGACTCCCACAAAGAGACGCCGTGCGATCCACGTCCTGAAACGGACATCCGTGGCAAAGATATGTCGGTGTTCCGCACGCTGATTAGCGAGAATAAACTGGATGCGATTATGCCTGCCCACGTGATCTACCGCGCTATCGATCCGCGTCCGGCAAGCGGTTCGCCGTACTGGCTGAAAACGGTGCTGCGTCAGGAGCTAGGCTTTGACGGCGTCATTTTCTCCGACGATCTGTCTATGGAGGGCGCGGCGATTATGGGCAGCTATGCTGAGCGCGCTCAGGCGTCGCTGGATGCGGGTTGCGATATGATTCTGGTCTGCAATAATCGTAAAGGCGCAGTCAGCGTGCTGGATAATCTGTCGCCGATCAAAGCAGAACGTGTTACACGTTTGTATCATAAAGGTTCATTTTCACGCCGGGAGCTCATGGACTCAGCACGCTGGAAAACAGCCAGCGCCCAGCTCAACCAGTTACATGAACGCTGGCAGGAAGAAAAAGCAGGTCATTAACTCGAGTTTTCGTGAGGGTGCCAGATGATTATTTATTTACACGGTTTTGATTCAAATAGTCCGGGCAACCATGAAAAAGTGTTGCAATTACAGTTTATCGACCCGGATGTTCGGCTGGTAAGCTACAGTACGCGGCATCCTAAGCACGATATGCAGCATCTGCTGAAAGAAGTGGACAAAATGTTGCAGTTGAATGTGGACGAGCGCCCTTTAATCTGTGGCGTGGGGCTGGGCGGTTACTGGGCGGAGCGGATTGGCTTTTTGTGCGATATCCGTCAGGTGGTTTTTAACCCGAACCTGTTCCCCTATGAAAACATGGAGGGGAAAATCGATCGCCCGGAAGAATATGCGGACATCGCTACAAAGTGCGTGACCAACTTTCGCGAAAAAAATCGCGATCGTTGTCTGGTGATCCTCTCGCGTCATGACGAAGCGCTGGACAGCCAACGCTCAGCGCAAGCGCTTCACCCGTATTATGAAATTGTGTGGGATGAGGAACAGACTCACAAATTCAAAAATATTTCGCCGCACTTGCAACGTATCAAAGCGTTTAAAACGCTGGGGTAACGCCCCCGGCAATATGGCGTTATCAGTGACCGGATAACCAGCCTTGCGGCTGGTTTTTTTATGCTCAATTCTCGCAAACTGTCTATCTTTTCAGCATGAAAACTTGATGCACATCAATTTTGGTATGACCAATGCACCGTTCATGCTATTCTCATATCAGAAGCTTATTCTCATTAACGTAACTTGTTGTTAATTAAAGGCTATACTAATAACTTTTAATTAACAATTGGTTAATAAATTTAAGGGGGTCACGTTGACTACACCATTAAAAAAGATCGTGATTGTCGGCGGCGGCGCTGGCGGGCTGGAAATGGCAACGCAGTTAGGCCATAAACTGGGGCGCAAGAAAAAAGCGAAAATCACGCTGGTAGACAGAAATCACAGCCATCTGTGGAAACCATTGCTGCACGAAGTGGCGACTGGCTCTCTGGACGAAGGCGTGGATGCGCTGAGCTATCTGGCCCATGCGCGCAATCATGGTTTCCAGTTCCAGCTGGGGTCGGTGATGGATATCGATCGCGAAGCGAAAACCATCACTATTGCCGAGTTGCGTGATGAAAAGGGCGAACTGCTGGTGCCGGAGCGCAAAATCGCGTATGACACGCTGGTGATGGCGCTGGGCAGCACCTCTAATGATTTCAACACGCCGGGCGTGAAAGAGCACTGTATCTTCCTCGATAACCCGCATCAGGCGCGCCGTTTTCACCAGGAGATGCTGAACCTGTTCCTCAAGTATTCGGCTAATCTGGGCGCGAACGGTAAGGTCAATATCGCCATCGTTGGCGGCGGTGCGACGGGGGTTGAGCTGTCGGCTGAACTGCATAACGCGGTAAAACAGCTGCATAGCTATGGTTATAAGGGGCTGACCAACGACGCGCTGAACGTGACGTTGGTTGAGGCTGGCGAGCGTATTCTGCCTGCGTTGCCGCCGCGTATCTCCAGCGCCGCGCATAATGAACTGACCAAACTGGGCGTTCGCGTACTGACGCAAACTATGGTCACCAGCGCCGACGAAGGCGGTCTGCATACGAAAGAAGGTGAATATATTCAGGCCGATCTGATGGTGTGGGCGGCGGGTATCAAAGCGCCAGATTTTATGAAAGAGATTGGTGGTCTGGAAACGAACCGCATTAACCAACTGGTGGTGGAACCGACGCTGCAAACCACGCGCGATCCTGATATTTATGCGATTGGCGACTGCGCTTCCTGCGCACGTCCGGAGGGAGGTTTTGTGCCGCCTCGCGCTCAGGCGGCGCATCAGATGGCTACCTGCGCGATGAATAACATTCTGGCGCAGATGAATGGCAAACCGCTGAAAGCTTACCAGTATAAAGATCATGGTTCGCTGGTCTCTCTGTCCAACTTCTCTACCGTGGGTAGTCTGATGGGGAACCTGACCCGCGGTTCAATGATGATTGAAGGACGTATCGCCCGCTTCGTGTATATCTCGCTATACCGTATGCACCAGATAGCGCTGCATGGATACTTTAAAACCGGCCTGATGATGCTGGTGGGCAGTATTAACCGCGTCATTCGTCCGCGCCTGAAACTGCATTAATTTCTCTGCGTCTCACCGGCTGCTCGCGCCGGTGAGCGCTTCTCCATCACTCGCTTCGGAGTTGTCCGAATCCTTCAGCTTTACCGCCTCATCCCGCATTTTTCATCCTCATTCCGATTGGCTTTGTTCGCATACTGGTTGCAAAATTGTTACCAATAGCAACGAAGGAGGAACTCCCGTGAATAAATCAATGTTGGCGGGTATAGGGATTGGCGTAGCGGCTGCGCTGGGTGTGGCGGCAGTGGCCAGTCTCAACGTATTTGATCGTGGTCCGCAGTATGCGCAGGTGATATCGGCTAAACCGATTAAAGAGACGGTAAAAACGCCGCGTCAGGAGTGCCGTAATGTCACGGTCACGCATCGCAGACCGGTTCAGGACGAAAACCGTATTGCCGGCTCGGTGCTTGGCGCAGTAGCAGGCGGCGTGATTGGACATCAATTTGGCGGCGGTCGTGGTAAAGATGTGGCGACGGTCGTCGGGGCGCTGGGCGGCGGTTATGCTGGCAATCAAATCCAGGGATCAATGCAAGAAAGTGATACCTACACTACCACGCAGCAACGCTGTAAGACGGTGTATGACAAATCTGAAAAGATGCTTGGCTACGACGTGACCTACAAAATTGGCGATCAGCAGGGCAAAATCCGCATGGATAAAGACCCCGGAACGCAAATTCCCCTCGACGGCAATGGCCAACTGGTTCTGAATAACAAAGCATAAAAAAGCTGTACTCTGCAAGTTAGCCCCTCATTCGCTCAGGCTGAGGGGCTTTTTTTTATCCGAAGCCGCGTCGTTCAGGACTTGAGCAGTTCAGGCCAGATGCGCAGAGTCGTACGCGTAATTTGCATCAGTTGTTCGAAGGTGGCACCTTCACGGGCGCTGATCGACATTCCCTGTAAAATACAGTTTATATATTCTGCGAGCGCCTGCGGGTTACAGTGCGCCGGAATTTCACCGCGCTCCTGACGTTGGCGCAGAAACTGGATGAGCGTCTGTTCCTGCATGGCGTGGCGTGATTTTACCGTGCGGGCGATATCGCGCGAGGAGGCGGCCAGGGTGGCGGACGTATTAATCATAAAGCAGCCAGCCGGCGTGTCTGTACTGGTAAAGCAGGCGGCAATTTCTGTGAAGTAATCTTCCAGCGCCGATTCTACGCTTTTCTCTTCACAAAAGAGCTGGGCTTCGTGTTTTGAGGCAAAGCGAGTGATGTAGCGATCCAGGACAGCGCGAAATAATCCTTCTTTGTTAGTGAATTCCGCATAGAGAGTAGGCGCTTTCGCCCCGGTAGCCTCTACGAGATCGGCAAGCGAAGTTGCTTCATAGCCGTGCTGCCAGAAGAGAGTCATGGCCTTATCAAGCGCGGCTTCCCTGTCGAACACTTTTGGTCGGCCACGGCTTTTCTTCGCGCAACTCGTGGTATCCGTTGTCATGATGCCGTTGTACCTGTTTAAAGAGCGGTCTCTCTATTATAAAAACAAACCACTTCTGGCTCCAGAGTATTCATTAGAAAAATAAATCAATTCTATTCACATGAAAAATAACATCTTTATAAATTATATAACGATCATTATAAAAAGAAGTTGACGTGTGATGTAGATCACATCTATGATTAACTTATCGATCGTTAAGTTAATGCTTACGACACCCATTCATCTGCTAAAGGTCATCACTATGAAAAACGTAAAAACCCTCATCGCTGCTGCCGTACTGAGTTCGCTCTCATTCGCCAGCTTCGCCGCCGTTGAAGTTCAGGCAACGCCAGAAGGTCAACAGAAGTTCGGCACCATTTCCGCGAATGGCGGCACGAATCTGGGCTCGCTGGAAGATCAGCTGGCGCAAAAAGCGCAGGAGATGGGGGCGAAGTCTTTCCGTATTACCTCTGTTACCGGCCCGAATACCCTCCACGGTACGGCGGTAATCTATAAGTAAGCATTAACCCTCATTAATGCCGCTGCGATTGCCACAATAAAAAGAGAAAGCCTCGCGATGCATCGCGAGGCTTTTTTGTCAGTCAGCTATTCACGCTTACAGCGACTGCGGTTTCGCCTCTGATTGACGGGTTACATCCACCGGCATTCCGGAACGCACTTCCATAACATGTTCCATCACCGCGGCATCGGTCTGCGGTGCGTCCTTAAAGGTCTGCATCGGGCCATTCAGAACAATCGGCAGCACCTGCGGATCGTCGCCTATATTTTTAGACAGCGGCTGATGAACTTCCACCAGTCGCACGCCGCCTGGCTCCACCGAGGCTTTAATCGGCGTATTGATAATATTCACTTTGGTTCCCGGCGTGACCTGACGGAACAATGTCTCTATATCACCGTCGCGCAGACGGATACAGCCGGAACTGACGCGCATACCAATGCCAAAATCGGCATTCGTGCCATGTAACAGATAGACGCCGCCGTAGGCCGCTAAACGAATCGCGTGATGCCCCATTGGGTTATCGGGACCGGCAGGCACCACGGCGGGGAGATCGATGCCTTGCGCTTTATAACGGGCGCGAATATTGGCGGTCGGCGTCCAGGTTGGATTGGCGCGTTTATCAGAAATGGTCGTCACCATCGTTGGCGTCAGGGTATCGCCGCCCAGTTGGCCAATCCCGATAGGGTAGACCGTGACCGTATTTTTCCCCGGTTGATAATAGTAAAGCCGTAATTCCGCGAGGTTAATGACGATACCTTCACGTGGCGCGTCCGGTAGCAGCGTTTGCAGCGGAATCGTCAGCACGCTGCCTGCGCGTGGCACGTAAGGATCAATGCCGGGGTTGGCCTGTAACAGGGCTAAAAAGCCCACGTTATATTTTTTGGCGATCGCCTCCAGCGAGCCGCCGTCGTCTTCAACGACATGGAATTTATTTTCTCCCACCAGTCTACTGCCGGGGGGTGGAAGAGGCCACGTATTCGCCTGCGCGGGAAGGGCAAGCATGATGGTCGCGGTAAGCGCAAACAACGCCCACCAGCGAGAGAGTCGCGTATTGTTGAACATTATAATAAACCCATGATTATTATGTGGTTATTTTTATAAAAGAGGAAATAAGAATTATGGCGGCTGGCTGTGTCTGGAACTGCAGGGAAGTGCAAAGAATTTGTAAAGATTAGGCCGGACGCAGAGTAATGACGCCCGGCCTGACGCTTATGCAATAGCGTTTTCTTCCAGTTGCTGCATAAACTGGCGTACCCAGTCTATACGCGTTTTACGTTCGCTTAAATCCTGAATAAACTTGAGGCGCGTCGGACCATCCAGACGGAAATGCTGCGGCTGTTTTTGCAGCAACCCGATAAGCCAGGCGGGGTCAACGTGGTTTTTGTCGGCGAACTCAATCGTTCCGCCTTTCTCGTTACCCTCCAGTTTTCGGATGCCGAGCTTTTGCGCCTGTTGGCGCAGGCGGGCGATATCCAGCAGATTACGCGCCGGATCGGGCAGCAGGCCGAAGCGGTCGATCAATTCCACTTTGATCTCCTCCAGCTCGTTTTCGTTCTTCGCGCTGGCAATGCGTTTATAGAATGACAGCCGGGTATTAACATCCGGAATAAAATCATCCGGCAGTAACGACGGCATTCGCAGCTCGACTTCCGTTTGCTGACTGGTGAGATCTTCCAGCGAGGGTTCGCGGCCTGCTTTCAGCGCATCAACGGCGTTTTCCAGCAGTTCCATGTAGAGTGAGAAGCCAATGGTTTCCATTGAGCCGCTTTGCTCTTCGCCAAGCAGTTCGCCCGCGCCGCGGATCTCCAGATCGTGGGTCGCCAGCGCAAACCCGGCGCCTAAATCCTCCAGCGACGCAATCGCCTCCAGCCGTTTTTGCGCATCGGTGGTCATGGCCTTAGGATGTGGCGTCAACAGCCAGGCGTAGGCCTGGTGGTGCGAGCGCCCAACGCGGCCACGCAGCTGGTGCAACTGCGCGAGGCCGAAATGATCCGCGCGTTCAATGATGATCGTGTTAGCGGTAGGGATATCAATCCCCGTTTCGATAATGGTAGTACACACCAGCACGTTAAAACGTTGATGGTGGAAATCGTTCATGACCCGTTCCAGCTCACGTTCGCGCATCTGCCCGTGGCCTATAGCGATTCGCGCTTCCGGCACCAGTTCCGCCAGCCGCTCTGCGGCTTTCTGAATATTTTCGACGTCATTGTACAAATAGTAAACCTGACCGCCGCGCAGGATTTCACGCAGAATCGCTTCCCTTACTACCAGGCTATCATACTCGCGGACAAAGGTTTTTACCGCCAGACGACGGGCAGGGGGGGTGGCGATAATGGAGAGATCGCGCATACCGCTCATCGCCATATTCAGCGTCCGCGGGATCGGCGTCGCCGTGAGCGTCAGAATATCGACATCGGCGCGCATCGCCTTAATTCGCTCTTTGTGGCGCACGCCGAAACGGTGCTCTTCATCGACAATCAGCAGGCCGAGGTCGCGCAGCTTCACATCGCTTTGTAGCAGTTTATGCGTACCGATCAGAATATCGATCTTACCCTCGGCGGCTTCCGCCAGGATTTGCGTCTGCTCTTTGGCGCTGCGAAAGCGGGACAGCATCTCAATGCGTACCGGCCAGTTGGCGAAACGGTCGCGGAAGTTGTCATAGTGTTGCTGCGCCAGCAGCGTAGTCGGCACCAGTACCGCCACCTGTTTATGGTTTTCCACCGCCAGGAACGCGGCGCGCATCGCCACTTCGGTTTTGCCGAAGCCGACGTCGCCGCACACCAGCCTGTCCATCGCCAGCGGTTGGCACATATCGCTCAATACGGCGTTAATCGCCTGTGCCTGATCGGGCGTCGTTTCAAACGGGAAGCTGTCGCAGAATAACTGATACTGCTCACGATCATGCTTAAAGGCAAAACCCTCTTTTGCCGCCCGTTGCGCATAAATATCCAACAGTTCCGCTGCGACATCGCGCACTTTTTCCGCCGCTTTCTGCCGGGCGCGCGACCAGGCGTCGCCGCCCAGTTTATGCAGCGGCGCACTTTCTTCCGCGCCGCCGGCATAGCGGCTAATCAGATGCAATGAGGAGACCGGCACATACAGTTTGGCGTCATTGGCGTAGGTGAGCATCAGATACTCACCCTTGATGCCGCCAGCCTCCAGAGTGGTCATGCCGGCATAGCGTCCGACGCCGTGCTCCAGATGCACTACCGGTTGACCGATGTGGAGCTCCGCCAGGTTACGAATCAACGTATCCGGGTTGATCGTACGACGGGAATCCAGGCGGCGACGCGCCACCCGCTCACCCAGGAGATCGCTTTCACAAATCAGCGCCAGATTGCGTTGGGTGTCGATAAAGCCATGTTCTGCGGCGCCAATCATCAGATAGCGTCCCGCATCCTGCGCCTCGTCCAGGCGTAATATTCGCTTCGGCGCGATTTTTATGCGAGCCAGGAGCTCTCCCAGCGCTTCGCGGCGTCCTTCGCTTTCCACCGAAAAAATCACCGGACCGCTGAAAGATTCGAGGAATTTACGCAGCGCGTCCAGCGGCGCTTTCTGCTGTGCCTGGATAGCCAAATCCGGTAATTTCTGGAAACCGAGATTGGTATTGGCGGCTTTTTCCGGCAGATGGTCGGTTTTAAGCTGGAGGCGAGGCCAGCGTTTAAGCTCGGAAAAGAGCTCATCTACCCGTAGCCAGAGGGCTTCCGGCGGCAAAAGCGGGCGCATAGGATCGACGCCGCGATTTTCAAAACGCGCCAGCGTATCGGCCTGAAAGCGTTCGGCGCTGGTTTCCAGCGAGCCGGTATTCACCACCAGAGTATTGGCGGGGAAGTAGCTAAATAATGGCGGTAACGGTTCGCTGAAAAAGAGCGGCTGCCAGTATTCGATCCCGGCGGGCAGGGTGCCTTTGCTGACCTGCTGATAGATGTGCTCGGCGTCGCGTTTTACCTCAAAGGTATCGCGCCACTGGCTACGGAAAAGCTCAATAGCGGCTTTGTCGGTAGGAAATTCGTGCGCGGGCAACAAATTGATGGCCTCGACCTCCTCCAGCGTACGCTGGGTATCCGCGTCAAACAGACGCAGGCTGTCGATTTCATCATCAAAAAAGTCGAGGCGATAAGGCTGTTCGCTGCCCATCGGAAAGAGATCCAACAGCGCGCCGCGCGTCGCGTATTCGCCATGCTCCATCACCTGATCGACATGCCGATAACCGGCGCTGTCAAGCTGCGCGCGCAGAGCGTCGCGGGACAGCCGCTGGCCTTTTTTCATCACCAGCGCATGACCATGCAGATAGCTATGCGGACAAACGCGCTGCATCAGGGTGTTTACCGGTACAATCAAGACGCCGCGCTGCATTGACGGCAACTGGTAGAGCGTGGACAGGCGCGAAGAGATAATTTCCTGATGCGGGGAGAAGCTGTCATACGGTAGCGTTTCCCAGTCCGCCAGGTTCATCACCATCTGATCGGTAAACTGGCGGATTTCATCATGCAATCGCAGAGCATTTTGCATGTCAGGCGCTATGAGTACCACCGGACCGGCATGGCGTTCAGCTATCTCCGCCACCAGCGTAGCGCAGGCGGCACCGGTAAGTTCGCCCAACTGGCGCTGATCGCCCGCTTTTGTCGGCAGCGTGTAACGTTGTTTTTCAGGCATAACGGTTGTCAGTATCTCTTTTTGTTTTACGCCGCACTCTACGCGTCACCCTTCAGGCTGCTTCATGGTTGGCTGCACGCCAGGACAGCATGAAGGACTCAGGTATTCAGGGGCATATGACTGATAAGCAATGTTCTTTATTATCCGCGATCGTTGTTTATTAGCAAATTGAATCCGCCGGATAACACGCCGAACAGGTAAAGTATGAACATGTAAGTGACTTGATTTGTCGGCCTTTTTCAGAATAACGCTGACGAACTCTTACGGTTCAGACATTTACGCATTCCGCTTTCGCTTATATACTCGGGACTTTGCTAACAGCAACCAGACGGATTACATGTATCAACCTGTCGCTCTATTCATTGGCCTGCGTTACATGCGCGGGCGTGCAGCAGATCGCTTCGGTCGCTTCGTTTCCTGGCTTTCCACTATCGGCATTACCCTGGGGGTGATGGCGCTGGTCACGGTATTGTCGGTGATGAACGGTTTTGAGCGCGAACTGCAAAATAACATTCTTGGTTTGATGCCTCAGGCCATCCTCTCTGCTGAACATGGCTCTCTTAACCCGAATCAGATGCCGGAAAAAGCGGTGAATCTGCAAGGCGTTAACCGTATTGCGCCGCTGACGACGGGCGATGTCGTACTGCAAAGCGCGCGTAGCGTTGCGGTTGGCGTGATGTTGGGTATCGATCCGGCGCAAAAAGATCCGTTAACGCCGTATCTGGTCAATGTGAAGCAAAGCGAATTACAGCCGGGTAAGTATAATGTCATCCTCGGCGAGCAGCTCGCCGGACAGTTAGGGGTCAACCGCGGCGATCAGATTCGGCTAATGGTGCCATCTGCCAGCCAGTTTACGCCAATGGGACGTCTGCCCAGCCAGCGTCTGTTTACGGTGATTGGCACATTTGCCGCCAATAGCGAGGTCGATGGCTATGAAATGCTGGTCAATATTCAGGACGCGTCGCGTTTAATGCGCTATCCGGCAGGCAATATTACCGGCTGGCGTCTGTGGCTGGATGAACCGCTGCAAGTCGATACCCTCAGCCAACAGACGCTGCCGCAAGGCACGAAGTGGCAGGACTGGCGCGAACGCAAAGGCGAGTTGTTCCAGGCTGTGCGCATGGAAAAGAACATGATGGGATTGTTGCTGAGTCTCATCGTGGCGGTCGCGGCTTTTAACATTATTACTTCGTTGGGCCTGATGGTCATGGAGAAGCAGGGCGAAGTGGCGATTTTACAAACTCAAGGGCTGACGCCGCGACAAATTATGATGGTCTTTATGGTGCAGGGGGCCAGCGCCGGGATTATCGGCGCGCTGTTGGGCGCCGCGCTGGGCGCATTGCTTGCCAGCCAACTGAATAACCTGATGCCGATCATCGGCGCGTTTCTGGATGGCGCTGCGTTGCCCGTGGCGATAGAGCCGTTACAGGTGATCGTTATCGCGCTGGTGGCAATGGCCATCGCGCTGCTTTCTACGCTTTATCCTTCCTGGCGCGCTGCCGCCACTCAACCCGCTGAGGCTTTACGTTATGAATAAGATCCTGTTGCAATGCGACAACCTGTGCAAACGCTATCAGGAAGGCACCGTACAAACCGACGTGTTGCACGATGTCAGCTTCAGTATCGGCGAAGGCGAAATGATGGCGATCGTCGGCAGTTCCGGTTCGGGTAAAAGTACGTTGCTGCATCTGTTAGGCGGGCTGGATACGCCTACCTCTGGCGATGTGATTTTTAGCGGCCAGCCGATGAGCAAACTCTCTTCTGCGGCAAAAGCGGAATTACGTAACCAGAAACTGGGGTTTATCTATCAGTTTCATCATCTCCTGCCGGATTTTACGGCGCTGGAAAACGTGGCGATGCCATTATTGATTGGCAAAAAGAAACCGGCGGAGATTGACGCTCGGGCGCGAGAAATGTTGCATGCTGTAGGGCTGGAGCATCGCGCAACCCATCGACCTTCGGAACTTTCCGGCGGTGAGCGCCAGCGTGTCGCGATAGCGCGCGCGTTGGTGAATAACCCGCGTCTGGTACTGGCGGATGAGCCGACCGGTAATCTGGATGCGCGTAATGCCGACAGTATTTTTGAGCTTCTGGGCGAGTTAAATCGTCTGCAGGGAACCGCGTTTCTGGTGGTGACTCACGATTTGCAACTGGCGAAACGTATGAGCCGCCAGCTTGAGATGCGCGATGGCCGCCTGACGGCGGAACTGAGCCTGATGGGGGCGGAGTAATGGCGTCGCCTTTATCATTGTTAATTGGCTTGCGTTTCAGCCGTGGACGGCGGCGCGGCGGTATGGTTTCGCTCATTTCCGTCATTTCTACCATCGGTATCGCGCTGGGCGTGGCGGTGTTGATTGTCGGTTTAAGCGCGATGAACGGTTTCGAACGCGAGTTGAATAACCGTATTCTGGCGGTGGTTCCGCACGGGGAGATTGAAGCGGTCAATCAGCCGTGGACCAACTGGCGTGAAGCGCTGGCAAAAGTGCAGAAGGTGCCGGGCATTGCCGCCGCCGCGCCGTATATCAATTTTACCGGCCTGGTAGAGAGCGGGGCGAATTTGCGCGCCATTCAGGTTAAAGGCGTCGACCCTAAGCAAGAGCAGCAGCTTAGCGCGTTACCGTCATTTGTGCAAAATCACGCCTGGGATCATTTCAAAGCGGGCGAGCAGCAGATCATTATCGGTAAAGGCGTCGCCGATGCGCTGAACGTGAAACAGGGCGACTGGGTGTCCATCATGATCCCCAATGCGAATGCCGACCATAAGCTGCTCCAGCCCAAACGCGTGCGTTTGCATGTCATCGGGATTCTGCAACTGAGCGGCCAGCTCGATCACAGCTTCGCCATGATCCCGCTTGAGGATGCGCAGCAGTATCTGGATATGGGGTCCAGCGTTTCCGGTATCGCGCTTAAAGTCCACGACGTGTTTAATGCGAACAAACTGGTGCGTGACGCGGGTGAAGTGACTAACAGCTATGTCTACATTAAGAGCTGGATCGGCACCTACGGCTATATGTATCGCGATATCCAGATGATTCGCGCCATTATGTATCTGGCGATGATTCTGGTGATCGGCGTGGCCTGTTTTAATATCGTTTCCACCTTAGTGATGGCGGTAAAAGACAAAAGCGGCGACATTGCGGTATTAAGAACGCTGGGGGCGAAAGATGGTTTGATTCGTGCCATTTTCGTCTGGTACGGGCTACTGGCGGGCTTGCTGGGCAGTTTGATTGGCGTGGCGATCGGCGTTGTCGTTTCGCTTCAGCTTACCGCCATTATTAATGGGATTGAAAAGGCGATCGGGCATCAGTTTTTGTCCGGCGATATCTATTTTATCGACTTCCTGCCATCCGAATTACATTGGCTGGACGTTGTTTACGTACTGGTCACGGCGTTGTTGTTAAGCTTACTGGCGAGCTGGTATCCGGCGCGGCGGGCGAGCAACATTGACCCTGCGCGAGTATTGAGCGGCCAGTAATCGCGGAATATAAAAACAAGGAGCGGTGATGTATTACGGGTTTGACATTGGCGGAACAAAGATTGCGTTAGGCGTATTTGACTCAACGCGGCGGCTGCAGTGGGAAAAACGGGTTCCCACGCCCCATACCAGCTATAGCGCCTTTTTAGACGCCGTGTGCGAACTGGTCGCGGAAGCCGACCAGCGATTTGACGTAAAAGGGTCGGTAGGGATTGGCATACCCGGTATGCCGGAAACCGAAGACGGCACGCTGTACGCCGCGAATGTCCCGGCAGCCAGCGGTAAGCCGTTGCGCGCCGATCTCAGCGCCCGACTGGATCGCGATGTGCGTCTGGACAATGACGCTAACTGTTTTGCCTTGTCCGAAGCCTGGGATGATGAATTCACGCAATATCCTTTGGTTATGGGGCTTATCCTCGGCACCGGCGTCGGCGGAGGCCTGGTGCTAAATGGGAAGCCGATTACCGGTCAGAGCTATATCACCGGCGAGTTTGGTCATATGCGTTTGCCGGTTGACGCGCTAACGTTGATGGGGTTTGATTTTCCTCTCCGCCGTTGTGGATGCGGTCAGATGGGCTGCATTGAGAATTATCTGTCCGGGCGCGGGTTTGCGTGGCTATATCAGCATTATTATGATCAATCGCTGCAGGCGCCGGAGATTATCGCGTTGTGGGAGCAGGGCGATGAGCGGGCACACGCGCATGTTGAGCGCTATCTGGATTTACTGGCGGTTTGTCTGGGGAATATACTGACGATTGTCGATCCCGATTTATTGGTGATCGGCGGCGGACTATCGAACTTTACGGCAATAACAACGCAACTGGCGGAAAGACTGCCGCGCCATCTACTCCCTGTTGCCCGCGCGCCGCGCATTGAGCGTGCGCGGCATGGGGATGCAGGTGGGATGCGCGGTGCTGCTTTTTTACATCTTACCGACTAATCAAAAAAAGAGGTTGTTATGCAGTCGCGTCGGTTTCATCGATTAAGCCGCTTTCGTAAAAATAAACGTCTGTTGCGTGAACGTCTGCGCCAGCGGATCTTTTTCAGAGACAGAGTGGTGCCGGAAATGATGGAAAACCCAAGAGTATTAGTCCTTACAGGTGCAGGAATTTCTGCAGAGTCTGGTATTCGTACGTTTCGCGCGGCGGATGGCCTTTGGGAAGAGCATCGGGTTGAAGACGTGGCAACGCCGGAAGGATTCGCCCGTAATCCGGGGCTGGTGCAGACATTTTATAATGCCCGCCGTCAGCAGCTTCAACAGCCGGAAATACAACCCAATGCGGCGCATCTGGCGTTAGCGAAGCTTGAAGAAGCGCTTGGCGATCGCTTTTTGCTGGTGACGCAAAACATCGACAATTTGCATGAACGCGCGGGCAATCGCAACATCATTCATATGCATGGCGAGCTGTTGAAGGTGCGCTGTTCGCAAAGCGGCCAGATTCTGGAATGGAACGGCGATGTGATGCCGGAAGATAAATGTCACTGCTGTCAGTTCCCGGCGCCGCTACGTCCGCACGTGGTGTGGTTTGGCGAGATGCCGCTTGGCATGGATGAAATTTATATGGCGCTGTCGATGGCGGATATTTTTATCGCCATTGGCACATCCGGTCATGTCTATCCGGCTGCGGGTTTTGTGCATGAAGCAAAACTGCACGGCGCACATACGGTGGAACTAAATCTTGAGCCAAGCCAGGTCGGCAGCGAGTTTGAAGAGAAGCACTACGGCCCGGCAAGCCAGGTTGTGCCGGAATTTGTTGATAAATTCCTGAAAGGGCTGTAGTGCTGTTTGCCCGGTAACGCCTTATCCGGCCTACATTTCACGTTACGTTCATCTGTAGGCCCGACAGGCGCTTTGGCTGAATTAGCGTCCTGCTTTTAGCTTCTGATAATACTCTTCATAAATGGCGCTGGCGTCGCCGACATCGTTTTGCCACTCGCCTTTGCTGATGGTTTGCGCATCCGGATAGAGCGACTTATCATTGGCGACCTCCGGGCTTAACAGCTTACGCGCCGCCAGGTTGGGGGTAGGGTAGCCGATGGTTTCTGCCACCTCTTTCGCGACGTCAGGACGCAGCAGGAAGTTGATTAGCTTCAGCGCGCCCTCTTTATTTTTCGCGTTCGCCGGAATAGCCAGGCTGTCCATCCAGAAAATACCGCCTTCCTTCGGCCAGACGACCTCCAGCGGCGTGCCAGCCTGACGAGCAACGAAGGCCGAACCGTTCCACACCATCCCCAGGTTGACTTCCCCTTCCATATACGGATTCGCCGGATTATCGGAGTTGAAGGCCGCTACGTTCGGCATCAGTTTTTTCAACTCTTCATATGCCGCTTCAATCTCTTTCGGATCGGTAGTGTTACCGGAATAACCTAGCTTGCGCAGCGCCATCTGGAAGACTTCTCGCGCATCGTCGGTTAAAAGCAGGCTGTTTTTATATTCCGGTTTCCACAAGTCAGCCCAGCTGGTAATGGTTTTGGGATCGATAGCATCGCTGTTCACGCCAATCGCCGTTGCGCCCCAGATATACGGGACAGAATAATCGTTGTTGGGGTCAAACGGTTTGTTGAGCATTTCCGGATCGAGGTTGTGGAAATTGGTTAATTTCGACTTATCGATCTTCTGGATCATGCCTTCTTTGCGCATTTTGTCGACATAGTATGTAGAAGGAACAACCAGGTCATACGCGCCATCTTTATAGGTTTTGAGTTTGGCATACATGGTTTCGTTCGACTCGTAGGTCGAATAAATCACCTTAATGCCTGTCTCTTTAGTGAACTGTTCCAGCAGGCCCGGCGGTACATACTCAGTCCAGTTATAGAAATAGAGCGTGTCGTTGTCGGAGGCATGAGCGGCACTCATACCCAGCGCCAGGGCGCCCGCCGCGAGCAGGTGGCGTGACCATTTTTTCATTTAACGTCCCCTGAATTACGGGCCTTATCGGCCCTTGGTTTTATCACGAGCAATAAGCTGGCTGGCAATGACCATTACCAGAGACAGCACCAATAAAACGGTCGCCAGCGCGTTCACTTCTGGTGAAACGCCGACTTTTACCATGGAATAAATCTTTAAGGGTAAAATTTCATAGCCCGGCCCGGTGACAAACGACGAGACTACTACATCGTCCATCGACAACGTAAAGCTCAGCAACCAGCCCGCCGCCACCGCCGGCATCGCCAGCGGCAGAATGATTTTGCGTAAAATCGTTACCTCACTGGCCCCCAGGTCTTTTGCGGCTTCCAGCATTCTGACATCAAAGCCTTTCAGGCGCGAATAGACCGTGACGACCACAAACGGCAGGCTAAAGGTGATGTGCGAGAACAGCAACGACCAAAAGCCCAGTTGAATGCCGAGTAACATAAACAGCACCAGCAGGGAGATCGCCATCACGATATCCGGCGACATCATTACTACAAACAGCATCCCGCTGACGAATGGCTTCCCGCGAAAGCGGTAGCGATAAAGCGCCACCGCGGTTAACGAGCCAATCAACGTGGCAAAGGTCGCTGAAAAAATCGCCATCGTCAGTGAATGTTGAGCGGCCTGCAACAGACTGTCGTTATTGACCAGGAGTTCGTACCATTTAGTGGTAAAGCCCTGCCAGTTAATGCCGAACCGCGAACTGTTGAAGGAGTTCACGATCAGAATAATGATGGGAATATACAGATACGCATAGATGGCAGTCATGAAACCGCCACGGAGCAGCCGACCGATCATTCAAGTTCCACCTTCTTATTCAGAGGATGGGGTGCTTTTAGAGTATTGAAAATGATCAATTTTTTCTCTTCTCCAAAATCTCTCCAAAACGTCTCGCGGTTATCAGCAGCAAGGAAGAAGCAAGCTGCCGCTTGAAGCCGCGAATTTTACAACAAATTGCCAGACGAGCGGGAAAAAAAGGCCATTTAAATGACTATTCTCATCCGATCCGGTCATATGCGGCATTATTGCGCCAGGCAAGAGGTTACTCTGTAGGCAAACAGGAAGTACGTGAGTAAACCCTGAACGTGACGTCTGAGAAAGCGTCGTCTGATTTTATAAAAAACAACATAAGCAGCCGCTTTGTTGTTCTGAGCGAACGTGTAGCGTGGTTAACTGTTCTTCCGCCATTTTTTGTATAGCCTGGGGGTCTATTCTAAAAATGGCGTGAAAAACCTTATCAGAGATGGCTTCGATTATCTCAGCTAACATACTTTGGCTGGTGCTGGGATCCGTTACGAGGAACGCCTGAAACGTCTTATCCGCCAGTAAAACCTCTTTTACCATTTTTTCAATAGGTATGTGGGTATGCGGTGGTGGTATTTCAAGCTGTTTTAATCCACACATCGCCATTGTTTCTAAAAATGCGTTTTGCTGAGTACTTTCGGATATATTCGCATGCTGTAAAATGCGCGTTGTCTTTTCAATCCCAGACTGAATTTTCGCTGCCAGGTAGGTTACCTTTTCTTGCGTTTTCCACTCATCTAAATGTCCTTTTCTCAATTCAGAATATAAATACCCCTCTATGTTGTCTAATGAAACCGATAATGTCGGCGCGCCAGCAAGATTGAGACATAATGTCGAAGGGAGGGGGTAATCTGCGATGTCGCTATATCTTCTATTAATCATGGCCGTCATTTGTGGATGCGATTTTAAAATATCCGGGCGATCTTTCATTAAAAAATAGACCTTCCCCATGACTTCACAGCTAAAGGTATCGGTATTTTGAGTGATACGTAACAATTCGTTCTCTTCGTTTTGATCCATGATACGAAGAATCATGATGGCATCATTTTCATGAGGATTATGAACCTGAAATCTATCTCTTTGCGATGCGCAGGCTAATGCCTTCAACTCAAAAAAAATCTCTGTAAGCCGCTCTCGTGTGGGGGTGCAATCGGCAAACAACATCTCATGTAGACAACGGTCCGCTTTTGCTTTGCCAGTAGAAAAAAAGAGGTCTTTAATTTTTTCCCATAAAACTTTGCAACATGTTTCTTTCGTATTCCCTGGGGGATTGATAAGTATTTCGCTTTTTAAAAAACCATTCCCTATTGTAATCGGCATAATAATCTCACTTAAACTGGAGTAAAAATGACTACATAATTGATTAAATCGACCCTTTTTATCTCAACTGCGGGCGCATCAGATGTAATATAATATTTAAAAGAGACTGGCAATCAGTATAAAACCTGAGAGCTTCGCGTATAAACGCATTACTGTCTGTGATAGCGTCGCTACAGGTAAAAATAAAAGAAGGCCTGGCGCGGATGATGTTGTAGATTTGCAATACTGGCGGCAACTGCTTTCATGCGTTTTTTATGCCGGAGGCATGAAGTTTACCCTTGAATAAACTTCATGCCTGAATGCGCGTGGATTTGTTAGCGTTGCGCAATTAATCGCTTATATCACTCACCTTTTTATTCAACAAGCGGGAAGCCCGCCAGTAAATCAACAGCATGAGTCCCATCACAATGGTCAGCGTAATGCTGGTCGCCGCGCCAAACGGCCAGTCGCGAATATTCAGGAACTGTACCTTAATGACGTTACCAATCAGCAGGTTTTTCGCGCCACCCATTAAATCGGAGACGTAGAACAGGCCCATTGCCGGTAGCATCACGAGCAGGCAACCGGCGACAATGCCCGGCATGGTTAATGGAATAATGATGCGGATGAACGTTTGTATTTTACTGGCGCCGAGATCGCGTGCGGCCTCCAGTAGCGGTTTGTCGAGCTTCTCAATGCTGGAGTAGAGCGGCATGACCATAAACGGCAGCAAAATGTAAACCAGGCCGATAATAACGGCGCTCGGGGTGAACATGATGCGAATCGGCGTATCAATCACGCCCAGCCACAGCAGGAATTCATTGAGATAACCTTTAGTGCTCAGGAATATTTTCAGCCCATAGATGCGGATCAGTGAGTTGGTCCAGAAAGGAACGATCAGCAAAAACAGCAATAACGGACGTATCTTTTCCGGTAACTTCGCCAGGAACCAGGCAAAAGGATAGCCCAGCACCAGGCAGGAGAGGGTGGCGATCAGCGCCATATTCAGAGAGTGCAGGAGCACTTCAAAATAGAGCGGATCGAGCAGGCGTGCGTAATTATCCAGCGTAAAGACCATCTTGACGAAACTGGCGTCGTCACGGGTCAGAAAGCTGGTGCCAATGATCATCAGGTTGGGCAGAAAAACAAATAACACAAGCCAACCGACGATAGTGACAATCACTACATTCTGGAATTTACTTGTGTTCTTCATCAGCCAGTACGACCTCCCAGCTTTCTACCCAACTAATGGCCATTTTTTGGTCAAGTGAATGGTCGAAGTCAGGATCGTCTTCGTTGAAGAATTCGCTGACCATCACCATTTTGCCATTTTCCAGTTCAACCACCGACTCCAGCGTCATACCTTTATAATTGCGCTCGCGCACGTAGCCGATAAGCCCTTCGATGTGGTTATCATCGTTGATCTCTTCGACGCGTAGATCTTCCGGTCGCAGCAGGACGTTCAGTTTTTGGCCTGGTTCGACAGCGAAATTGACGTATATATTGCACTCCCGACCTTCTACGCTGGCGCGGACGCGCTGTTCATCAAGCCGTTCAATGACGGTTGCGTCAAAGCGGTTAATTTCGCCGATAAAACCGGCGACAAACAGGTTTTTTGGCTCTTCATAGATTTCACGCGGCGTGCCGTCTTGCTCAATCACGCCATTACGCATTACCACGATACGATCGGACATGGTGAGCGCTTCTTCCTGATCGTGAGTGACAAAAACAAACGTGATACCGAGTTTACGCTGTAATGCTTTAAGCTCGTTCTGCATTTGTTTGCGCAATTTATAGTCCAGCGCGGAGAGCGATTCATCCAGTAATAACAGGCGAGGTTTATTCACCACCGCGCGAGCGATAGCCACACGCTGCTGCTGTCCGCCGGAAAGCTGGTGCGGTTTACGTTGTGCAAACTCTTCAAGCTGCACCATACGCAGCGCATCGGTCACGCGAGGCGCTATCTCGGCGGCTGGCGTTTTTTGCATCCGTAAGCCAAACGCGACATTTTCAAACACCGTCATATGCGGAAATAAAGCGTAGCTTTGAAATACGGTATTTACATAACGATTTTCGGCGGGAACGTGGGTGATATCCTGGTTATCCAACATGATATGCCCGGCATCAACGGTTTCCAGGCCGGCAATCAGGCGAAGAACGGTTGTTTTACCGCAGCCGGAAGGGCCAAGCAGCGTGAGGAATTCGCCATTGTTAATGGTCAAATCCAGCTGTGAAATGACCTCTTTGCCATCGAAACTTTTGCTAATTCCAGACAAAAGCACCAGCGGTGAAAGCGAACGCGGTTGATTATTCAATTTCTTACTCTGTCCCATGTAAACGCAACGGATGGCTGACCGCTGCGGGGTTTGTGGTTAACCACCTTAATCACTCTTAATGAGGGCGGTCATTCTACGGCAAACCACTGTGATCGCCAATCCTTGTTGCGAATTACTGACTTAGCTTTATAGTCAGAAAGCGTGTCAAAGTGAAATATTCTTGTTTGCAGGGATAAAAGTGACCTGACGCAATATTTGTCTTTTCTTGCTTATTAATAATGTTGTCACGAAAAGTGAGGGTGACTGCATGGATAAACTACTTGAGCGTTTTTTACACTACGTATCGCTGGATACCCAATCAAAGTCGGGTGTTCGGCAGGTTCCCAGCACTGAGGGGCAGTGGAAGTTACTACGTTTGCTCAAACAGCAGCTCGAAGAGATGGGGCTGGTTAACATTACATTAAGTGAAAAAGGGACGTTGATGGCGACGCTCCCGGCCAATGTTGAGGGGGATATTCCCGCCATTGGTTTTATCTCCCATGTGGATACCTCTCCGGATTTCAGCGGTAAAAACGTTAACCCGCAGATTGTCGAGAATTATCGCGGCGGCGATATAGCATTAGGGATTGGCGATGAGGTGTTGTCACCCGTGATGTTCCCGGTACTGCATCAATTACTGGGACAGACGCTGATTACTACCGATGGTAAGACATTGCTGGGCGCGGACGATAAAGCCGGTGTTGCGGAGATCATGACCGCGCTGGCGGTGCTGAAAGGTAATCCTATTCCCCACGGCGATATTAAAGTGGCGTTTACGCCTGACGAAGAGGTAGGGAAAGGCGCGAAGCACTTCGATGTTGAGGAGTTTGGCGCGCAGTGGGCCTATACGGTCGACGGCGGCGGCGTGGGCGAACTGGAGTTTGAAAACTTCAATGCCGCCTCGGTGAATATCAAAATCGTCGGCAATAACGTGCATCCCGGTACGGCGAAAGGCGTGATGGTCAATGCGCTGTCGTTGGCGGCGAGGATTCACGCGGAAGTGCCGGCGGATGTGTAAATAGACCCGTTTTAGTTCCAGGCATTTTTTGAGATCCCGGCCAAATGATTGTGTTGCCGATATTCCTCCGGC
>NZ_JBGDXT010000005.1:0-337995 GCF_046550615.1 Salmonella sp. SAL04214
AAAGGGGTTTTAATAACTGGCTTAAAGCTGAAAGCTTTCCGGAACCCCCAGCCTAGCTGGGGGTTTTCCATAGACAAAAAAAGGCCCCTGTTGAATTGGCAGGGGCCTGGTACGAGCAAGCATCATATTGGGCGACATGATGCAACGGTAAAAATCATTTGGCCTGATGGCGAACAATGATTCCTTTCATTTCAGCGACCGCCGCACCCTCTACCCTATAGCGAGAATACTCGTCCGCCTGTATATCGGCAGACATCGATAACCCCTGATTGCGATAGCGCATCGGCGAAGGCAATAAGACTCCGGCGGAACTGTGTACTTCCCGTACTCCGGCATCGAGGAAATTCTGCAGGTTATTTGCACGAACCCCCGCACCAGCCATAATGGTTGGAGCATCCCCCTGGGCAATAAGTTCCATAATTATTGATAAACCTTGCGCCGCATCGGCTTTTTGCCCGGAAGTCAGTACTCTTGCTACGCCTGCGTCAGCCAGATTCTTTAGCGCATTGAAGGGATTAGCGCACATATCGAAGGCGCGGTGGAATGTCACCGCCAGCGGTCCGGCCGCCGCCATTATTTTTTCCATTCGCGACATATCGGCATCCCCATCAACGGTCAACACGCCAGTAACCAGCCCGGGAAAACCCAACTCTCTGACGAGGCGAATATCTTCCAGCATGGCGGCAAATTCGCCGTCAGTGTAATAAAAATCCCCGCCGCGAGGACGAATAATCGGATGTACGGGAATCGTAATATGCTCGCGCACGCTGCGTAAGACGCCCAGCGAAGGCGTAAGCCCGCCTTCTTTCGGCGCGGCGCACAGTTCGATACGATCCGCGCCGTTTCGCTGCGCGGTGAGCGCGCATTCCATGCTGTAACAACAGATCTCAAGTAACGCCATATTCACTCCGCTCGGCAGGTTAATGGGCCGCCTGTTCGCTGGCAACAATCGCTTCAATCGACCATGGATGAAATTTTACCGTGACGCGGCCATCGGTCACGGCCAGCGTAGGGTTTGGCAAACGTTCATGCTCACCCTGTGGCGAACTGGTTTTAACCACGATCCCCGGCTGACTAAGCCCCTCATCCGACAACAATGCGAGAGCCCTCGCGTTCAAGGTCTCCGGCTCGCCGGGCAGCACGATTTCAATATGCTCCCACCCTTCGTGTGGATAGCGTTTTTCTCCCGGCCACGGTAATTCAATAACAGAAAACCGCCAGTGTTCCACACATACCGGTTCATGCAGTTTAAACAGACAAATCGGCCTGCCGTTGATGATATTTTCCGACAGTAGCTCGCCGCATTGTTCAAAACCGCGACGCCAACGCTCCGCCGTCGTATTCTGGTGACAGCGCAATGAAATGTGATCGGCCTCAAGGGCGCTAATCTGCAGACCAAGGCGAGTGGAAAGTTCTCTGAACGCCAGAGTGAATCGCGGTAAATCTGCGGAAATATCATGCAGTTCATCAATGTGTTGCCAGTTCGCCATATCAGGACGCTCTTCTTGCTGTGAAAACCGCTAATTTACGCTGTTGCGCCCCGGCAACCAACCTTTGATTTGATTGGGCGTTTATTGAATGCTTATGCAGATTATTGTTGCGTATATTTCAGGCGACGCGCCGCGCGCGCAATGCTGACGCCAACGGGCATTTGCAGTATACTCCCGCCCTAATTCTTAAACTGGCGCGGGCAATACAGCCCGCTTCATAAACGTAAGGTATTCCGGTGAATATTCAGGCTCTTCTCTCAGAAAAAGTTAGTCAGGCCATGATTGCTGCAGGCGCGCCTGCAGATTGCGAGCCCCAGGTTCGTCAGTCAGCCAAAGTTCAGTTCGGCGACTATCAGGCCAACGGCATGATGGCAGTTGCGAAAAAACTGGGTATGGCCCCCCGACAACTTGCAGAGCAGGTGCTGACTCATCTGGATCTCAGCGGCATCGCCAGCAAGGTTGAAATCGCCGGCCCTGGCTTCATCAATATTTTCCTCGAACCGGCTTTTCTCGCTGAACAGGTGCAGCAGGCGCTGGCCTCCGAACGTCTGGGCGTTTCTCAGCCGACTCGCCAGACGATTGTCGTCGACTACTCCGCGCCCAACGTCGCGAAAGAGATGCACGTTGGTCATCTACGCTCCACGATTATCGGCGATGCGGCAGTACGCACGCTGGAGTTTCTGGGCCATCATGTTATTCGCGCTAACCACGTCGGCGACTGGGGCACCCAGTTCGGTATGCTTATCGCCTGGCTGGAAAAACAGCAGCAGGAAAACGCGGGCGACATGGCGCTGGCGGATCTCGAAGGATTTTACCGCGATGCGAAAAAGCATTATGACGAAGATGAAGCGTTTGCCGAGCGCGCGCGTAACTACGTCGTCAAATTGCAGAGCGGTGATGCCTATTTCCGTGAGATGTGGCGTAAGCTGGTTGACATCACGATGACGCAAAACCAGATCACCTATGATCGTCTGAACGTCACTTTGACGCGTGACGATGTGATGGGCGAAAGTCTGTATAATCCGATGCTGCCGGGCATCGTCGCCGATCTGAAGGCCAAAGGCCTGGCGGTTGAAAGCGAAGGCGCAACGGTGGTTTTCCTTGATGAGTTTAAAAACAAGGAAGGCGACCCGATGGGTGTCATTATTCAGAAGAAAGATGGCGGTTATCTGTATACCACTACCGATATCGCCTGCGCCAAATACCGTTACGAAACGCTGCACGCCGACCGCGTGCTCTACTACATTGACTCCCGTCAGCACCAGCACCTGATGCAAGCCTGGACCATTGTGCGCAAAGCCGGTTATGTACCGGATTCCGTTCCGCTGGAACACCACATGTTCGGCATGATGTTGGGTAAAGACGGTAAACCGTTTAAAACTCGCGCGGGTGGTACGGTGAAACTGGCGGATCTGTTGGATGAGGCGCTGGAGCGCGCGCGTCGTCTGGTGGCGGAGAAGAACCCGGATATGCCGGCTGACGAGCTGGAAAAACTGGCTAACGCCGTCGGTATTGGCGCGGTGAAATACGCCGATCTGTCAAAAAACCGCACCACTGACTATATCTTCGACTGGGATAATATGTTGGCTTTCGAAGGCAATACCGCTCCTTATATGCAGTATGCCTATACGCGTGTGCTGTCTGTTTTCCGTAAAGCGGATATCGACGAGCAGGCGCTGGCGAGCGCGCCGGTTATCATTAGCGAAGATCGCGAAGCGCAGCTCGCCGCCCGTCTGCTGCAGTTTGAAGAAACCCTGACGGTGGTCGCGCGTGAAGGTACGCCGCACGTCATGTGCGCGTATCTGTATGACGTCGCCGGGCTGTTCTCCGGCTTCTACGAGCACTGCCCTATTCTCAGCGCCGAGAATGACGCGGTTCGCAATAGCCGCTTAAAACTGGCGCAACTGACGGCGAAGACGCTGAAACTGGGTCTGGATACGTTGGGTATCGAAACCGTAGAACGCATGTAAACGCGCCGTCGTTAACATCATCAGGCCTGACTCCGGGTAACGGACTCAGGCCTTTTTATTGCCACAGCGGTATATCTGTAACAAATCACAAGGAATGACACATTTCTATAGAGAGATGGAACATCTTTTACCTGTGCTGGCGCTGACCGCCCCGTATCATTAGGCGGCGGATTGTTCAGGTACAGGTAATGACTTTTAAAGACTTTGATGCGGAAGAGAAACTCTTCCTGAGACGTGTGATTGTGGCGTTTGGTGTAGTGGTTGTCTGCTTTGGTATCCTGATCTTCAACCTCTATAACTTGCAAATCCGCCAGCACCACTACTACACCACCCGTTCGAATGAGAACGATATCAAGATGCTACCCGTCGCGCCCACGCGCGGCATCATTTACGATCGCAACGGCATTCCGCTGGTGCGTAACGTAACCTGGTATGATATCGCGGTTACGCCCTATAAAATTGCCGATATGGATGCGCTGCTAAAACAGCTCACCCCTATTGTTGATCTCTCCCCCGATGATATCGCCGACTTTCGCCGTGCGCTAAAATCCAGTAGCCGCTATCGTCCGGTGGTGCTCAAAAACGCGCTAACGGATGTTGAAATCGCACGCTTTGCGGTCAATCAGTTTCATTTCAACGGCGTCACGATCAATAGCTATCAGGATCGGCAGTATCCTTACGGCGCGGAGCTGGCGCATGTTCTCGGTTACGTGTCAAAGATAAACGATAACGACCTTAAAGCGCTGGATAAAAAAGGGCTGGCAGAGAATTACGCGGCGGACCATAACATCGGTAAACAGGGGATTGAGCGTTACTACGAAAACGATCTTCATGGTAAAACCGGTTATCAGGAGGTCGAGGTGGATAATCACGGGCGTATTGTCCGCCTGCTGAAAGACGTTCCTCCCATCGCGGGTAAGAACATTCACCTGACGCTGGATCTCCATTTACAAGAGTACATTGAAAGTTTGCTGGCCGGGCAGCGTGCTGCCGTACTGGTTGAAGATCCGCACGATGGTTCAGTGCTGGCGATGGTATCTATGCCCAGCTACGACCCGAACCCCTTTGTAAAAGGCATTAGCTATCAGGATTACGGCAAACTGCTGCACGATAAAAATCTGCCGCTGATCAACCGCGTGACGCAAGGGCTTTATCCTCCGGCGTCAACGGTTAAACCCTATATGGCAATGTCCGCGCTGTTATGCGGGATTATTACGCCGCAAACCACCTTCTTTGGCGCGCCAACCTGGACGCTTCCCGGCACGCAGCGGCATTACCGGGACTGGAAAAAAACCGGACACGGTATGCTGGATGTCACTAAAGCGATTGAGGAATCTGCGGATACCTTTTTCTATCAGGTCGCTTATATGATGGGTATTGACCGTATCGACACGATGTTGTCTCAGTTCGGCTATGGCAAACCGACGGGCATCGACCTTAATGAAGAATATGACGGGCTGCTTCCCAGCCGCGCATGGAAACAGCGGGTCCATAAAAAAGCCTGGTATCAGGGCGATACCATTTCTGTCGGCATCGGCCAGGGTTACTGGATTGCCACCCCCATCCAGATGGTAAAAGCGATGGTGGCGCTCATCAACAACGGTAAGGTGATTGCCCCTCACCTGTTACTCAATGAAGAGAGCGGCAAAACGGTGGTTCCGTATCGCCCTTCAGGAACACCGGCACAGATAGCCGATCCGGCGTCGCCATACTGGGGACTGGTGCGTCAGGCGATGTATGGCATGGCGAATGCACCCAACGGAACGGGCTATAAGTTCTTTCACACCGCGCCCTACGGCATTGCGGCCAAAAGCGGCACGTCGCAGGTGTTTAGCCTGAAAGAAAATCAGACCTACAATGCGAAAATGATCCCCATTCGCCTGCGCGATCATGTGTTTTATACCGCTTTTGCACCGTATAAAAACCCTAAGGTCGCTATTGCCTTGATTCTGGAAAACGGCGGAAGCGACGGCGTTACCGCCGCGCCCATCATGCGAAAAATCCTTGACCACCTGTTTGATCCACAGGCTGATACCACGCAGCCGGGCCAGGCGCCATAGTCAAATAAGCAAAGCGCCATCAGACAAGGATACGGCCGGAATATCCGCATACATCAGAAATAGTTACGCAGATATTCCGTCAAACACAGCATTGCCATCGCCTGCCCGTAAGGCATAGAGGTCAACGGAATATGACGGTAAAAATCGAGATCGTGGCCCATGCCAGTGCCAAATGACGTTTGCAGCAGTTCGCCTTCCGGCGAGATATGTTTCACTATCCCCCGAATAGCTTTTTCCGCCACCTGCGCATAGTGCCGTTCGACATAGCGTTTGCGCACCGCTTTAAGAATACCGTAGGCAAAACCCGCCGTCGCCGACGCCTCAAGATAAGAGTGCGGATCGTCAAGCAGCGTATGCCACAAACCGCTTTCATCCTGACATTTCGCCAGCGCGGCGATCTGCGCATTCAGTACCTGGACCAGGTAACGGCGCACGGCATTATTTTCCGGCAAGTCCAGCAGTTCAAGAAAATCCGGGATCACAATGGTCAGCCAACTGTTGCCGCGCGCCCAGCGAGCGTTAGCGAAGTTATGATGACCGTCATAGCTCCAGCCGTGGAACCACAGCCCCGTCTCTTTATCCATCAAATTCTGCACGTGTAGCAGGAACTGATAGGTTGCCTCTTCCACATATTCCGGCCGGTTCAACAGCTTACCGATTTTCGCCAGCGGCAGCACCGTCATCATTAGCGTGTCGTCCCACATCTGCTGATGATTTTCCTCCGCCAGCGTGATGTGCTGCATTCCGCCGTGATCGGTACGGGGCATTTCATTCATCGCCCATTCGGCCCACGTTTCCAGCCACGGTAAATACGCTGGATTACGCGTCTCTTCATAGCGATACGCCAGCGTTAAAAACGGCGCCATCGTATTAACGTTTTTCGTCGTCGCGCCTTCCGCAAAACGATCGGCAAACCAGTCATCAATGATCTTACGCATCGTCTGGTCGCCGGTCTGTTGGTAATAGTGATACATTCCGTACAAGCCCACGCCGTGCGTCCACTCCCATCCGGCCCAGCCTTTAGTATCGATCACGCGTCCGTCGTCCAGTCGCAATAAAAATTCGCCTGTCTCATCTTTAATATTGACCAGGTTATGCGTCACCTTTTGCACCAGGGCTTTTAGTTCATCTCTGGCGATAAAATGCTCAGGCTGACGCAATAGCGGACTGTGTTTGACTGGATAAACCATCATTTGCTTAACCTCTGTGTAATGTCGAATTCAGTGCTGCGTGCAGTTTTACCGCTGACGCAGTCGATTCGCTACAGTAAAAGCTAAGCTGGGCGGAAACCTTTTTGTTTCTGCCATTGCCAGAGCGTAAATGGCAAAAACGCAAAGAGTCCGGCAACCTACCTCACCATTTTATAAAACGGCGTTTCTATTTATTCAAAAAGAGAGTCAGGTCTGCTACCTGGCAAAGAAAGGGGCGGTTAGCGGTAGTTCACAATCACCTGGTTGCTCCGCACTTTTAACGGCGGGATAAGCCGGCCGCCGCCGGGGACTTCCCAGACAAAGCGGAGCGGCTCGACTGCGGGAACATGAGCAAAACCGTGGGTCGTGCCACTCTGACCATCAAGTTCTACGCAACGGGACTGGGAACATAAACGTACCCGTAAGCCCGCGGGAGTCGGGCCATTCAGTTCATAACGCCAGGCGACCAGCGTCATCACACCGGAAACCGGCTGGCGCGCCGACAATGGCGAAGACGATGCGGAAACACCCCGGTAATTTAAGGTTACACCCATACCGCTATCCTGCCACGCGCCTTCGCCTGCGGCCTGAACCGTCAGGGGAAAGAGCAACAACGCCAGCCACTTACGCATTATTTTCCTCCAATGGTCGCCGTCATGCGGATATGACGGTTATCGGAAAGCTCAAGGTTCGACAACACCACCAGCTGCGGTAAACTGCGCCGCAAAAAGCGGGACAATAATGGACGTAGCGCATGGTTAACCAGTAATACCGGCGGCGCGCCAAGCATCTCCTGGCGAGAAAGCGCCTCTTGCGTCTGCGCCAGCAGGCGATCCGCCAACCCAGGCTCAAGTCCACCGCCGCCCTGCAATGCCTGAAGCAGCAAACGCTCCAGCGCAGTATCCAGGCCAATCACCTGCACTTCTTCATTACCGGGGAACCACTGTTGCGTAATCGCTCGTCCTAATGCCACGCGTACCACGGCGGTTAATTCATGCGGATCGCTTTGTAACGGCGCATGTTCCGCCAACGTTTCCAGAATGGTGCGCATATCGCGAATCGGGACTTTTTCCGCCAGTAAGTTTTGCAGGACTTTATGTAAAGTCGTGAGGGTCACGACGCCGGGGACCAGATCTTCCGTGAGTTTAGGCATCTCCTGAGAGACACGATCCAACAGTTGCTGCGCTTCCTGACGGCCAAACAGTTCAGCGGAGAATTGGCCAATCAAGTGGTTAAGGTGCGTCGCCACAACGGTACTGGCTTCAACGACGGTAAAGCCCTGAATTTGCGCCTGCTCTTTCAGGGCGCTTTCAATCCAGATGGCATCAAGGCCAAAAGCTGGATCGACGGTTTTCTCGCCCGGTAGCGTTCCCGCCGCCGTGCCGGGGTTAATAGCCAGCCAACGTCCCGGATAGGCGTCCCCGCTGCCAATCTCTACCCCTTTCATCAAAATACGATAGCGCGCAGGCTGTAAATCCATATTGTCGCGAATATGGACCACCGGCGGCAGGAACCCCATATCCTGCGCGAATTTTTTACGAATGCTGCGAATACGTCCGAGCAATTCGCCATCCTGTTGAAAATCCACCATCGGGATCAGGCGGTAGCCCACTTCCATTCCCAGTGAATCCTCAAGCTGTACGTCATTCCAGGTGGCTTCGACCACCGAGTTATTTTCCGGCATTTTTACCGGCTGCGGCTCCTCCGGCGCTTTTTCTTCACGCCCGCGCAGCCACCATGCCAGGCCGAGCAAAGCGGCGGTAAAAAGTAAAAATACCAGGTTAGGCATTCCTGGCACCATGCCAAGCAGCCCCAGCACCGCCGCCGCCAGCAGCATCACCCTTGGATTACTGAACAGTTGGCCAACCATCTGCTCGCCTACATCCTGATCGGTACTGACGCGGGTCACAATGACGCCCGCCGCCGTGGAGATAACCAGCGCCGGGATCTGGGCGACCAGGCCGTCGCCAATGGTCAGCAGAGTGTAGCTTTCCGCCGCGCTGCCTATGCTCATTCCGTGCTGCAATACGCCGACCAGCAGCCCGCCGACCACGTTAATGACCATGATGAGAATACCGGCGATGGCGTCGCCGCGTACAAATTTACTTGCCCCGTCCATCGAGCCGTAGAAGTCGGCTTCCTGAGTGACTTCCGAACGCCGTTTTTTGGCCTCGTCTTCACCAATCAGACCGGCATTAAGATCGGCGTCAATCGCCATTTGCTTACCGGGCATACCGTCCAGCACAAAGCGCGCGCCGACTTCGGCAATACGTCCGGCGCCTTTGGTGATGACCATGAAGTTGATAATGACGAGGATGATAAAAACCACAATCCCGATCGCGAAGTTACCGCCGACCAGGAAATGACCGAACGCCTCTACCACCTTTCCCGCCGCCGCCGCGCCGGTATGCCCTTCCATCAAAATAATGCGCGTTGAGGCGACGTTAAGCGCCAGACGCAGTAGCGTGGTAAACAGCAGGATGGTCGGAAACGCGGCAAAATCCAGAGTGCGCTGGGTAAACATCGCCACCAGCAGCACCATGATCGATAGCGCAATATTAAAGGTAAACAATAAGTCGAGGATAAAAGCAGGCAGCGGCAGCACCATCATCGACAAAATCAGCAGAATGAGGATCGGCCCGGCAAGAATTTGCCATTGCGTCGATTTCAGGTTGCTGGGCAGGCGCAGCATCGCGACCAGATTAGCCATCAGTATTCTTCTCGTTCATAAAATCCAGCGCTTCTGGCACCGGAAGGTTCTCAGGTTGTGGAGGACGTTGCCCGCCCGCAAGCCGCCAGCGTTTAAGCTGCCAGACCCAGGCCAACACTTCCGCAACGGCAGCATATAACTGCCCGGGAATTTGCTGACCAATTTCGGCGTGGCGATATAGTGCCCGCGCCAGCGGCGGCGCTTCTAAAGTGGGAACCCGATGTTCAGCGCCGATCTCGCGAATGCGCAGCGCTATTAATCCAGCCCCCTTCGCGACCACTTTCGGCGCGCTCATTTTGTTTTCGTCATACTGCAGCGCCACGGAATAGTGCGTCGGGTTAGTGACAATGACGTCCGCTTTCGGCACATCTTCCATCATGCGGCGCTGCGCGGCGGCGCGTTGCATCTGGCGAATTTTGCCCTTAACATGCGGATCGCCTTCGCTCTCTTTAAATTCGTCGCGAATGTCCTGCCGCGACATGCGTAATTTTTTCAGGTGGCTAAAGATCTGGAAAAACACGTCAAATCCCACCATCGGAATCACGCCCAGTACCACCAGTAACGCGCAGAGTCCAACCAGATCCAGCGCATTCCCCATTGCGACGATCGGCGACTCCGCCATCAGGCGCATCATTTGCGGCCAGTGATGCCAGAGATAAAAGCCGGTAACGCAGCCGACCAGCGTGGATTTCAACACCGCTTTTAGCAGTTCCGCGCCGGTCTGCGCCGAAAACATGCGCTTAATTCCCGGCAGCGGGTTTAATTTAGAAAATTTTGGCTGTAGCGACTTACCGCTAAAAATCAGGCCGCCAAGCATAACCGGCGAGATAAGCGCCACCAGCACCACGCCCGCGATGAGCGGTAGCAGTGCCATCATCGCCGCTTTAATCAGCAAAATTATCTGCCCCAGGATCAGGTTAGGATCGTTCACCATACGGTGATCGAAGTGCAGGCCTGCTGAGAGCATTCCCGCCAGCTGCCGCGCTAACGACTCGCCGCCGAACCAAATAATACAAACGCCCACCAGCAATATCAGCAGTGAGGTCAGTTCTCTGGAACGGGGGATCTGCCCTTCTTCCCGCGCTTTTTCAAGTCGGTGGGGTGTGGGGGCTTCTGTTTTGTCGTCGTCGCTCTCTTCTGCCACGCAGCAAACCCTGGATAGATTGATAAGCGAGAATGATGCCAGAACCGCTTTACGCCAATGGGCAGAGTAAGCGGTAAAAAAGGCGGGGTTTATGGCGTTAATAGAGATAGCCGGATACGATAAGAAAGTATCGTATCCGGCCGGGTTGACGGATTCGGACCCGATAAGCGCAGCGCCATCAGGTCAAAAAAGCTTAAAAGCCAAGACTGTCCAGCAGGTCGTCCACCTGATCCTGACTGGCGACGACGCCAGCTTTCGAGGTATCCACCTGCGGGCCGTTGAGCAAGCTTTCGTTCTCGCGTTTTGGTCGCGCGCTCTGTTCCGGGATGTTTTCCAGCAGCACCATTAACAACTGGCGCTCAATCTCCTGAATCACGTCCATCATGCGTTTGATCACCTGACCCGTCAGATCCTGGAAATCCTGCGCCATCATGATGTCCAGCAGTTGCGCGTTAGTAAAGCTGGTATGGCCCGGGACATCCCTGAGAAACTGGCGCGTATCCGTCACCAGTTCACGGGCGTCGGCAAGCTCGATCGGATTGTCAAACCACTCGTCCCAACGTTGGGTTAGCGCTTTCGCCTCTTTTTCCATCGCATCCTGATGCGGCTGCGAGGCTTCGACACTGTTTAGCGCGCGTTCCGCCGCCTGCGCCGTCATCTGGACGACGTAATCCAGACGGTCGCGCGCATCAGGGATCGCCTCCGCCGCTTCGGCAATCGCCTGGTCCAGCCCCAGTTCACGCAGGCTGTCGCGCAGCATTCGGGTCAGACTACCGATGCGCGCAATGATGTCTCCTGCTGAGCCTTCATCAGCAGGCTTGATAGATGGTTGCATCATCATCGCATCCTCACATGCCCAGTTTCTCAAAGATTTTGTTGAGCTTCTCTTCCAGAGTCGCTGCGGTGAACGGTTTTACGACATAACCGCTGGCGCCAGCCTGTGCGGCGGCGATAATATTCTCTTTTTTGGCTTCCGCCGTGACCATCAACACGGGTAACGCCGACATGGCGCTATCGGCGCGAATGGTTTTCAGCAGCTCCAGGCCATCCATATTCGGCATGTTCCAGTCGGAGATAATAAAACCAAAGCCGCCCGCCTGGAGCTTGTTCAGTGCATCGACGCCGTCTTCGGCCTCTTCCACATTGTTAAATCCAAGCTCTTTTAAGAGGTTGCGCACGATACGACGCATGGTCGAAAAGTCATCCACAACCAAAAATTTAAGCTCTTTATCCGCCATAAAATACTACTCCTGGTTCAAATACGTATCGCCTGTCCGGCACTGATTTTCGCCAGCATCTGCTGGCTTACCTGGCTAAGATCGACCACTTCGCTTACGCCACCCATATTGATGGCCTCGCGCGGCATGCCGAACACCACACAACTTGCTTCGTTTTGCGCAATGGTCCAGGCGCCAGCCTGGTACATCGCTAACATTCCAGCGGCGCCATCGTTGCCCATCCCCGTAAGAATGACGCCTACGGCGTTGCGCCCCGCGTGTTTCGCCACCGAATGAAACAGTACATCCACGGAAGGCCGATGCCGGTTTACCGGCGGGCCATCATGAATTTTTATTTGATAATTCGCCCCGCTACGCGCCAGCTCCATATGCTTGTCGCCGGGCGCAATGTAGGCATGACCTGGCAATACGCGTTCGCCGTCCTCCGCCTCCTTCACGCTGATTTGACAGAGTTTATTCAGACGCTCGGCAAACGAGCGGGTAAAGCCAGGCGGCATATGCTGCGTAATAATCACTGCCGGACTGGAAAGCGGCAGCGGTTGCAGCACATGTCGGATAGCTTCAGTACCGCCCGTTGAAGCGCCGATAGCAATCAGTTTTTCCGAACTGAGCAGCGGACCGGCTTTTAAGGTTGTCGGGGCCGCCATCGGTTTATGTGCGGCGATGCGGGCCCGCGCGGCGGTACGCACTTTTTCGGCGATCATCTCGCTATACGCCAGCATACCTTCACGAATGCCAAGCTGCGGTTTAGTGACAAAATCGATGGCTCCCAACTCCAGCGCCCGTAGCGTCACTTCGGAACCTTTCCCGGTCAGCGAAGAGACCATCACCACCGGCATCGGTCGCAGGCGCATCAGTTTTTCCAGAAAATCGAGGCCGTCCATACGCGGCATCTCAACGTCCAGGGTCAATACGTCCGGATTAAATTTTTTGATGAGATCCCTGGCGACCAACGGGTCCGGCGCAGTCGCCACCATCTCCATGTCGCTATGGCTATTAATAATTTCAGTCATGATTTGGCGCATTAGCGCGGAATCATCAACTGACAATACCCTGATTTTACTCATGCTTTATCCTTACTTAGCGCATACACCGTCTGTCCGCGCAGGCTAAACTCGCGCACGAGGTTGCTAAAGTTTTCTGAGTGACCGGCAAACAACAGTCCGTCAGGTTTAAGGAGTGGAACAAAACGGCGCAGAATGTCCTCCTGAGTCGTTTTATCAAAATAGATCATGACGTTACGGCAAAAAATCGCGTCAAAGGGACCAGGTACGTTGTACTGCTTTTCCAACAAATTAACGGAGGAAAATTCAACATAATTGGCCAGTTCCTGACGCACGCGCACCAGTCCTTCATGCGGCCCCGTACCGCGCATGAAGTAACGTTGTAGCTGCTGCGGCGATAACGTTTTCAGTTCGCTGAGGCGATAAATACCGCTTCTCGCTTTTTCCAGCACTTCAGTATCAATATCGCTGGCGAATACTTTCCAGCGACCGGGGGCCATCCCCAACGCATCCGCCAGCGTAATGGCGATACTGTAAGGTTCTTCTCCTGTCGATGCCGCCGCACTCCAGACGCGATACTCGCCGTGGCGGCGACGCGCATGTTCCGCAAGGATGGGAAAATGGTGCGCCTCGCGAAAAAAAGCGGTCAGGTTGGTAGTCAGAGCGTTGATAAAAGCCTGCCACTCAGCGCTGTTTTGATTAGCCTCCAGCATACTGAGATAACGGCCAAAATCATCCAGTCCCAGGGCACGCAGCCGACGGACCAGGCGGTTATAAACCATATCCCGCTTATGGTCGGCCAGCACGATCCCTGCGCGCTGGTAGATTAATTGACATATCCGACGAAAATGCGCGTCGGACAGCGCGAGGCGCTGTGTCATCTGTAACAATACTGACGTTTGCCCGGAGGGCAGAGATGATGTCATAGCGCCTTCTTAATCACATTCAAAGTACAACGGGCGCGCCCTGCGGCAGCGCCATGCTTCCCGTATTACACATTTTTTGCTTTTATCTATGCGAACCAGACGAAAGGGATCGGCGGGTTCGCAAATTAATCGAGAACCGACAGCGCACGTCGTTCAGAAGGTTTCCCAGTTCGCATCATCCCCGGCGGCTAAGGGCCGCGGCGTATTGCCGGACTGAGCGTCCACTGATAAACGCATCTCAGGTTTATTTACCGCCAGCGGTCGCGATGCCAGGCGGAAAGCCGATACCGCTTGGGTCAGACGGCTGGCCTGCTCTTCCAGCGCGGCGGCGGCCGCTGCGGATTCCTGAACCAGCGAGGCGTTCTGTTGCGTTACGCGATCCATTTCGGAAACGGCCAAAGCGACCTGATCGATACCCCGGCTTTGCTCATCCGAGGCGGAGGCGATTTCGCCCATGATATCCGTGACGCGCGTAACGGCATTGACGATGTCAGTCATGGTTTCCCCGGCGCTTTCCACCAGCACTGAACCGGTATCGACACGCGAGACGGAATCTTCAATCAACGCTTTTATTTCTTTCGCCGCCTGGGCGCTGCGGCTGGCCAGATTACGCACCTCGCCTGCCACGACCGCAAAACCGCGCCCCTGCTCTCCCGCGCGCGCCGCTTCTACCGCCGCGTTCAGCGCCAGAATGTTAGTCTGGAAGGCAATACCGTCGATAACGCTGATAATGTCAGCGATTTTTTTCGAACTGTCGGCAATTTCGTGCATAGTGTTTACTACGCCGTCGACCACTTTGCCGCCATGACGCGCGGTCTCGGAGGCGCTTTGCGCCAGTTGCGAAGCCTGACGGGCATTATCGGCGTTTTGCTTCACGGTGGCCGTCAGTTGTTCCATGCTGGCCGCCGTCTCCTCCAGAGCGGAGGCTTGTTGTTCGGTACGGGAAGAGAGGTCGGTATTACCGGCGGCAATTTCACTGGTGCCGGAATAAATCGCATCCGAACCTTCACGAACCTGCGTCACGGTATCAATCAGCGAGCGTTGCATATGTTCAACCGTTCCCGCCAGTTCGCCAATTTCATTACGTCCTGAGACGGTGAGCGTTTTCGTCAGATCGCCGCTGGCAATTTCACGGATATGAGTAATCACTCGCGCTAATGGGTTAAGCAGGGCATGACGAATGCCGAACCAAACCACCATCAAAATCAGCACCAGCACGACCGCAAGCCCCCCCAGTTGCCATTGCGCAAAACGGTAGTCATGAGCGCTTTGATCAAATGTCTGGCGGTACAGGTTTTCGCTCACCCGGGCGTAATTGCCCAGCGCCTCGCCCAACGCGTTTTGCATTCCCTGGGTTGGCTGGGCGAAGTAGGCATCCATATTGCCATTGTCCAGAAACTGAATAAGTTCGGCTAATGCGGCCTGATAGCGCTGATATTTTTCATCGACGTTCGCGCTGGCCTCCGCCATCGCTGGCAATGGCGTCATGTTTTTGAAATTGGCGTAGTGCGCCGCCGCCTGTGCGAGGGTCGTTTTTGCATTCTGGAGTAAATCCGTTTTGGCGCTGCTCTGCTGGTTAGAAGCGTCCATCATCATGCGTGCGGCGGAGCGGCTCAGGTTAATGCGCGTTTGCAGCATTAAGTCCCATGTCGACGTGAGTTCGCTTTGTTGCTGGCGTAATTCGTTAGAAATAACAAAACCTTGCTGGTTATGCTGTAATGAAGAAAACAGCAAACCACCGGAAACAAGCTGTAGCAGTGCGAAAACCCCCAGCACCATCATCAGCATTGTGACAACGCGGATACGGTTAAACATAAGGCACCTTCCTGATAACGAGTTATCAACGTTATCGGCACCTGCGGTGATAACTTTACTTTTGCAAAAGGGAAATACGCTGTTCCGGAAGACGATATTGACAATAACAGCGTCGCAGCGGCGATGTCGGCGCAAAATGCAGGGGCTGGGCGCGGGCGGTGAAGAGGCACTCTCACCGTTGGTGGAAGCATAACGGTTAGGATTGCCGGATGGCGCGACGCCACCCGGCAACGTTATTACGCGACGTGTGATGCTGCGATATCCAGCAGCGCCATCTCTTCGCTGTTAAGCAGTTTTTCGATATTCACCAGAATCAGCATACGCTCGCCGAGCGCGCCCAATCCCGTCAAATATTCTGTTGACAAGGTCACGGCAAATTCTGGCGCCGGACGGATCTGTTCCGCCGTTAACGACAGTACGTCAGACACGCCGTCTACCACTATCCCGACGACGCGTTGCCCCAGATTCAGTACGATCACTACCGTATTGTCATCGTACTCAACGTCGCCTTCGCAGAATTTCACGCGCAGATCGACAATGGGGACAATCACGCCGCGCAGGTTAGTCACCCCTTTTATAAAGGCCGGTGTATTGGCGATGCGCGTCACCTGGTCATAGCCACGGATCTCCTGCACTTTCAGGATATCGATGCCGTACTCTTCATTTCCCAGTGTAAACACCAGGAATTCCTGACCTGACGGCTCGCCGGCCAGTTTGCTTACATTACTCATACCGGTCATATTATTCCCTTCTCACTCAATCAGGCGGCTGTGATCGCCATACGTTGTTCGCGGTTTAAACCCTGCAATGCGGAAACATCAACAATCAGCGCGACGCTGCCGTCGCCCAGGATCGTCGCGGCGGAAATCCCCGGTACCTTGCGATAATTGCTTTCCAGATTTTTGACCACCACCTGGTGCTGACCGATGAGCTGATCGACCAGCAGCGCGTAACGGCGTCCCGCGCTTTGCAGGATCACAACAATGCCCTGCGTGGCTTCGGTTTTCGCCCCGTCCACGTCAAACACTTTCCACAATTCGACCAGCGGCAAATACTCGCCGCGAACTTCCAGAACCCGTTCGCCGCCCGCCAGCGGATGAAGATCCTCTTCACGCGGTTGCAGCGACTCCATCACCGCATTCAACGGCAGGATAAAAACTTCCCCCGCCACGCGAACCGACATCCCATCGAGGATGGCCAGCGTCAGCGGCAGCAGAATACGAATCGTGGTGCCGGAGCCTTGTTTTGACTGGATCTCAACGTGACCGCCCATCTCCTGAATGTTACGTTTCACCACATCCATGCCAACGCCGCGACCGGAGACATCCGTGACCTGTTCCGCAGTTGAGAATCCCGGCGCGAAGATCAACATGCCTACTTCATCGTCGGTCATGTTTTCATTCACCGCCATCCCCTGCGACATGGCCTTCGCCAGGATACGCTCACGGTTAAGCCCCGCGCCGTCATCGGTCACTTCAATACAAATATTCCCGCCCTGATGTTCTGCGGAAAGAATCAGGTTGCCGACAACATTTTTCCCCGCCTCAAGGCGTTTTTCCGGCATTTCAATCCCGTGGTCGAGACTGTTGCGCACCAGGTGCGTCAGCGGGTCGATAATGCGTTCGATCAGGCTTTTATCAAGTTCAGTGGAGCTCCCCACCAGCGTCAGCTCTACCTGCTTGCCCAGTTTGCCCGCTAAATCGCGTACCAGACGCGGGAAACGGCTGAAGACGTACTCCATAGGCATCATACGAATCGACATCACCGACTCTTGTAAGTCGCGGGCGTTACGTTGTAACTGACCCATACTGGTAATGAGATCGCCGTGGTTTACCGGGTCCAGCTCGTTAGAACGCTGGGCCAACATTGACTGGGTAATCACTAACTCGCCGACCAGGTTTATGAGCTGATCCACTTTCTCTACCGCCACGCGAATGCTGGTGGACTCGCGTTCACGCGCAGGTTTTTCACGCCCCGCATGATGTTCATGGGCCGCGCTTTTGGCGGCTGGCGCAACGACTGCCGGAGACGCTACCGGTGCTACCTCGGTTTTCTCTTGCGCTTTTTCAACCGGCGCGGTGACCACTTTTTCAAAAGCGATCTGATCGGCCTCGATGACAAAACAGAGCACCGCGACAATGTCATCTTCCGCGACGCTGCCATCCAGAGTTGCCGACAGTGAATCCGCCCCCTTAACGACATCCGTCAGAGTAGCCAGATTGCCCAACTCTTCTTCAAGCAGATCGACCTCACTGGCTTTCAACCGTGAAAGTACAATGCGCAGTTTACTCTCGTCACGAGGCGATTCGGTTTCGGCTACGCTCTCTTCCTGGATCGCCGCGCTTAGTGCCGCGGTTTCTACGACCGCTGGCGTGGTTTCGCCTTTCGCCTCCAGCGCCAACTGGCGTAGCGCATTGCAGATATATTCGAAGCTTGCGGCATCCGGCTCTTCGGAGTTTTTATAGGCGTCGAGCTGTTCCTGCATAATATCTTTCGTTTCCAAAAACAGGTTGATAATGTCGGTATTGAGCTGCATTTCACCGCGTCGGGCTTCATCCAGCAGGTTTTCCATTAAATGTGTGGTTTCCTGCAGAATAGTGAAGCCGAATGTGCCCGCGCCGCCTTTAATGGAGTGCGCCGCGCGAAAAATGGCGTTCAGTTGTTCAGCGTCCGGGGATTCCGGCACCAAATCCAGCAGATGCTGCTCCATATCAGCCAACAGCTCGTCAGCTTCATCAAAAAATGTCTGATAAAAATCGCTAATATCCATGCTCACGCTATCACCTCGGTTCCGCTTTTGGCGATGTGGGTACGCTTGCCGGCGGGGCTGCCGCAGGCTGTTGTAATACACTTACCGGCTCATTCTGGCTTTCAGCGTTTTCATGCAAAATGGCCTGTTCCGCCTGTTTGTTTAATACCAGCAGGCTTATACGGCGGTTGATGGCATCATCAGGACCGCGATCGCTCAGCCGCATCGTGGCAGCCATGCCAACCACCCGTAATACTTTTCCGTTATCCAGCCCGCCAGCGACCAGTTCGCGACGCGAGGCATTGGCGCGATCGGCGGATAACTCCCAGTTGCTATAGCCTTTTTCGCCGTTCGCGTAGGGAAAGTCATCGGTATGGCCGGCCAGGCTAATGCGATTAGGTATACCGTTTAACACTGGCGCAATCGCACGCAGGATATCGCGCATATACGGCTCAACTTCGGCGCTGCCGGTTTTAAACATCGGGCGGTTCTGGCTGTCGATAATCTGGATGCGCAACCCCTCCTGAACCAAATCAATTTTCAGATGCGGACGTAACGCGCGCAGTTTGGGATCGGACTCGATCAGCTGATCCAGATCGCCACGCAGTTTGTTTAAGCGACTCTGCTCCATCCGTTTTTTCAGCTCGTCGATATTCGGCTGCTTTTCCACTTCACCCTGCTGTTGGGTGTAATCATCGCCGCCGCCTGGTATCGGGCTCTCGCTATTGGCAATCCGATTTCCCCCCGTTACCGCGGTGGCCAACGGCGTACGAAAATATTCGGCAATCTGAATTAATTCTTTAGGGCTGGAGATGGAAATCAGCCACATCACCAGAAAAAAAGCCATCATCGCCGTCATAAAATCGGCGTAGGCAATTTTCCAGGAACCGTGCGCCCCGCCGCCGTGCGGTTTGTGCCTGCGGCGTTTTACGACGACAATGGGATGAGCCTGATTTTTCATGCTTCCTCAGTCGTCTGCTGCTGGTTTGGGTTTCTCACTGCGCGAACGTGTTCTTCCAACTCAATAAACGATGGACGCTCACTGGAATAAAGCGTTTTACGACCAAATTCCACGGCAATCGGCGGCGCATAGCCGTTCAGATTAGACAGCAGTGTAATTTTTACGCACTGCATCATCTTGGTGGTTTCGGCGCTCTTCTGGCGCAAAACGGTCGCTAACGGTGAAATGAATCCATAAGCCAGTAAAATACCGAGGAACGTACCTACCATGGCATGGGCAATCAGCGCCCCCAACTCCGCTGCCGGACGATCGGCTGAAGCCAGAGCGTGAACCACCCCCATTACCGCCGCGACGATACCAAAGGCAGGCAGCGAATCCCCCACCATCGCCAGACTGTTGGCCGGGACTTCCGCCTCGCTTTCATGGGTTTCAATCTCTTCATCCATCAACGCTTCAATTTCGAACGTATTCATGTTGCCGCTGATGATCAGGCGCAGATAATCGACAATAAAATCAAGCATTACCGCATCGGCCAGAATACGCGGATAACTGGCGAAGATTTCACTCTCTTTCGGATTTTCAATATCGCGTTCAAGGGAGAACATCCCCTGCTGGCGTGATTTGGCCATCAGGCGATAGAGCAACGCCAGCAAATCCATGTACATAGATTTTGTGTATTTCGAACGACGAAATAACAACGGGATCGCTTTCATCGTGCCTTTGATGGCCTTCCCGTTGTTGCCGACAATGAACGCCCCTATCCCCGCGCCGCCAATGATGACCAGTTCAGCAGGTTGATAGAGTGCCCCAAGGTGCCCGCCGGTCATGACATAACCGCCGAAAACTGTACCGATAACCACCAGGTAACCTAATAAGATAAGCACGACATCATCCTTCCGCTGTTGACTATGACAGGATGCGCAGTCGGGCGATTAACGCGAAGGCAAGGCAAAAAAAAGCAGCGGTAATGGCTTACCGCTGCTGGAGTGTTTGTCCACACCGTTTCGGTTAAACAGCCTGTTCGATCTGTTCATCCAGCAGTTGTGGAATAATATCGGCAGCATCTCGGGAAAGTTTACGTCTTTTTACTGCGCGGGATGGCGGCTGGCATAAACTACACGCAAAGCTGCCTACGGGCTGATGCGCATGGGTAATAAAGTTCCCACCGCAGCAGTTACAGCTCGACAATTCAAGCAACCCACTTTCAACAAAACGCACCAGCGTCCATGCGCGAGTCAGCGCCAACAACGGCCCTTCAGGCGGTTGCGGACACTGCTCAAGATAAAGCCGATAAGCTTTAATCACCGCATCCACACCGCTGCATAAGCCGGTCTTCAGTAAAAATTGCCAGGCGTTGCAGAACATGGAGGCATGAATATTTTGCTCCCAGGTCATAAACCAGTCTGTCGAAAATGGCAGCATCCCTTTAGGCGGCGGGCTACCGCGTAATTCTTTGTACAGCCTGATGAGGCGACCACGGCTGAGCTGTGTTTCGCTTTCCAGCATTTGTAGACGAGCGCCAAGATTAATCAACTCCATCGCCAACTGGATATCGCGAGCTTCCTGAACAATGCTTTTTTCACTCATTATCATGCCCTTTTCTTACGCGCCGTATCGTCCACTTCATTGAGCAGACGCGTTGAAAGCATGATACCTGTGTGAATCTGCTGTAAATCATCGACGCGCGAATCCTGAGTCAAACGGGTGATCGTCTGATGATCGTCAAACCGGAAATGACAAACTAACTGGTTCGTCTCCGCCAGTTTGACCATCTGCGGCAGGGTCAACGCGCCCAGTGTGTTTGCCATCTCTTCGTTGATACCGAGGCGGAACATCGCAGATGCTTTGTCCTGGACGATCAAACGCTGTGCAAGGAGTAAATATGACAAATTGATGTCATAAATGTGTTTTAGCAACTTGGATGTATGCATTGTTCCCATCCAGAATAACCAACTTTATTTTTGTGCGACGTAGCCGCACCCCGTGATGTCGCCGGGAAGGCCCGGTAAAAGAAGCAAAAAGGTCAAATGCATAGCAGCGCTCAGACATTGTGGACATTGTGACGTATAACGCAGCTTCCCACTGAGATTCGCCTTACACGTTTACATCAATTTTTACAAATGCCTAAGATTTTTCCTAATTCGACGCAACTCTACTCGTCAGCTTCGTGACATACAACGGAGCGGGACGGCGATTTTAGAAAATATGTGATGTAGATCACATAATTTAACGGAATACTTACGATAAAACCATCAGCATGGCTTTTACTTTGTTTAATTAATAACCTAATGTTCACTTTTTCTATTCCACACTGCTGAATAGGGGTACGTCAACACCAAATTCTTTTTTGTTTCTCTCTGTTAAAATAACGCCAGGATAATAGATAACAGGCTATTATTTCTATTTTAGAAACGATTTTATTTTACCTTTAGTAAACAGTGGCTTAAATATTAAACGTTATTAATTAATCTCGTCACAGCATACGCCCTCCGCTGTTAAAAATAAGCTCATTTGATTTAACTTTTAGCTTTCATTGTTCACCCGTTTAAATGAAGCATCCTGGTGGTGTGTAAAAAGTGTCTTATGCCACGATTCTTTACATAAGAATAATTAATGATTAATTATGATGTCCTTCACATTAATGTGGCATTAGCGCATTGCAGAAATGCGATAAACAGAGTAAAGCTAAAGCACAATCTCATATTCTTGCAATCAAGGAGCGAGTTATGAGCTACACCCATATTCTTGTCGCCGTTGCCGTCACCCCGGAAAGTCACCAGCTACTGGCTAAAGCGGTCTCTATCGCCCGCCCTGTCCAGGCGAAAGTAAGCCTGATTACTCTCGCTTCCGATCCTGAACTGTATAACCAGTTCGCCGCGCCCATGATGGAGGATTTACGCGCGGTTATGCATGAGGAAACCGAGAATTTTCTTAAGATGCTGGGGGAAAAGGCGGATTATCCGATTGAACAAACTTTCATCGCATCAGGTGAGTTAAGCCAGCATATTTTGGCTGTGTGCCGCAAACACCATGTTGATCTGGTCATTTGCGGCAACCATAACCACAGTTTCTTTTCGCGCGCGTCCTGCTCGGCAAAAAGTGTCGTCAGCGCCAGCCAGGTAGATGTGTTGTTGGTACCGTTAGCGGGCGACTAGTCGCCGCTCGCGATATTTCAGGCCAGCTTAGGGAACGTCGCCACGTTGTTCTGCTGCTGACGCTCAGGGCTACGCGGCGTGACCTCCTTTAGGTCATGAATAAAACGCTCCTGCCAGCGGTTAATGTCATTTTTAACGATCACGTCCAGCATCTCCGCATGACGCGAAATACGCTCGGCAAGGGGCATCGTTAGCGCACGATTGAGCGCCGCCGCCACGTCATCCCGATCGTAAGGATTGACGATTAACGCCGACGTCAGTTCATTCGCCGCGCCGGCAAACTGTGACAGTACCAGTACGCCAGGGTTAGCGGGGTCCTGCGCGGCGACAAACTCTTTCGCCACCAGGTTCATCCCGTCACGCAACGGGGTGACGAGCCCGACGTCTGAATAACGGAATATCTTCATTAACAGTTTACGGTCGAAATGCTGATTCAGATAATAGAGCGGCGTCCAGCCCAATTGTCCATATTTCCCATTAATCCGGCCTGCTTCCGTCTCAAGCTGGTGGCGAATATCCTGATATGCCTGTACTTCGCCGCGTGACGTAGGCGCAATTTGGGTATAACGAATTTTTCCCCGATGCTGCGGGTAGTTTTCCAGTAGCGCTTCATACGCCAGAAAACGTTCCGGCAGCCCTTTCGAATAATCCAGCCGCTCAACGGAAAAAATATTCTTCACATTTTTCAGTTCCGCCTTGAGCTGCGCCAGTTTAGGCGGCAACGGCCCGGCAGCCTGCAGAGCAATCTCATCGGGCTCAATACCGATAGGATACACTTCTGTCTGGAAGTCTTTACCCCACGCGATATGCTGCTTGCCGCTGCGAGTCGTGACTCGCGTTTGACTCGAAAGGCTATCCAGAAAAGCCAGGCGATCATTTTCGGTCTGGAACCCGAGCAGATCAAAGTCACACAACTGCTCCAGCAGTTCATCATGCGGCGGTAGAGCGTTAAAAATCTCCGGGGTCGGGAATGGAATATGCAGGAAAAAACCAATTCGGTTGTTCACGCCGCGTTTACGCAGCTCGCTGGCAAACGGTAACAGGTGGTAGTCATGCACCCAAATGATGTCGTTCTCTTTAATGAGGGGCAATAACTTATCCGCTAATAACGCATTCACCCGCATATAGCCTTCCCATGCAGGACGCTGAAACTGTACCAGGTCCAGACGATAGTGGAACGCAGGCCAGAGAACCGCATTGGAAAATTGACAGTAATAATCTTCGTAATCTTGTTCACTCAGGTTAAACGATGCCCAGGTAATATTACCTTTTGTCACCTTTTTTAATGGCTCATCCTCGTTACCTGTCTCGCCACTCCAGCCGAACCACAACCCGCCAGCCGCTTTTAGCGCGCCAAGCACGCCAACGGCGAGGCCGCCGGCGCCGCCTTTATTATCCGGGGGGGCAATTCGATTAGATACTACGACTAAACGACTCATAGCCATCTCTCCTGTTATTCATTACTTGTTGTTCTTGTTGTGGATAATTGATTTGTTCCAGCCAGCGCCAGACATCGGGTACGCTTTCCAGCCGCCATGCCGCCTGGGTTGCCCCGACACCCACTTTTACGGAAATTCCGCCAGCGTGATTCACCACGCCAAAGCCAGCCTCATCGGTCAAATCGTCGCCCACAAAAACGGGAATCCGTCCCGCAAAGGGCGCCTCCTGCATAAAGGCGGCAATGGCTTCGCCTTTATTGGTTCCCTTAGGTTTGATTTCCACAACACATTTACCAGGCTGCAACGCCAATTGCGGCCAGTGCTGCGTAACGTGTTGCGCAAGCGCCAACAGCGCCGCTTCATGTTCCGGAGCCTGACGGTAGTGCAGCGCAAACGCCATCCCCTTCGTCTCCAGCTCCGTTCCGGGCAGCGCTACAAGCGTCGAACGTAATAACGCCTCCACCTCACGGACTACCGCTTCAGGAAGGCGCACGATATGGGTTTTACCATTGATGTCACGACGCTCTGCCCCGTGAACGCCAGCGAGCGGAAAGCGAAAAGGCTTCGCCAAAGCATCCAGCTCAGTCATTGAACGCCCTGAAATCAATGCCAGTGCCCCTGCGTTGTGCGCCGCGAGACGGTCTAACAACTGAAGGATTTTATGCGGTACCACTACCTGATCGGGATGAGGCTTTATCTCTGCCAATGTGCCATCAAGGTCAAAAAAATACGCATAGTTCGCAGTGAGTTCGGGGGATACGGTTAACGGTTCTGCCACCCTGGTCTCCTCCTTATCATCATATTGAGACTCACAAACGGTCTCATTAGTCATGTAAGTATAGACAGTGTGACGCTGCTCGCCATTTAGAAAGACCATCGCCAGCCGGGGTAGCGGTTGGCGATGACGTGAAGCTATACTGTTTAGTTGAGTGTTAATTCATCAAATCGTACGCTTCGCTTTTTGCTTATAATGGTCGAAGATAACTGCTGCCAGAAGGATTCAGCCGCGAACCACGTACTGTGCAAAAGGTGAAATGTTGAGCAGGTTCATCGCGTTCTCCACCGTTCCTGATATCAGTACGCTCGCCACCACATATGAGACTTTTCCGAGGCCGCCTTTCAGGAATACACCCCCTAAGACACACGCAGAAATAACGATTAACTCATAACCCAGGGAAGTCATTGACCAGCATGACATAACCCAGAGCGAATTCATCAGCCAAAAGGCAGAAAAGCCAGCACATTAATCCATAACATCAGCCAGCTAATCCTTATGGCCCTGGGTGAATAACGATTACCAGGGATAATAGATATGTTCAGCCTGTTCGCGAACCGGCGCATCGTCTCCCAGCAGTCTGGCGGAAAGGGTTAGCGCGAAATCAAAGACATGACCCAAGCCTTTACCGCTAATTAAATTACCATCTTCAACAACGGGCGCATCCACATAGACACCTTCCGGAACCGCTTTCCACAGGTCGCCGGAACAGACATAACGACGCCCCTTCAGCAATCCGTGAGCACCCAGCACCCTTGCCGCCGCGGAACAGATAGGACAAATTAATTTGCCTGCCGCATCATGACGCGCAACGAAAGCGATCACCGCCGGATTAGCCGCCAGATTAGCGCTCCCCTGTGGACCGCCCGGCAGCACTACCGCATCGAAAAGCGCCTGCTGGCGTTCACTCAGCGTACTGTCCGCAACCATAGGAATATCATGGTAACTCACCACCGCCCGTGATTCAGCACACGCCAGCGTTTCGACATCGATATGCAAACGTCGCAGAATATCAAGAGTAACAATGGCCTCTGCTTCTTCAAATCCTGGCGCCAACAGCACCGCGACCTTTTTCATTGACTGCTCCTTGTTAACGAGTCACCCATCAAAACTGCGCTCAACCGAATAACGTGCTCGTATGATTAATGACATTAAAAATGATCTACCGCAAAATCGACTAGTTTATAAAAACAGGCATATTTGCTCTCAACCGTTTATGCGTGTGATATCCAGACTGGCTAATGTTTATTTTATTGAAATTACCATACTTGAAAGGCTTAACCCATGATCTGAAACAACGTTTCATAAATTACAAATCTATATAATATCATTTAACTTTCAAATGGTTGTAACTGCTCCGCACCAAAAATCATTACACCTGAAAAAATCACACCGCTGAAAATGTAAAAAAAGATAAACAATTGCATTTAAGGATTTTCTTATTTTTATTGACGCGCTATTCTCATTACCGATCGATAAACAGGAAATGAGATCGCATAAGGGACTGGCGGAACGGAGTTCTTCTGCTAAGAGTATTTATTGTGCATAGAGGTAAGAATGTGACAACGGCCCGTTGCATTCTCGTCTGTCATGCACATCAACACTTTCTGGAAATAAGGATATTGTTATGGCAGCTGTAGGAATGGTTCAAAAGCTCAACACGCCAATGAACCTTGAGTTTTACGCATCAAATCTTTACCTCCATCTAAGCGAATGGTGTTCTGAACACAGTTTAACAGGCACCGCCACCTTTCTTCGTACCCAGGCGCAAGGCAACGTGACGCAAATGATGCGCATGTTTAATTTTATGAAAAACGCCGGCGCCACCCCTATCGTTAAAGCCATTGACGTTCCGGGTGAAGAGCTCTGCTCTCTGGAAGAATTGTTCCAGAAAACCCTGGAGGATTATCAGCAACGCGCCAGCACGCTGTCGCGTCTGGCAGATGAAGCGAAAGCGCTGAATGATGCCTCAACGCTCGATTTTCTCCATACCCTGGAAAAAGAGCAGCAGCAGGATGGCGTACTTTTACAAACTATTCTCGAAGAAGTTCGCAGCGCTAAACGAGCAGGGTTATGCCTGGCGCAAACCGATCAGCATCTCCTTAACGTCGTGACCTATCAGCATCACTGATAGCGGCACCCCGAGTGACAATATTGAGACGTTATTAGCCGGATAGCAACGCGAAGCAGCTTATCCGGCCTACACCGTTTCTGGTCTGTTTGCCAGAGGTGGTGCCTGTCGCTACTGGCGTATTATCGGCACATCATGCCAGCCGACAGGCGCGAAACGCCTCTGTCTTGTCCGGGCATTACCCCAGCATCTCACGTACAAACGCTTCTATTTCTTTATTCTGGCCGTTTTCAAACAAACATTGCTGGAAACGCGGCCCTGAAACCGCCGTTTTAACCAGTTCAGGATCGATAGCCCGTAGTGTATCCAGATAATTCTCTTTGACGACCGCGGCCTTAACCTGGTTCAAAATGCCCGCATTGCGTACCTGCGGCGCTTTGCGCTCAGGCGGATACCCCTCGCCTTTACGCCCGGTAAACGCTTTTTCAAAGATGAAACGCACGTTCAGCTCAGCGCCCCAGCCAAAGCCTTTTGCAAATGGCAGGGACAACGCATTGCCGTTGTTGATCTGCGCAAACAGAAAAGCATCTGCCGGATCGATGCAATAGCCACAAATGACACCTGGATGAATATTTAACGACATCAGCGCGCCCTGCCCGGTGCCACAGCCAGTAACCACAAAATCAACCGCGTTTGCATTAAGCAAAATACTCGCCATGATGCCCAAGTGAATGTACGTCAGGTGATGGTCATTTTCGTCGCACATGCCGACGTTAAAAACGGGAAATCCCTTTTCATTGGCGACGGCGCTAAGTTCGTTATAAATGATGGCATTTTTGCTGGCCTGGCTATTTTCCATCATCAATGCAATTTTCATCGTGTTCCTCCTGAATGCAGACGGTCGCGCCTGCGTATATCATGACGTTTTGCCCACATTACACATTTGAGAACACGCATTCAAATTTAATGAAACCAAGTTTCATTAAATGAAGAGACGCTCACACATTTTCTGTTCCCGCTGTAAACCTCCTGCCGTTACCTTTAATCAAGGCGAATCCGTAAGTTATTCCAGCCATTGACGGTGCAAGACACGAGGTAGCATGGTCTGATACCGAATTGTCGGAGCGATTTTATGAAGCCTCTTATTTTTACTCTTTCACTGCTAGCCCTGACGGGATGCACCATTACTCGACAAGCGCAGGTCAGCGAAGCCAGCCCGATAAGCGGCATCGTGCGCCTGACGTATAACCAGCCGCTATTTTTTACTTCACGGACAGATGACTATGTATCTCACGGGACCGCAACACGCGAATGCCAGCAGATGGGCTATGCCGATGCCGTTTCGTTTGGTCAGCCGGTAGGAACCTGTAGCATTTATGCGGGCTCGTTGTGTCTGAACACCCGATTTACCCTCTCCTGGCAGTGCCGGGGCGTTGCCGTCCCGCAAATCATGCCGCTTTATTATTAAGGCGGCTGGCTTAACGCCGACACCATGTACAATGGAGGAGAGCGCAGGGTCGCTATTGCCAGCATGAAGGTGCTGGCTTTTCTTTATTTTTATACGCTATACACTGGCGTTAATGCGTTTTATTCCCATTCGTATTTTTAATAATTAAATTTAATATTTTACCTTTTGCAAATAATAAAATAACAAATTATAGTGGCGCCACATTACCGTATATCTTTTGCTATTTGTGGAGCGGAACCATGCTGAAAACAGAAATGATCGACAAACTGAATGAGCAAATGAATCTGGAGTTGTACTCCTCCCTGCTCTATCAACAAATGAGCGCGTGGTGCAGCTATCACAGCTTTGAAGGCGCGGCCGCATTTCTTCGTCGCCATGCGCAAGAAGAGATGACGCATATGCAGCGCCTGTTTGACTACCTTACCGATACCGGAAGCCTGCCGCGCATTCATACCGTTTCTTCGCCCTTCGCTGAGTACGCCTCGCTGGATGAGCTGTTCCGCGCGACCTATGAGCATGAGCAGCTTATTACGCAAAAAATTAATGAACTGGCTCATGCCGCAATGACCAGCCAGGATTATCCGACATTTAATTTCTTGCAGTGGTATGTGGCAGAACAGCATGAAGAAGAAAAACTGTTCAAATCTATTATTGATAAATTAACGCTGGCGGGAAAAAGCGGCGAAGGGCTTTATTTCATTGATAAAGAACTCTCCACCCTGGATACGCAAAATTAATCCAGCAAGTCCTTACACGGTGAGACGCGCTCTCACCGTGGCGTATTAATGGCGGCAGATTTTACTCTCATGCGTTGAAAAACCGTCCTCCACGGCAATAAACTTTCCTTTCGCCGCCAGAAACGCGACCAGTTCCGCCGCCGTCATATCTGACGCTGAACAGGTGTGAAATCGTGCCCGCTCGCCAAAGCGCGCTTTTATTGCCGCCTCCAGCGAGGTATGCGTGTACTGCTCGCCAGACTCAATCATCATGTTGAGTACTTCGTGACCGTGAATGGAATCCATAATCCCTCCTGAATAAAACTCGTAGCCTAATGTGTCCGTGTGCGAGCGACTTTGCGCTAGCGCAGGTTTGCGGCGGTTGTCCGCGCCTCCTCCCATATTCGCTTTTACGCCCGGAACTGTAAATTTTACAGTACACCCATTGTAACGACCATTTGACGAAAATAGCGTAATGCCTTACCCTGCGCCGCGGATATCACCGTTCTTTGTTACCGGGGTAGTAGAAAGCGTGAAAAACAGAACTCTGGGCAGTATTTTTATCGTGGCAGGCACCACTATCGGCGCCGGGATGCTGGCAATGCCGCTGGCAGCGGCTGGCGTTGGTTTCAGCGTCACGCTGGGATTGTTGATTGGCCTGTGGGCGCTGATGTGTTATACCGCGCTACTATTACTGGAGGTATATCAACACGTTCCGGCGGATACCGGACTGGGCTCGTTGGCAAAACGCTATCTTGGACGTTACGGACAGTGGCTTACGGGATTCAGTATGATGTTCTTAATGTATGCGCTCACCGCCGCCTACATTTCCGGAGCCGGAGAATTACTGGCATCCAGTATTAATAACTGGCTTGGCGCCACGCTCTCGCCCGCTGCCGGGGTGCTGCTGTTCACCTTTGTTGCCGGTGGGGTGGTGTGTGTGGGCACCTCGCTGGTCGACCTTTTTAACCGCTTCCTGTTTAGCGCAAAGATCATTTTTCTGGTCATCATGCTTGCGTTGCTCACGCCACATATTCATAAAGTAAATCTTCTTACGCTTCCTTTACAGCAGGGGCTGGCGTTATCCGCCATACCGGTCATTTTCACCTCGTTTGGTTTTCACGGAAGCGTACCGAGTATAGTGAGTTATATGAACGGCAACATTCGCCGGCTGCGTTGGGTCTTTATGACGGGTAGCGCCATTCCGCTAGTGGCCTATATTTTTTGGCAGCTCGCCACGCTGGGAAGTATCGACTCGCCGACATTCAGAGGGCTACTGGCCAGCCATGCCGGGTTAAATGGCCTGCTGCAGGCGCTCAGAGAAGTGGTCGCTTCGCCACATGTCGAACTGGCGGTCCACCTGTTCGCCGATCTGGCGCTGGCGACCTCTTTTCTGGGCGTAGCGCTAGGATTATTTGATTACCTGGCCGATCTATTCCAGCGCCGCAGTACGGTGTCCGGACGCCTGCAAACCGGGCTGATTACCTTTCTGCCGCCGCTGGCGTTTGCGCTTTTCTACCCACGCGGATTTGTGATGGCATTAGGCTATGCCGGCGTAGCGCTGGCAGTGCTGGCACTGCTCATCCCTGCTATGCTGGTCTGGCAATGCCGTAAACAGAGCCCTCAGGCGGGATATCGTGTGGCAGGCGGCACGCCAGCGCTGGCGCTGGTGTTTATCTGCGGCATTGTCGTGATTGGCGTCCAGTTTTCGATCGCACTGGGGTTCCTGCCCGATCCAGGTTAATGTCAGGCAAAGATTACCGGGCCCGGACGCCGTCCAGGCTCGATAATCATCACGCTATGGCCGTTTACGAGCCATTAATGCAGGCAGCACTGCTTAAATTTTTTGCCGCTCCCGCATGGACAAGGATCGTTACGCCCCACTTTCACCTCTGCTTTTATCGGCATCTGTAGCGGCGTCGTGTGCGGATGCGCCATCCACCAGGCATGCAGCTCAAGCGCCGCGATACGGATAGCATCAACGCTTTTATCGAACGCTTCCGGGCTCATTTTATCCAACAGCGCAAAGTTTTCTTCCGTGCCGTGTAAGGCAATCGCTTCCAGCGCCGGTTTTAGCGTATCCGGCAAGTCAGACCAGTCGGACAGCGACACTCCGCGCATGTAACCAAAGCACCATTCTTCAACAATCGTTAATTCATGGCCATCAACTTCTCGCAGGCCAAACAGCGGCTCGAACTGTTCTGGATAGTCTTCAAGCCGGGCGGCTGTGTCCGCCATGTGCTGGAACACCAGATCCATAAATCGCGTCATTTCTTTTTCAGATGTCCAGCGCGGTACGTACGCGGGTCCCCCCCATATCGCGACCAGCCACTGTTCCGGCTCGATGGGACGCGGAGAACTTAGTACCGCAGTAATCAGACCGTCCAGCTCCGCGACATCCAAAATGGCCTGATCGGTATTGTATTTCGTCAGCACATCATCCAGCCATTCCAGCTCGTTCTCGTTTAATGGTTCCATTTTCATAACGCTTTTCCTCAGTGATGACTTCCGCCTGTAGGCCTCTTACATTGCAGCGGATAAAAATAATTTTTTTGCAGGCAGTTTGGATGGCAACCATCAGGGGCCAGATTAACACGAAATGAGGAGGATTCCGGAAGTTAACGCACAAAAGGAGGATCAGGGCGCAGATTTTCCGCCAGAAAGCGCTCGCCCCACACAAAAGCGAGAGATGGGTTTCTCGCTATATTATACTCATGCTAACTTATACCACCGCCGCGGACAGATAAAACCGCCCTCTCAAATAGAGCTTATTTTCAGTAAAAAAGTGTTTAATGAGTTCGTCTACCGCTTCTCTGTCAGCAGAAAAGGTTATTTCCATAAACAGCGTATCGTACCCTATTTTGATATTTTTTTTCTTACAGTAAACACGGATCTCATCCTGCACACTCAGCAACGGCAGGCTAAATGTGTATAGCGGTTGCGGTTCTTTTTTCGCCGCTTTCTCAAAAACTTTAGTGACCAGATCCCCAAGATCGCGCTCTGACCGGGCACCGTTATTAAAATGCAATAAATTACGTCTTTTTACCACCCAGCCTCCAGCCAGATACCGCCAACAATAACTCTCACTTCAATGTGTGAGGCACATAATCACATCCAGAATCAGCTCCAGATAGTATTTCAAATAAACAGCCCGCACTATAGCGCATACTTTTTTCAGACACAGTTTACAGGGATACTCTCTTTATATCCACGAGCACGGTTGCCTTAATCATATCTTCCGCGATAACACAGTTTGTCAACCTATTCTATATAACCAAGCTTAAACAGAACCTTACCAGCCAGCGATATCAGCTCAGGATTTTCAGGATAAAAACGCAGTAACGGCAAAAATACCGCCTCACCGATAATGCTCCGGCTATTAGCATGGTTTGGGCGCAATCCCCAGATATTCTGATAAGTCATCGGCACAACCTGCCCATTCATGGTTGTGTTACCGATATACAGCATAATATGCCCTGGAATATAGACCAGCGTAGTAAACGGTTTTCCGTATCTGGTGAGATAATCGATCCGCATTTGGGGATTTTTATGACTAAGATCGACCCCCCGTCCAGCAGACTCTACCTGCGCGGATGAATGTCTGGGCAGGAATATGCCAAACGGCATTAACAGGCTGCGGACTTCGGCTGAACAATCATTATAAAAGTTAAAATTTCCCCAACCGTAGGGGGCGCCGTGCATTGCTTTCATTAGCACGGCGATATTTTCCGGCGTCATTTTCCACGGCATAGCCGTAAACTCGTTACCGCTTAGCCAGACCCAATGGATAAACGCGCGACCGTTGCTGCCGCGAACTGGCGCCGCAATCAGGAACTGGCCCGCCCGTTGATGTCGGAACGGTAAAATAGTGCCCGGTCGGCCGGTGAAATAATAGACGCCTGCGGCATGGACAGAAACCGGCGCGTTGATAAATGCCCCCAGTTGCTTGTGAGCGAGCAAAACCCACTGTGTTATAAATTTCTGATCCGTACTGGCAATATCTTCACTATGAACCCAGCCAGTTACCGCTGGTGAAACGACATATTGCCAGCGTTGGTCTTTGCTCTTCGTCAGCGTATAGACCGGCGTACCGGGACGCAGCGAAGACATTTGTAAATTATCAAACGGATACCCCTCGCCTGCCTGACGGGGATCGTTAAAGAGCGGGTCGTCCGTTGGCAGCGCTCTGACTAAACTTTCTCTGACCATAATACCTCGCCGGGAGGCATGATAGATATTGTCAATCTGCGTATCCGTATTCCCTCTAACCTCCTCTTTCCAGCGAGAGGTATAAAGTCTGAAGTTTTCCCCCCAATAAGCACTGCCGTCGCTAAGAAACTGCTTAATACTGGCATCCCGGGCCTGTGCTGCGTTTTTTTTCAGCAATGCGGTAATATAAAAACCATTCCACGGCGAGTGCGCTTCACTGTCCATTCCGAAATAATGAGATTTTAGTGCGCTAAAGTAGCGTTGTTGGGTAGCACTATCAATAACCGGAATAGTGTAATCAGCCGAGTCCGGAGGTATCCATTTATCAACCGACTGTGAATAATCCGCTAACGGAAAGCGTGTTTTTGTCGGGTCAATATAGCTCCCTGTGAGAATTTCATCTTTGGCTGTTGATCGGTTGGTCGTCTGGTGGCAAGCGGTGAGGCACAATGGTATCAATAAAACGGCCCAGGTTTTCTTTTGCATCATCATCTCCGTAAAGCGGGGAAAGCATAATATAGAGACTGACCAAAACCGCCATTCACGAAAACCCGAAATTATCTGTAGTTGACCTGTTATTAAGACAATATTGCAAAACGTGATTAAAGCATGAAGTGGATCACATTACCTAGTGATGAATATTAGTTCGCTATCTACCTTTAATTAAATTGTGCAGAAAATACCCCTGAACAGTTATATACTCGTTTAATTTGCATAAATACTCCACTGACCCGCCCCTGTTTTTTTCAGACAATACATACTGTAGCGCGTCAGTTCTACTTTTTTTATATACTCTGCAAAGTCATTTTCATCGACGTTGCCAATAAAATTACGCGCATCACATGTCGAAGAGGAAAGCTCACCGGGAAGAGAGTAGGTTACGATTGCACTCTCAGGCTCATACAAAATAAAAAAAAGTAGCAAAGCGCAACCTACAATCCCAATATTAATGAAGCTAATAAATAATTTTGCATTATCGGTATATTTCACTGGCAGACCTACTCTCTTTAATAAAGCAGGCATAAAACATATCAGCATTTTTTATAGAGATTAATGGATTTTATCGGCTGATTTACCCGATGTTTAGTATTTACCAGCCATAAGTTCTTGCGGGTCGGTAGCACATAACTGCTGTACTGGCAGAAATGCCGCTACCGGTGTTTTTTTACTGTGTATCGCGCTGGAAAGTTCACGCTCGCGGTCGGCATACAAACTGAAGGCACAAAAAAACCACCCGTAGGTGGTTTCACGACACTGCTTATTGCTTTGATTATTCTTGTCTTTCCCATGGTACCCGGAGCGGGACTTGAACCCGCACAGCGCGAACGCCGAGGGATTTTAAATCCCTTGTGTCTACCGATTCCACCATCCGGGCTCGGGAAAAATTGGAGGCGCGTTCCGGAGTCGAACCGGACTAGACGGATTTGCAATCCGCTACATAACCGCTTTGTTAACGCGCCAAATTTTTTTGGCTTTTCAGCCAGCATCCGCTTTACGCCAATGCTTTTAAACTGGAGCGGGAAACGAGACTCGAACTCGCGACCCCGACCTTGGCAAGGTCGTGCTCTACCAACTGAGCTATTCCCGCAGTATCAAGCAACTTTGTTAATCACTTGATTTTGTTATCGTCTGGCAATCAGTGCTGCCGTTCGATGCGTTGCATTCTACTTACCTGACGCACTGAGTCAACGATATTTTTCGTCACTCACGATCGTTTGCTGAAATTTGCGGCGAAACGATCACTGATCAAGCAAATCTCCGCGTGCAGCGCTCAAATATTGCAACATGGACCACAACGTTAGCACCGCTGCGACAAAGAAAAGCGCGATCCCGGCATACTCTACCCAGATATTCGGACGCCACAAGAGCCACGCCAGCGCCACCATCTGTGCGGTAGTTTTGACTTTACCGATCCAGGAGACCGCTACACTACTGCGTTTGCCCAGCTCCGCCATCCATTCACGCAGAGCAGAGATAATAATTTCGCGGGCTATCATCGTCGCCGCAGGTAACGTCACCCACCAGCTATGATAATGCTCGGTGACCAGCACCATGGCGATCGCCACCAGCACCTTGTCGGCGACGGGGTCGAGGAAAGCGCCGAAACGCGTACTCTGGTTCCAGCGTCGCGCCAGAAAGCCGTCAAACCAGTCGGTAATAGCGGCAATACAGAAAATCAGCGCGCTGACCATCGGCGCCCAGGCGAACGGCAAATAAAACACCACGACAAAGAATGGAATCAGGATGACGCGAAACAGCGTGAGCAACGTAGGGATATTAAATTGCATAGTGACGGGTAACTATCTGTTGTCAGTGAAATTACCCCTATGTTGCTACAGTGGCCTCAATGTTTCAACGACCAGAAGATCTTTTCTGCCAGACCTTGCGAAATACCCGGCACTTTTGCAATTTCTTCTACGCTGGCGTTACGTAGTCCTTGCAAACCGCCCATATATTTCAGCAGCATCTGGCGACGTTTAGGCCCAACGCCTTCAATAGTTTCCAGCGTACTGGTATTTTTAACCTTCGCGCGTTTTTTACGGTGCCCGCCGATCGCGTGATCGTGCGACTCATCGCGAATATGCTGAATAACATGCAGCGCCGGCGAGTCCGGCGGCAGGCTAAACCCCTCGCCTTCCGGTTCAAAAAAGAGTGTTTCCAGACCGGCCTTTCTGTCCGCGCCTTTGGCGACGCCAAGCAGCAAAGGGCGATGCTTATCCCAGGAGACATCCAGCTCAGCGAAAACGGCTTTCGCCTGGGCGAGCTGCCCTTTTCCGCCGTCGATCAGAATAACGTCCGGAATCTTACTTTCTTCTATGGCCTTGCCATAACGCCGACGTAGCACCTGATTCATCGCCGCGTAGTCATCACCCGGCGTGATGCCCGCGATATTATAACGACGATACTCGGCGCGTAACGGCCCGTTAGCGTCAAATACCACACAGGATGCGACCGTTTGCTCCCCCATGGTATGGCTGATGTCAAAACACTCCATCCGCTTGATCGCAGGAAGTTTTAATACCGCCGCCAGCGCAGTCAAACGCTGCGTGATGGTGGACTGCTGCGAAAGTTTTGTAATTAAGGCCGTTGCCGCGTTGGTCCGCGCCAGCTTGAGATAACGGGCGCGATCGCCACGCGGTTTTGTCTGGACATGAATACGCCGTCCGGCAAGTTCCGACAACGAGTCGGCAAGCAGCGTTTTATCGCTAAGATTAAAATCGAGCAGTATCTCGCCCGGTAGCGTACGCATCTGGCTACCCTGCAGGTAAAACTGCCCGACAAAGGTTTCCACCACTTCGCCCAGTTCCGTACCGCCAGGTACTTTTGGAAAATAGCTGCGGCTGCCCAGCACCTTACCCTGGCGAATAAACAGCACATGCACACAGGCCATACCCGCATCAAAAGCCACGCCGATCACGTCGAGATCGTCGCCCGCATTGGAGACAAACTGTTTTTCCGTGACCCGGCGTACCGCCTGGATCTGATCGCGAATACGCGCCGCCTCTTCAAATGCCAAATCCTGGCTGGCCTTTTCCATCCGGGCAATCAGCTGTGTTAAGACCTGGTCGTCCTTGCCGGACAAAAACAACCGGACATACTCCACCTGTTGCGTGTACTCCTCCTCGCTGACCAGTCCTGCAACGCAGGGGCCTAAGCAGCGGCCAATCTGGTATTGTAGGCAAGGACGCGAGCGGTTGCGATACACGCTGTTTTCGCACTGGCGGATAGGGAAAATTTTCTGTAACAGCGCCAGCGTTTCCCGCACGGCATAGCCATTAGGAAATGGACCGAAGTACTCGCCTTTCGCATGTTTGGCGCCACGGTGCATCGCCAGACGCGGATGGGTATCGCCGCTCAGAAAAATAAAAGGATAGGATTTATCATCACGCAACAACACGTTGTAACGCGGTTGATACAACTTGATGTAATTATGCTCAAGCAGCAGCGCTTCCGTTTCGGTATGCGTTACCGTGACATCAATGTGTTGAATTTGCGCAACTAGCGCTTCGGTTTTACGCGAAGCCAGGTTGCTGCGAAAGTAGCTGGAAAGACGCTTTTTCAGGTCTTTTGCTTTACCGACATAGATAACCGTACCGCCGGCGTCATACATACGATAGACACCGGGTTGGCTGGTAACGGTTTTCAAAAATGCCTTTGCGTCAAATATTTCACTCACTGGCTTGTTAACGTCTCCGCATTACACAGGCCATGGCGGATTGCCAGGTGAGTCAGCTCAACATCACCATGAATGTTTAATTTACTGAACATGCGATAGCGATAGCTGTTCACCGTTTTAGGACTGAGATTCAGCTGTTCTGAAATCTCATTGACCTTCTGACCCTTGGTGATCATCAGCATAATCTGCAACTCGCGTTCAGACAAACTGGCGAACGGCGTTTCCGTTTTTGCAGGCTCGATCTGACTGAGCGCCATCTGCTGAGCGATATCGGAGGCGATATAACGTTGTCCGGAATACACCGAACGAATAGCGCTCACCACCTCCTGAGGCGCAGCGCCTTTGCTGAGATAGCCAGCTGCGCCAGCCTGCATCACTTTGGCGGGCAACGGGTTCTCCGTATGGACGGTCAGCATGATCACTTTGATATCCGCTGTCGATCGGGCAATTTTACGCGTCGCCTCAAGGCCGCCAATACCGGGCATGTTCATATCCATCAGCACGACGTCAACGGCGTTAGTACGGCACCATTTTACCGCATCCTCTCCGCAGCACGCTTCACCGACAACTTTAATGCCCTTTATATCTTCAAGAATGCGTCGTATCCCTGCGCGCACCAGTTCGTGGTCATCAACAAGAAGAACGTTGATCAAAGGAATATCTCCAGAATAGGGATAACGCTACTGATAGTTAATCGCCCTTATATTAGCTGGTTTTATCTCAACTTTGAAACGTAAAAAAACACCGGGTATTCGATTTTGCTCTCGTTTTTGGAAATTATGTTGTACGTCGTGTGGCAACTACCAACGTTGTAGCCCCTTCTGACGGCGCTGTCCCGGGCTGCTATTTCATAATGGTGACAAAAATTTCACGTTCCGCTGTCTAAACACTAATTAGGGAATCAACTTTGTAACAATAATTAACGAGTAAAATACGCGTAATAAACAAAGAATGAAGAAAATATATGCATCACGCGGCAACGTTTATTTTGTGGGTAACCCCTCCGCTTTTTGATCAAAAAACAACCACTGATATTTTTAGCGTAGCTTATGGTATACTCCGCCGCCTTAACATCTGCTATCGCACATTTTCACTGAAACATAACGAGGAAAATAAATGAGTACGCCTGATTTTTCCACCGCTGAGAATAATCAAGAACTGGCTACTGAAGTCAACTGCCTGAAAGCCATGTTAACGCTGATGCTACAGGCGATGGGCCAGGCCGATGCTGGGCGCGTGATTCTTAAAATGGAAAAACAGATCGCGCAGATGGATGATGAAGCACAAGCGGCGGTATTTTCCAGTACGGTTAAGCAAATTAAACAGGCTTACCGCCAGTAGTAAAAAACCGGCTGTTAGCATCGCTTTCAGCCGGTTTCGCGTCTGGCGCGAAGCATCGTCAGCACGTCATATCAGACCTGTCGCCGCAGCGTAGCAGGCAATCTGTGTTTTATTTGGCGCATTGAATTTCTTCTGCATGTTTTTCTGATGGAAGTTAACGGTATTTTCAGAAATCGACAGAATAATGGCGATCTCCGATGAGGTCTTCCCTTCCGCCGTCCACTTCAGAATCTCTTTCTCACGTTTACTGAAACGCATCTCAGGCGCCATCACCATGTCGTCTTCAAATCTTGTCAGCGCCGAAAGACTCTCCCGCGCCAGCAGTTGCAACCTCAGCTCCACTTCATCGTAGGTAAACGAGGAGCAGCGTAAACTGCTACGGGAGAAAGATAAAAAGCCCAGCGCCCGGTTCGGCAACATCACACACTGGGTTACGCCTCTGCGTAATCCGAAACGCTGGGCGGCATCCCACATCGCCTGCGCTTCATGAAATAGCACGTCATCCCAATGTAAATGACCTTGCCTGAAATTTTCCGGCTTTAATACCGGATCGATCGCGAAATAGTTTTCGGACTGGTAATGCGTTACCCACGCCGGAGGATAAGTGGTACGAAGCGATATTTTAGGCCGGGTAAAGGGGACGGGATGACGAACACACAGGGCATAATAATCAAATTCCAGCCGCTGTGTCTGATATTGCAATTCAGTATAAACATCCTCTGCTGCCGCCATCTCCTGAAAGCGTAACAACATTGCGCGTCGCCAGGTGAAGAAATCATTTTCCTGCATATTTTATGGTCACGCCTTTGATATTGATAATCATTATTATGAATGACTTAAATTAACACATAAATAGTGTTTATATATAAGAAATATCGGACGAAACGTAGAATACTTGAGCGGCATTACACTTTTTTGGCTTCCGCCTGAGAGCGAGGTTAATAATCTGGCAGAATGAGTTCATAATTATTCATTGCGCTCGCCCGAGGCACGGCTAATTCGGGCGAGCGTTGAAAAGGCATTATTTCACTAAAAATTTCTCAAGGAACTGGCGGGTACGCGGATGCTGAGGGTCGGCGAACAAGGTTTTCGCCGGCCCCTGCTCAACGATTTGCCCCTGATCCATAAATATCGCCCGGTCAGCCACGTCACGCGCAAAGCCCATTTCGTGAGTAACGATCACCATCGTGCGCTTTTCCTGCGCCAGCTGGCGAATCGTATTAAGCACCTCGCCGACTAATTCAGGATCAAGCGCCGACGTCGGCTCATCAAACAGAATCACTTCCGGGCGCATCGCCAGCGCGCGTGCAATCGCCACGCGCTGCTGTTGCCCGCCCGACAGGCGGCGCGGATAACGGGTCTCTTTACCGGCCAACCCGACTTTGGCTAACAGTTCCCGCGCCAGCGCCGTCGCCTCGGCTTTCGGCTCTCCCTTTACAATCACCGGACCTTCAATGATATTTTCCAGCACGGTACGATGCGGGAACAGGTTAAAACTCTGAAAGACAAAGCCGACATGCTGGCGTAGCTGGCGAATCAACCCTTTTTGCTGGCTGAATGAGCGGGCGGTATCGATGATAATATCGCCCACTTTAATGGTGCCCGCTTCCGGTTGTTCCAGCAGGTTAATACAGCGTAATAACGTTGTCTTCCCTGAGCCGCTCGGGCCGATAATGGCGACGACTTCTCCGGGCTTCACCTCAAGGTCGATACCGTGCAGCACCGTTTGACCATGAAATTTTTTTACCAGGTTGGTGACTTCGATCGCACTCATTTTGGCTCTCTCTCCTGGCGGTTAAGCTGGTTTTCAAAATAGTTTTGCAGTGCCGATAAGACGGTCGCCATTACCCAGTAGATTAACGACGCGGCCAGATACATGGTAAACACCTCCAGCGTTCGCGAGGTAATTAACTGCGCCTGGCGGAACAACTCCGGCACCTGAATCGTCGCAGCGAGCGACGTATCTTTCACCAGGCTGATAAAGCTGTTGCTCAACGGCGGAAGCGCGACGCGAGCCGCCTGCGGCAAAATAGCGCGACGTAGCGTTTGCCACGGCGTCATGCCAATGCTCGCCGCCGCTTCCCATTGTCCCTTGTCGATAGCCGAGATCGCCGCACGCAGCGTCTCGGACGTATAAGCCGCGGTATTGAGCGATAAACCAATCATCGCCGCCGGGATAGGGTCCAGCTCAATACCAAATTGCGGCAGGCCGTAATAGATCATAAATAACTGGGCGATAAGCGGCGTACCGCGAAAAATCGAGATATAAAAGCGCGCCAGCCAGCGAACCGGCCATAGCGGAGACATCCGCATCAGCGCCAGCACAAATCCCAGCAGCAGACCAAAAAACATACCGCCAATACTCAGTTGCAGGGTAAAGACGGCGCCTTTAAGCAAATACGGCAGCGATTCAATAACCAGTTGGATACTTTCTTGCATTCGCGTTGATTACCTGGAGGTTATACATGAGGATGGTAGGCAAACAGCGCAGGCGCCCCACCGGTGTGAATAAAGAGAATCGGCCCGTCATCGTTAAAGCGTCTCTGGCTGATGCCGTCTATCAGACCCGCCATCGCTTTACCGGTATATACCGGATCCAGCAGCACTCCCTCCAGGCTCGCCAGCAGTTTCACCGCCTCCATCCCCGCGTCATTTGGCACGCCGTAACCCGGGGCAAAATAGTCATCCCATAAATGAATATCCGCCGTCGCCGTCAGCGCCAGCTGACCGGCAATAGCCTGCTGCAAGGCAATCACTTTGGGTTTCTGCTCGGCGACAGAACGTGAAACGGTCACGCCAATCAGTTCGACATCCGGCATCAGATGTTCCAGCCCGACAGCTAACCCGGCGTGCGTTCCGGCGCTGCCGGAGGCCACCACCACCGAAGAGAGCCCGACGACCTCTTCACACTGCTGGGCGATTTCCAGGGCGCTCTCTACGTATCCCATTGCGCCCAGCGCGCTGGAGCCGCCGACCGGAATCACATAGGGCCTGAACCCTTGCGCTTCAATGCGCGTCGCCAGCGTTTGCAGCTGCGCATCCGGATCGGTTAGCGCATCGCACATCTCAATTTGCGTATTAAATAAATCCAGTAACAGGCGATTACCATTCGTCAGGTAATTTTCCGCGGTGGTACCGATTGGATTTTCCAGCAAGGCGACGCAATGCAGCCCCAATTTGGCCGCGACTGCCGCCGTCTGACGGACATGGTTTGACTGAATCGCCCCTGCGGTTATCAGCGTATCCGCCCCTTCTCGCAGCGCGTCGGCCACCAAAAACTCCAGCTTGCGCAGTTTATTGCCGCCCATTGCAATGGGCGTAACATCATCGCGCTTAATGTAAATCTCACGGCCAAGATAATCAGACAATCGCGGCAGGTATTCGAGCGGGGTCGGCGCGCCGATAAACTCCAGGCGAGGGAAGCGCGTTAAGTGATGTAGTGGCATTGAGCCTCCGGTAACGTTGTGGTGTGTTCTTTTTATTATGCACGTTGATCTAACGGAAATAAAAAAGGCGCCGATTCACGCGCCTCCGTTTGCTGACATAGTATGAGGTTGATATTGCCCGGCGGCGCACTGCCTGCCGGGCAACGTAGAGCATTATTGGGTCACGTCAGCGCCAAACCATTTTTCAGAGAGGGCTTTTAAGGTGCCATCTTTTTGCATTTCCGCAATGGCGTTATCTACCGCCTTCAGCAAGTCTTCGTTGCCTTTACGTAACGCAACGCCGGACTCCTGACGCGAAAACGCATCACCGGTGACGGCCAGCGTACCTTTGGTTTTTTTCACCAGATCCAGCGCCGCCAGACGATCGACTAAAATCGCGTCAATACGGCCTACGCGCAGATCCTGATATTTTGTAGGATCATCGTCATAGGTACGGATATCCACGCCCTGCACATATTGACGTAGCCACTCTTCATAGTTAGTCCCCAGCCCAACGCCGACTTTTTTGCCCTGCAGATCGGCCGCCGTTTTGATCGTGCCTTCATTGCCTTTTTTCACCAGCGCCTGAACGCCGGAGACAGTATAAGGCGTAGAGAAATCATATTTTTTCTTGCGGACGTCTGAAATCGTGACCTGGTTTATCACCACATCAATGCGTTTAGCGTCCAGCGACGCCAGTATTCCGTCCCATTTGGTCGGCTTCAACGACGCTTTAACGCCCAGGTGTTTTGCCAACGCCTCGGCGAAATCGACTTCAAAACCGGTTAATTTGCCGTCTTCGCCCTGAAAACTAAACGGCGGATAGGTACCTTCCAGCCCTACCAGCAGCGTGCCGCGTTCTTTAACTTTGTTCAGCAAACCCTCATCGGCAAAGCTCTTCGCGCTCATTCCCGCCACCAGCGCTACAGCCATTACTCCCATCAGTGCCTGACGTCCCAGCAGTGCTAATTTCATAGTAACCCCGAATATTGCCGTTAATGACCATAGACTGTGTCCCGCCATGGCGCATCGTCACGTCTCGCGAACCTTTGGGGGACTCAGCCTAATGTAGAAGGTTTGCCACGTTTCACCAACACGACTCTGCTACATCTTATGCTTTTTTAATATATATCAGAACTGGCGGTAAAGGGGGATTTCTGTCTGGGCGCAATCTGCTGATGCGCTTTATATTGCTGGTATTTACGTAGTGCGATACGGTAATTATTGGTGCTGGTTTCCGGCAACCATGGCGCCAGGCTTTCATCGAGAAAACCGTCCTGCAGCAGATCGTGGGAAATGTTTTGCTCGCTGAGGTAGTTGCCAAGACGTCGTAAACGCACGACATATTCCCGCACCGTGCCATGGCTCATCTCGGTTTGTTCAAACAAATACTGTTTGAAACCGATAATATCGAAAAAATCACTCTGCTTTTTGCAGTGCAAATCGCCGCAAAAGCGACACAGCGCCACCCACTCCTTCTGCTCCCGCTGCCAGGCAGCGTCGTCAAGTAGCATATCCAGCTGTGAAATAGCGATTTTATTAACGATCTTGCCACGGCGAACCAGCGTAATGCGGTCGAGCAATTTGTGACAATGCGCGCAATGCGTCTGGCTGTGTTTAAAGTCTTTAAGATAGCGGCTCAAGGGCCGCCTTTTAGGTTGCTGCACCGTCATGAGAACTCCTGGTAGTCTATACGTTGTGCGGCACTTTTCGGGTGCGACCATGCGCGACCTATAACTTACCCAGTTTGGTGCGTAATCGTTTGATGGCCTGACTATGCAACTGGCTGACCCGCGATTCGCCAACTTCCAGTACCGCGCCAATCTCTTTGAGATTGAGCTCTTCCTGGTAATACAGCGTTAACACCAGTTGCTCGCGTTCCGGCAGCGATTCAATCGCATCCATTACCCGCTGTCGCAGGTCGCCCTCCAGCAGTTGATGTAACGGGTTTTCCTGTTGATGTTCTTCAGTCACCAGTTCGATGCTATCGCCATGCTCTTCCCGCCACTCATCGTAAGAGAAAAGTTGGCTGTTGTTGGTATCGAGCAACATCTGACGATACTCCGCAACAGGGATGCCAAGACGTTCCGCCACTTCGGTTTCCGTCGCATTACGCCCCAGTTCCTGCTCCAGTTGTCCCATCGCCTGCGCCACTTCGCGGGCATTACGCCGGACGCTACGCGGCACCCAATCGCGGCTGCGTAATTCATCCAGCATCGCCCCACGAATACGCTGCACTGCGTAAGTGGTAAATGCCGTTCCTTGCAAAGCGTCATATCGGTCGACCGCATTTAATAACCCGATGCCGCCCGCTTGTAGCAGATCGTCCAGTTCCACGCTCGCCGGCAATCGCACCTGCAGGCGCAATGCTTCGTGACGCACCAGCGGTACATAACGCTGCCACAGCGAGTGTTTATCCATTACACCTTCAGCGGTATACAGTGAATTCACGATAAACAGCCCTGCGTTAAATGAGTTATCGGCATGATTATCCGTTTCTACAGAGGGTTCTATCGAAGGAATAAGGCTATAAAAGAAGGGTTATTTCACTTATGTAACCTGTAGCGCCTTTTTCGCGGCTAAAAGAGCAGAATAAAATCAGCCAGATAGGACAAACGGGATGCGCAAGCGCCCACCCCGAATAAAACTATGTCAGAAGATGAATCATCGACAGATCGTCGCCAGTACGCACCGTTTCTATATGGCGATGAAAGTTCTTCGCCACCTCGCTGTTATGCTGGCTGCGGGAGTGAAAACTATACACAATATTGGTAACGTCATCCCACTCAAGCCGCCCGCGCTCATGCACGCTGGCTGCCGTTAATAGCTTAATAAACGCATATTCCGCCACGATAATATACAGCGCGCGTAACGGGTCGACATTCGGCTGGTTGGGGAAATTATTTTCCCAAATTTTATAGAGAATTAAATTTCTGAAAGCCCAGTTCTTCTGCTGCTCATCCGCCTGTAAACAGCGCGCTAATGAGGACTCAATATCGCTAACCTTCTGCTCCATTGAAACGCCCTCTTCCGCCGTCAGCACCCGCAGAAGGCACTGGATGTAGTGATCGAGGATAACACTGCCACGATTAAGCGGGAGCGAGCGGAAATAGTTCTGCATCTGCAATACCAGCGAGGTTTTTACCTTGCTATCCGGCGCGATATTCATCAACTCCTGCGCCAACACGCCGGTCTGCAACTGTTCAAGTAACGCGGCATACACCTGTTCCAGTTCGCCCAGCGCGGCATCATCAATTTTGGCAAATTTCTGTGCATACATGACGAATTTAATCAACGCATAGAGCGCGGCTTCCGTACTGCTGTTGGCATGGTTGATCAGACTCAGGCAAAACAGATTGAGTAACTTTTGCTGCGCTGGGAATAACGGCGCAGTATTGAATGTCTGCTGAATGATTGTTTTTTCGCTGAGTGCCATTGCGTCAGGATCGTTTAAAATGCGGGACGTCACCTCCGGGCAGGCAAGACTCAGAGAGTTACGCACCTCATTTTTATAGGTATGATGCGCCCGCGGGAAAGAGGAACAGGTATGACTTAATGCCTTTGCGCCTAACGTTTTTTGCACCCGGCACAGACGGTCCTCATCCAGATAAGGGCAATTCCCCAGCGCCGAAGGCAGCTTAATTTCCCCCCAGTGGCTGTTGTTCTTTTTCAGCAGGATAATATGGTCTTGCGCGATGGTACGAATCGCCGTGTCTTTACTGGCGAGATACTTTTTGACCGTCGTCTTATCCAGCGTGATTTTCCAGCCCTTACAACAGTGATCGCGGCAGGCCGAGCCAGAACAGGAAAAGTGGGTGACAAAGGCAGGTTCAGTGACGGTGATTTCTTTCATTACACAGGCTCCGGAATTAAAAAAGGCAGCTTTCGCTGCCTTGATTGTGTACCACGTGTCGGTGAATCAATCGCCGGATTAACGCAGTAAAGAGAGGACGTTTTGCGGAACCTGGTTCGCCTGCGCCAGAACGGAAGTACCAGCCTGCTGCAGAATCTGCGCGCGAGACATGTTGGAGACTTCGGTCGCGTAGTCGGAATCTTCGATACGGCTACGGGCAGAAGACAGGTTGTTTACGGTATTGCCCAGGTTGGTGATAGCGGAGTTGAAACGGTTCTGAACCGCACCCAGGTCAGAACGCAGCGCATCCACCTGCGCCAAAGCAGCATCAATTTTCTGCAGCGGGTTTTCGGTAGTTGTAGCAGCCGCTTCCGCCAGATCAGGCTGTGCTTTGAAGTTGTGACCAGCGGCTTTGCTGGCATTGTAGGTTTTACCGTCGATAGAAACAACTTCAGTTTTACCGTCTGCGCCACCCAGTTGGTTTAGTGCAGTTTTAGTGTTGCCGTCTTTATCGGTATAAGAAGTACTATTAATACTATAGCTGCCGTCTTTTTCTTTAGTTGCAGCATAGTAGTCATCACCTACTTTAATACCGTATCCACCATCAATAGTTTTACCATTCTTATCAGTGTACGACATTTTCACTACCGTCGCAGCTTCTGCAACCGCATCAGCAATACCACTCGCTTTTAAGGCATCCTGAACACTACTTGATGCTTTCAGCGGTTTTTCATCAATAGTTTTTTCAACTTCAACTGCATTCGTTGGTTTTGCTTCTTTAGTCGCACCAGTTGCTAAAGAAACATTACCGTCAGCATCGACGTCAGCTTTGTAGAAACCAGCATGCGCTGCTTTATCCGTAGTATCAGTAAAATCAACCTCTACATAGTAATTTTTGCTATCTGCATCATAGTAGACTTTACCATCTTTAACGCTACCGGTTTCTGTCGTTGTACCAGTAATACCAGCTTTTAATGTAGCACCAGTAATTCCAGCAGTTTTTAAATCAAGAGATTGAGTAACGCCAGTGCTATCAACATCATATTTTTTCTGCACATTCAGCGTATCCAGACCCAGGGTCTGAGAGTTGATCTGCTTCAGATCGATATCGATAGTTTCACCGTCGTTGGCACCAACCTGGATGGTCAGGGTGTTGTCCTGCGCCAGGACTTTCACGCCGTTGAACTGAGTCTGGCCGGATACACGGTCGATTTCGTTCAGGCGCTGGGTGATTTCAGCCTGGATGGAGTCGAGGTCAGACTGGGAGTTGGTGCTGTTAGCAGACTGAACCGCCAGTTCACGCACACGCTGCAGGTTGTTGTTGATTTCGTTCAGCGCGCCTTCAGTGGTCTGCGCAATGGAGATACCGTCGTTAGCGTTACGGGAAGCCTGAGTCAGACCTTTGATGTTCGCGGTGAAACGGTTAGCAATCGCCTGACCTGCCGCATCGTCTTTCGCGCTGTTGATACGCAGACCGGAAGACAGACGCTCGATAGCGGTGCCCAGAGCGGACTGGGATTTGTTCAGGTTATTCTGGGTCAACAGCGACAGGCTGTTTGTATTAATGACTTGTGCCATGATCTTTTCCTTATCAATTACAACTTGATGTTATTGGGCTGTTGCCCACGGTTTCTCACCGTAACCCTTGTATCGGCACCTGAATTTCGAACTTTAGAAAATTTTTCACTTCCCCCGATCTTTTTCTTAGGCGGCGAAATAGCCGCTTTATGCATCATTATTCCGCGCATTATTTTTGCAAAATTATCATTAAACTTTGCCTCCAGATTGCCGATAACGCGCTTAACTACTGTTTGCAATCAAAAAGGAAGAAGGCATGGCTTCAATTTCATCATTAGGTGTGGGATCAAACTTACCGTTAGACCAGTTGTTGACAGACCTGACAAAGAACGAAAAAGGACGCTTAACGCCAATTACCAAACAGCAGAGCGCGAATTCGGCAAAGCTAACCGCCTATGGCACATTGAAAAGCGCATTAGAAAAATTCCAGACGGCAAATACCGCGTTAAATAAAGCGGATTTATTTAAGTCTACCGTGGCGTCCAGCACGACGGAGGATCTCAAAGTCAGTACCACCGCTGGCGCTGCCGCAGGGACTTATAAGATTAACGTAACCCAGCTTGCCGCCGCACAGTCGCTGGCGACAAAAACCACCTTCGCGACCACCAAAGAGCAGTTGGGCGATACGTCGGTCACGTCCCGGACAATTAAAATTGAACAGCCGGGACGTAAAGAGCCGCTGGAAATTAAGCTGGATAAAGGCGACACCTCCATGGAGGCGATCCGTGACGCCATCAATGACGCCGACAGCGGTATCGCCGCCAGCATCGTTAAGGTCAAAGAGAACGAATTCCAGTTGGTGCTTACCGCCAATAGCGGTACCGACAATACGATGAAGATCACGGTGGAAGGCGATACAAAACTTAACGATTTACTCGCTTATGACAGCACCACCAATACCGGCAATATGCAAGAGCTGGTGAAAGCAGAAAACGCGAAGCTGAACGTAAACGGCATCGACATTGAACGTCAGAGCAATACCGTAACCGACGCCCCTCAGGGAATTACGCTCACCCTGACGAAGAAAGTGACCGACGCGACCGTGACGGTAACGAAAGATGATACCAAGGCGAAAGAGGCGATTAAATCCTGGGTGGATGCCTATAACTCGCTGGTGGATACCTTTAGCTCGTTAACCAAATATACCGCCGTTGAGCCGGGCGAAGAAGCCAGCGATAAAAACGGCGCGCTGTTAGGCGATAGTGTGGTTCGTACTATCCAGACCGGGATTCGGGCACAATTTGCCAATAGCGGCAGTAATTCTGCGTTCAAAACAATGGCGGAAATTGGCATCACTCAGGATGGGACTTCCGGCAAACTGAAGATTGATGATGATAAGCTGACCAAAGTACTGAAAGATAACACAGCCGCAGCGCGTGAGCTGTTGGTAGGTGATGGTAAAGAAACGGGCATCACCACCAAAATTGCCACCGAAGTGAAAAGTTATCTGGCGGATGACGGCATTATTGATAATGCGCAGGACAACGTTAACGCCACGCTGAAAAGCCTGACAAAACAGTACCTGTCCGTTAGCAACAGCATCGATGAAACCGTTGCCCGTTACAAGGCCCAGTTTACCCAACTGGATACCATGATGAGTAAGCTGAATAACACCAGTACTTATTTGACCCAGCAATTTAATGCTATGAACAAGTCCTGATAACAGAGGTTACCATGTACACCGCGAGCGGTATCAAAGCTTATGCGCAAGTCAGCGTGGAAAGCGCCGTGATGAGCGCCAGCCCGCATCAGTTGATTGAAATGTTGTTTGATGGCGCGAATAGCGCTCTGGTGCGCGCTCGCCTGTTTTTAGAACAAGGCGATGTTGTCGCGAAAGGTGAAGCGTTAAGCAAAGCCATCAATATTATCGATAACGGGCTGAAAGCCGGCCTCGATCAGGAAAAAGGCGGTGAGATTGCGACGAATCTTTCCGAGCTATACGACTATATGATTCGCCGTTTACTGCAGGCTAATTTGCGTAACGACGCTCAGGCCATCGAAGAAGTGGAAGGGTTACTCAGCAATATTGCAGAAGCCTGGAAGCAGATTTCACCGAAAGCATCTTTCCAGGAGTCTCGTTAATGACCTCAACCGTGGAGTTTATCAACCGTTGGCAGCGTATTGCGCTGCTCAGTCAATCGCTGCTTGAACTTGCGCAGCGAGGTGAATGGGATCTCTTACTGCAACAAGAGGTCTCCTATCTGCAAAGTATTGAAACGGTGATGGAAAAGCAAACTCCACCGGGCATTACGCGAAGTATTCAGGATATGGTCGCCGGATACATCAAACAAACGCTGGATAATGAGCAGCTCCTGAAAGGGCTGCTGCAACAGCGACTGGATGAACTCAGTAGTTTGATCGGACAATCCACCCGCCAAAAATCACTCAACAACGCTTATGGGCGTCTTTCCGGTATGTTACTCGTGCCAGACGCGCCTGGCGCCTCATAATATTTTCCCGTCTCGTATGAAAATTCTTCCATACTCCAGAGGTCGGCTAAACGACTTCTGGAGCACGGAAGATGAAAAACCCCACGTTATTGCAGTACTTCCACTGGTATTATCCCGACGGCGGAAAACTCTGGTCTGAGCTGGCGGAACGTGCTGATGGGCTGAATGATATCGGTATCAATATGGTCTGGCTACCGCCCGCCTGTAAAGGCGCCTCCGGCGGCTATTCCGTAGGCTATGATACCTACGACCTGTTTGACCTCGGCGAATTTGACCAAAAAGGAACTATCGCAACAAAGTACGGCGATAAACGCCAGTTACTGACGGCGATAGACGCGCTCAAAAAAAATAATATTGCGGTGCTGCTCGACGTCGTCGTGAACCACAAAATGGGAGCAGACGAAAAAGAACGTATTCGCGTTCAGCGCGTGAATCAGGATGACCGCACGCAAATCGATGACAACATCATTGAATGCGAAGGCTGGACGCGCTACACCTTCCCTGCCCGCGCGGGCCAGTATTCCAACTTTATTTGGGACTATCACTGTTTCAGCGGCATTGATCACATCGAGAATCCCGACGAAGACGGCATTTTTAAGATCGTCAATGACTATACCGGCGATGGCTGGAACGATCAGGTTGATGATGAGATGGGTAATTTCGACTATCTGATGGGTGAAAATATCGATTTTCGCAATCACGCGGTTACGGAGGAGATTAAATATTGGGCTCGTTGGGTCATGGAACAAACCCACTGTGACGGCTTTCGCCTGGACGCGGTAAAACATATACCCGCCTGGTTTTATAAAGAATGGATTGAGCATGTACAGGCGGTTGCGCCAAAACCGCTGTTTATTGTCGCAGAATACTGGTCGCATGAAGTAGATAAACTGCAAACGTACATCGATCAGGTCGACGGGAAAACCATGCTGTTCGACGCGCCGTTGCAGATGAAATTTCACGAGGCCTCGCGCCAGGGCGCGGAGTATGACATGCGCCACATTTTCACCGGCACGCTGGTAGAAGCCGACCCTTTTCATGCGGTGACGCTGGTCGCTAACCACGATACACAACCGTTACAGGCGCTGGAAGCGCCGGTAGAACCCTGGTTCAAACCATTGGCCTATGCGCTGATCCTGCTTCGTGAAAACGGCGTGCCGTCAGTGTTTTATCCCGATTTATACGGCGCCAGCTATGAGGATAGCGGCGAAAATGGCGAGACCTGTCGGGTCGACATGCCGGTGATTAACCAACTGGATCGGCTGATCCTTGCTCGTCAGCGTTTTGCGCACGGTATACAAACTCTCTTTTTCGATCATCCTAACTGTATCGCCTTTAGTCGCAGCGGTACTGAAGAGAACCCAGGCTGTGTGGTTGTACTTTCCAATGGCGACGACGGTGAAAAAACCCTCCTGCTCGGCGACAATTACGCTAACAAGACCTGGCGTGATTTTCTGGGAAACCGCAATGAGCATGTTGTAACTAATGATCAAGGCGAAGCGACGTTCTTCTGCAACGCAGGCAGCGTCAGCGTGTGGGTCATTGAGGACGTGTGATGAGCGCTCCCGGCGGCAGAGCGCTGCCGGGAAGCGAAATTACGGCAGCGGCGTCGGCAGCGGCGTTTTTTCTAACGCGGCGGCGCACTCCGGCGTCGGACGAGCGACCCGTTGCAGCGTCATGCCATCATATTCCAGGGTATTCCCGTCGCGCTCAATTTCATAGAGCTCACGCTTAACCGTAACATTGGTTAAGTCATCGGAGAGCATGGTCAGCTTGCCCGGCAGAGCAATAACGCGCTGCCATTGGCGGCAGTCCAGCGTATCGCCTTCTTTAGTCACTACCAGGCTGGCGATAGCTTCAGGGCTCACCAGCTTACGTTGCGGGCCTTTTGACTGCCAGTACCCTTCCAGACCGGCCGGCGCGGGCGTTTTCACCACATCATTATAGTTTTCCACCTCGGCGCATCCGGCCAGAACCAGCAATGCGCCAACGATCGCTACTTTTTTCATCATTCATCCTGCATCAGAAGAAAGAGGAATTGTGGCATTAAAGCCCTGACGCCGCCAGCCTTTCCAGGCGCTGGCCGCAATTTGATCCAGTCGGTATTACCGCTTATTAGGTGTAGGCAAATTCTGTGATCGGTGTAGTATGCGCACTTCTTGTTTCACACCTTCTGAGTTCAGAGGCTAAACACATGTCATGGCAACACTTCAAGCAAACCTGGTTAATTAAATTCTGGGCGCCGGCCCCTGCGGTGATCGCAGCCGGTATTCTCTCTACCTACTATTTTGGCATCACCGGCACGTTCTGGGCCGTGACGGGCGAATTTACCCGCTGGGGCGGGCAAATTTTGCAGCTTTTTGGCGTTCATGCCGAACAGTGGGGCTACTACAAGCTGATTCATCTGGAAGGTACGCCGCTGACGCGTATCGACGGCATGATGATCCTCGGCATGTTCGGCGGCTGTTTCGCCGCAGCGCTGTGGGCCAACAACGTAAAACTGCGTATGCCGCGCAGCCGAATCCGTATCGTACAGGCGGTGGCCGGAGGCATTATCGCTGGCTTCGGCGCGCGTCTGGCGATGGGGTGTAACCTGGCCGCCTTTTTTACCGGGATCCCGCAGTTCTCCCTACACGCGTGGTTCTTTGCGCTGGCGACCGCTATCGGTTCCTGGTTCGGCGCCCGCTTTACGTTGCTGCCGATATTTCGCATACCGGTGAAAATGCAAAAGGTCTCCGCGGCTTCGCCACTGACGCAGAAACCGGATCAGGCAAGACGGCGTTTCAGGCTCGGTATGCTGGTCTTTATCGGCATGATTGGCTGGGCGTTATTAACGGCAATGCATCAGCCGAAACTGGGGCTGGCGATGCTGTTCGGCGTCGGGTTTGGGCTGCTGATCGAGCGCGCGCAAATCTGCTTTACCTCGGCCTTTCGCGATCTGTGGATCTCCGGACGCGCCCATATGGCGAAAGCGATTATTTTCGGCATGGCGGTCAGCGCCATTGGTATTTTCAGCTACGTGCAGTTGGGCGTTGCACCTAAAATTATGTGGGCTGGCCCGAATGCGGTCATTGGCGGACTGCTGTTCGGTTTTGGCATCGTGCTGGCGGGCGGCTGCGAAACCGGCTGGATGTACCGCGCCGTAGAAGGCCAGGTGCATTACTGGTGGGTGGGCCTCGGCAATGTCATCGGTTCGACCATCCTGGCTTACTACTGGGATGATTTCGCGCCCGCGCTGGCGACCAGTTGGGATAAAGTTAACCTGCTGAATACCTTTGGTCCGCTGGGGGGGCTGCTGGTCACCTACCTGTTATTATTTGCCGCGCTGATGTTAATTATCGGCTGGGAAAAACGTTTTTTCCGCCGTGCGGGGCTGACGCCTGCTAAGGAATCTGTATGAAAAATATCGTCCCTGATTACCGTCTGGATATGGTTGGCGAACCTTGCCCGTACCCGGCGGTCGCCACTCTGGAAGCGATGCCGCAGCTAAAAAAAGGTGAGATCCTGGAAGTGGTGAGCGACTGTCCGCAGTCCATTAATAATATTCCACTGGATGCGCGCAATCACGGCTATACGGTGCTGGATATCCAACAGGATGGCCCAACAATTCGTTATCTGATTCAAAAATAAGCGCATACTCCCGCTGTACGTTACGGCGGGAGACCTTTTTACGGCATAACCGGCAAAAATCTACAACGCATAAAAGAAATCAGACAAGGTCGTCTTGTGCGCCGTGGCATAAATCTATTATATAACGTATACCGTTTTAATTTTGTCTGAGCCGATGAAAAACCCAGGGTTATTTTAATCAAAACATAAAATAATTATTATTTTCCCTCTACGTCATAAAAGACTATCAGGTATTTATATTTTTACTCACTGACATTATCAGGTGATCATTTATTTATGCACAGCAGAAGCCAAAAAAATGATAAAAATTATTTTCATCTCCATTATTGGAGTCGTCTGTCTTGCCGCTGCCCGTTACTCACCCGTCACAGTGGTCAATGCACATCCGAGCGTCATTGCCCGCTGTCTCGCTGATAATCTGTCCCCGTATGGGTATATACTGGATCTCCATGAAACAGATATTCCAGGCATTAATAAAGAATTTACCGTGTATTATCGCAACGGCGCATATATTGCAGGAACATTCTGGATTGCAAACTCAATGACAATAGCGTCAGAACGAATAGTAGGAATGAATGGCGTCAGTAAACAGGCGTACCCTATTTTTAATAAGTCCCTGCAACAATGTGCAACCCGCTTATCAATAAAATGAGCGCGCCTCGCAAAAAACAAGCCCACATAATCACGCACTGGTTGCATGGGCGTCGCGTCCCCCGCCGCTGACTTAGGTAAGCGCCCGGGAGTTCGCTGCGGATGTGTTGTCAGCCCAAGGCTTAAACCTGCATGGACATGACTTCCTGATACGCGGCGACCAGCTTGTTGCGCACCTGAATCCCCATTTGCATGGAGACGGACGCTTTTTGCATATCGGCCATCACGTCATTAAGCGCAATGCCCGGCTCACCCAGAGTGAATTTTTCCGCCTGAACGCGCGCCGCCGTTTGTCTGTCGCTAATACGATCCAGCGCAGCATGTAGCTGGCCGGCAAAACTCACCGTCGACTGCGAGTGTGTTTCTTGCCCGCTTGCGGCCATCGCCGTCGCCTGTAACTGGCTAATAACCCCTTCAATCCCCTGTATTGCTGCCATGCTATTCCCCTGGATGATTTTTTACGCAGCAGAGATTACCAGTTTGTCAATAAGATAAAGGCGTTAAATAACGATAAAAAACCTCGGTTTTTAGCGCATAGAAAAATTCGAAACCACAAATAATGAGACCGTCAATTTTTCGAGTTTGCTGACCCGGGAGTGAGTCTTGTTCCACTTTGCAAAAAACGCCGTCCACGATCAGTCACGAGGTGCGAGATGAGTGCGACTGCATCGACTGCAACCCAACCTAAACCTCTCGAGTGGCTTAATCGCCTACGCGCGAATCCCCGAATTCCGTTAATTGTGGCGGGTTCCGCTGCCGTGGCGATCGTCGTTGCGATGGTGCTGTGGGCCAAAACGCCCGATTACCGCACGCTATTTAGCAACCTTTCCGATCAGGACGGCGGCGCGATCGTCGCGCAGTTGACCCAGATGAATATCCCCTATCGCTTTGCCAATGGCAGCGGCGCGATTGAAGTGCCCGCCGACAAAGTGCATGAACTGCGTCTGCGTCTGGCGCAGCAGGGACTGCCTAAAGGCGGCGCGGTAGGCTTTGAACTGCTTGATCAGGAAAAATTCGGTATCAGCCAGTTCAGCGAGCAGGTGAATTATCAGCGCGCGCTGGAAGGTGAACTGGCCCGGACGATCGAGACGCTGGGTCCGGTAAAAAGCGCCCGCGTTCACCTGGCGATGCCAAAGCCGTCGCTATTTGTGCGGGAACAAAAATCCCCTTCTGCTTCCGTCACCGTCACACTTGAACCGGGACGGGCACTGGATGAAGGACAAATTAGCGCCGTGGTACATCTGGTTTCCAGCGCTGTCGCCGGTTTGCCGCCAGGAAACGTCACTCTGGTCGATCAATCCGGTCATCTGCTCACGCAATCCAATACCAGCGGTCGCGACCTTAATGACGCGCAATTAAAATTTGCTAATGATGTGGAAAGCCGTATCCAACGCCGTATCGAAGCCATTCTGTCGCCTATCGTCGGGAACGGTAATGTTCACGCTCAGGTAACCGCCCAGTTGGATTTTGCCAATAAAGAGCAGACGGAAGAGCACTACAGCCCGAACGGCGATGCGTCGAAGGCCACCCTGCGTTCACGTCAGTTGAATATTAGCGAACAGGTAGGCGCGGGCTATCCCGGCGGCGTGCCTGGCGCGCTGTCGAACCAACCAGCGCCGCCTAACGAGGCGCCGATCGCCACGCCGCCGACCAATCAACAAAACGCGCAGAATACGCCACAAACCAGCACCAGTACCAACAGTAACAGTGCTGGCCCGCGCAGTACACAGCGTAATGAAACCAGTAACTATGAAGTGGACCGCACCATTCGTCACACCAAAATGAATGTGGGCGATATTGAGCGTCTCTCCGTGGCCGTCGTGGTGAATTACAAAACGCTGGCAGATGGCAAACCGCTGCCATTGACCGCCGATCAGATGAAACAGATCGAGGATCTAACCCGTGAAGCGATGGGTTTTTCTGATAAACGCGGCGATACGCTAAACGTGGTGAATTCACCGTTTAGCGCAGTGGATGACACCGGCGGCGAACTGCCCTTCTGGCAACAGCAGTCCTTTATCGATCAGTTGCTCGCGGCAGGTCGCTGGTTGCTGGTGCTGGTGGTGGCCTGGATTCTGTGGCGCAAAGCGGTACGTCCGCAGTTGACGCGCCGTGTTGAAGAAGCGAAAGCGGCGCAGGAACAGGCGCAGGTTCGCCAGGAAACCGAAGAAGCCGTGGAAGTACGCCTTAGCAAAGACGAGCAGCTCCAGCAACGCCGGGCTAATCAGCGTCTGGGCGCTGAGGTGATGAGCCAGCGTATTCGCGAAATGTCAGACAACGATCCGCGCGTGGTGGCGCTGGTCATTCGCCAGTGGATGAGTAACGATCATGAGTAATCTTAGCGGTACCGATAAAAGCGTCATTTTGTTGATGACCATTGGCGAAGACCGGGCGGCAGAGGTGTTTAAGCACCTCTCCACCCGCGAAGTGCAGGCGCTAAGTACAGCGATGGCTAACGTGCGTCAGATCTCCAACAAACAACTGACGGACGTACTATCAGAGTTTGAGCAAGAAGCGGAGCAGTTCGCCGCGCTGAATATTAACGCCAACGAATACCTGCGCTCCGTACTGGTTAAAGCGCTGGGCGAAGAACGCGCCTCCAGCCTGCTGGAAGATATTCTGGAAACGCGCGATACCACCAGCGGTATCGAAACGCTCAACTTTATGGAACCGCAGAGTGCCGCCGACCTGATTCGCGACGAGCACCCGCAGATTATCGCCACCATTCTGGTCCACCTCAAACGCAGTCAGGCCGCCGATATTCTGGCGCTGTTTGACGAGCGTCTGCGTCATGATGTGATGCTGCGTATCGCGACATTTGGCGGCGTACAGCCGGCGGCGCTGGCGGAGTTGACCGAAGTGCTGAATGGCCTGCTCGACGGTCAGAACCTGAAACGCAGCAAAATGGGCGGCGTAAGAACCGCGGCGGAAATTATCAACCTGATGAAAACGCAGCAGGAAGAAGCGGTTATTACCGCTGTGCGCGAATTCGACGGCGAACTGGCGCAGAAAATCATCGACGAGATGTTCCTGTTCGAAAATCTGGTGGATGTGGACGATCGCAGTATCCAGCGTCTGTTGCAGGAAGTGGATTCCGAATCGCTGCTGATCGCTCTGAAAGGCGCCGAACCACCATTACGCGAGAAGTTCCTGCGCAATATGTCCCAGCGCGCCGCCGATATCCTGCGCGACGACCTTGCCAACCGTGGCCCGGTTCGTCTGTCTCAGGTGGAAAACGAGCAGAAAGCGATTCTGCTTATTGTGCGTCGTCTGGCGGAAACCGGCGAAATGGTGATTGGCAGCGGCGAGGATACCTATGTCTAATGAACTGCCGTGGCAAGTCTGGACCCCCGACGATCTCGCCCCGCCGCCGGAGACGTTTGTGCCGGTTGAGGCTGATAACGTGACCTTGACAGACGATACGCCGGAGCCCGAACTCACTGCCGAACAGCAGCTGGAGCAGGAGCTGGCGCAGCTAAAAATACAGGCCCATGAACAAGGTTATAACGCCGGGCTGGCGGAGGGACGGCAAAAAGGACACGCGCAGGGATATCAGGAAGGGTTAGCGCAGGGACTGGAGCAAGGACAAGCCCAGGCGCAGACGCAGCAGGCGCCGATTCATGCCCGTATGCAGCAGTTAGTGAGCGAGTTTCAGAACACGCTTGACGCGCTCGATAGCGTTATCGCCTCACGGCTGATGCAAATGGCCCTGGAGGCTGCGCGTCAGGTCATCGGCCAAACGCCGGCGGTAGACAACTCAGCGCTGATTAAACAGATCCAACAACTGTTGCAGCAAGAGCCGCTCTTTAGCGGCAAGCCGCAGTTGCGCGTGCATCCGGACGACTTACAGCGGGTGGAAGAGATGCTGGGCGCCACGCTCAGTCTTCACGGATGGCGGTTACGCGGCGATCCAACGTTGCATCACGGCGGGTGTAAAGTCTCTGCCGATGAGGGCGATCTGGACGCCAGCGTCGCTACTCGCTGGCAAGAGTTGTGTCGCCTGGCGGCGCCGGGAGTGCTCTGATGACCACGCGTCTGACCCGCTGGCTTACCGCGCTCGACAACTTTGAAGCAAAAATGGCGTTATTGCCGGCGGTGCGTCGTTATGGACGTTTAACTCGCGCCACTGGCCTGGTACTGGAGGCCACCGGTCTCCAGCTTCCGCTGGGCGCCACCTGCATTATTGAGCGCCAGGACGGCCCTGAAACCAAAGAGGTGGAATCGGAAGTCGTCGGTTTTAACGGCCAGCGTCTGTTTTTAATGCCGCTGGAAGAGGTCGAAGGCATTCTGCCCGGTGCCCGCGTTTACGCCCGTAACGGGCATGGCGACGGTCTGCAAAGCGGCAAACAGTTACCGCTCGGCCCGGCCCTGCTTGGTCGGGTGCTGGATGGCGGCGGTAAACCGCTCGACGGACTGCCTGCGCCGGATACGCTGGAAACCGGCGCGTTAATCACGCCGCCGTTTAACCCGCTACAGCGAACGCCAATCGAACATGTGCTGGATACCGGCGTACGCGCTATCAACGCGTTGTTAACCGTAGGGCGCGGTCAGCGTATGGGACTCTTTGCCGGTTCCGGCGTCGGTAAGTCGGTTCTGCTTGGCATGATGGCGCGCTACACGCGGGCGGACGTGATTGTCGTGGGACTTATCGGCGAACGTGGCCGCGAAGTTAAAGATTTTATCGAAAATATTCTCGGCCCCGACGGCCGCGCGCGTTCGGTGGTGATCGCCGCCCCGGCGGATGTTTCGCCACTGCTGCGAATGCAGGGCGCCGCCTATGCCACCCGCATCGCCGAAGACTTTCGCGATCGCGGACAGCATGTGTTGCTGATTATGGATTCGCTGACGCGCTATGCGATGGCACAGCGTGAAATTGCGCTGGCAATCGGCGAACCGCCAGCCACCAAAGGTTATCCGCCCTCGGTGTTCGCAAAGCTGCCGGCGCTGGTCGAACGTGCCGGTAATGGCATCCACGGCGGCGGCTCTATCACCGCGTTTTATACCGTGTTGACCGAGGGGGACGACCAACAAGATCCCATTGCCGACTCGGCACGCGCAATCCTCGACGGGCACATTGTCTTGTCCCGCCGCCTGGCGGAAGCCGGGCACTACCCGGCCATTGATATCGAGGCGTCAATCAGCCGGGCAATGACCGCGCTCATTACCGAGCAGCACTATGCGCGGGTACGACTATTTAAACAGTTGCTTTCCAGTTTCCAGCGTAACCGCGATCTGGTCAGCGTCGGCGCCTATGCCAAAGGCAGCGATCCGATGCTCGATAAAGCCATTACCTTATGGCCGCAACTGGAAGCGTTTTTACAGCAAGGCATTTTTGAACGGGCCGACTGGGAGGACTCTCTTCAGGCGCTCGATTTAATTTTCCCGACGGTGTGATAAAGCAGGAGGGCGACGATCATGGCACAACATGGCGCTCTGGAAACACTCAAAGATCTGGCCGAAAAAGAGGTAGATGATGCGGCGCGTTTACTGGGCGAAATGCGTCGCGGCTGCCAACAGGCGGAAGAACAGCTCAAAATGCTGATCGATTATCAGAATGAGTATCGCAGTAATTTGAACACCGATATGGGCAACGGCATCGCCAGTAATCGCTGGATCAACTATCAGCAGTTTATTCAGACACTGGAAAAGGCGATAGAGCAGCATCGCCTCCAGCTTACGCAGTGGACGCAAAAAGTCGACCTGGCGCTGAAGAGCTGGCGTGAGAAAAAGCAGCGACTTCAGGCCTGGCAAACCTTACAGGACCGACAAACCGCGGCAGCGCTGTTAGCTGAAAACCGCATGGATCAGAAAAAGATGGATGAATTTGCTCAGCGTGCAGCAATGAGGAAACCCGAATGATCACCCTGCCCCAACTGATCACCACCGATACCGACATGACCGCGGGTCTGACGTCAGGAAAAACCACCGGTTCAGCCGAGGACTTTCTGGCGCTCCTGGCGGGCGCGTTAGGCGCAGACGGCGCACAGTGCAAAGACGCCCGCATCACGCTGGCCGATTTACAGGCGGCAGGCGGCAAGTTATCGAAAGAGCTACTGACCCAACATGGCGAGCCGGGCCAGGCGGTGAAGCTTGCCGACCTGCTGGCGCAAAAAGCGAATGCGACGGATGAAACGCTTACCGATCTGACACAAGCGCAGCATCTACTGTCTACGCTAACGCCATCGTTGAAAACCAGCGCTCTGGCCGCATTGAGTAAAACGGCGCAGCATGATGAGAAAACGCCCGCGCTGAGCGATGAGGATCTTGCCAGTCTGAGCGCCTTATTCGCCATGCTGCCCGGACAACCTGTCGCGACGCCTGTCGCCGGAGAGACGCCGGCTGAAAATCACATCGCCTTGCCGTCACTGTTGCGCGGCGACATGCCATCGGCGCCGCAGGAAGAGACACATACGCTCTCTTTTAGCGAGCATGAAAAAGGGAAAACCGAGGCGTCGCTTGCGCGCGCCAGCGACGATCGCGCCACGGGTCCAGCACTGACGCCGCTGGTGGTCGCTGCCGCCGCGACCAGCGCGAAAGTGGAGGTGGATAGCCCGCCCGCGCCAGTAACGCATGGCGCGGCAATGCCAACGCTCAGCAGCGCCACGGCGCAACCGCAACCGCTACCTGTCGCCTCAGCCCCGGTACTCAGCGCGCCGTTAGGCAGCAATGAATGGCAGCAAACGTTCAGTCAGCAGGTCATGTTATTTACGCGTCAGGGACAGCAAAGCGCGCAGCTTCGATTGCATCCGGAAGAGTTAGGTCAGGTGCATATTTCGCTCAAGCTGGATGACAATCAGGCGCAGCTCCAGATGGTATCGCCGCACAGCCATGTCCGCGCCGCGCTGGAAGCCGCCCTGCCCATGTTGCGCACTCAGTTGGCGGAAAGCGGCATTCAGTTGGGACAAAGCAGTATCAGTAGCGAAAGCTTTGCCGGACAGCAGCAGTCTTCATCGCAACAACAGTCTGCCCGCGCCCAACACCCGGACGCGTTTGGCGCTGAAGATGACATAGCGTTAGCGGCGCCGGCCTCGCTTCAGGCCGCCGCGCGCGGCAATGGCGCAGTGGATATCTTCGCCTAACGCCAGAGGTAGCATGATTATCCGCGTCTTTTCCACGCTTTGTCGTGGACAGGACACGGGATAATCAGCCAATAAGCAGTACCGAAACAGGAAGCCCGTATCAGATGACTGACTCCGCGATTAACAAAAAGAGCAAACGCTCGATTTGGATACCTTTGCTGGTGTTGATTACCCTCGCCGCCTGCGCGACCGCCGGTTATAGCTACTGGCGTATGCAGCAGCAACCGACCACGAACGCTAAAGCGGAACCGGCTCCGCCGCCCGCGCCGGTATTTTTTGCGCTGGATACGTTTACCGTCAATTTGGGCGATGCGGATCGCGTGTTGTATATCGGCGTGACCCTGCGTCTGAAAGACGAAGCGACGCGCGCGCGATTAAATGAATATCTGCCGGAAGTGCGCAGCCGTCTGCTGTTGTTGTTTTCCCGTCAGAATGCCGCCGAGCTCTCAACAGAAGCTGGCAAACAAAAACTGATTGCCGCCATTAAAGAGACGCTGGCCGCGCCGCTCGTTGCCGGACAACCAAAACAGGTCGTCACTGACGTGCTTTATACAGCTTTTATTCTGCGGTAACGATATGGGCGATAGTATTCTTTCTCAGGCTGAAATCGATGCGCTGTTGAACGGCGACAGCGACACCAAAGACGAACCCACTCCCGGTATCGCAAGCGATAGCGATATTCGCCCTTACGATCCCAATACCCAGCGTCGCGTCGTGCGTGAACGCTTGCAGGCGCTGGAGATTATTAACGAGCGTTTCGCACGCCAGTTCCGGATGGGATTATTTAACCTGCTGCGCCGCAGCCCGGATATTACCGTGGGCGCCATACGTATTCAGCCGTATCACGAATTTGCGCGTAACCTGCCGGTACCGACCAACCTGAACCTGATCCACCTGAAGCCGCTACGCGGCACCGGGCTGGTGGTGTTCTCGCCGAGTCTGGTGTTTATTGCCGTCGATAACCTGTTCGGCGGCGACGGCCGTTTTCCGACCAAAGTCGAGGGCCGCGAGTTTACCCATACGGAACAGCGTGTCATCAACCGTATGCTGAAACTGGCGCTGGAAGGCTATAGCGACGCATGGAAAGCCATTAATCCGCTGGAAGTGGAGTATGTGCGTTCCGAAATGCAGGTGAAATTTACCAATATCACTACCTCGCCGAACGATATCGTCGTCAATACGCCGTTTCATGTGGAGATCGGCAATCTGACCGGTGAATTTAACATCTGTCTGCCATTTAGCATGATCGAGCCGCTGCGTGAGCTGTTGGTGAATCCGCCGCTGGAAAACTCGCGCCATGAAGATCAGAACTGGCGTGATAACCTGGTACGCCAGGTTCAGCACTCTGAACTGGAGCTGGTGGCCAATTTTGCCGATATTCCGTTACGTCTTTCCCAGATTTTGAAGCTGAAACCCGGCGATGTACTGCCGATTGAAAAACCCGACCGCATTATTGCTCATGTGGACGGCGTTCCGGTACTCACCAGCCAATATGGCACCGTAAACGGACAGTATGCGCTACGCGTAGAACATTTGATCAACCCAATTTTGAATTCGCTGAATGAGGAACAGCCCAAATGAGTGACATGAATAATCCGTCCGATGAGAATACTGGCGCATTGGATGATCTGTGGGCTGACGCGTTAAACGAGCAAAAAGCGACCACCAATAAAAGCGCCGCCGACGCGGTTTTCCAACAGCTTGGCGGCGGCGATGTCAGCGGTGCTATGCAGGATATCGATCTGATTATGGATATCCCGGTCAAACTGACCGTAGAGCTGGGCCGCACGCGAATGACCATTAAAGAACTGTTGCGTCTGACGCAGGGGTCGGTCGTCGCGCTGGACGGGCTGGCGGGCGAGCCGCTGGATATCCTGATTAATGGCTACCTGATTGCCCAGGGTGAAGTGGTCGTCGTGGCGGATAAATACGGCGTACGTATCACCGATATTATTACGCCATCCGAGCGTATGCGTCGTTTGAGTCGTTAATGATGAAGACAGAAGCCACGGTTTCTCAGCCCACCGCGCCAGCCGGATCGCCGCTCATGCAGGTGAGCGGCGCATTAATTGGCATTATTGCGCTCATTCTGGCGGCGGCCTGGGTGATTAAGCGTATGGGATTCGTACCAAAAGGAAATAGCGTCCGGGGACTCAAGGTGTCAGCCAGCGCCTCGCTTGGCCCGCGCGAACGCGTGGTGATTGTCGAGGTCGAAAATGCGCGTCTGGTACTGGGCGTGACCGCCTCGCAGATCAACCTGCTGCACACCCTCCCGCCCGCGGAGAATGACACGGAAGCACCCGTTGCCCCACCGGCGGATTTCCAGAACATGATGAAGAACTTACTCAAGCGTTCCGGGAGATCCTGATGCGCCGTTTGTTATTCCTTTCTCTGGCGGGTCTGTGGCTTTTTAGTCCCGCCGCTGCTGCGCAACTGCCGGGGCTTATCAGCCAACCATTAGCGGGCGGAGGCCAAAGCTGGTCATTATCCGTCCAGACGCTGGTTTTCATCACCTCGCTGACGTTTCTGCCGGCGATTTTACTGATGATGACGAGCTTCACGCGTATCATCATTGTTTTTGGCCTGTTGCGTAACGCGCTGGGCACGCCCTCGGCACCGCCAAACCAGGTGTTACTCGGACTGGCGTTGTTTTTGACCTTTTTTATTATGTCGCCCGTCATTGACAAGATTTACGTGGACGCTTACCAGCCGTTTAGCGAGCAGAAAATTTCTATGCAGGAAGCGCTGGATAAAGGCGCGCAACCGTTACGCGCGTTCATGCTGCGCCAAACCCGCGAAGCCGATCTGGCGCTGTTTGCCCGTCTGGCCAATAGCGGTCCGTTACAGGGACCGGAAGCAGTACCGATGCGTATCCTCCTGCCCGCTTATGTCACCAGCGAATTAAAGACGGCATTTCAGATCGGTTTTACGATTTTCATCCCTTTTTTGATTATCGACCTGGTGATCGCCAGCGTATTGATGGCGTTAGGGATGATGATGGTGCCGCCAGCGACAATCGCCCTACCGTTTAAGCTGATGCTGTTTGTGCTGGTCGATGGTTGGCAATTGCTTGTGGGGTCGCTGGCCCAAAGCTTTTACAGTTAGAGGCGCAAAATGACTCCTGAATCCGTCATGATGATGGGCACCGAGGCGATGAAAGTCGCTCTCGCCCTGGCTGCGCCGCTGTTACTCGTCGCGCTGATTACCGGCCTCATTATCAGCATCTTGCAGGCCGCGACTCAGATTAATGAAATGACGCTGTCGTTTATCCCTAAAATCGTCGCGGTATTCATCGCAATTATCGTTGCCGGCCCGTGGATGCTCAACCTGCTGCTGGATTACGTGCGTACTCTGTTCAGCAATTTACCTTATATCATCGGATAAACAGAACGATGATACAGGTTACAAGCGAGCAATGGCTATACTGGCTGCATCTCTATTTCTGGCCTTTGCTGCGCGTACTGGCGCTGATTTCAACGGCGCCCATTCTCAGCGAGCGCGCTATTCCCAAGCGGGTAAAGCTGGGGTTGGGAATAATGATTACCCTCGTTATCGCGCCGTCGCTACCGGCAAACGATACGCCGCTTTTTTCTATTGCCGCCTTATGGCTGGCGATGCAACAAATTCTGATCGGTATTGCGCTGGGATTTACCATGCAATTCGCCTTTGCGGCGGTGCGTACCGCAGGTGAGTTTATCGGTCTGCAAATGGGGCTTTCCTTTGCCACCTTCGTCGACCCGGGCAGCCACCTGAATATGCCGGTTCTGGCGCGTATTATGGATATGCTCGCCATGCTACTATTTCTCACCTTTAATGGCCATTTATGGCTTATTTCGCTGTTGGTCGATACCTTCCATACTCTGCCCATCGGTAGTAACCCGGTGAACAGTAATGCATTTATGGCGCTCGCCAGGGCCGGTGGGCTCATTTTCTTAAACGGACTGATGCTGGCATTGCCGGTCATTACCCTCCTGCTTACGCTCAACCTGGCGCTGGGGCTATTAAACCGCATGGCGCCGCAGCTCTCGATATTTGTTATCGGTTTCCCGCTTACCCTCACCGTCGGCATTATGCTGATGGCCGCGCTAATGCCATTAATTGCGCCGTTTTGCGAACATTTATTCAGCGAAATTTTCAATTTGCTTGCTGATATTGTTAGCGAGATGCCAATAAATAATAACCCATAATTTTTATCCTGTTTTACTAAGGTTTATCCGAAAATAAATTTTAAAAAACATTCACCAGGATATATCCGCTGCCCCTTATTTGTTTTTACTTCACTCACATAACGCAACATTCACTTTACTTTAAGATGATTCCTGGCAAATTATATGTAACTTTACGGGATAGTAAGTTCGCCTGAAAAACCGCGTAAGCGTTGTCTAAGGTGACTATTCGTGTTCCGTCTGATTATGGTGAGTTATTCAGGTAAGGGGAATTATCGTTACGCATTGAGTGAGGGTATGCCATGTCAACGATTATTATGGATTTATGCAGTTACACCCGGCTAGGGTTAAGCGGGTATCTGGTCAGCAGAGGGGTGAAAAAAAGGGAAATCAACGACATCGAAACCGTTGACGAACTCGCTATCGCTTGTGGCGCGCATCAGCCTTCGGTGGTGTTTATTAATGAGGACTGTTTCATTCATACGCCTTCAGACAGTCAACAAATAAAGCAAATCATTAATCAACATCCTGACACGTTATTTATTGTTTTTATGGCAATTGCTAATGTGCATTTTGATGAATATTTATTAGTAAGAAAAAACTTATTGATTAGCTCGAAATCGATTAAACCTGACTCGCTGGATACCATTCTTGGCGATATTCTGAAAAAAGAGTCGGGTATTTCAGGAACCATAAATTTACCAACATTATCGTTAAGTCGAACTGAATCCAGCATGTTGCGAATGTGGATGGAAGGTCAGGGAACCATTCAGATTTCTGACAGAATGAATATTAAAGCAAAAACAGTATCCTCCCATAAGGGGAATATAAAAAGAAAGATAAAAACGCATAATAAACAAGTGATCTATCACGTAGTGCGGCTGACAGATAACGTCACTAACGGCATTTTTGTTAACATGCGCTGAGACATCCGGACTGGCAATGTACCTCCAGTCCGGCTCAATTAGTCCTGCTCCGCCTTCTCGACAAAAATACCATCCTGGTGACCTGACTCATTGAAGAACCAGATGCCGAGCGGGTAATCCTCCAGCGAAACCAGGTACATTGTGCCTTCACTAAATTCTTCCACTGCCAGTACCACGCCCGGTCGGCGGGGACCGCCGTCCGTTTTAACGGTTACCCGATCATTCACCTTCATCATTTTCCTCCTGTCGCTTTGTGCCAGTGTAGAACAATTTTCTGCGTCTGACAGCGCCTTGCCGGCGTGTTTGCTGGTTTTCTCAACGGTCTATACTTAGGCTGTCAGGAACCCGTGAGGTAGTGAAGATGAAAACGGCAAAAGAGTACAGTGATACGGCCAAGCGCGAAGTGAGCGTCGATGTAGATGCGCTACTGGCGGCCATCAATGAAATCAGCGAAAGCGAGGTTCACCGTAGCCAGGAAGATCCTGAACGGGTGAGCGTAGACGGACGGGAATATCATACATGGCATGAATTAGCTGAAGCATTCGAGCTGGATATTCATGATTTTAGTGTAACAGAAGTAAACCGTTAAAAATGGCCGAAAAAAATCCCGGCCCTACGGGTCGGGATCAAACTTGCTTATGCAAGAAGCACTTGAAAATTCGTTACACCAGGAAATCTGATGTGAGATTTACCTTATCTGCAATTTTTTTGCATGACAAGTAAATATTTTTTACATGAATGATTAAGCACGCTAATAGTTCGGTAGCAAAAGTGTGACAACGCATGTGCTGCCTGGAAGCGACGGGATCGGTTCCAGTTAGCGTTCGACTTCTTTCGGGTGTGCTTTAGGACTTTTCCTGGAAATAAGCCCGCCGTTGCAACGGAAAATGAGGAAAAAATGCTCTCAATCCATGACCCCTTGCTGATTTTTACCGATCTGGACGGCACATTGCTGAACAGCCACACTTTTGAGTGGCAGCCCGCGGCCCCCTGGCTTACTCGCCTGCATGAAAGCGGCGTGCCCGTGATCCTCTGTAGCAGTAAAACCGCGGCTGAAATGCTCCAGCTCCAGACGACGTTAAATCTACAGGGACTGCCGCTGATTGCGGAAAACGGCGCGGTGATCCAACTGGACGTTCATTGGGAAGACCATCCCAACTATCCCCGTCTGATAGCCGGTATTTCTCACAACGAAATCCGCCTCGTCCTGCATAAGTTGCGTGAAAAGGAACAGTTTAAGTTCACCACGTTTGATGACGTTGACGATCAGGTGATAAGCGAATGGACGGGCCTAAACCGGGCACAGTCTGCCCTAACCCGTCTGCATGAAGCGTCGGTGTCGCTGATCTGGCGCGATAGCGATGAACGCATGGCGCAGTTTGTCGCCCGTTTAAATGACCTGGGACTGCAATTTGTCCATGGCGCCCGTTTCTGGCATGTGCTGGACGCCTCCGCCGGTAAAGATCAGGCTGCCAACTGGCTGATAGAAGCATATCGTCGGCAGTGGCGCGCGCGTCCTCTGACGTTGGGACTAGGAGACGGCCCCAATGATGCGCCTTTACTGGATGTGATGGATTATGCGGTTGTCGTCAAAGGGCTAAACCGGGAGGGCGTACATTTGCGTAACGACGATCCTCAGCGCGTCTACCGTAGCCAGAACGAAGGGCCGGATGGCTGGCGCGAAGGAATGGACTATTTCTTTTCCCGCTCCTGAGTCGCGTCGCTGGCGCAAATACGGTTACGTCCGGACTGTTTGGCGTAATAAAGCCGTTTGTCGGCCAGCGACTGCAACTGCTCAAAATCATAGTCGCCGTATTCCTCCGCGCTACTGATCCCCATTGACGCGCTGATACGAAGCGTCGTGCTTTTCGTCACCAGAATCTCTTTGTCATTAATGCGCTGGCGTATGCGTTCGGCAATCTGCAGCGCCTGCGCTTTCGTCGCGCCGGGCAGCACGATACAAAACTCTTCGCCCCCTACCCGTCCGGCGATGTCGTGCGCTCGAATGGTGCTGCCAATGAGCCCAGCGGCATGGGACAACACGCGATCGCCTGCCTGATGACCAAAGCGATCGTTAACGCTTTTAAAATAATCTAAATCCAGCTGTATCACAGAAAATGGCTGGCGGGCTTCCCGGTAACGCTTTGCCAGCCTGGACGCTTTTTCAAACAGCGCGCCACGGTTATATAGCCGGGTCAGCGGATCGTGCCATGCCTGCCATTGCAGCGAATTTTGCAGAACAAACATGTTTTTGACCATATGTCGAATAACGCCCCAGGAGATCAACAGCATCGCCGTAAAAAGCACCCATAACAGCGTCAGCGCGATACTAATACTGCCAAAATTCCCTTGGATGCCTTCACGTAATGTATGCACGCGCAGCAGGACGCCATCAAAATGATCCAGCCGCTCCCAGCTTACATAATGCGTTCCTAAACGCAGCCCGCCCAGGGTATCTTTTTCTATTTCACGCGCCAGTAAGGCGCGCTCACGGTCATTTAACGTATTCGCGGTTTGTTGTTCCGGCGCGGAGTCCGTCAACAAACGGAGATGGTTATCGTATAGCTGATATTCCCCTTCAATATCCTTTTCGGCCGCATCGCGCAGGAACCGCTGTAATGACGCGACGGGAATATCCATTGCCAGTACGCCATACCAGTAATTATCGTGATCCAGCGGTAGACTGGCTGTCACTTTTTTCTGCTCGTCAGCAACATAGGGCTGTGCGGAGGTAAACCACCGCACGCCACGCTGTGGGTTACGCCGTTGGCTTTGCTCGATAAACCAGGGCTGGGTCACGTACTGATAGTAACGGGAGACAATATCGCTACCGTACGCCGTAGGGAGAGTTGAGAGGTAAAACCCTGAGCGAGAAACATACATCGTCTCCAGCGTCAGCATGGCGGATGAGCGCGCCAGACGCGCCAGATACCCTAACTCCAGCGTGGCGGTTAATTCATTTGCCAGGTCACGACTCTCCCGCGAAAGAAGCGTCGTCCGGGCGACAAATTGATCGGAAACGCCATATAACGGCAATGTCCGCCGCTTATCCAACTCCAGTTGCCAGAAATGTCTGACGCGTCGTTGCTCAAACTGCGTCACCGCGCTTTGCAATGCGGAAAAAGCCAGCGGCGCCACCAGCGCTTCATGCATACCGTTGCGTAAAAAGATCAACCTGTCCATGTTGAATTGCAGTTGGCGGTCAAGGACATTCGCGACGCTCCCCAGATGATTGCGCTGACTGGCGACATACGCGTCTTTCAGTATCATCACTTCCCGCCAGGTAAGTAGCGTCGAGAACAGCATCACGATCAGAAAACAGGTGTTGACGACATGACCGGGACCAAAACGCCGCGCCAGCTTTTTAAACCAGCCTTGATTGTCTAACAGTGTTTCGTGCGGCACCCTGGTAACTCCTGGTTATTGATACAACTCCCCCTGATGGCTTACGGTAGCCAGACCTCATCAAGGGATACCACTCAATCCTGGCATAACCAGGTAGCAGCATGTCGCAGCGCGACGACTCTTTTTCTCCACAGCAAAACGCCCGGCATTAACCGGGCGTTTTGTCATCGGGCTTCGTCCCGCACGCGCCTTTCCTTGCCTGGCACGAGCTCATTCTCATGGAATGCCTCGCGCTTTACGCCAAAACCATCATACCAGCGACACTCTACCATTCCGCTGGAATAACCGGTGACGATCATCCGGGGCCCACCCTCTTTCACGGTAACTTCCTCACTGACAGAAAAGACCATACCTGCCTCCTGTATCAGATGAAACGTTTTCACCTTAGACGAGGATGGGCAATTTTGCATAATTCATTGTAGAAAATCAGTGCGAAACACCGCGAATTTTCGCCACACCTTTCACCAGCGCCACCACAATGGCGCCGATAATAAAGCCGAGCACCAGATTCAGCCCCGCAGGGATCGTATGCGCCATGAAAGCCCCCTGCTGCTGCGCAAAATGTTCAATGGCATGGTGTAGCGGCGCAATACCGTGTACGACAATCCCGCCGCCGACCAGAAACATCGCCAGCGTACCGACAATGGATAATGCTTTCATTAACCAGGGCGCGATAATCAGTAATCCTTTACCGACGCCCTGCGCCAGCACGCTACGCTTTTCCGCCAGCCAGTACCCCATATCATCCAGTTTGACAATAATACCCACCAGGCCATACACGCCAATAGTCACAACCAACGCAATCCCCGCCAGTACCAACACCTGATTAAGCAGCGGCGCCTGCGCGACAATCCCCAGGGTAATGGCCACAATTTCAGCGGAAAGAATGAAATCGGTACGGACCGCCCCTTTTACTTTATCTTTTTCAAAGGCCAAAGGATCTTGCGCAGCCAGCGCCTCAAGACGTTTTTGCCGCTCCGCCGGGTCTTCTTTGTGTTTTCGCGCCTCAAAGGTATGCAGGACTTTTTCTACCCCTTCAAAGCAGAGAAACGCGCCGCCTAACATTAATAAAGGCGTGATGGCCCACGGGATAAATGCGCTTATCAGCAGCGCCAACGGCACCAGAATAACCTTGTTGATTAATGATCCTTTCGCCACGCTCCATACCACTGGCAGCTCGCGATTAGCGCGAACGCCGGTCACCTGCTGCGCATTGAGCGACAGGTCGTCCCCCAGTACGCCCGCGGTTTTTTTCGCGGCCAATTTGCCCATTACCGAAATATCGTCCAGCAGCGTGGCGATATCGTCGAGTAATGTCAGTAAGCTACTTCCTGCCAAAATGATTTCCTCGGTCTTTTCTTCTAAGACGTTAAGTATGTAGCAAAACGCGCAATGCCGAAACCGGCAGCGCGGGTCAACGCCTTTTTATTCCAAAAGGACAATTATAATACTCGCCAGCATAATAATTTTGACGTTTACTATATTCACCCTTTTTATTTCACCGTGAGTGATTATGCGTTTCCGGCAGTTATTACCTCTTTTTGGCGCGCTTTTTGCCTTGTACATCATTTGGGGGTCTACCTATTTTGTTATCCGCATAGGCGTTGAAAGCTGGCCGCCGCTGATGATGGCAGGCGTACGTTTTCTCTCGGCGGGGATGTTGCTCATGGCGTTTTTGCTGCTGCGCGGCGAAAAACTTCCGCCGCTGCGCCAGACCATCAACGCCGCGCTGATTGGTCTACTGCTGCTAGCGGTGGGTAACGGTCTGGTGACGGTGGCGGAGCATCAAAACGTGCCATCGGGCATTGCTGCCGTCGTGGTCGCCACTGTCCCGCTATTTACGCTGTGCTTTAGCTACTTTTTTGGTATTAAAACGCGCAAATTAGAATGGGTGGGGATTGCCATTGGACTTGCCGGGATTATTCTGCTGAACAGCGGCGGCAACTTAAGCGGCAATCCGTGGGGCGCGATTTTGATCCTGATAGGTTCGATGAGCTGGGCATTTGGTTCCGTTTACGGCTCGCGCATCGCCCTCCCTGTGGGCATGATGGCGGGCGCGATTGAAATGCTGGCGGCGGGCGTGGTATTGCTTTGCGCGGCGTTTCTTTCCGGCGAAAAGCTCGCCACGCTGCCTGGCTTATCGGGGTTTATGGCCGTCGGCTACCTGGCGTTGTTCGGTTCTATTATCGCCATTAATGCCTATATGTACCTGATTCGCAACGTCAGTCCGGCGCTGGCGACCAGCTACGCCTATGTGAATCCGGTTGTCGCCGTGTTGCTTGGCACCGGCCTGGGTGGCGAGAGGTTATCGCCCGTTGAATGGGCCGCGCTGGGTGTGATTGTGTTTGCCGTAGTGCTGGTGACTCTGGGTAAGTACCTGTTTCCTGTCAAGGCGGTGGTCACGCCGTGTAAAACGGAAGATTCACGCCAGTAGATGAATCCCCTGGGTGTCGATCTGCGCGCTGGCGCCGCCGCCGCAGATCCACTCTTCCAGGCGCTCCGCCAACGCCGCGTCGCTCAATTTCGCTCGTCCGCGCAAGGCGCACTCCCAGACGATCAGCACCCGCCAGCCAAGCGCCTGTAAACGCTGAATATCGCGCTCATCGCGCTCAACGTTCTTACCGATTTTTTCCAGCCAGAAAGCCGTCCGCGTGGCCGGTACTTTGAACAGATAACAGTGGTGATGATGCCAAAAGCAGCCGTGAGTAAAAATCACACAATCATAGTCATTCACCACAAAGTCCGGCTTGCCCGGTAATGTCGCGTCCTGAGTATGAAACGTAATCCCCTGCGCGCTTAGCAGGCCGGCAAGACGTTTTTCAATAGCCGTATCGCGGGTCGCTATCGCGCGCATATTTTTACTGCGCGTGGCTTTATCGTGAACATCCGCCATCTACCGTCTCTCTCTGACGCAGCGTCACCGCCTGGTGAATTTTGGGTTCCAGCAGCTTTGCTACCGCGGCAAATACCGGCACCACCACGGAGTTGCCAAACTGGCGATAGGCCTGCGTATCCGAGACAGGTATCCTGAACTGGTACGTTTGCGGCGCCTCAAATCCCATTAAACGCGCGCACTCTCTCGGCGTGAGTCGGCGGGGACGATGTTGTTGGTTGCCAGCATCGTCGAAATTCACTTCGCCTTTCGCCATATCCCAACCACGATCGATCAGAATTTCGGCGCCATCTTTGTAGTAGCGAGCAGATAACGTGCGCGCCACACTTTCCGGATTGTCAGGATAAACCATGCCATAGCCAAAACCGTTTCCCCGCGCCTGGTGCTTTTTCGCGTAGCGATATAAATATTTCCACAGCACCGGCGTCAGGATATATTTGGCTTCGACGACGGGCTCCAGCAGTTCTGCCAGCGTCGGACGGCGCGGTGGATAACAGCGGGCGATATTGCGTAACGTAAAATCGGTTTTCAGGTTTAAATCGCGACGGAATCCCACCAACACAATACGTTCCCGATGCTGAGGAAGAAAGTGCTGCCCGTCGATAATTTTCGGATCGTCCGAGCCATTGTCAGCGGCATCCGCCACGTCATATCCCAGTTCATCGAGCGTTTGCATAATAATGCGGAAAGTGTTGCCCTGGTCGTGACTTTTAAGGTTTTTCACGTTTTCCAGCACAAACAGCGCGGGGCGGCGAGCGTCGATAATTCTTACGACATCAAAAAATAACGTCCCCTGAGTCTCGCAGGCAAAGCCGTGGGCGCGGCCCAGCGCATTTTTCTTGGAAACGCCCGCCAGAGAAAATGGCTGACAGGGAAAGCCCGCCAGCAGGACATCATGTTGCGGAATATGCTGGCGAATGTGTTCCGCCGCCTCATCATCGCTGACCCCTTCCCGGTGGCTCAACGTGATATCGCGGATATCTTCATTAAAGCGATGTTGCAGCGGATCGCAAAAATAGTTCGCTTTATATGTCCGTACCGCGTGCTTATTCCATTCGCTGGTAAACACGCACTGTCCGCCTATCGCTTCAAATCCGCGGCGAATGCCGCCGATGCCCGCGAAGAGATCGATAAAACGAAAGGCGTAATGTGGATGATGCGCTGGCGGCGTCGGCAACCCTGTTTTAAGACAGGTGAGTTCATTGTCGCTCAAACGATGCCATGCCGCGTTCATCATTACGCGCTTGAAGATGGCCGGGCTCCAGTGCTGTTCGCCCAGGCCGTTAAGGTGCGCCACCAGCGTTTTAACATCGTAGATTTCCAGCAATTGACTCAGCATCGCCTGGATCTCGCTTCCGGCGTCGTCGGCGATGAGGTTCCGGGCGTGTGTTACTGAAATATTTTCCTGCATACATTTAACCGGCCAAAAATAATTGCCGACAGACTAACATAAAATGACGCGGTTTACGTTTCAGCGGCAGGGGTTACTGATGCGTAGCAAACATCTGGATGACCGCATCATCCCGTGTTTCATAGTCGCCTTTCAGCTCAGCGCTCAGTTTCGCCATGTACGACACCAGAAAATCCGCATTACGCTGCGCCAGGTACTTGCCCCGTTCGGTCTGCATCGTCAGCGGCAGTTTCAGCAGCTTGGTTTGAAAATGGTCGAGCGCGAATTGCTTATCGTTAAGAGGCCGTCTGTCGGCAAAGGGATCGTCGGCATCAAACAGCGCGACGCCCAGCGCGCCGGAGACCGCGAAGACCCGCGCCAGACCAATGGCGCCCAACGCCTCCAGCCTGTCTGCATCCTGCACGATTTTTGCCTCTGGCGTGGTAGGCGCAATTTTTGCGCTGAAGCTATGCGCTTCGATAGCATGACAAATGCCCGCCAGTTTTTCTGCCGGAAAGTCAGGAAAATCCCGCAGAAAAATACGCCGGGTTTCTGCCGCCGCCAGAATGGAAGAACGATGCCGCTGCGGATGATTTTTCGCCAGGCTGACGATGTCATGGAAATAACATGCCGATAGCACCACCAGCCAGTCGACAGGAACGTTTTCCCCGAGCGTTTGCGCGGTTGCCCAAACACGACGAAAATGGAAGATGTCATGGGCGGCATCCTGTTCCTGGTGGTGGTGACGTAGCCAGTCTTCAAACTGCGATTGCCAGTATCCTGAGTCCATACGCCCTCTCTTTATAGCAGACCATTTTTATTACATGCCTGAGCACAGGGTTCGCTATCCTGACATATCCGCCACCACTTTACATCCTTGCGTGCTTGCGCGTTTCTGGCTGAGTGTCGGCGGGATACCCCCTGTTTTTGCGAGGCCGGGTATACCAGGCAATACTCCCCAGAATAAGCCAGACGACGCCCAGCGAAAGCGCGTTAAGCCATTTTTCCGTTGCGCTGCCAGGAGTGCTGATTGGGCCGAGAACCGGCTCGGTTTGTATGGCGGACATCAGCCACACGCAACGCGCCATCGCCCAGATGAAGTAGCCGCAAAAGGTATAAAAAACCCATAACGCTAATTTACCGCCCATGCTACGGGTGGCGTTGTCCTCCCTGGTACTCAAACTTTACTCCGCTTTTGTGATGTAAGTCATATGACATTAATTACATTATAATGTGATATTAGTCACATTTCGACCATGGAATACCTTATCCACCTGTTCTGGTTATTCATTCCACATATAGTTTATTCTCAGTTAATGTTGCATCTGGCGCTGAACCTGCTGTTAAATAAGGGAATGGTGATTGAATCGCACTCTGATGCAGAATAACCCATAACCAGAACAACTTATTTTTACGCACCGCGATAGCGTTTTATTTTATTAGCATTAAGTGTCAGAATGATTCGGTTATTAGCCTTTTATCATTTATTTTATCATTACCCACATTACCGGCATTTATGCCGGTTTTTTTTATGCTTTTTCATAATCAAAGCTTCAAATACATATAAAAAACAAATTATATTCACACCAGCAACCATCAAATCAAAACACATAACTCATTGATAAAAAATGATAATTATAGAATATATATTCTTGGTTATTTATATGGCCAGTATTATAAAAAACCAAACGGAAACAAATTGAAATATTTTAAATAGCTTTGTTACATGTTATTTTTTAAATTCCATGAACTTCATAGAATAGTATCAATTTGTAGTTTTGTTGAAGTGGCTACATATTCATATAAATTATTATCATAAGGGAATACATAATGAACAGAAAAGTTCTGGCACTGCTTGTCCCGGCGTTATTAGTGGCAGGCGCAGCAAATGCGGCTGAAGTTTATAATAAAAATGGCAACAAACTCGACCTGTACGGCAAAGTTGATGGTCTGCGTTACTTCTCTGACAATGCAGGCGACGACGGCGACCAGTCCTACGCCCGTATTGGCTTTAAAGGCGAAACGCAGATCAACGATATGCTGACCGGCTATGGTCAGTGGGAATACAACATTAAGGTAAACGCCACCGAAGGAGAAGGTTCAGGTGCAAACTCCTGGACTCGTCTGGGCTTTGCCGGTCTGAAATTCGGCGAGTACGGCTCTTTCGATTATGGCCGTAACTATGGTGTTATCTACGACATTGAAGCCTGGACCGATGCGCTGCCGGAATTCGGCGGTGATACTTATACCCAGACCGATGTCTATATGCTGGGCAGAACCAACGGCGTTGCCACCTACCGTAATACCGACTTCTTCGGTCTGGTGGAAGGCCTGAACTTCGCGTTGCAGTACCAGGGTAATAATGAAAACGGCGGTGCTGGTGAAGGTACAGGTAACGGCGGCAGCCGCAAACTGGCCCGTGAAAACGGCGACGGTTTCGGTATGTCTGCCTCCTATGACTTTGACTTCGGGTTAAGCCTGGGTGCGGCCTACTCTTCCTCTGACCGTACGGACAATCAGGTTGCTCGTGGTTATGGCGACGGCATGAATGAGCGCAACAACTATGCTGGTGGTGAAACTGCCGAAGCCTGGACCGTAGGTGCCAAATATGACGCCTACAATGTTTACCTGGCGGCGATGTACGCTGAAACCCGCAACATGACCTATTATGGCGGCGGTAATGGCGAAGATAATGGCGGTATTGCTAACAAAACCCAGAACTTTGAAGTGGTTGCGCAGTATCAGTTCGATTTCGGTCTGCGTCCGTCCATCGCCTACTTGCAGTCTAAGGGCAAAGATTTAGGCGGTCAGGAAGTCCATCGTGGCAACTGGCGTTACACCAACAAAGATCTGGTTAAATATGTTGACGTCGGTATGACTTACTACTTCAACAAAAATATGTCCACCTACGTTGATTATAAAATCAACCTGCTGGACGAAGATGATGACTTCTACGCAAGCAACGGTATTGCAACCGATGATATCGTAGGTGTTGGTCTGGTCTACCAGTTCTAAGACGCTTTATGTTATTCAAGCCCGTGCTTAGCGCGGGCTTGTTATTATAGGGCAAGAATTAAATAACGGATAACGGCGCAAAGACAGGTGACCTGGCTTCATCGGATAGATGAAGACAACGTCGCTCTTTTCAGGCGCTGTCTGCAAGAGAAATAACACCTTTGGGGAAAGGTAAATGCCACTATAGATGATGGATGTCAGCGTCTATAGATGATAATCATCGGGCATAAAAAAAGCTCCGGTACGGAGCTAATATGAATTATTTTCTAAAATCTGGCGGAACCTGTCCTGAGCGAATGTATAATCCAACATTATCAAAAGTGATCATGGTTGACTTACAAAAAATACATTTCGCGCCAAATGGGTTTTGCTCAGTAACATCGAATGTCGATGTTCTGTATTGTGAACCATGGCAACATGGACACCGGAAGTGAATTTTATTAGTAATATCAGTTGCCTTAAAGCGCCACAACGTTAACCGCTGATGGACCTTTTGGTCCCTGCTCTACTGAAAACTCCACTTCCTGATTTTCATTCAGAGTGCGGAATTCATTACTTTGAATGGCGGAAAAATGCACAAACACATCTTTGCTGCCATCTTTAGGCGTAATGAAACCAAAGCCCTTTTCAGGGTTAAACCATTTTACTAAACCAGTGATTTTCGTCGTCATAATATTGTTACCTTTTGAATGAGCCCTTGGGCAAAATGGCCTGAAGAAAATTATCAGAGAGAAAAAAACCTAAAGGAGATCTCAAGAGGAACAAATGATGAGAAATATTACAATCACTACTTCAGATAAGTTTGTATCAAACCGCACAACCATTAACGCATGGTTAACTGCACATAGCAAGCTTTAGTTTTGTTAAAAAAATATTAATTGTTTTTTAGCATTATCACGCTGATTGTCATACTCTTTTTATCCATGCCCATCGCTACGGCTGAAACCTGGCGTAAATAAGTTACGTCTCACAACGCCTACCTGGCAATAAACGCGCCACATTTTCTGATGTCGTAAACCAGAATACATGCGCCTCATCGTGAGAGGTTCCTGTGATCTTGTGCGACCAAAAGAACGGGGATGATTTGGCAACCATCTCAGGCATTGATCGCACAAGTTACTTAACACGCAGTAGATCAGAGTATCTTGTGGTGTACCGAGGCGAAAGCATTTCTCGCTTCATAGCCCACTGTTGCGACATCCCCTGCCCGGCGAAGTACAGTGTCCCCTTCCCGTCTTTTGCGTTAAGATGGTCCAGTACTTCCATCAGCTTCTCACTACCGGCGCGCGGCGCGTTATCGTCGAAAAGGTTGAGTTGCGCTACGCCCTGACTGAAGAAGTCACCCAGCATCACCCCCGCTTTCTGGTAGCAATGGCCGTCGCGCCAGATTTTATCCAGGCATTTCACAGCCGCATTGATGATGTCGCGTGAATCCTGCGTGGGGGTGAGAAGCGTCACCGCAGCGCTGTTACCGTAGTAGGGCTCGTTCAGGGCAAAGGGGGATGTTTTGACGAATGTTGAGATGAAACGGCAGTACTGGTGCTCACCACGGAGTTTTTCTGCCGCGCGCGCAGCGTAGCTGTAAACAGCCTGGCGCATTTCCTCATAGTTTGTGACCCGCTCGCCGAAAGAGCGGCTACAAACGATTTCCTGCTTTGCCGGCGCAAACTCTTCAAGCTCCAGACATGGCTCTCCGCGAAGCTCTCTCACGGTACGCTCCAGCACGACATTGAAGTGTTTCCTGATGATCCAGGTACTTTGTTCAGAGAGATCGAGAGCAGTCTTGATGCCCAGGGCATTGAGCTTCTTACTGATGCGTCTGCCGACACCCCAGACATCCTCTACGGGTATCAGGGCCAGCAGCCGACGCTGGCGATCGATGTTCGACAGGTCAACCACCCCGCCGGTCTGGCGCTGCCACTTTTTCGCAGCATGGTTAGCCAGCTTGGCAAGGGTTTTCGTCTGGGCAATGCCTACACCGACAGTCAGGTGCGTGCGCTTCAGGACCGTCGCTCTTATCTCGCGCCCGAAATCTGTCAGATCCCGGCAGTTTCGTACTCCCGTCAGATCACAAAAAGCCTCATCAATGCTGTAAATTTCTACCCGCGGCGCCATCTCCTCGAGTGTGGTCATTACCCGGTTCGACATATCAGCGTAAAGCTCGTAATTACTGCTGAAGCAAACAACACCGGATCGCCGGAAGCGTTCTTTCTGTTTGAAGAATGGCTCACCTGGTGCGATACCGAGCTGTTTCGCCTCGGCGCTACACGCGATAACGCAGCCATCATTGTTTGATAACACCACCACCGGTCGGCCACATAAATCAGGACGAAAGACCGTTTCGCAGGAGGCGTAAAAGCTATTAACATCGCAGAGCGCGAACATAATCAACTGACCGCTTTAATGATAAAGGTCACCACCCCGAATATGTCGAGCGTGTCTTCACTGCCGACAGGTATAGGTCGATAGGCGCCGTTCATGGGGATTAGCTGCACTGTCGGGCGCAACTGCAACCGTTTTACGGTGAACTCTCCTTCAATTGCCGCAATTACAATGTCACCGTGGTCAGCGTTCCGTGAGCTATCCACCACCAGCAGGTCGCCGTCGCTGATGCCTGCTTCAATCATTGAATCACCCGTGGCTTTGACAAAATATGTTGAGCTGGGATGAGAAACGAGCAACTCATTAAGATCGATACGCTGCTCAATGTAGTCCGCTGCGGGGCTGGGGAATCCACACGGCACTAAGTAACTGAAAAATGGGAGAGGAATAATTTCGCGCAACTCTGTAGGTCTGAAAAATTCCATAATCCATACCTCGAATACTGTTTTTATATACAGTAGTATTATTTGAACATGCGCGCAAGATACCGGAGTCGCTACGGCTGTTTAAATCTTCGTCGCTTCGTTTGTAAGTTTCTCTCTCAGTTCAAATTATGGGTTTTGTAAATTTTCCGGTTGTATTGTCATGTGCGCATATTTAAGCCAGCCTGGAGGCCAGATTTTCTGTACAGCGTCGACAGTCCCGCAGCGTAAGTTATCGCCACGCGCCAGCGCGTTTCCCTCACAGCAATTAATCTTCTGCCCAGCGCCCATGTCTACAGGGGAACATTTCGGGCAACAGGCCGGGGGCGACGATGACCGAGGACGACGGCGTTAAGTCGCCGCGAGTGACATCACTGTGAATCCCGATGGAGTACAGCGAGCTTCATGAATTTACTAAAAATATAACAGACACAAAAAATAGTTTTATTTTTCATTATGATTAATATCAGTTTGCATATTGGAAATAAGGATAACTGACCAGAACACCATGATAAACACTGACAACAAATTAAAAGCGTAGTTTTTTTGATTTGCGGCAACAAAATTAATAAGAGTCATGGTAGCTAAAAAACTCTTTTTCTTTTCCTGTACAAATAAGATAAAAATCGCTTCATCCACCACCACAAAAATATGTATATATTCTGTTATTACTATTTCGATAACACAATATCAAATTAAATATATCTCTATTAGCTATCCATTAGTGTAATTTTCTTAAACTGAAAATTTATCATTTACAGCCCAAACTCTTACGCATTTTTTCTTTTAATGGCTCGGCTACTTCTGGACGTAATTTTGAGTATAAATTTTGTACATTTTCACAGCCAGCAGGTTGGCCTGATGATAAAGGTTCTATTTTCGTCAGGATATTCCACAAAATATAAATTGCAAATGCGATTAGCATTATACTTAAAAAATAAACACGGATACCCCGAGCATTAAACAACGCAGGGACATTTGATGCCTCTTGTTTAACGGATGGCACATAATTTACGACTGGAGCAGCAACCTCAGGAATAACAAGTTGTTTTCCATACGGAACGAAGTATGCAGAAATATGCTCTGGACTATAATGCTGTTCAACACGTTTCCACTCATCTGACGGAATGAGTAAGAACGATAATGTATCACTAAAAATGCTGTTCTGATATACCCGCAAAGTATATCCATTATTAGCCAATATATGCTCAATGCGCACCAGTTCTGTATCAAAACCATCACTTCCCATTGGGTAGTGATGAAACATATACTGCGCATCAACCAAATTTATCGTTGCTGTTTCAATCTCACTGTCATAATCGAATTTGACCGTGACAGGCTTCTCTTTCTGATTATCTGAAAGTGCCTCAAGCAGGCTAAAAGTTCCCTCTTTCCAGTCAATATTAATTCCGTAGATACTCATAAACAGCGCCTGGTAGTCCTCTAATGCAGACTCAGACAGCCACGGCTCTTTATGTTTCTCCAAAAAAAACTTACGCCTTAAAGAGGCTTGTTCATCATCATTGGCAGCAAAAAAATCAAAAAACTCATCCTGTTCTGGTAATTGCATCGTGGTTCCATCCAGTATTTTATTAATCAAAAATCGATCCCAGCAGCTAATTTCACCTGCTGTCTATGATAGAATAGAATATGTGATCTCAAAGCGTCAAGATGACAAGACCAAACGAGCACGCATCCATTCAACAAATGAATAAACTCTGTTAATACAAATAGTTTTAAAAATGATTTATCTGGACAACTGAAATTATCTTTATACTGATAGCAGTACAGCCATTTCTGTAAGTTTAAATGACAGATAAAAAACACGGACAAATCGTTTTACGTTATTTCCAATATTTTTCAATATCTGCCCTCTGTTTTTTACGTAATCTCTATGTTGTCGCGACGGGAACAATAATAGCGAATTCGCGTATGACGTTTTAGGGGCATTCATAAAAGGGTTTTTTGAAAAACATGAAGGGAGATGAACGGAAAAAGGTTCGTTAAGGCTGGATGCGATCACGTTCGCTTACGGCGAACGTAACCCTTTTTACCTGGCTGCATTTTTCTTCTTCTTTTCGTCCTCAACATGCTTATCAACAGGTGAGTCTTTTAAGCGATTGTTTTGCATGATGTCATCTTCAAGCGATTTTAGATAGCTTGCATCAGTCAGCAAGGCTATTGCCAGCGTTTTCGCATAAAATTGCGCGTGGCTTCGTGTCGTAGGATTTACCGCGTAGGTTCTGGCAAGCTCATGTCCAGGGGAGGCGGTATCACCACTGAAAATCATTTCGCCTCTTTTCCTCCATCCTCCAGCAATCCATTTCCTTTAAGATACCCTTACAAGATCCGTGTGAAGCAACGGCAGTTAAACTGTTTTGTCACCAGAGATGTGAGATGGGCGTTGCAAAAGAGTGTGAGCTTGTGAGCTAAAGAAGATAAAAGTGGATGCCCGACGCGCAGCAAAATGGTAAAAAACAGCATCAGTAGTAAGAAAAATCGAGCGAGTGAAAGAAATTTTAATGCAGGGATTTATGTATGACGAAATCAAAAACGCTTTGTCAGTGATTGATTTTGTTGAATGATTGGCGGAGAGAGGGGGATTTGAACCCCCGGTAGAGTTGCCCCTACTCCGGTTTTCGAGACCGGTCCGTTCAGCCGCTCCGGCATCTCTCCGTATATTGCAATGATGCCAGGTAATTTGGCATTTTAACAGACCCTATTCGGGTAATTTTGTTCAAGTGACGAGTTTACGAGCAAAACGATGATTAAGTGGCCCTGGAAAGCACAAGAAATAACCCAGAACGAAGACTGGCCGTGGGATGATGCGCTAGCTATACCTCTTCTGGTAAACCTCACCGCGCAAGAACAGGCTCGGCTTATTGCGCTAGCCGAACGTTTTTTGCAGCAGAAAAGACTGGTAGCGCTACAGGGATTTGAGCTCGACTCGTTAAAAAGTGCACGTATTGCGTTAATTTTTTGCTTACCGATCCTGGAGCTCGGTATTGAGTGGCTTGATGGTTTTCATGAAGTGCTCATTTATCCCGCGCCCTTTGTGGTAGATGATGAATGGGAAGATGACATAGGTCTGGTGCACAGCCAGCGTGTCGTACAGTCGGGGCAAAGCTGGCAACAAGGGCCCATCATTCTGAACTGGCTGGATATCCAGGACTCGTTCGATGCTTCGGGTTTCAACCTCATTATTCATGAAGTCGCGCACAAACTGGATATGCGTAATGGCGATCGCGCCAGCGGCATCCCTTTCATCCCGTTGCGCGATGTGGCTGGCTGGGAACACGATCTCCACGCGGCAATGAATAATATTCAGGATGAAATCGATCTTGTTGGCGAAAGCGCTGCCAGTATAGATGCCTATGCCGCCACCGACCCTGCAGAATGTTTTGCCGTGTTGTCAGAGTATTTTTTCAGCGCGCCAGAACTGTTTGCTCCACGTTTCCCGGCGCTATGGCAGCGTTTTTGCCAGTTCTATCGCCAGGATCCTTCTCAGCGCTTACGGGTAAGCGCTGACGAAGGCGACTACGGCGAGGAATCCGAACATTAATTCCTCACTTTGTGGGTTAATTAACCAATTGAATTGGCGCGTTAATTTTACTGTTGACACGTTATAGCGGGCCCAGTATTATGCGCCTCGTTGAAACAATTCCTCTGTAGTTCAGTCGGTAGAACGGCGGACTGTTAATCCGTATGTCACTGGTTCGAGTCCAGTCAGAGGAGCCAAATTAAGGAAAGCAGACGTTCACTGACGTCTGCTTTCTGCATTTATATCAATCGATTATCCCTTTCTTCAGGTTCACTCTCGTTCACTGAAAACCACTCGCAGCCATACCCTTTTGCTGGTAAAGCTGGTTCGATTTGCGTTTTACCAGCACGCGGAGGGAACCGTCATGTCACTGACTGATACTAAAGTAAAAAATGCCAGACCAGCGGAAAAGGCCGTCAAGCTCGCTGACGGGTTTGGCCTCTATCGATTCAAAATACTGGCAGTCAGGCTATCGCTTCGATGGCAAACAGAAGGTGTTTTCTATTGGGGTTTACCTTGCTATATCGCTTGCTGATGTCAGACAACGCCGTGACGAGGCCAAAAGGCTGCTGGCTCAGGGGATTGACCCGAACGCAAAAAACAGGCTGATGAAAAAATCCTTCAGGAAAAGCGCGATAAAACCCGCTCGTCCCGTGTCGTCGCCAAAAGCTGATGCGCCATAATTCTGCCTATGATATTGACGGAAATCTTTTCGCCTGCACCAGAAATTTATCTGCCATTTCCGCTACCGGCGTCAGACTGCCTGTATCAACCATTTTCACAAAATATTTCACGTCTAAAGTTCATTCTACTCCCTGCCCTTAATCTCTACGGCGTTATGTCTCAGAATTATTTGCCAAGTGCCTGCCAGTTTTTCACGTTTCATCAGACGCTGGTACATAGCCATTGCGGTAAGGTCACAGCATTTGACTTGTGCAATTACAGACAAAGTTGCGCCATGCCGGGGCAAAGCAGGGATTAGATCAAAACTTCAACGTTTTGTTGTTTTTGTCAGCAAACAAACGCGCAATCTTATTTCCCCCTTTGACAAGCCGATCGCACATCGTTACTATGCGCCCCGTTCACACGATTCCTCTGTAGTTCAGTCGGTAGAACGGCGGACTGTTAATCCGTATGTCACTGGTTCGAGTCCAGTCAGAGGAGCCAAATTTTAGTTTCGGGACATCCTGGCGAGTCCGGAGACGTTTAAAAAACAAGAAGTTATCTTTACCCGGTTGATCTGATAAGGTTTGCCGGTTTTTTTGACATCCATAGTTTTTGGGCTTAATCGGGGCCTCACGGTTCGTTGAGTAAATGGAGCCCCCCTCCCATGGCATTAACCGATACCGCTGGCGGCACGCAGACCGATCCGGGTACAGGAAAACCGTCAGAAAATCCACCCGCCGATCCACCGCCAGATGGTCCCGCTTCTGAAAAACCACACGACCCACCCGCCGATCCCAATAAGCCCACTCCACCGAAAGAAGAAACGCCGCCCGGCGCGCCGGAGAAATACGCGTTCACCGCCCCTGAAGGTCAGGAACTCGATACCAGCGCGCTGGCGCAGTTCGAACCAGTGGCGCGTGAACTGAACCTGACGCAAGAGCAGGCGCAGAAGCTGGTGGACGTCTATCCGAAAGTGCTGGCGGGAGTGCAACAACAGCAAGCGGAGTCATGGCAGAAGCAAACAGAAGACTGGGCTGCGGCAGTTAAAGCCGATAAAGACATTGGCGGTGACAAGCTGGCGTCTAATCTCGGCGCAGCTCAGCGGGCTATCGACACGTTCGGTACCAAAGAACTGAAAGAGTATCTCGATGGTATCTGCGCCAGATCTCTGGTCAATGCTGCACCGTGACGGAAGCGATTCCACCCGGCACCCGTTACCACATCAACGCCTTTTACTTTACGGTCTGCGACCTGCAAAGACGTCCGGCTTTGCTGCCGCGTGACCGTAAAACAACACCAGAGTCTGCGATCTTTCGCGTACTGCACTCGACCAGTGCGTCGCTTTCGTCGCGCAAAGCGACAAAGTGACGCACAACCACTACACCGCGCCATGCCCCTGTTTTCGGGGTTCCGGCGTTCATTCCCGAATCTGACACGCCTTTTTGGGGCCGCTGTCAGCAAGAAAGAAGAGAAAAAGATCGATACCGAGGGGGGGCATGATGCCCCGGAGAATTCCTGCTCACGCAGGCAGCCTGTACCGCGTACAGTCTGAAACTCCCTATACCTCAACAAACTGCCACTCCGGCGTAAAGGTATCGTTCTGGCGCAGCCAAAAAGCATACGCCGGAGACTGTTTGTGTTCTCAAAATCACAGGAGAAGTGTATGGGCAAGTTAGGTGGTGAAATGAAGGCACTGGCAAAGCACTGTGGCGGTAGCCATAAAACGGTGAACGATCGCATTCATATCGTGCAGCGTTTCGATCACCACTTACGGGTTTTGAACGTCCATATCCAGCGGGTTGCGCAGATTAAGGTGCGCTACATTGAAAGCTATATTCATGAAAGGTTGGCGCAGGGGATCGGCAAACGCACGCTGCAAAATGAAATGGCCTCGCTGCGCGCTGTTCTGCAACAGGCCGGGCGTAAACAGGTTGCAGAGCATGAGTGGCTGACTAATAAATCGCTGGGGCTGGCTGGTGCATCGCGCAGCGGGACGCGACAGGCGATCACGCCGGAACATTATCATCATGTGCTGGAGACGGCCCGCATGAAAGATCCGGGACTGGCGGCGGCGCTGGAACTGGCGAGGCTGATGGGCTTACGTTCACAGGAAGCGGTGCAGAGCGTGCAATCGCTGAAAACGTGGAAACAGGCCATTGAACGCAGCGATACGCGCTTAACCGTGGTGTTCGGCACCAAAGGCGGGCGGCCCACGAAACGGTTATTCTGGATACTATAGCTGTCAGAAAAGCGCTGGATAATGCGCTGGCTATTGCAGAAAGCCGTCATGGCCGACTGATCGACAAACCGGATCTGAAAAGCGCGATGGACTACTGGCACAACCAGGCGGCGCGTATTGGTCTGACTGGCGCATATTCTCCGCATTCCCTGCGTTATGCGTGGGCGCAGGATGCCATTAGTCACTATCTGGCGCAGGGGTTCAACAGGAAAGAAGCGCTGGCAATTGTGGCGATGGATCTGGGGCATGGTGATGGACGTGCGCGGTATGTGGCGCAGGTGTATGGGCAAATTTGACAGTTGGCTAAGAGCGAGCAGCGGATGGAGCAGGTTACCACAGTTCACAGTTAGTGAAAGACTGGGCGGAGGTGGTAAATATCAGGCTGCATTACCTTCCCCCTTACAGTCCAAACCTGAATCCGATAGAACGAATGTGGAAATTAATGAACGAACATGCCCGGAATAATCGCTACTTCAGCAGTACGCGAGAGTTCAGGGACGCAATATCTGTCTTTTTTAACCAGACGCTGCCGGATATAGCGGACTCACTGACATCCCGAATTAAAGATCACTTTCAGGTGCTCACTCCCGCATCTTGAGGTTTATTGGGTATATAATCGTTAATAATCATCAGCGCGTTATTATCAAATTAAAAACAACGCGCTCATAATACTTAAATTATTCTTACTGGTAACTGAAGCAAACTCTCTCCTGCCAGAATATGCTCCTCGCATCCTTTACATTAACTCTTTGTTTCTATAGCATGAAATAAGTTTCAGGGAGTTATTATTCATACAAGGAGAACATCTTGAAGAAAATATTCATAACAATTATAGTTTCATTATATTGCGCGAATATATGTGCAAAACAATCCCCCAGTACAGAATCCAAACCCGTTAATTTCATCGCCCAAATTGAAAATATCGATTTTAATAAAACCGCCATTAGCAGTGACCTGAAACTTTTACTCGCCGACCGTTATTATTTTAAAGATAAAACACCCTGTAATACTAATACCCTTTCTGCGCGCGCAGAATCAATGGGACTGACGACAGAAGAATATATTAATAAAATACGCAGTTTAAGACCGGCTATTCTCGATGACCGTTATTTTTACCTGACGGTCGATCAGTGCGATGCTGGCGGCACGCCCATGCTGACTGGAATCGAGCTATGTACCGAAGCGCTGTGCGGTGCCGAATACATGAAAAGATCGTCTGACTTGTGGCTGGATGATGAACTGCAACCGACGGTTAAACGTCAGGCAACAACAGTAGTCCATATGCCCCTCCCCTATGACAAAGAGAAAAAATTATGGAAAGTCACCGGCTGGTATCTGGAATCCTCAGAAGAAACAGGGGAGGCGATGCAGAGTAAACAGATAGCCTTTGAAGGCTATACCAACGAAGAAAACTTCGCTAACCGACAACGTGTTTCTGTATTTAAATCTTTCTATGAAAGCGGCAATCTCAAAAGTATTTATCATTATAATGCGCAAAATAAGCGTGACGGAAAAGCTGAAACTTACTTTGATGAAAAAGACAAAATAGCGGAAACGCTGACGTTTAAAGATGGTCAACCCGAAGGGGAATACATCGTATACCATGAAAACGGAGCCGTTGAAAGTAAACGTTACTTTGCCCAAGGTAAAATTAAAGATGGCGAATGCCCACATTTTTATGATAACGGCGTTTTAAAACAAAAACACAGCTATTTAAATCAGAAACTGGAAGGCCCGGCATTTGAATATTTCCCTGATGGGAAAATAAAGGGGAAATATTCATACAGTAAAGGCACCATTGTCGGCACCAGTACGGAATATTATTCTACCGGTAAAATTCGTGGTGTTTACCACAGAAATAACCAAGGTGAAAACGACGGAACGTTCGAACAATACAGTGAAGAGAGCAAACTCCTTTCTAAAGCGACCTATAAAAATGGCAAACAGCTTTCTGCTCAGAGCTGGTATGGAAATGGGCATCCCAAAGAAGAATCCTCTTTTGATAGTGAAGGCCGTAAACATGGTGCGGTCAAAGAATGGTTCAGCAACGGAAAGCCTGCCTCATCCAAAATGTATAAACATGATGTGTTAGACGGGGATTCCGAAAAGTGGTACGAAAATGGTCACCGCGAATCAGTCTATCCCTATAAAAACGGTATGCTAAATGGGGACGCTAAGCACTGGAATGAACAGGGCAAACTCACCTATACCACCGAATATAAAGACGATAAAAAGCAGGGAGCCGATCGCCGCTGGAGCGAACGTACCGGCAAACTTGTTGAAGAGGTTATGTTTGCTAATGATGAAAGAAACGGCCTGAAAAGAGAGTTTAACGATCGTACGGGTAAGGTCTTAAGTGCGCTGCCCTATGTCGATGGCGACAAGGAAGGTACAGAAGAAGCCTATGATGAAGACGGCCTAAAATACATCCGTTGTTACCACAACGATGAAGAGCTTTCAGAGCTATATGCGCCGACTGACGTCACCAATAAGGCAAAGCAGGGTGACAGCACTGCGCAATATCATTTAGGTAAGTATGAGTTTGAATGCACAAACTACGATGCGGCGATGAAATGGTTAACTCAGTCCGCAGAGCAAAATCATCCCGGCGCGCTTCTCTTTTTGGCCTATGCGTACAACGACGGTGATGGCGTAACGCAAGACAGCAAAAAATATCTCTCCTATTTATTCAAAGCGGCAGAGCTTGGCGAAAGTGATGCGCAGTTAGAAGTGGGATATTTAAATCTTATCGGCGAAGGAATGCCGAAAAACCTGCCGGAAGCCTATAAGTGGATTAAAAAATCCGCTGACCAGGGAAATGCTCAGGCGCACTATAACCTTGGACTCATGTACAGGAATGGTGATGGCGTTGAGAAAGACCTCAACAAAGCCAAACTTCATCTTACAGCGGCGGTAAAAGGCGGCGTCAAACCTGCACTGGCAGCCTTAAAGGAATTAACGCCTCAAACTAAGTAAATATGACTTTGCTGTAAAGAGGCTATTCAAACGGAACTGAAAGGATACACGTTGCTATGAAATTTAAATTCGCCACATTACTCACAGCCGCCACGGTTTTTTACTCTTATCAGAGCGTTGCACAAAGTCAGCAATCGCCTGATGTCTGGTCAGTTGTCGAACAGAAACTGCAAAATGCCGTCCCTTTAAATGAAAACACCACTTTTAAATCGCAGGCAGCCTGGTTTGAATTACACAGGGAACTGTTTATGTACGGCCCGATGAGCCGTGCGGATGCATTACTGAAAAAGCTGGACACACAGTCGAATGATGCGAAGTTTTCGCTAAACCATGAGGCCTCGTGGATCGCTGAAAATAATAGCCCGGATGCCGCGATGGTTTTTCTGTCCAAAATTGGTCTCGATAAACCGTCGAGCATTACCGCCTACGAGAGCTACGTTGATGGCTGGGTTAATCGCAAACAGCCTGAAAAAGCCTTAGCCCTTCTTAGCAAAAATGCCGACGCGAGGAATTTTTATTTAGCCACGGTTTTAGAATCCTGGCACTCAGAGCCTGATAAAACCGCCGCTATTTATAATGAAAATTACGCTGATAAAATTGTTGTTCCTTATACTCAGCTAAAAATGCTGCTTATTATTGCGAAGCAGTACCACGCCAAGGGCGACACCGCAAAGGCGTTGGTTTACGCAGATAGCGCGCTGAAAATGTTTGATACGGCTATTGCTCAACAACCGAGTGCTGAAGCCTACCGTTATCAGGAGTATCTCGACCTGATGGAGATCTATTACGCCACGGGTAATAAAGAGAAGGCGATGGCGTTGTCTGCGAGATTGCGCAAAGCAACCGGCAATAAAGGAAGCTATTTCCAGTATTCATTACCGGGATTGCTCTCTTTTTATAAGAAAAACGAGCTGACACAGAATTATCAGGAGACGCTTTCAACCTATGTGACGCAGGTCGATAAAATATTCAATTTTGCCCCTTCGCCGCGCATTGAAATGGAGCTGATTGATTTATTAAGCAAGCTTGGTGATGTTGCGCTGATGAATAAGCGTATCGATTTGCTGATGAGCGCGCCGGAATATACCTGCTACGACGACAGGTATTGCTACGAGTACAAAATCAAAGCGCTGAAGAATCTCTTTCAGCATAAGCAGAATGCTGTGGCGGAAAAGCATATCGCAACCCTCTCCGCCGAGGCGCAAACCCTGACGTTCGCCGAATGGGAAGATGCAACAAATGAAATGGGTGAAGTACTCAAAGAAATTGGTCATCCTGAGGCAGCGCAAAAATTAGCCGTCAGCGCCGAGGCGATTTACCTCAGCCAGGCAAAAGCCTGGCCTGATGAAGATATGTCGCGTTCCTTTCAAAGACTTGCGGAGCTTTACGGCTATGGCAACGACACGGTGAATGCCAAACGGGTGTTACACCAGCACGTTCCCTCTCTCGAAGAGGAGGCGATGATCGACCACTACATGAATGCAAAACAGTGGAGTCAGGCAAGGGAATTGATGATTAACGCAGATAGGGTCGATAATAAAAATCTGATGCTGTTACGCCAGATTTGTGCTGAAAACACGCCCGAGTGTCAGGAACATATTACCTTTACGCTGAAAAAATTAACCACGCAGGCGTCGATTACCCGCCAGGACGACACCGGTAATCAGCAGCTTTATCAGATTGGGAATATTTTTCACAGATTGGGTATCATACCGGGAGCGGAGCAGCAGGCGCTGATTCAGGCGTTGTATAACAAGGCCGCAGAGATTAAAAAAGCCACGCCTTAATCGATTTACCCGCCCGGCCACCTTTCTCACATGCGGGAAGGCGGCGGGCGGGAAAAATCAATCGCGGAAGTTTTTGAACTGGAACGGGTGGCCCAGATTGCCGCCGCGCACCAGCGCCATCGCTGCCTGCAGATCGTCGCGGGATTTACCGGTCACACGCACTAACGTAAATTCGAATCCAAACCCACAGAGATTACCGCAAGATATTAATGTTGACCCAACACCGCCTGCCGGAAGACCCGCGCTGGAACGCTCTGCACGAGGAGTTCAGCTTTGACGACGACGACAACCTGCCGGGCATGAACATGCCGCCCGAAGGTGGCGAGCATCAGGCGAAAGTCAAAGGCGACCGCCTGCTGCTACAGGGCAGACCACCACTATGAGTACGACGAGTTCGGCAATCCCATCGCTGACCGCTGGGGCAAGGCGCAGTGCCGGGAGCACCGATTTGAATGGAACGGCGAGCACCGGCTGGTGCGCTTTACCGACGTGCGCCACTATGATGATGAAGTCTTTCCGCGCCACTCGTGGCGCTATGAGTTCGATAATGACGTGACCACCCTATATCCCTGTCCAACGCGAAAATCCTCAGTATCAAGCCTTCTGACACTCCTTTAAGCTGACCGCTTCTCACGGTCGGTATCTGCTTGTTAATCCGGGCTTGTGGGTCAGGCGCTCAAGGAGCGTGAAGTGCGACGCAATGTTTTCGCCTTCCGGCGCGTTTCCTGGCGTAGACGCGATTATCGGCGGCAGGTATCCGGCGATGGTGATGAAACTCGCGGCACAATAAGGCCTTAGAGGGATGCAAAATCGCCTCCCGCTAAGGCTTCATTCGGCCACTTTTCATATCACATAAATACGCCTCTTCCACTCCTGTCCAACAGCAGGCGACAGCTCATTTCGTTAGCGAAACGGTGGCTCATTAAACGTGCGTAATTTACGTGAGTGCAAACGATCACCTTCTGCGCGTAGTAAATCAATAGCACGAATACCAATTTGCAAATGTTCTGAAATAGCCCCCTCATAAAACCGGTTTGCCTGCCCGGGCAGTTTAATTTCACCGTGTAAAGGTTTGTCAGAAACACAAAGCAGCGTGCCGTAAGGCACGCGGAAGCGATAGCCCTGGGCTGCAATCGTCGCGCTCTCCATATCAATCGCGACCGCGCGGCTAAGGTTGAATCGCAGCGCCGATGCGGAATAACGAAGCTCCCAGTTACGATCATCCGTGGTGACGACCGTTCCCGTGCGCAGTCGCTGTTTCACCTCTTCACCGGGCATTCCGCTAACCGCTTTGGTAGCGTCGTACAGCGCACGCTGTACTTCCGCAATGCTTGGAATAGGAATATCAGGCGGCAGAACGGCATCCAGCACATGATCATCGCGTAAGTAGGCATGGGCCAGCACATAATCGCCAATCGCCTGACTTTCTCGTAACCCTCCACAGTGCCCAATCATAAGCCAGACGTCAGGCCGCAACACGGCCAAATGGTCGCAAATCGTTTTAGCATTTGAAGGGCCGACACCGATATTTACCAGCGTAATCCCCTGCCCATCTGCCGTTACCAGGTGCCAGGCGGGCATCTGATGCTTCTTCCAGGCCAGATCGGAAATAGCCTCTTCCGGCGCTTCCGTTTCTGCCGTGATCCAAATTCCGCCAGCACAGGAAAGCGCGACATAGGGACTGTCAGGATCAAGAATTTGGCTGCATCCCCAGCGCACAAACTCATCGACATAGCGGGTGTAGTTGGTAAACAAAACGAAGGGCTGAAAATGTTCAACCGGCGTACCGGTATAGTGCCGTAACCGGGCCAACGAGAAGTCAACACGACGCGCGTCGAAGTGCGATAACGGATAGAATTCGCCGGGGTGGAACAGACCGTCTGCTGTCTCATCGCCAATCTGCGCCAGTTCTGTGGTAGGAAAATGGCGCGTTAGCCCAGCGCTCATAGAACGATCCAGCGTCAGAGCCGAGCCATCGATCACGTAAGGATACGGGATCTCATGGTGCGAGGCCTCCACCGCAATATGCGCGCCATAATCATGGTAAACGAGGTTAAGCTGTTCCAGAAGATAAGCGCGAAATAGCGCAGGCCGCGTAACGGTAGTGGTATAACAGCCAGGATGAGTAAAGCGTCCAAAAGCGCGTGTTTTAGGCGGGTTCGGTGTCGCGCCATCCCAGCTTACAGACAGCGAAGGATAAACAAACAGTCCGTTAAGCCTGGCGTGGGGATCGGGCAGCGTACCGTTATCAACATAGTCAGCGATGGCTTCACGGAGCGCGTTAACCGACTGCTCGTACAGCTCCTCCAGGCGATCCAGCGCCTGCTCGGGCGTCAGGTTTGTGCCTTTATTTTCCATATTATTCTCCTTAGCGTTCACAGGTGAGGCACGTCATTCGATAGTATGACAGCAAAGGAGGAAACTAAAGGGGTTAGCGTAAGGGTGGCGGCAGTAAACATGAACCCTTTAAAAAGAAAAGAGAACTATCTTAGCGCCACCATCATCGCGCAAAAAGAAGGGTACTGGTACAGCCATTTGTTAAGTTCATTACAATTAGTCATATAACCATTTCCCGGCTTTTGCTGACTCGATCAGCATGCTGATAGTGAAATCTGGGACGGGTACAGGCTCCGTTTTCTTGAACGGATGCCATGAAAAAGGGTGATTAGGAAAATAGGTTTCTATTCTGAAGTTACCTCGCTCGACATTGAGTTTCTCGAAGAATTTATTCATGAGATCTTCGGCTTCAAGTTCATCAATGCTCAGATCAGTATCAAGGTCAATCTCTGGTGTTAATTCCACTTGCTTAATGTTGAAAAGATATGTGCCAGCATAAGGCCGTACAAGCTCGTAAACTTGCTGTTCAATATTGTCTACCATAACTTATCATTGCCCCGAGCAATGGTATTGTAGTCGCGTATAGTGCGATATGTTATTTGTGACACATCTGCGGCAAGGATAATTTCCCCGATCAAAGGAATGGAACGTCCAACAAACGGCGCAATGTTACGAACCATAACACGTCTGGCTGTCCATGGGGTGTAACCGCCTAACCATGTCGGAAGGGATATTCCAAAGGGAAATTTTGACTTTTTAAACACTGCACGTGCAGTCCTGGACGCGTATGATGTGCCTTTAGTCGCTCCAGCGGGTTTCGCCCTTGTCCAGAGATTATTACGACCTGATAGCAGAGCAACAACGGCCCCGAAATCTGCAACACCAATCCCAAACTGGCTTGCGGTATTCTCACAAAAAATCATAAACAGAAGTTCGGCAGCAGTCAGATTGGATTTTCCTGCATAGAAGTATGTTCCATTTAGTTCTTCTACTGTATCCATTAGAAACTCTATAGTTGCTATTTTGGTTTACTTATTGTACAGCCTTGTTTCGAATGAAAGAAATCAATCTTTTGGGAAAGAACGGATCAAGATCACGGGAAATATCTGAAATCAGATGAAAGAGACGGTCGCGATTCCCACCAGGGGCATCACCTCGCAAGCTTGTGTGATCGCTCCGTTTGAACCGAACACATCTATATGTCAGCATACTGATACGGGCTTGATCTTGCGGATAGCGGTATCGGTTAATGCCATACGTGGGGGCTCCATTTTTCCAACGAACCGTGAAGCCTCCGATTAAGCCCCCAAAAACCATGGATGTCAAAAAACCCGGTAAACCTTCTCAGGTCAACCGGGTCAAGATAATGTCTTGTTTTCTAAACGTCTCCGGACTCGCTGGGATGTCCCGAAACTAAAATCTGGCTCCTCTGACTGGACTCGAACCAGTGACATACGGATTAACAGTCCGCCGTTCTACCGACTGAACTACAGAGGAATCGTGTGAACGGGGCGAATATTAACGAGGTGCCCCTGGCTTGTCAAAGCCTGTTTTCACAAAAAAAGTTCGTTTGCTGCTTTATTCCACACTTCGGTTAAAATTCACCGTTTCCTGATGATTTTCACAGCAAAAAGCGCTTACTCCCTCTTTACGCGCGGGTACCTCCACAGCCAGCGCCCGCTTACCAGACGCCAGTAAAACAGTGCGCCGCGCACGGCCCAGTCAAGAAACATCCCCAGCCAAACCCCTACAACCCCCATACCCAGCACAATACCAAGCGTATACCCTGCCACAACGCGACAGCCCCACATCCCCAGCATCGATACCCACATCGCAAATCGCACATCGCGCGCGCCTTTAAAACCCGACGGCAGCACCCACGCGGCCGCCCAAATTGGCATAAAGGCAGCATTAAGCCAGAGCAGAACTTTCACTACCTCTTTTACGTCCTGCTCCTGGGTATAAAATGAGGCAAACAGACCCGCGAACGGCGCTGTCCCCCAGGCGATTGCCGTAAGTACGATAGTCGACATCCAGAATACATGGCGCAGTTGACGCTCTGCCTGACCAATTTGTCCGGTACCAAGACGCTTACCGGTGATAATAGTCGACGCCGAACCAAGGGCGTTACCCGGCAGGTTGATAAGCGCCGCCACGGAAAAGGCAATAAAGTTACCCGCAATAACGTTAGTGCCCATTCCGGCGACAAACATTTGCGTCAGTAGCTTGCCACCGTTGAACAGCACTGACTCAATGCTCGCCGGAATACCGATACCCATCACTTCCCAGATAATGCCGAAATTCAGCGGCTTCAGATAGCTTTTCAGCGGAATGCGCAGCGCCGGATTAAAACCAATCATCAGCACCCAAATAATCGCTACCGCGCCGATGTAGCGCGAAATGGTTAATCCCAGCCCCGCGCCGGCAAAACCCAGCCCTTGCCAGGAGAAAGCCCCGTAAATCAGGATACTGCTGATGATAATATTGAGAATGTTCATCCCGCCGTTAATCATCAACGGGATTTTCGTATTCCCTGCCCCACGCAGCGCGCCGCTACCGATTAGCGCAATTGCCGCAGCCGGATAACTCAGCACCGTCAGTTCAAGGTACGTTAACGCCAGCCCCTTTACTTCTGGCGTCGCCTCGCCTGCGACAATATTAATAATTTCACTGCCGAAATAATGAATGACCACTGCCAGCACAACGGCAAATAGCGTCATAATCACCAGCGACTGGCGCGCCGCCGCCCTTGCGCGTCGCCTGTCGCGCTTGCCGAGGCTAAAGGCGACCACCACCGTAGTACCAAGATCGATAGCCGCAAAAAAAGCCATAATTACCATATTAAAACTGTCGGCAAGCCCCACGCCCGCCATTGCTTCCTTGCCCAGCCAACTGACGAGAAAAGTACTGAGCACGCCCATTAGCAAAACACAGGTATTTTCCAGAAAAATAGGGATAGCAAGTGGGGTGATTTCACGCCAGAACAACACTTTGTAGCTCTTGCGTTTGGCATACCAGGGCGTACGGACGACAGCCTGGCGTAAGGCAGTGGAGACGTTCAAAATGGACCTTAAAGAAGAGAGTTGAAACCACATTTCAATAATGAGCGAGAAATCGTAAGGCTGCAAAGCTTTTTGCAGAAAAAATGTCTGCAAATGCAACAAAGTGATGAGATAACCCGCAATCGAATCTGTAAGAGGTTAAATGGGGTTTGACAAAAATTTTTCCGCCGCTAATATACGACCCCACACGATTCCTCTGTAGTTCAGTCGGTAGAACGGCGGACTGTTAATCCGTATGTCACTGGTTCGAGTCCAGTCAGAGGAGCCAGATTTTAGTTTCGGGACATCCTGGTGAGTCCGGAGACATTTAAAAAACAAGAAGTTATCTTTACCCGGTTGACCTGATAAGGTTTGCCGGGTTTTTTGACACCCATAGTTTTTGGGGACTTAATCGGGGGCCTCACGGTTCTTTGAGAAAATGAAGCCCCCGCCGATGCCATTAACCGATACCGCTATCCGCAAGATCAAACCCACCGAGAAATCTTTCAAAATTACCGATAGTTCAGGACTCTACCTGCTGATCAAACCCAACGGCTCGAAACTCTGGTACATGAAGTACCGCATTGACGAGAAAGAGAAGAAGCTGGCTTTTGGCCCCTATGCGGTGAAAAAACAGTTAATCAGGTCGAACCCTGCGCGAAATCTGGATGGTGAGTTCACGCCGCCTGAAACACAGCATTACCCGGCCCTGCCCCTTGAGAAACTGCCTGAATGTTTGCCGCGAACGGATAATTAGAGAGGGATAATATCTCCGCTAAGCTCTCTCATACCACCCTTTCGAACGATTCACCACTCGCACAACCAGCAGCATCACCGGCACCTCAATGAGCACCCCAACCACGGTCGCCAGCGCCGCACCGGAATGAAAACCAAACAGGCTGATTGCCGCTGCGACAGCCAGTTCAAAGAAGTTCGATGCGCCGATCAGGCTGGATGGACAGGCAATATTGTGCTTTTCGCCCACCAGTCGATTCAACCCATAGGCCAGTGCCGAGTTAAACAGCACCTGAATCAGAATCGGCACCGCCAGCAGGGCAATGACCAGCGGCTGTTGCAGAATGGCTTCGCCCTGAAACGCAAACAGTAACACCAGCGTTGCCAGTAATGCCGCCATTGACCACGGGCCGATTTTCGTCAGCGCATTATCGAATGCCGCTTGCCCCTTGCGTAGCAGAGCCTTACACCAGAGCTGGGCCAGAATAACCGGCACAACGATGTACAGTACCACGGAGGTTAACAGGGTGGCCCACGGCACGATGATTGAGGACAAGCCGAGCAGCAGCCCAACAATCGGCGCAAAGGCGAAAATCATGATGGCATCGTTCAGCGCCACCTGCGACAGCGTGAAATAAGGGTCGCCGTTGGTGAGTCGGCTCCAGACAAACACCATTGCCGTACAGGGCGCGGCAGCCAGCAGAATAAGCCCGGCAATGTAGCTGTCAAGCTGATCGGCTGGCAGCCACGGCGCAAATAAATAACGGATAAACAGCCAGCCGAGCAGCGCCATTGAGAATGGTTTAACCAGCCAGTTGATAAACAACGTTACGCCGATCCCGCGCCAGTGCGCTTTGACCTGCCCCAAAGCCCCGAAATCAATGCGCAGCAGCATCGGAATAATCATTATCCAGATAAGCAGACCGACCGGCAAATTGACGCGGGCGATCTCCAGACCGCCGATAACGCGAAAGACGCCCGGCATTACCTGCCCGAGCAAAATGCCGATGGCGATGCAGAGCGCAACCCAGACGCTCAGGTAACGTTCAAACAGGTTCATGGCCGGAGCGGCCTGGGTTTGTGCGGACATAGCAGACTCCTTTGGGTTTATTTTCCCGTTGTGCTCAGTTGTAGTAAACGCTCAACGCCGACAGGCTCTTCCGCCTGTAGCGGCACCAGCGCACAGCGTCGGGCATGGTGGGTACAGACGGCATCAATCTGCGACCGTTCACGTTCAGCACGCTGGCGCAGCAGCGGCGATGTAGTCGGCGTATTGATCAGGCTGTTATTAATGACCCAGCCCCACGGTTCAATCCCCGCGCGACGCAGGTCGTCCTGCAAATGAGCGGCTTCCAGCACCGGCGTGGTTTCCGCCAGCGTGGCGATGAGAACTTTCGTCTGCTCGCTGTCCTGCAGGCGCATCATGGGTGTCAGTACGGGCTGACCGTGTTCCCCGGCCAGTCGGGCAATCTCACGGTGGTAAGCGCCGGTGGCGTCAAGCAGTAGCAATGTATGGCCGGTTGGCGCTGTATCCATAACGACAAACTGCTTACCCGCTTCCTGAATGATGCGTGAAAAAGCCTGAAACACGGCAATTTCTTCCGTACAGGGAGAACGCAGATCTTCTTCAAGAACGGCACGCCCCTGTTCGTCGAGGTTTTTACCCTGCTCAGCCATCACCTGCTGCCGGTAACGCTCGGTTTCAGCCTGCGGGTCGATACGGCTGACGCTCAGACCGTCGAATGAGCCGTCCAGCGTGTCAGTCAGGTGCGCCGCCGGATCGGATGTGGACAGGTGAACAGGATAGCCGCGACGAGCCAGTTCAACGGCAATCGCCGCTGCCAGCGTAGTTTTCCCCACGCCGCCTTTGCCCATCAGCATGATCAGGCCATGTCCCTGCGACGCGAATCCGTCGATCAGTGATGACAATGAAGGAAGATCTACGGGGGAGATATGTCCGACTTCCGCCGGGGAGCCAGTTGAACTGTCGTCCAACAGACCCCGTAATGCCGCCAGCCCTACCATATTGAACGGTTTTAACGGCAGGCGATCGCAGGGCAATGCGCGCAGGTTATCAGGTAAATGTTGCAGCGCCTGTTGTTCACGCTGATACAGTGCCTGCGCCAGCTTATCGCGTGCGGTTTCCTGCTCAGGCAACAGGCCGTTAATGACCAGATACTGCTGCGTCAGACCGATGGCGGCCAGTTCGTCATAGGTACGCGATACTTCTTTCAGCGTTGCGGTTTGTGCTCTGGCGACCAGCACCATCCGCGTCAGTTCCGCATTCGCCAGTGCGTCTACAGCGGCGCGATACTGGCTGCGCTGTTTTTCCAGCCCGGCCAACGGTCCGAGACAGGACGCACCGTGCTGGCTGTTGTCGAGATAACCGCTCCACGCGCCGGGCAGTTGCAGCATTCGTAGCGTATGCCCGGTTGGCGCGGTGTCGAACACAATATGATCGTACTCATCGCGCAGTTGCTGATTAGTCAGCAGCGCGGTGAATTCGTCAAAGGCGGCAATCTCGGTGGTACAGGCACCGGAGAGCTGTTCCTCAATACCCGCCACGATATCGTCTGGCAGGATCCCCCGTACCGGCCCGACAATGCGTTCACGGTATACCGCTGCGGCAGCAGATGGATCGACTTCCAGCGCAGCCAGTCCGTTGACCGCTGCAATCGAGGTTATCTGATGACCGATAGTCTGTTCAAATACCTGCGCCACATTGGAAGCCGGATCGGTGCTGACCAACAGTACACGTTTGCCAGAGGCGGTCAGATGAATCGCGGTAGCGCAGGCCAGCGATGTTTTACCCACACCGCCTTTACCGGTAAAAAACAAAAAGGGGGGCACCTGCCGAAGCATCAGCATAAAAAAGACTCCTTTAAATTAAATAAAGCGGGAAATCAGTCCATCAGCAGCACTTATCGCCACCGCAACAGGAGGAAGTCGCTGGCGTAAAACTCGAATAGACGGTAAGCCCCATCCAGCGCGCCAGTTCCTCTCTGCGAGGGTAACGACCAGCCAGTGCGACTTCACCATCCACCAGAATCAGCGGTAGCGCCTCTTTGCCGGAACGGGCCAGAAAGCCTTTAACGATTTCGTTCTGTGCGAAGAGCAATGGTTGCTGTGCCAGATTGAAACGCTCAATATTGACGCCCTGCGTTCTGGCCCACTCAAAATCAGCGGCAAACGCGACCAGCGCCGGATCGGTTTCCGGGCCACAGACGCCGGAAGAACAGCATAAAGCGGGATCGAAAATCTGAATCGTCTTCATTTGACTCTCCATCAATTATTGAAATACAGGTCGTTAAAAAATTTCGCCAATACGATCCAATTCGACTTTCAGACGAGCGCGATCGTGCAGCAATTCATTCAGCGGCAACGCCAGAAAAGCTTCAATACGCGCACGTAATGTCTGGTAAGCAGTGACAAAAGCCGCATCGATTTCGGCATCGCTACCGGTAGCATGAGCCGGATCGTCAACGCCCCAATGGGTACGCATCACGTTACCGAGCCAGGCCGGACAGGTTTCTCCGGCAGCGTTTGAACAGACTGTCACGACAATATCCGGCGTCTGCGGCAGATCGTTCCACGATTTGCTGAAATAGCCTTCTGTTGAAATGCCTTCCCGCGCCAACAACGCCAGTGCTCGGGGATGTACGTAACCCGCCGGGTGACTGCCTGCGCTCATGGCGCGCCATCCGGCAAGAGCCAGATGGTTAAACGTGGCTTCGGCCAGCACGGAACGGCAGGAGTTGCCGGTACAGAGAAAAAGTACGCTCATGATTTACTCTTTTTCGTGGTGTTGAGTGGTGGTAAAACGGCTTCTGAGCAGGAAGAAGCCGAACGAAAACCTGCGCATTGTTCCGGGTGGCCTGAACAACACTCCTCGGTCAGCCAGCCGATTAAATCCAGCATCAGTGGGATGTTGGCACGATAACGCTGGTAACGACCTTCCTGTTCTACCGTCAGCATCCCGGCCTGCGTCAACGCCTTTAAATGAAACGATAAGTTAGTCGGCGGGATATCCAGCGTTGAAGCGATCTCCCCGGCAACCATGCCCTCGGTACCCATATTGATCAGTAGGCGATATACATCCAGACGCACGCCGGAGGAGAGGGATTCAAAGATGGTTGTGGCAGTTTGTTTGTTCATAATGTGGGGCGGCCCTCTATGATTCAATACTTCAATCATTATTGAATAATCGAATTAATTCAAGTATCCGTTAATAATATCTAGTGGAAATGGCAAGATGGGGGGAAATAATCCCACTTTTAAAATGTGATAAAAATCACATTCTTAGTGCATCATTACGATCGGGGCTTTTATAAGGGCCTTATTTTGAATTTAGAAAATAAATATTTTATTATTCAATGAGATAAAAAACGCACCCAGTCAGAGGAGCCAAATTCCTGTTTTCAGGCATCTCAGCATGTCTCAATAGTATTTTGATTCAGAGAGTTAGAGTAGAAAACTGTCTCAGTGCATATTGATTTATCTCTCCGCATCGGGACAAATTGGTGGTCTGATTTGGGGTCATTTCAGTTAGATAAAGGAGTGACCACCACATGCCCCTTACTGACAGTAAAATCCGCGCTACTAAACCTTCACCAACTCCCTTTAAACTGACCGCTTCTCACGGTCTGTATCTGCTTGTCAGTCCGGGCGGTTCATGCCTCTGGTATCTCAAATATCATTTCGACCGAAAAGAATACTCGGCGCGGTGGATAAGAGAGCCTTGCAGACGCATATGAAAAACCTCCGGCGATGCCGGAGAAAAGATTTATGACTTTGAGCTTAATCGGAGGGCTCGCGGTTCGCTGAGAAATGGAGCCCCTGCCATGACACTCACTACTAATACAGATGCTCCAGCCCATGAAAACCAGCAATATGGCAGGATATTTAAAGGCCAGACCTGCCTGCGCTAATGTTGACCGGCATTCCGGAACGGCGCTCCAGCACCTCATTAACCCGCGAAGTATCAACGCCATCCCCTTTGATAAACGTGCGCAGCACTGGCGTAACGGGCAATGGAACTTTTTTGTCTGACTCAAATTCAGCACGGTTGCGAGAAAGCGGTTCGTGTACCTCCAGCCAACGACTGCCATCCGGCTCTACCGAAAATTTAACGGGCCTGTCGATAATCTGAACGCGGGTTCCTACAGGAACATGGTCGAATAAATATTTAATATCGTCATTGCGTAAACGGATACAGCCCTGACTGACGCGAAGGCCAATGCCAAAGTTAGCGTTAGTGCCATGGATGGCATATAACCTGCCGATATATATTGCGTATAGCCCCATAGGGTTATCCGGCCCCGCAGGCACCATCGCGGGCAGCGTTTTTCCCTCTTTAGCATATTCCCGACGCGTATTAGCCGTTGGCACCCAAACTGGGCCATCTTGTTTGCGTTCAACCGCAGTTACCCAGTTGCGCGGCGTTTCACGGCCAGCCTGACCAATACCAATGGGAAGCACCTCAACCGTATTCGTGCCTGCGGGATAATAATAAAGGCGCATCTCGGCGACGTTTACCACAATACCTTCACGAACGGTGTCAGGCAGAATCAACTGCTGCGGCACTACCAGTGTGGAACCAGACTGAGGTAAAAACACATCCACGCCGGGATTCGCTTCAAGCATATTACTCAGCCCCTGACCATAGCGGGCGGCAAATGACTCTAAGGGCTGAGTATTGTTCTGCGGTACGGCGATTGTGACAGGCTGTCCTACCAGACGACTGCCTTCGGGCGGCAACGGATAGCTTATAGCCAGCGAGAAATGGCTTACCAACAAGACGAAAAACGGAAAAAAAGGTGTGATACGACGCATTATATCCCTTCCTTTGTCGCGGCAGGTGTGCGTTAAGTATAGCTTTTTTCTCACATGGCTGGTGTTGTGCGCCCGGGTTATGTTGCGCTTGCGTTCCCCTCCGGCAGGACAATATTACTGGCCGCTAACTCCCCCATATTGTGGAACATGGCGCACGCGGCTTCCACGATCGGCATAGCCAGCGCCGCGCCGCTTCCTTCACCTAACCGCATCGCCATATGCAAATAGGGTTCCATAGACAAATGCGCGAGCGCGATGCGGGCACCCTTTTCCGCCGAAAAGTGCGACGGGATCAGATAAGGTCTCACCGCAGGCGCAATCTGACAGGCCGCCAGCGCTGCCGAGTAGGAAAGAAAGCCATCCAGCAATACGGGTAAGCCACACCTTGCCGCACCAAGCATCACGCCGGTCATCCCGACCAGATCGAAACCACCCACCTTCGACAACACATCAATGCCATCGCGCGGATTGGGCTGATTAATCGCAATCGCCCGCCGCACGACGTCCACTTTATTATCGATGCGGGAAGGCGGAAGATTCGCGCCAATCCCCACCACCTCTTTTGCATCACTTCCTGTAAAAACGCTGACCATCGCGGCGGCTGGCGTGGTGTTCGCCATTCCCAGCTCCCCTACGCCAAATAAGGTCACGCCGCGTTGCGCCAGGTCGCAGGTGTAGCGGGAAACCTCCAACAAAAGCGCTTCAGCCTGCGAGCGACTCATCGCCGGGCCAACGGCAATATTTCCGCAGCCGCGCGCGACGCGCATATCAACTACGCCAGGAATAGGTTCGGCATCAATACCGACATCAATGACATGCACCTTCGCACCAGCCTGAGCGGCAAGCACGCATACGCCGGTTGTTCCCCGCGTCATATTCGCCGCCTGAATCGCCGTCACGATTTTGGGCGAAACCGCTACGCCTTCATCCCAGACGCCATGGTCGGCGCACATCACCAGCATCGCCTTTTCACCTACCTGCGGCGTACCGTTAAGCCCCGGCATTCCCGCGAGCTGAACGGCTAAGGCCTCCAGTCTGCCCAGGCTGCCCGGCGGTTTGAGCAGGCCGTCAATATGTTGCTGCGCACGCGCCATCGCCTCGGCGTCCGGCGCAGGAATGTCACGGAGTAAAGCGTGTAGTGTCTGCATAAGATGTCTCGTCCGTAATAATCGGCTCATAACAGAGCCAGCAGAAAGATCAGTTCGCCAAGTTCGATCGCCGCGCCCAGCGTATCGCCGGTTTGACCGCCAAGCGTACGTTTAAGCAACTGGCCAAGGATGAAAATCGCCGCGCATGTGACCACCATTGCGGCCAACCCTTGCATACCAGGCAGTAATACCGTGGCGACGATTACCGCCAATCCCAGAGTAATGCAGGTTTGCCGTCCGCTGACTTTACCGATAAATACATTGCCAAGCCCCTCTTCACGGGCGTAGCGATGACGGTACATCAATAAAACGGCGCTGCCGCGCCCAGCCGCACAGGCCGCCGCCAACGCCGCCAACATTGGCGTTCCACGTAACGCCAGTTCGCTGACCACCAGAATTTTTGCCAGTAGCACAAAAATAAGCGCCAGCCCGCCATGGGTTCCCAGACGACTATCGCGCATAATCTCCAGCATTCGCTCACGGCGGCGCGCGGAAAAAATGCCATCGCAGGTATCGGCCAGCCCATCCAGGTGAAAACCACCGGTCAGCAGCGCCAGCGCCAGAATACAGAACAACGCCGCTAGCGGAATACCGCACCAGGGTTGCAGGAGGATGAAAATCAGGCCGCTTACCCCTCCCAGAATCAACCCGATAAAGGGAAACATCACGATCCCACGCGAATACTGCTCGAAATCCAGTCCCTGCGACCAGCGTGACGGCACGGGCAAGCGGCTAATAAAAGCGAGCATGGCCCAAAACAGCTTACTCATTTAATTTTGACTCCAATACCTGAGACCACCAGCCAGACCTCATCCGCCGCTGCCGCCAGTCGTTGGTTGACCCGACCGGCAATATCACGAAAATGGCGCGCCAGACGGTTTTCCGGGACGATCCCCATTCCCACCTCATTTGTCACCAGTACCACTTTCGCCGGGCAGCGCTGGCAGGCTGCAATTAAAATCTGAATTTCATCGTCAATGGCGCGCTCCATCGCCGCATAATCCCATTGTTCGGGATCGTTTTCGCCTCCCAGCGCAAACAGCAGATTCGTCACCATGGTGGTAATACATTCCAGCAAAATCGCGTCGTCAGGGGCAAGATCCGCGGTAATCAACGTATCAAGATGCCGCCAGCATTCTGCGGTCCGCCAGTGTGCCGGCCTGCCATCTTTATGATGCTGAATTCTCGCCGCCATCTCGTCATCAAGAATCTGCGAGGTGGCGATATACAGTACCTGCGGCGCATCGCCAATTAAGGCTTCAGCATGACGGCTTTTACCACTACGCGCCCCGCCCGTCACCAGAATCATCATACCGGCTCCTGATGTTGTTGCATGATGGTATAAATTTTATCAATATCAATATGTTGCCGCATCGCTTCCGCCAGCAGATCAAATTGCCGCGCTTTATGCTCCGCATAACAAAAAGTCGTTTCCCACGGCGCAAGCCCTTTTCGCACCCGTAACCCATTGACCACCGCACGGGTAAACGCATCGCTGTCAAACAGGCCGTGAAGGTAAGTGCCAAACGCCAGTCCGTCGGCGGTGACCGCGCCATCCGCCACAGAGCATCCATTTTTCTGTAACGTCATGGCCGTACAGCATCCTTCCTGTAGCACCGTTTCCCCCATGTGAATTTCATAACCGCGTACCGGTAGCCCCGCCGCGGCAGCCAGCCAGCCGGGCAGCTCGCCTGACATTGTCGCGTTAACCTGCGTCGTGGTTTTATCCTGTGCAAAGCGAGTGATTGTATTAAGCAGCCCCAGGCCCGGCTGCGTACCCAGCCCCGACTCCACCTCATCCACAATGGTGTCGCCCAGCATCTGGTAGCCGCCGCAAATCCCCATCACCGGCACGCCCTGCCGATGTGTCTGCAATACCGCATCCGCCATCCCGCTTTCGCGCAGCCAGGCGAGGTCGCTCAGCGTATTCTTACTGCCCGGCAGGATCACCAGATCAGCGTCAGTCAACGCTTCCGGGCGGCGAATATAGCGTATGCGCACATCCGGCTGCGCCGCCAGAGCGTTAAAATCCGTAAAGTTAGAAATATGTGGCAGTTGCACAATGGCAATAGTGATATCACGGGGGGCGTTACCGCGATATTTATCGTTTTGCAGCGCGACGCCATCTTCATCTTCCAGATCCACATCCAGCCATGGCATCACTCCCAGGACCGGGACGCCGGTAAGCGATTCGATTTGTTCGATACCGGAATAGAGTAGCGCCACGTCGCCGCGGAATTTGTTGATAATGACGCCCTTTACTCTGTCACGCTCCTGTTTATGCAGCAGCGCCAGCGTGCCATAAATGGCGGCGAATACGCCGCCCCGGTCGATATCCGCCACCAGAATAACCGGACACTGGGCCATTTCCGCCATTCCCATATTGACGATATCGCGATCGCGCAGATTGATTTCCGCCGGGCTTCCGGCGCCTTCCAGCACAATAACGTCATATTCCTGCGCCAGGCTGTTATAGACCGCAAGGATTTGCTCACGCAAACGCGGTTTATAGTCATGGTAACTCACCGCATCCATATTGGTCGCCACTTTCCCCATCAGCACGACCTGCGCCTGGCGATCGCTGGTCGGTTTGAGCAGCACCGGGTTCATACGCACATCTGGCGTGATCCCCGCGGCTTCCGCCTGAAAAATCTGCGCCCGCCCCATCTCTTTACCATCCGGCGTAATACCAGAATTAAGCGCCATATTCTGCGATTTAAACGGCGCGGTACGCAGACCATCCTGATAAAAAATGCGGCATAAACCCGCCGCCAGCACACTTTTGCCGACGTCGGATGCCGTCCCCTGCAACATAACTGCCTGCGTCATGACACCTCCCTGAATGCGTACTTTTGCATTCGATGAAAAAACTCCGTTTCTGTTTTACACAGCGGCAGTCCCAGTTGAGTATGAAGTTTGACCAGCCAGGGCTGGGTTAGCCCCGCTTGTTCCATCGCTTCCGTACACGCGAAAACCTCGCCAGGCGCGCCATGCGTCAGGATCTGGCCCTGGCGTAACACGTATACGGCATCGCTAATTTCATAAATAAGATCGATATCATGGCTGGAGATAATGACATGATTTCCCTGCGCCACAATCCGCCTGATGATAGCAAGCATCTGAGTGCGCCCAGCGGGATCGAGACCAGCAGTGGGTTCATCCAGCAATAGATAGCGCGCCTGTAGCACCAGCGCTCCGGCGATAGCCACACGCTTTTTTTGCCCATGACTCAAACACTGAATGGGCTGATGGCGAAAATGTTGGGCGTCAACCAGCGTTAGCGCCTCGTCGACGCGGCGCGTGATTTCCGCTTCCGGCACCCCCAAATTACGTAAACTAAACGCAATATCGCTATCGATATCAGTATAAAAAATCTGCTGTTCAGGGTCCTGAAAAACCGTCGCAACTTGCTGGCGCAGCGCCAGTAGTCCGCGCTTGCTGTAATCCAGCGGTTTTCCCTGCCACAACACGGCTCCTTTTTGCGGACGCAACAGGCCGCTCAGGTTCATAAAAAGCGTAGACTTCCCACAGCCGTTCGCGCCCACCAAACCGGTAACAGGCGAGAGCGAAAAATCCAGATTTAACCCTTTAAGTACCGGCTCATCCTGATATCGGAACCACAGGTCTGAAGTGGCAAGCATAATAGTCCTTACAGGTGAAAATCACCCTGATACAGTTTGATATCCAGCGTGGTGGTCATTTGCTGATAACGCATTAACACCCGCGTAAACAGGAGTCCAGTCAGCATTGCCAGAGATCGATAGCCGTTCGGCAGGCTGCAATAACCAAAACGCAGCGTTTGCGCGCGACGAATTGCCACCGCCTCATCCAGAAGAATAAAGAGAAAGCGCCACGTTAACAGGATTTGCTCGGTAAGCAGGCGTGGAATATGCGCGCGCTTAAGCAAGCTAATTAACTGCGGAAACGGTAGGTTCATCACCAGCCACAACGTCGCGGACAGCGCCGTCAGGCTACGCCAGAACGTGTCATTCGCCGTGACCACGCCCGCACGGGTAATCCCGATCCAGTACGGCCCGACAGATATGCCAGCCAGCAGCATTTGCGGCTCGCGGCTGATGCTGAAGATAATCGTTATCACGCCGACCAACAAAAATCCAAAAGGTATCGCCATCCATCGACACCAGCGCCAGAGGGATATGCGCAATAGCCAACAGCTCAATCCGGCAATGATCAGCAGCTCAATGCCCTGCCCTACAGGCGGCAGAACAAACGCCAGTATCATCATCGCCAGCCACAGCAAAAACTTGCGCTGCGGCGCAACGTGTGCCCAGCGGCTTTGATAGCTGAGTCGATCAAGCCCGGTCATCACGGCGTTGTTTACCTTTGCAATACCCCAGGATATAAAAAATCACCGCCGCGCCAAGAGAGCCCTGAAGGGTAAACAGCAGGCTTTCAATTTCACCGCTGGCAGGTTCATATAACGGCTGAAACCAGGGTTTATACTGCGGCGCAATAGCCTGAATCTGGCTTTCCGCTTCGCCGTCTGAACCGCCATATTCACCGCCATGGTTAATAAAAAACGGCAGAATCACCAGCGCCACCACCATCGCTAACAACATCAACGTTTTTTTCATTTTAATGTCCTTGTACGGTAATCACTTGCCGTTTGGTTAACTGGTCATAAATCATGACGGTTAATAAACCTTCGGCAATGGCGACAGGAATCTGTGTGAGGCAGAAAATCCCCATAAACTTCACAACAGACCCTGTCGCTCCGGCATGGGGATCGGGAAACGCAACGCCAAGCTGGACTGAAGTCACAAAATAGGTCGCCAAATCCGCCAGCATCGCGCACAGAAAAACGGCGACATCACGGCGCAGTCCGGCACGGCAGGCCATTTTCCACACCAGATAACCGACAACCGGGCCAATCACCGCCATCGACATTCCATTTGCGCCAAGCGTCGTCAGGCCACCGTGCGCCAGCAATAGCGCCTGAAACAACAGCACAACCGCGCCGAGAATCGCCACCACCCCGGGCCCGAACAAGATAACCGCCAGACCAACGCCGGTCGGATGTGAACAACTCCCCGTTACCGACGGAATTTTGAGCGCGGACAGGACAAAAATAAACGCGCCGCACAGCGCCAGCAGTACCTTCTGATGATTATCCTCCTGCACAATACGCCGTAAGCGCACCAGTCCATACCACAAGCAGGGTAAAAACAGTAACCACCAGGCCAGCGCCCACACTGGCGGTAAAAAGCCCTCCATGATATGCATCGCAAACGCCTGTTGCGGGACAACCATCAGCAATAGCGCTGCAGCCAGTCCACTGAAAGACAACTGTCGAAGCTGCTGTTCAAGTTTCATTCTGCATACTCCCACTGTTTATTGACCAGAATGGTCGAAAAATAGGGCAACGGTCGATCATCGTTGACCTCGTGGAGATGGCGCCAGCACTGCTCGCCGGGCAGTGTGGCCTCGGACATCATTAAGGCGCATTCCAGCAGGCCAGCCTGCGCCAGCAAAGCTTTAATACGGGCGAACCGGCCATACACTTTCATCAACACCAGGCTATCATGCTGTTGTAGCGCCTGGGCTATTTCCGCTTCCGGCGCGGTACAAGAAATAACCGCCAGCGATTGCCGTTCTATGGCGAGCGGCATTTTCGCGCGGGCGGCTATCGCGGCGAAGGACGTGACGCCGGGGACAATCTCCAGCCACTCCGGGCAGCCGATTCGCTGGAGTAAAAAAATCCAGGTACTGAATAGCATCGCATCGCCCAGGGTAATAAAACCGACCTGTTTACCTGCTTCCACCTCTGCGGTAAGCGCGGCGGCAACCTCGTTCCAGACCGCTTCTTTCTCGGCGCCGTCAGCGCTCATAGGGAAATGGCAACAACGTACTTCCGTCTGCTCGCCGAGATAGTCGCGCACAATCGACAGCGCCAGACTATCGCCCCCCTTACGACCGGCGGGCGCATACAGAATGTCCAGCGAGCCAAGAATCCGCGCTGCGCGGACGGTTATCAGGTCGGGCGCGCCTGGCCCGGTGCTTAATGCGTATAATTTACCGTTCATGCCGCCTCCTCTACCGCCATGTTCAGCGCCTGGTGCAAATGCGCGACAAACATCGCCCGGATAGCCGGGTTTTCTCCCAGCCCGCTCAGCCACGGCGTCGCCGGAATGCCCGCCGCGTTAAAGCGCATTTTCCATGAGTCGCCGTCGTCTGAAGCCATATCATTAATGGCGTGATCGCCCGCCACCAGCATTAATGGCATCAAATGTACGCCGGTGACGCCTTCGTCACGCAGGCTGTCGATCAGAATGTCGACCTCCGGGTAGCTTTCTACGGCGCCGACGCGCGCCGGGAAGCGCTGCGCGGTCATCATATGATCGAGACAGGCATAAGCTGCGAATGCGTGATGGCTGGCGCCGTGGCCCATAAAAACGACTTTCTCCGTTTGTCTGAGCGATGGCATCTGTTGTCGCAACGCCTGCATTAGCTGCACATAATCGTTATGGCTGCTCAGCAGCGGCACGCCCAGCGTCAGGCGAGTGAATAACGGACGCAAGAGTTGTACTTCACGGACAATTTTTTCATATTCGTCGCCGTTAATAATGTGCAACGACTGAATCGCCACGTCCTGATATCCCTGTGCGGCAAGCTTTTGCAAAGCCTGTAATGGCGTATCGATGTCGATACCGTCACGCTGGCGAAGCTTGCGAATGATCATTCCGGAAGTGAAGGCGCGAAACAGGTCGCGATCGGGACAGGACGCCGCCAGATCACGTTCGCACGCCACAATGTTTTTTTCACAGGTGTCGTGATAGCTGGTGCCAAAACTGACCACCAGAAGCGCTTTTTTCATTTTTACTCCTTAGCTGCGGCCAGCCAGCGCGATAAACGCTGCGCAAAGGCGGCCTGGCTTTCCAGTAACTCATCACCCGTCACGAGCGGCGTCGGGCGCGCAATAACGATGCAGGGAATGCCCGCATCCAGACAGGGCTGAACTTTTTCCTGATATCCCCCCTCCGCGCCGGACGCTTTGGTAATGACCACGTCAGCCCGGCACTGGCGGTAAAACGCGGCGTTAAAATCAGCGCTGAACGGCCCACACAGAGCGAAAATTTCTCCAACGCCGAACCCCAGTTCGCTGCAGCGTTGAATCACCTCCGCCACGGGCAGTACGCGCGCCAGCAACGTTTTTTCCGCCAGCCCGGCACGCCAGACGGCCAGATCTTTACTGCCGGTCGTCAGTAACACGCGCGGACCAAAACGCCTCGCTATCTCGCAGGCATCGGCAATACTGCGCGCCGTATAGAGAAGCGGATGCGTCAGATTGCTAAGCTGCTCCGGACGCTGATAACGACTTAACAACACGCCTGCCGTTTCACAGGCGCGAAGGAGGTTATGGCTGACCATTTCTGCATAAGGATGCGATGCATCTATTACCCAGCGAGTACGGTTTTCTTTTAGCCAGGCGACCATCTGCCCGTACTCCAGACGACCACAGCGCACCTGTCCTTTAATGTCGCCCGCCAGCGCTTTTCCGGCTGGCGTCGCCACGGATAAGGTGTACGCGACGTTCGCCGCATCCAGTTGTCGGCATAACGCGCGCGCATCGCTGGTGCCGCCCACCACCAGCACCTCCCCCTCATTCACAACGTGTAACCTCGCGGCGTTATCATCAGCCCATCCTGAACATAGGTCGTTTTATTACCAACGATGACCAGACTGGTCATATCTACCGGTTCAAAATCCATATCGCCGAGCGTAGTCAGCCATTTTTCCTCTTTCTTACGTCCGGCGGATTTCACCACGCCAACCGGCGTTTGCGCGCTTTTACTGGCGGCAAGCAGGTCAAACGCGCGCGCCAGATGCCCTTCGCGCCCGCGGCTGCGCGGGTTGTAAAAACAGATAACGAAGTCGGCTTCGCCTGCGGCAACAATGCGTTTTTCAATCACCGGCCACGGCGTCAGCAGGTCGCTGAGGCTGATATGACAGAAGTCGTGCATCAGCGGCGCACCCAGCAGCGAGGCGGCTGCGATACTGGCGGTCATCCCCGGAATAAGGCGAACCTCTACATCCAGCTTCTGCTTGCTCACCAGCTCCAGCACCAGTCCCGCCATGCCGTAAATACCGGCGTCGCCGCTGCTAATCAGCGCTACGTTATGCCCGGCCTGCGCCAGTTCAATAGCCGCCTGGCAGCGTTCAATTTCCTTACACATGCCGGTCTTGATCACCTGTTTGTCGCCGGTGAATGCTTTCACCAGGTGGGTGTAGGTTTTGTAGCCCACGACGATTTCCGCCGCCTGTAACGCCTCAATCGCTTCCATGGTCATCATTGACTGTGAGCCAGGGCCAATTCCGATTACGCTTAACATCAGTGTGAAACTCCCAAAGTAATAGTGACGCCCTGTTCGCGCAGGGTTTCGCCTAACAATTGTCCCTGGCTTAATAACCACGCAGCCGGGCCGGATACGCTGCCAACGCCCACCGTTTTTCTGACGAAGCCAGAACCGGGAAAATGGTGTTCGAATTCGCGCAACGCTTCGGCGGTAAAGGTTTTAAAAGGCACGCGGCAGCAGGAGGCGAGCTGAATAAGCCCCGGCTCCCCTTTTTTGAGCGTGACGCTGCCAATCGCTTTTAACGCCAGCGGATCGAGTTTCTGCGCTTCAAGCTGGCGCGCCAGTAATGTTGCTAACAGGGGAAATGGCGTATCGCGGCGACAGCCAATTCCCGCCACCACGCGCTGGGGCACCAGTTTCCAGTGCGGTACGGGAAGCTCAGGGAGGTCATTACGCAAAGAGACGCAGATAAGCGCATCCAGTTCAGGCAGCCGCTGCAAATCATCAACAGGGATAAAACCGCGAATATCGCACTGGTCGATCTCTTCCGTTAGTTCGGCATCCCACCATAGCCCCACACGTTGATGACTGACCAACATCTGGTTAACGGTTTTTACCGCCGTGCGAAGATCGGTCATGCGGGCGTTAAGCTGGAAAGCTAAGGTGTCCAACGCGGACATCTCATTGACATCCGTTGCCGTGGTAATCACCGGATCGGCGCCTAACATTCCTGCCAGGTAACGCGTCAAGGCATTGGCCCCGCCCGCATGACCGGAAAGCAGGCTAATGACATGCTGACCACGTTCATCAATGACGACCACCGCAGGATCGCTGAACTTGTCGTTCACTAACGGCGCCAGGACACGAACGGCAATGCCGGTCGCGCCAATAAAAATAAGCGCGGTATAAGTGGTAAAAGCCTGCCGGGCGGTATTAGCGAATCCGCCATCGAAGGGAATAAATCCCTCTTCCCGCAGTTTTTCACTGGTAAAGCAGGTTAACGGCAGCATCGCGGCGAGTCTCTTTGCCAGCGCCACGCCGCCGGGCGTCAGGCAAAACAACGCAATGGATTCAGGCTTTACGGTATTCATGGCTAAAGTCCGCTGCATAAAGTCTTGAGTAGTGATACTCCTTACCCAGAAAATTCCCGACCAGGATTAGCGCCGTCTTACGGATGCCAGCATCACGTACTTTGTCGCTAATATCCGCTAACGTGCCGCGAACGGTCTGACTTTCCGGCCAGGTAGCCTTATAGATGACTGCGACAGGCGTAGTTGCCGGATAACCGCCGGCAATGAGACGTTCCGCCACCCGATGAATACGCTGAACGGAGAGATAAATCGCCATCGACGTCTGGTGACTGGCGAACGCCTCCAGTTGTTCGCGCGCCGGTACTGGCGTACGCCCTTCCAGACGGGTAATAATGAGACTCTGCGATACCTCCGGTACGGTATATTCCACACCCAGCTCCGCCGCAGCGCCGAGAAACGCGCTGACGCCAGGCACTACCTGCCAGTCGATACCACGGCGGGTTAACTCTTCGCCTTGCTCACGTACGGAGCCGTACAGCGAGACATCGCCCGTTTGCAACCGCACCACCGTTTTTCCCGCTTTCACGCCCGCAGCCATCAGCTCGATAATCTGCTCAAGATGCAGTTCGGCGCTGTCGTAGCGTTCTGCCTGCGCGGGGCAGTAATCCAGCAGTTCGGTATTGATCAGCGAACCGGCATAGATAACTATCTGCGCCTGTTGCAGCAGGCGGTAGCCTTTAAGCGTGATCAGCTCGCGATCGCCCGGCCCGGCGCCGACGAACCATACACAGCGTGGATCAAATGTCTCTGACATGGTTTTCTTCCTTCTGACAGGCGATAACAAAAACAGGGTTGTTCGGTTTGAAATAGTGTCCCGCCCCCAGCGGCGTTAACGATGAAAGCTGAAGCTGTACACAGTCCATTCGACATGCGCCGATGTGCGCAAGATGCGCCAGCGCGCTATGGAGGTTTTCCTGCAAGATAAAGGTCATCACCAGACGGCCACCGGGATGCAGATGGCCCATCGCCCAGTCAATCAGCGCCGTCAGATGCCCGCCGCTGCCGCCCATAAACACCGCATCGGCTTTCCCGGTTATGGTCATTGGCGCTTCGCCGGGGAGAATATCGATATTGCCGCAGGCAAAGCGCTGACGATTCTCATCAAGCAGCCGTAGCGCGGCAGGATTACGCTCGATAGCCGTCACCTGCAACGAAGGAAATTGCAGCGCCGCTTCAATTGAGACGCTTCCCGTTCCCGCCCCGACGTCAATCAGGTGACTGGCGCGGTGGAGCTCAAGTTTCGACAGTGCCAGCGCCCGTACCGCCTCTTTGGTCATTGGCACGTTCTCGCCGCGCAGAAAAAGCTCATCTTTCATCCAGGATCACCACTGCATTCATTTCATAGTCGGCGTTGACCGCACTGACGGGTAGCCAGTGGATCCGCTCATTTTCCATCGCCAGATTTTCACCAATCACCATTAAGCGATGCCCTTTGCCCCGCGCGACCAATTCCCGCGCGATTTCTCGCGGCCCGCAGCGGGCATCCGTGACCATCGCCACTTTGCGATGGTTCGCCAACTGCTCGAAGCTGACGCAACGACCGTGGCTACTGGTCAACCACATGTCATTCATATCAATTCCAGCCTGTGCGCACAGATACTGTACGGCGCTGATGCCAGGGATAATGCGAACCTGTTCGATACCAAAATACGCCACCAGGCGTGTACCGATGCCATAAAACAGCGGATCGCCGGAGGCCAGCACCACGATCCCTTTATCCCGACGGGCGGCAATCCATGACAACAACGCGCCAATATCCGCGCCCAGCGTAAATCGTTCGCCGCCAAACGCCGGAAACTGCGCCAAATGCCGTTTACCGCCTGCCAGCGCATCGGCGTGGTCTATCGCTTCCAGCGCCGCAGGCGTCATCAAATGCCGTCCAGCGGGCCCCATTCCCACGACCGTTAGCATTGCAGCTCCTTAGCAATCTCGTCGACGGGACGATTACTGCCGAGAATATGGTTATCAAAAGAAAACAGGATGGCGTCGCAGACAGGCGGCGTTTTGGTAAAACGCAGCATCTGCATGACTCGTAAACAAATACGCCTGGCAAGATGGTTATAGATATGCCCGAAGCCATATGCTTCAATGTGCTCCATTGCCGCTTCGGTGGTATCGCAATCGCTGACCAGGGTGAGTAACTCCAGCGGCGCGCCCAGTAAAGCTAAATGCGCGACCAGCGTTTCCATGCGCGCATCGGCAATATGGCTATGGGTATGAAAGATCCCGGCGGCGATTTTGATCAATTTTCCAGGATGCCCCACCAGCACTATCTGGCAAAATCCCAGCCGTACCGCCTCTTCAATCATGTAGCCGACAAAATTGCTCATGGTGACGACCGCCTGTGTGTCGGCGCCCATTTGTTCGCGAACAAACCGTTCGCCGTGGTTGCCCGGCACGAGTATCACCCGCGTTAATCCTGACGCCCGTTTGATCTCCAGTTCCAGCGATAGCGAGCGTTTCCAGCTTTCTTCCGACATCGGCGTCACAATGCCGGTAGTGCCAATAATGGAAATGCCGCCAAGAATGCCAAGCCGCGAGTTATACGTCTTTTGCGCCCGCACTTCGCCTTCCGGGGCAAAAATCTCCACATCGGCCCCACGCGCCGGGCCTATCGCTTCGCGCACCGCAGACTCAATGGTATGGCGTGGCGTACGATTGATGGCGGCGCTCCCGAGCGGTAGTCCAATCCCTTTACGCGTTACCGTACCAATACCTTCGCCGCCAGTGAGCGTAATCTCACCGCTGTCGTTGAGCGTAACGCGGGCAAAAATCAGCATTCCGTGCGTGGCATCCACATCATCGCCGCCATCTTTACGAATTGCGGCTATCGCCTGCTGGCCTTCAATGTGCGGCGACTCCACGTTCAGGCATAGCGTGACGCCCGACGGCGTGACGATGGAGACCTGATGAATCAGATGTTGACGCAATACCATCAGCGCGGCGACTTTTGCCGCCGCCGTCGCGCAGGAACCGGTGGTATATCCTTTACGTAACGCTTTACCGTGGTGCCAGACCGGCGCGTCAAAAGAAAGCTCGCTCATCAGGCCTCCCGGAGATGATAGAGCAGCGCATTGACGATAGCGGCAGCCACGTTACTGCCGCCTTTACGCCCTAACGCGGCAACCGCGGGGAAATGGCTATGGGTGAGCGCCTCTTTGGACTCCGCCGCGCCGACAAACCCTACCGGTACGCCCACCACGCCGCTCACCGTCACGTTATGTTCAAGCAAACGGAACAGGGCCGTCGGCGCATTACCGAAAACAAAGAGCTTGTTTTTCTCCTCCTCGGCGATAGCGATATCGACGGCGGCCATTGAACGGGTAATCCCCTGCGTTTTTGCGGCGCGCACTACGCGCGGATCGCTGATATAACAGCGACACTCGCCGCCAAACGTCGCCAGTAATCTTTTATTAATGCCGGACAGCGCCATCGTGGTATCGGTATAAATAATGCACGGATGGCGTAACGCATCACAAAGCTGCTCCAGCGCATCGGCAGAGAACCACAAAATGTCCAGCCAGTCGAAATCGGCGGTGGTATGAATAACCCGCTTGATAATGGCCTCATGGAGCGGACTGGCGAAACGGTAATCAGGACGCGTTTCGCGAATAATGTCGCTAATAATGGTGAAACTGTTGGCCTCAATGGTTTGGGGCTGCTGGATATAATGCATACTGTCGTCCTCAGGCCACGCCAGATAACCCGCACCGCGCCGCAATAAACAGCGCCAGCGCCAGGGTTGAAGCGACCCACATCAATCGAATCGTTCGGGAAATATCGTCCACGGAAATATCGCGCTGCGCGTCGCCTATCCAGGGCTTGTCCACACGCTCGCCAAAGTAGTTATTTGGGCCACCGAGCTGGATTCCTAAGGCGCCGGCCACGCACGCTTCCGACCAGGCGCAATTTGGGCTACTGTGGTTATAACGGTCACGCCAGCCAATACGCAGCGCCCGCCAACCACTCAGGCGACACAGTCCTGCCGCAATGCCCAGCAACAGCCAGCTCAGTCGGGCAGGAAGATAGTTCGCTACGTCGTCCATACGGGCGCTGACCATACCAATCGCCCGGTATTTTTCATGTTTGTAGCCCACCATTGAATCCAGGGTATTGACGGCTTTGTAGGCCATCGCCAGCGGCGCGCCGCCGAGAAAGAGGAAAAAGAGCGGCGCGATAATGCCGTCAACGGTGTTTTCTGCAACCGTTTCCACCACGGCGCGATTGATCTGCGCTGGCTGAAGTTGCGACGTATCGCGCCCGACGATCCAGGAGAGTTTTATTCGGCTTTCCGCAAGGTCGTTCTTCCGTAACGGTCGTTCAACCTCCTGCGCGGCGTGGGCCAGAGAGCGTCCGGCCAGCGTGGTAAAGATCATCCAGACTTCGACGCTCCAGCCAAACCAGGGGTGAATCCGCTGCGCCAGCGCCAGTACGCCCCATGCCACGCCCCAGGTCGCCCCGACAACCACAACCCACATTACGCCGCCGCCAATCCGCAGCGCTTTATCGCCGGGACAATAGCGACGCACAATACGCTGCACAAACGTGATTAAACGACCTATCCAGCGTACCGGATGGGGCCAGTGTTGAGGGTCGCCGATGATAAAATCCAGCACCCAGGCGATACACCAGGCAAGAATCGTCATAATACGCGCCTCGCCGCCGCCAGCCAGTGCTGCAACATTTCCGGACGCTGGGCGAAATGGACGTGCAGATAGCTGGCAAACGTGTTGCCTGTCTGCCAGCCGCCAGTCCATTCCTGTAACACGCGGCCATCGCGAACCTTACGACAGGCCATAACGGCGGGTGTTTCGGGGATAAAATCTGAGTAGTGAAATTCATGGCCGCGCACTATCTCGCCAGGCGCCGCCAATAGCGTTGGCTGCATAGCCTGCGCCTCACAGTAGCCAAAGCGGGTAAGTCGCTTACCCATTTTGCTGTGACCGGGGATAATATTCGCCATCTGATGAATTTCCCCACCACTATCCTCCAGAGTGCTCCCCAGATACATCAGACCACCACACTCCGCGTAAATCGCCACGCCGCGCTGATGCGCTGCCCGCAAATGTTTTAACATCACCGTATTTGCCGCCAGATCCGCGGCGTATAATTCAGGATATCCACCGCCCAGCCAGATCATCTGACAATCAGGCAATGCGCGGTCATGCAGTGGGCTAAAACGCACAATGTTAACGCCGGCACGCTCCAGCAAATCGATGTTATCGGGATAATAAAAGTTAAAGGCCTCATCATCCGCCAGAGCAAGCGTCAGCCCTGCCCCCGCTGTGTTATCGGGGCGTTCAGGCCACATTCCCGCCGGAAGCGCTGATAACACGCTCAGCGAGAGTAGCGCATCCACATCCACTGTTTGCTCCAGCGTGGCGGCAAAATCATGCCATGATTGCTGATTGACGAGGGATTCTCTGGCGATAATCAACCCCAGGTGGCGTTCAGGTAATGCGACGCCGTCGCAAGGAGGGACATACCCCAGTACCGGCAGTGAGCAATAATGTTCAATGGCATTTTTGAGGAGCTGATAGTGGGCGTCGCTAGTGACGCGATTCACAATCACGCCCGCGAGGTTGAGGGTCGGGTCGAAGTGCTGAAATCCCATAACGGTAGCCGCAAGCGACGTTGAAACAGCCTTGCCGTCCACCAGTAGGATGACCGGGCAACCAAGCTGTTTGGCCATCGCAGCTGTGCTGCAGTAATTGGGATCGACGCCATAGCCGTCATACAACCCCATGACCCCTTCAATGACAGCGATATCCGCCTGCCGCATTTGTTCGCAAAATAAGGCGTTGAGAACAGGAGGAGGAAGCATGAAACTGTCAAGATTACGGGACGCCACGCCACAGATAGCGGTATGCCAGCCGGTATCAAGGTAATCTGGCCCAACTTTAAACGGCTGTACGCGCAGCGCGCGTTTTTGCAGCAGCCTTAACAAACCAAGCGTCACCGTGGTTTTGCCGCAACCGCTTCCTGTGCCTGCAAGAATAAATGCGTGATGCTTTGCCGCCATTACCCTGATCCTGTTCAGGGTGGTAGGGGTATACAGGTACGCGCATGTTCAGTCTTTCGACTGTACGCGTCTTCGCAACCCACTTCCCACCGAAGTTGTTGGTTATCACCGACAGGCAGGTCTTCTGGCTTAGCGTCCTCCTCGCCCGTCCTTCCCAATCTTGCGATCAGTGGTCTTTACGGGGTCGTCAGCATCACAGCAGCGGGGGCTGCGGGGGATTTTCACCCCCTTCCCTACCACAAATGTGGCAAACCTGTTGGTTTACGTTATGGCTGTACGGCACACCCATAACGACAATTAATAATGTGCTACGTTTTAAATTTCTGTGAGCAATAGCCTGAGCGGTTGCTCATCTGACGTTAATCTACTCATCCTTACCGGTATATTGACGATAAAACGTATCGACAAAGCGTAATAAAACTTATCTTTCCTGACACTGTACTTCATCACAAAAATAAAAACTGGTGCAGTTTATGCCCTAAATTTTATTATTTTGTTGCGCTATGACAATTTATTGTTACACCAGATAAATTTTCTTTCTGAAATGATTAAGATACAAAAGACTATCAAAAATCGGCAATAGCAAAATATTGCTATTCATAACGATGGAGGATGAGAATTCTCATTTATCTGCTGGCGATAAGCCTGCGGCGTAACCTGATAGGTCTGGCGGAAGACTTTGCAAAAATAGCTGGTTTGCGAAAAGCCTAAATTACGCGCAATACTGGCAATACTCCAGTCACTATGGCAAAGCAATTCTCTGGCGCTAACCATTCTCTGGCGGTTTACCCACGCATTAAATCCGATTCCCTGATATTTCTTGAATAGCTTACTGAAGTAATAGGGGCTGAGATAGACATGTGAGGCGACATCCTCAAGACGAAGATCGTCGGACAAATGCGCATCAATATAGCGAAGCGCTTTTTTCATTTTACTGTCATGCGGAGTGGGACCACGAGTGGTTTTATTTGCCTCCGATTGCTGCGGATTGTCTTTGATAACCACGAAATTGAGCTGTTTTTTCAGGCAATTCTCAACAATCAGTTTAAGAAGATCGGCGGAAGCGATAACGCGTGAATAGTCCATCTCTGGCACATTCCGAAATTCATTCAAGAGCTCAGGGTCAGCCTGCCAGCGATCGTCAACATTAAGAATGTTTACCAGCTCCACGTCATTACTTAAACGAACCTGCCCGCATAAAACAAAGCCAACTAAATGCCCTGCGATTACCAGCGGAATAGAAAAATCCGTTAGACCGGCATGACAACGATAAATACAGGGTTGATCGGACTTCGATGCCTCCAGTCCCCCGCAGCGATCGCTCATACGACAACGTGTACTATGCTGGGGATGCTGCCGCATCAACTGACAAAACGGCGTGAAATTGAATAGCTCAGATATTTCATCACCATGAATATTGACAACCACAACCGCCAGACCGGTGGCTTGTGCAAAATCCTGTGCGATTTTATTAATGAGTTCTGAGTTCAGAGCGCTCGCAGAAATCATGATAAAACCCCTCAGTTAATTTATTGTTATAAACAAAACACATTATTTACATTCACTTTTTATTACCATTATCCTGGCCCTGATAAAAAGTACAATGACAATATCAAAAGTCTCCCATTGCTGGGAGACGTTTTGATCAGTTCGTGAAAGCAGATCACGAAATTATCTCACCTGTTTTTACGATACATCATTGCTGTGAATCTGGTTCGCATTTCCTTACAGTTCACAGCGGTTACAAGGTAAATTCTTACCAATAAAATAGCGATATATGGCTGCTCCGGCACAGGCGCCGATAACAGGCGCGACAATCGGCACGATAAAATAAGGGATCTCTCGCCCACCGCTCATCGCCATGTTCCCCCACCCCGCTAACCATGTGAACAGTTTGGGACCGAAATCACGCGCCGGGTTCATTGCAAAACCGGTAAGGGGTCCAGTAGACGCGCCGATAACGGCAACCAGTATCCCAATAAGCAAAGGCGCAAGCGGCCCTTTAGGAATGCCATTGCCATCATCCGTCAATGCCATGATCATGCCCATCAGAATCGACGTAATGACCACTTCCACCAACGCAGCCTGCCATACATTTAGCGCTGCGGCCGGATAGGTACTGAAAATGCTGGCTAATTGCAAACTTTCGACGCTACCGCGCACCATATGATGCGCAGTCTCAAATTCAGTAAAAAGGCTACTATAAAGCACATACGCCAGCAGAGCGCCGCCAAAAGCGCCGGCAAACTGGGCAATAATATAAGGCAATACTTTCTGTTTGGGGAAGCAGGCAAACAGCCACAGCGCAATCGTCACCGCAGGGTTAAGATGTCCGCCGGAGATTCCGGCAGTAAGGTAAACGGCCAGTGAAATTCCAAGCCCCCAAATAATGCAAATCTCCCATAATCCGAGGCTGGCGCCTGCGACTTTGAGCGCGCTCAAACAGCCGATACCAAAAAACAAAAAGAGTCCGGTGCCTAAAAATTCCGCACCACATTGCGCCTTTAGAGAATCATTCATGTGACACCTTCTGAGCAAAGTTCGTGTCCTGGCCAGCGCAAGTTTCGGCTGGCGGTAGAGTACAGCTAACCTCACTATAAAAAGTGCCGCCTGTAAATTGTTGGCAACCTGCGGGCCTGCCTCCCGGAAAAATCGTGTTGCGATAGCAAAATTTTGCTTTTCCGATATTTTTATCAGCCCATCACACGGGAAATTTGAGCTATAAAATACGCCTGTGGAAATAATAAAATATTGCACAAGCCAACTTATCAATTTCGAATAAGCATCACATTTTGCGTCTTTCGCCATATCAAATAAAAATACTCTCGTCACTAACAAAAATGTAAAAATGAAATAATAAAAACAAAATAATCATATAGACAATAATAAATTAAATGTAATTTATCAATAAGTTACAAAAGCAAAAGACAATTTAGTCATATTGCTTTCCCATTATTTTCTGATGCTCAACAGCAAGTCAGCCATTCTTTTTCCTCGCATCTTCTTATAGTCCCAACTATCGGAACACTCCATGCGAGGTCTTTATGCAACAAGAAGCACTAGGAATGGTAGAAACCAAAGGCTTAACCGCAGCCATAGAGGCCGCTGATGCAATGGTTAAGTCAGCCAATGTGATGTTAGTGGGCTATGAAAAGATTGGCTCCGGGCTGGTAACCGTCATCGTGCGCGGCGATGTTGGCGCGGTCAAAGCGGCCACCGATGCAGGTGCCGCAGCCGCACGCAACGTGGGTGAAGTGAAAGCCGTACACGTCATCCCACGCCCTCACACCGATGTAGAAAAAATCTTACCGAAGGGAATTAGCCAATGAGCAGCAATGAGCTGGTGGAACAGATCATGGCGCAGGTGATTGCCCGTGTGGCAACGCCGGAACAACAGGCCATCCCTGGTCAACCCCAACCTATACGAGAGACGGCTATGGCAGAAAAAAGCTGCAGTTTAACGGAATTTGTCGGGACCGCCATTGGCGATACCCTGGGCCTGGTTATCGCCAACGTCGATACCGCCCTGCTGGACGCGATGAAGCTTGAGAAGCGCTATCGCTCCATCGGCATTCTCGGCGCCCGCACCGGCGCAGGCCCGCACATTATGGCGGCGGACGAAGCGGTGAAAGCCACCAACACCGAAGTGGTCAGCATTGAGCTGCCGCGCGATACCAAAGGCGGAGCAGGCCACGGTTCGCTGATTATTTTAGGCGGTAACGACGTGTCCGACGTCAAGCGCGGTATCGAAGTCGCGCTGAAAGAGCTGGACCGCACCTTCGGTGATGTTTACGGCAACGAAGCCGGACATATCGAGCTGCAGTACACCGCTCGCGCCAGCTATGCGCTGGAAAAAGCGTTCGGCGCGCCGATTGGCCGTGCCTGCGGCGTCATCGTCGGCGCTCCGGCTTCCGTCGGCGTACTGATGGCCGATACCGCCCTGAAGTCAGCCAACGTTGAAGTCGTGGCGTACAGCTCTCCGGCGCACGGCACCAGCTTTAGTAACGAAGCCATTCTGGTGATTTCCGGCGACTCCGGCGCGGTCCGTCAGGCGGTGACCTCCGCCCGCGAAATCGGCAAAACCGTCCTTGCGACCCTCGGTTCTGAACCGAAAAACGATCGCCCGTCCTACATCTGATACCCACGAGGCTGATTCATGAGATCGAAAAGATTTGAAGCACTGGCGAAACGCCCTGTGAATCAGGACGGCTTCGTTAAGGAGTGGATCGAAGAAGGCTTTATCGCGATGGAAAGCCCGAACGATCCAAAACCGTCGATTAAAATCGTTAACGGCGCGGTAACCGAGCTGGACGGAAAACCGGTTAGCGAATTCGACCTGATCGACCACTTTATCGCCCGCTACGGCATCAACCTGAACCGCGCCGAAGAAGTGATGGCGATGGATTCGGTCAAGCTTGCCAATATGCTGTGCGATCCTAACGTCAAGCGCAGCGAAATCGTTCCGCTGACCACCGCCATGACCCCGGCGAAAATTGTTGAAGTGGTTTCGCATATGAACGTCGTCGAAATGATGATGTCGATGCAGAAAATGCGCGCTCGCCGCACGCCGTCTCAGCAGGCGCACGTCACCAACGTTAAAGACAACCCGGTGCAAATCGCCGCCGACGCCGCCGAAGGCGCATGGCGCGGGTTTGACGAACAAGAAACCACGGTTGCGGTAGCACGCTACGCGCCGTTCAACGCCATCGCGCTGTTGGTCGGTTCTCAGGTTGGTCGTCCGGGCGTACTGACGCAGTGCTCCCTGGAAGAAGCCACCGAGCTTAAGCTCGGCATGCTGGGCCACACCTGCTACGCCGAAACCATCTCCGTTTACGGCACCGAGCCGGTCTTCACCGACGGTGACGATACGCCATGGTCGAAAGGCTTCTTAGCCTCTTCCTACGCCTCTCGCGGCCTGAAAATGCGCTTCACCTCCGGCTCCGGCTCCGAAGTGCAGATGGGCTACGCCGAAGGCAAATCCATGCTGTATCTGGAAGCGCGCTGCATCTATATCACCAAAGCCGCGGGCGTTCAGGGGCTGCAAAACGGCTCCGTAAGCTGTATCGGCGTACCGTCTGCCGTGCCGTCAGGCATTCGTGCCGTGCTGGCGGAAAACCTGATCTGCTCGTCGCTGGATCTGGAATGCGCCTCCAGTAACGACCAGACCTTCACCCACTCCGATATGCGTCGTACCGCGCGCCTGCTGATGCAGTTCCTGCCGGGTACCGACTTTATCTCCTCTGGTTATTCCGCGGTGCCGAACTACGACAACATGTTCGCCGGTTCCAACGAAGATGCGGAAGACTTTGACGACTACAACGTTATCCAGCGTGACCTAAAAGTGGACGGCGGTTTGCGCCCGGTTCGCGAAGAGGACGTTATCGCCATCCGTAACAAAGCCGCCCGCGCGCTGCAGGCCGTGTTTGCCGGAATGGGACTACCGCCGATTACCGATGAAGAAGTTGAAGCCGCGACCTATGCCCACGGTTCGAAAGATATGCCGGAGCGTAACATCGTCGAAGACATCAAGTTCGCCCAGGAAATCATCAATAAAAACCGCAACGGTCTGGAAGTCGTTAAAGCGCTGGCGCAGGGCGGGTTTACCGACGTGGCCCAGGACATGCTCAACATCCAGAAAGCCAAGCTAACCGGCGACTATTTGCACACCTCCGCCATTATCGTCGGCGACGGACAAGTGCTCTCTGCGGTTAATGACGTCAATGACTATGCCGGTCCGGCAACAGGTTATCGCCTGCAGGGAGAACGCTGGGAAGAGATTAAAAACATCCCTGGCGCTCTTGATCCCAACGAGATTGATTAAGGGGTGAGAAATGGAAATTAATGAAAAATTGCTGCGCCAGATAATTGAAGACGTGCTCCGCGATATGAAGGGCAGCGATAAACCCGTCTCGTTTAATGCGCCTGCGGCATCCACAGCACCACAGACCGCTGCGCCTGCGGGCGACGGCTTTCTGACCGAAGTGGGCGAAGCGCGCCAGGGCACTCAGCAGGATGAAGTCATTATCGCCGTCGGCCCGGCATTTGGCCTGGCGCAGACTGTTAATATCGTCGGCTTACCGCATAAGAGCATTTTGCGCGAAGTCATTGCCGGTATTGAAGAAGAAGGTATCAGGGCGCGCGTGATTCGCTGCTTTAAATCTTCCGACGTGGCGTTCGTCGCCGTGGAAGGTAACCGCCTGAGCGGCTCCGGCATCTCCATTGGCATCCAGTCGAAAGGTACTACGGTTATCCACCAGCAGGGGCTACCGCCGCTCTCCAACCTGGAGCTGTTCCCGCAGGCACCGCTGCTGACGCTGGAAACCTACCGTCAGATTGGTAAAAACGCCGCCCGTTATGCGAAACGCGAATCACCGCAGCCGGTCCCTACGCTCAATGACCAGATGGCACGCCCGAAGTACCAGGCAAAGTCGGCCATTTTGCACATTAAAGAGACCAAGTACGTCGTGACGGGCAAAAACCCGCAGGAACTGCGCGTGGCGCTTTGATAAAGGATAACTCCATGAATACCGACGCAATTGAATCGATGGTCCGGGACGTATTGAGCCGCATGAACAGCCTGCAGGGCGATGCGCCAGCAGCGGCTCCTGCGGCAGGCGGCACGTCCCGCAGCGCAAAGGTCAGCGACTACCCGCTGGCGAACAAACACCCGGAATGGGTGAAAACCGCCACCAATAAAACGCTGGACGACTTTACGCTGGAAAACGTGCTGAGCAATAAAGTCACCGCTCAGGATATGCGTATTACCCCGGAAACCCTGCGCTTACAGGCGTCTATCGCCAAAGATGCGGGCCGCGACCGGCTGGCGATGAACTTCGAACGCGCCGCCGAACTGACCGCGGTACCGGACGATCGCATTCTTGAAATCTACAACGCCCTTCGCCCCTATCGCTCGACGAAAGAAGAGCTGATGGCTATCGCCGACGATCTCGAAAACCGCTATCAGGCGAAGATCTGCGCAGCTTTCGTTCGCGAAGCGGCAACGCTGTATGTCGAGCGTAAAAAACTCAAAGGCGACGATTAACTTTAGGGGTAGACAATGCGATATATAGCTGGCATTGACATCGGCAACTCATCGACGGAAGTCGCCCTGGCGACTCTGAATGAGGCTGGCGCGCTGACAATCACCCACAGCGCGCTGGCGGAAACGACCGGGATCAAAGGCACGTTGCGTAACGTGTTCGGCATTCAGGAAGCGCTCGCCCTCGTCGCAAAGCGCGCGGGGATCAATGTCAGCGATATTTCGCTCATCCGCATTAACGAAGCCACGCCGGTGATTGGCGATGTGGCGATGGAAACCATTACCGAAACCATCATCACCGAATCGACAATGATCGGCCATAACCCAAAAACGCCGGGCGGAGCAGGCCTTGGTGTGGGTATCACGATTACGCCGGAGGAGCTGTTAACCCGCCCGGCGGACTCGTCCTATATTCTGGTGGTATCGTCAGCCTTTGATTTTGCTGATATCGCCAATGTTATCAACGCCTCAATGCGCGCCGGATACCAGATTACCGGCGTCATTTTGCAGCGCGACGATGGCGTACTGGTCAGCAACCGGCTGGAAAAATCGCTACCGATTGTCGATGAAGTTCTGTACATCGACCGCATTCCGCTGGGGATGCTGGCGGCGATTGAAGTCGCCGTGCCGGGAAAGGTTATCGAAACCCTCTCCAACCCTTACGGCATCGCCACCGTATTTAATCTCAACGCCGATGAGACGAAAAACATCGTCCCGATGGCGCGCGCGCTGATTGGCAACCGTTCCGCCGTGGTGGTTAAAACGCCATCCGGCGACGTCAAAGCGCGCGCAATACCCGCCGGTAACCTGGAGCTGCAGGCTCAGGGTCGTACCGTGCGCGTGGATGTTGCCGCCGGTGCCGAAGCTATCATGAAAGCGGTGGACGGCTGCGGCAAGCTCGACAACGTCACCGGCGAGGCCGGGACCAATATCGGCGGCATGCTGGAGCACGTACGCCAGACCATGGCCGAGCTAACCAATAAGCCCAGCAGCGAGATTTTCATTCAGGATCTTCTGGCCGTTGACACCTCGGTTCCGGTGAGCGTCACCGGCGGTCTGGCCGGGGAGTTCTCGCTGGAGCAGGCCGTCGGCATCGCCTCGATGGTGAAATCAGACCGTCTGCAAATGGCGATGATTGCCCGTGAAATTGAGCAGAAGCTTAATATCGACGTGCAGATCGGCGGCGCTGAGGCTGAAGCCGCCATTCTGGGCGCGCTGACCACGCCGGGTACCACCCGACCGCTGGCGATCCTCGACCTCGGCGCGGGCTCCACCGATGCCTCCATCATCAACCCTAAAGGCGAAATCATCGCCACCCATCTCGCCGGGGCAGGCGACATGGTGACGATGATTATTGCCCGCGAGCTGGGGCTGGAAGACCGCTATCTGGCGGAAGAGATCAAAAAATACCCGCTGGCGAAGGTCGAAAGCCTGTTCCATTTGCGCCACGAGGACGGCAGCGTGCAGTTCTTCCCGACGCCGCTGCCTCCCGCCGTGTTCGCCCGCGTCTGCGTGGTGAAACCGGACGAACTGGTGCCGCTTCCCGGCGACTTAGCACTGGAAAAAGTGCGCGCCATTCGCCGCAGCGCCAAAGAGCGCGTCTTTGTCACCAACGCCCTGCGCGCGCTGCGTCAGGTCAGTCCAACCGGCAACATTCGCGATATTCCGTTCGTGGTGCTGGTCGGCGGCTCGTCGCTGGATTTCGAAGTTCCGCAGCTGGTCACCGATGCGCTGGCGCACTACCGCCTGGTCGCAGGGCGGGGAAATATTCGCGGCAGCGAAGGCCCAAGAAACGCGGTGGCCACCGGCCTGATTCTCTCCTGGCACAAGGAATTTGCATATGGACAGTAATCACAGCGCCCCGGCTATCGTCATTACCGTTATCAACGACTGCACCAGCCTCTGGCACGAAGTGCTGCTGGGTATCGAAGAGGAAGGCATCCCTTTCCTGCTTCAGCGTCACCCGGCTGGAGATGTCGTTGACAGCGCCTGGCAGGCGGCGCGCAGCTCGCCGCTGCTGGTCGGCATCGCCTGCGATCGCCATACGCTGGTCGTACATTACAAGAATTTACCCGCATCGGCGCCGCTTTTTACGCTGATGCATCATCAGGACAGTCAGGCCCATCGCAATACCGGTAATAACGCGGCACGGCTGGTCAAAGGGATCCCTTTCCGGGATCTGAATAGCTAAGCAACAGGAGAACTGCAGTATGAATAACGCACTGGGACTGGTTGAAACAAAAGGGTTAGTAGGCGCCATTGAAGCTGCCGACGCGATGGTGAAATCCGCCAACGTACAGCTGGTGGGCTACGAAAAAATTGGTTCTGGCCTGGTTACCGTCATGGTTCGCGGCGACGTCGGCGCGGTTAAAGCAGCCGTAGATGCAGGCAGCGCGGCGGCAAGCGTCGTGGGTGAAGTGAAATCCTGCCACGTTATCCCGCGTCCGCACAGCGATGTTGAGGCCATTTTACCGAAATCAGCCTAATCGATGGCGAATAAGGAGCACCGCGTGAAGCAATCACTGGGATTACTTGAAGTTTGTGGTCTGGCACTGGCTATCAGCTGCGCCGATATCATGGCGAAATCCGCTTCTATCACGCTGCTCGCCCTCGAAAAGACCAATGGTTCAGGCTGGACGGTGATTAAAATTACCGGTGATGTGGCCTCCGTTCAGGCGGCTATCACCACCGGTGCGCATTTCGCCGAACAGCGGAATGGCCTGGTGGCCCACAAGGTTATCGCCAGGCCCGGAGAAGGGATTCTGCTCGCAGAAACGCCTCCCCCCTCCGTCATTGAACCTGAGCCTGAAGCGTCAGAGATAGCTGATGTCGTTTCTGCAGCGCCAGCCGAAGAGGCCCCGCAGGAATCAGAACTGGTCAGCTGCAATCTGTGTCTGGATCCAAAATGTCCGCGCCAGAAGGGCGAACCTCGTACGCTTTGCATCCATTCCGGCAAGCGAGGTGAAGCGTAATGGATAAAGAGCTTCTGCAATCAACGGTCAGTAAAGTTCTCGACGAGATGCGCCAGCGGCCTATTCCGCTGGGCGTCTCAAACCGTCATATCCACCTGTCCGCGCAGGATTATGAGCAGCTATTTCCTGGCCATCCCATCAGCGAAAAAAAAGCGCTGCTGCAGCCGGGACAATACGCCGCGGAGCAAACCGTCACCCTGGTGGGACCGAAAGGACAGCTCAAAAATGTGCGCCTGCTCGGTCCGCTGCGCTCGGTAAGCCAGGTGGAAATTTCGCGTACCGATGCGAGAGCGCTGGGGATTGCCGCGCCGCTGAGAATGTCCGGCAACCTGAAGGGCACACCGGGCATCCGCCTGGTCAGCCCCTTTGGCGAACTGGAGCTACCTTCCGGGGTTATCGTCGCGCAGCGGCATATTCATATGTCGCCGCTTGATGCGCTGATCCTGAAGGTCTCCCACGGCGATAGGGTTTCGGTAGCAATTGAAGGCGACGAGCGCGGGCTGATTTTCAACAACGTGGCGATTCGCGTTTCACCGGACATGCGCCTCGAAATGCACATTGATACCGATGAAGCCAACGCCGCTGGTGCCGATAACCCGCAGGCCTTTGCCCGGCTGGTAGGCCCGCGATGAACGGCGAAACTCTGCAGCGCATTGTCGAGGAAATTGTCTCTCGACTGCAGCGCCGTGCCCAGAGCACGGCGACGCTGAGCGTTACGCAACTTCGCGATGCCGACTGCCCAGCGCTGTTCTGTCAGCACGCGTCGCTGCGCATCCTGCTCGTCGACCTGCCGCTGCTGGGTCAGCTTGCGGATGCGGAAACCGACGATGCCGCCGCCCGGAAAATTCACGACGCGCTGGCGTTTGGCATCCGCGTACAGCTCAGCCTGCACAGCCAGCTGCTGCCGGTTATCCCGGTAAAAAAACTGGCTCGTCTGCCGCTGGTATTCACCGACGAGCACGGACTGCCGCTGGTTCTGCATGCGGGTTCGGTGCTGAGCTATCGCGATGTCGCGCTGCTAAGCCGGGGGCGTGTGGTTGTCCACCGCAAATGCATCGTGACCGCCATGGCGCGTGACGCGGCCAATGCGCGGAATATTCAATTAATTAAGCAGGAGTAAATCATGCATCTGGCACGAGTCACGGGCGCGGTTGTCTCCACGCAAAAATCACCTTCTTTGATTGGGAAAAAGCTGCTGCTGGTGCGTCGGGTCAGCGCCGATGGCGAACTCCCCGCCTCGCCTACCTCCGGCGATGAAGTGGCCGTGGACTCCGTCGGCGCGGGCGTCGGCGAACTGGTTTTGCTCAGCGGCGGCTCCAGCGCCAGGCACGTTTTTTCCGGGCCAAATGAGGCCATCGACCTCGCCGTTGTCGGCATTGTAGATACGCTTTCGCGTTAAGGGGCGGTTATGGCGATTTATACCCGAACAGGTGACGCTGGCACCACATCACTGTTTACCGGCCAGCGGGTGAGCAAAACCCACCCGCGGGTTGAAGCCTACGGCACGCTGGATGAGCTGAACGCCGCGCTGAGCCTGTGCGCCTGCGCCGCTGCGGATGAAAATCACCGCACCTTACTCGAGGCCATCCAGCAGCAACTTTTTTGGTTTAGCGCAGAGCTGGCCAGCGACAGCGAGCAGCCGTCGCCCAAACAGCGCTACATCAGCAGCGAAGAGATTTCGGCTCTGGAAGCCGCTATCGATCGGGCAATGGCCCGCGTCGAACCGCTGCACAGCTTTATTTTACCCGGACGCTGCGAAGCCGCGAGCCGCTTACATTTTGCCCGCACGCTGGCGCGCCGCGCCGAACGCCGTCTGGTTGAACTGGCAACTGAAGTCAACGTACGCCAGGTGCTGATGCGCTACATCAACCGCTTATCGGACTGCCTGTACGCCCTGGCCCGCGCGGAAGATAGCGATGCGCACCAGGCCAACATCATCCGTGAAGTTAGCAAGCGCTATCTGGCTGCCAGCCAGCCGACCCGCAGCAAGGAGACAACGCCCGTGGCCCTCTCATTCCACGATCTGCACCAGCTCACCCGCGCCGCCGTTGAACGCGCGCAGCAACTGCAGGTTCCGGTAGTCGTCAGCATCGTTGACGCGCACGGCACGGAAACTGTGACCTGGCGGATGCCGGACGCCCTGCTGGTCAGCAGCGAGCTGGCGCCGAAAAAGGCCTGGACCGCTGTTGCCATGAAAACGGCGACCCACGAGCTGAGCGATGTTGTTCAGCCAGGCGCGGCGCTTTATGGCCTGGAAAGTCATTTACAGGGAAAAGTGGTCACCTTTGGCGGCGGTTACGCCCTGTGGCGCGACGGCATATTAATTGGGGGTCTTGGCATCAGCGGCGGCAGCGTTGAGCAGGACATGGACATAGCACAGACCGCCATTGCGGCTATTAACGTGGGAACTCATCAATGAATACTTCTGAACTCGAAACCCTGATTCGCACCATTCTTAGCGAGCAATTAACCACGCCGGCGCAAACTCCGGCCCAGCCTCAGGGCAAAGGGATTTTCCAGTCCGTGAGCGAGGCCATCGATGCCGCGCACCAGGCGTTCTTACGTTATCAGCAGTGCCCGCTAAAAACCCGCAGCGCCATTATCAGCGCGATGCGTCAGGAGCTGACGCCGCTGCTGGCGACCCTGGCGGAAGAGAGTGCCAATGAAACAGGGATGGGCAACAAAGAAGATAAACTCCTCAAAAACAAGGCTGCGCTGGACAACACGCCGGGCGTAGAAGATCTCACCACCACCGCGCTGACCGGTGACGGCGGCATGGTGCTGTTTGAATACTCGCCGTTTGGCGTTATCGGTTCGGTCGCGCCGAGCACCAACCCGACGGAAACCATCATCAACAACAGCATCAGCATGTTGGCGGCGGGCAACAGCGTCTACTTTAGCCCGCATCCGGGAGCGAAAAAGGTCTCTCTGAAGCTGATTAGCCTGATTGAAGAGATTGCCTTCCGCTGCTGCGGCATCCGCAATCTGGTGGTGACCGTGGCTGAACCCACCTTCGAAGCGACCCAGCAGATGATGGCCCACCCGCGAATCGCGGTACTGGCCATTACCGGCGGCCCGGGCATTGTGGCAATGGGCATGAAGAGCGGTAAGAAGGTGATTGGCGCTGGCGCGGGTAACCCGCCCTGCATCGTTGATGAAACAGCGGACCTGGTGAAAGCGGCGGAAGATATCATCAACGGCGCGTCATTCGATTACAACCTGCCCTGCATTGCCGAGAAGAGCCTGATCGTAGTGGAGAGCGTCGCCGAGCGTCTGGTGCAGCAAATGCAAACCTTCGGCGCGCTGCTGCTAAGCCCTGCCGATACCGACAAACTCCGCGCCGTCTGCCTGCCTGAAGGCCAGGCGAATAAAAAACTGGTCGGCAAGAGCCCATCGGCCATGCTGGAAACCGCCGGGATCGCTGTCCCTGCAAAAGCACCGCGTCTGCTGATTGCGCTGGTTAACGCTGACGATCCGTGGGTCACCAGCGAACAGTTGATGCCGATGCTGCCGGTGGTAAAAGTCAGCGATTTCGATAGCGCGCTGGCGCTGGCCCTGAAGGTTGAAGAGGGGCTGCATCACACCGCCATTATGCACTCGCAGAACGTGTCGCGCCTGAACCTCGCGGCCCGCACCCTGCAAACCTCGATATTCGTCAAAAACGGCCCCTCTTATGCCGGGATCGGCGTCGGCGGCGAAGGCTTTACCACCTTTACTATTGCCACACCAACCGGTGAAGGGACCACGTCAGCGCGTACTTTTGCCCGCTCCCGGCGCTGCGTACTGACCAACGGCTTTTCTATTCGCTAACCGAGGTCGCGATGAATACCTTCTCACTACAAACGCGGTTGTACAGCGGTCAGGGCAGCCTGGCGGTGCTCAAGCGCTTTACCAATAAGCACATCTGGATAATCTGCGATGGCTTTCTGGCGCGCTCTCCGCTGCTGGATACCCTGCGTAACGCGCTGCCCGCAGATAACCGCATCAGCGTCTTTAGCGAGATAACGCCGGACCCCACCATCCATACCGTGGTGCAGGGCATTGCGCAAATGCAGGCCCTGCAGCCGCAGGTGGTGATTGGTTTTGGCGGCGGCTCGGCAATGGACGCGGCGAAAGCGATTGTCTGGTTTAGCCAGCAAAGCGGCATCAACATCGAAACCTGCGTAGCGATCCCGACCACCAGCGGCACCGGTTCGGAAGTCACCAGCGCCTGCGTAATTAGCGACCCGGATAAAGGCATCAAGTATCCGCTGTTCAACAATGCGCTGTATCCGGATATGGCGATCCTCGACCCGGAGCTGGTGGTCAGCGTACCGCCGCAGATTACCGCCAACACCGGCATGGACGTTCTGACCCACGCCCTGGAAGCGTGGGTTTCACCGCACGCCAGCGACTTTACCGACGCGCTGGCGGAAAAGGCCGCCAAACTGGTGTTCCAGTATCTGCCCACGGCGGTGGAAAAAGGCGACTGCGTGGCGACGCGCGGGAAAATGCACAACGCTTCAACGCTCGCCGGGATGGCCTTCAGCCAGGCGGGGCTGGGGCTTAACCACGCGATAGCCCACCAGCTTGGCGGACAGTTTCATCTGCCGCACGGGCTGGCCAATGCGCTGCTGCTCACGACGGTGATCCGCTTTAACGCGGGTGACCCGCGCGCCGCCAAACGCTACGCGCGGATGGCCAAAGCTTGCGGTTTTTGCCCGGCAGAAGCCAATGACGTTGCGGCAATCAATGCGCTGATTCAGCAAATCGAACTGCTTAAGCAACACTGCGCCCTTCCCTCACTGGCCGTTGCGCTTAAAGAAGGAAGATCCGACTTTTCCGCACGCATTCCGGCGATGGTGCAGGCCGCGCTGGCTGACGTTACGCTGCGCACTAACCCGCGCCCGGCCAATGCCGAAGCCATTCGGGAACTGCTGGAGGAACTGCTATGAGTACCGCCGTCAACGTCGTTGAAATGTCCCATAGCGCCGATGAAATTCGCGAGCGCGTTCGCGCAGCGGGCGTTGTGGGTGCGGGCGGCGCAGGTTTTCCCGCTCACGTCAAACTACAGGCGCAGGTAGAGATTTTTCTGGTGAACGCCGCCGAGTGTGAACCGATGCTCAAAGTTGACCAGCAACTGATGTGGCAGCAGGCCGCGCGTCTTGTTCGCGGCGTGCAGTACGCGATGACGGCAACCGGCGCGCGCGAAGGGGTGATAGCCCTGAAAGAAAAATACCGCCGGGCCATCGACGCCCTCACCCCGCAGCTGCCAGACGGTATCCGCCTGCATATCCTGCCGGATGTATATCCCGCGGGCGATGAGGTGCTGACTATCTGGATGGCAACCGGCCGCCGGGTCGCCCCGGCTGCGCTACCGGCCAGCGTCGGCGTGGTCGTCAATAACGTGCAAACGGTGCTGAATATTGCCCGGGCGGTCGAGCAGCAGTTTCCGGTCACTCGTCGCACGTTGACCGTGAACGGCGCGGTCGCCAGACCGTTGACCGTTACCGTGCCTATCGGCATGTCACTGCATGAAGTGCTGGCGCTGGCGGGCGGCGCAACGGTCGACGACCCTGGTTTTATTAACGGCGGCCCGATGATGGGTGGCCTGATTACCTCTCTTGATAACCCGGTGACGAAAACTACCGGCGGCCTGCTGGTGCTCCCCAAAAGCCATCTGCTTATCCAGCGGAGAATGCAGGACGAGCGCACGGTGCTTTCCGTCGCGCGCACCGTCTGCGAACAGTGCCGACTGTGTACCGATCTCTGCCCACGGCATCTGATCGGCCACGAACTCTCTCCGCACCTGCTGGTGCGGGCAGTGAACTTTCACCAGGCTGCCACGCCGCAGTTGCTGCTGAGCGCCCTTACCTGTTCGGAATGCAACGTTTGCGAAAGCGTGGCCTGCCCGGTGGGGATCTCGCCGATGCGCATCAACCGCATGTTAAAACGCGAGCTACGGGCGCAAAACCAGCGCTACGAAGGGCCACTGAACCCGGCCGACGAAATGGCGAAATATCGCCTGGTGCCGGTGAAGCGGCTGATCGCCAAACTGGGACTAAGCCCCTGGTACCAGGAAGCGCCGCTGGTTGAAGAAGAGCCGTCAGTAGAAAAAGTCACTTTACAGCTGCGCCAGCATATTGGTGCCAGCGCAGTACCGACTGTTGCCGTCGGCGAGCGCGTGACGCGCGGGCAATGCGTTGCCGATGTCCCGGCAGGTGCATTAGGCGCGCCGATTCACGCCAGCATCGACGGCATTGTTTCGGCCATCAGCGAACAGGCCATCACGGTTGTAAGAGGTTAACCATGTCTCAGGCTATAGGAATTTTAGAACTCACCAGCATCGCCAAAGGCATGGAGCTTGGTGATGCCATGCTGAAAAGCGCCAACGTCGATCTACTGGTCAGCAAGACCATCTGCCCAGGTAAGTTTTTACTGATGCTGGGCGGCGATATCGGCGCTATCCAGCAGGCCATTGAAACCGGTACGTCGCAGGCCGGCGAGATGCTCGTCGACAGCCTGGTGCTGGCAAATATTCATCCCAGCGTACTTCCGGCCATCAGCGGCCTGAACAGCGTCGATAAGCGCCAGGCGGTAGGTATCGTCGAAACCTGGAGCGTGGCGGCCTGCATTAGCGCCGCAGACCGGGCGGTGAAAGGCTCAAACGTCACCCTGGTGCGGGTGCATATGGCCTTCGGCATCGGCGGTAAATGCTACATGGTGGTGGCGGGCGACGTTTCTGACGTCAATAACGCCGTGACGGTTGCCAGCGAAAGCGCGGGCGAGAAAGGGTTGCTGGTTTACCGTTCGGTGATCCCGCGCCCGCATGAAGCCATGTGGCGACAGATGGTGGAGGGATAATGGAAAGACAGCCGACAACGGATCGCATGATTCAGGAATACGTGCCGGGGAAACAGGTCACCCTCGCGCACCTGATTGCCAATCCCGGCAAAGATCTCTTTAAGAAGCTGGGCCTGCAGGATGCGGTCTCCGCCATTGGCATCCTTACCATCACGCCGAGCGAGGCGTCGATTATCGCCTGCGATATCGCCACTAAATCCGGCGCGGTGGAAATTGGTTTTCTCGATCGCTTTACCGGTGCGGTGGTGCTGACTGGCGACGTTTCCGCCGTGGAATATGCCCTTAAGCAGGTAACGCGCACGCTGGGCGAAATGATGCAGTTCACCACCTGTTCGATCACCCGGACGTAACGTCATGAAGCGTTTGATGTTTATCGGCCCCAGCCAGTGCGGGAAAACCTCGCTGACCCAAAGCCTGCGCGGCGAAGCGCTCCATTATAAGAAAACCCAGGCCATTGAATGGTCGCCGATGGCCATCGACACGCCGGGCGAGTACCTGGAGAACCGCTGCCTGTATAGCGCCCTGCTGACCAGCGCCTGCGAGGCCGACGTTATCGCCCTGGTGTTAAATGCCGATGCCCAGTGGTCGCCCTTTTCTCCGGGGTTTACCGCCCCGATGAACCGACCAACGATTGGCCTGGTCACCAAGGCCGATCTGGCCGAGCCGCAGCGTATTTCGCTGGTTGCGGAATGGCTTACGCAGGCTGGCGCACAGCAGGTTTTTATTACCAGCGCGCTGAATAACTCGGGTCTCGACGCCGTGCTGGATTTTCTGAATTCGAAGGAACCTTTATGTCTTACAAAATAATGGCCATTAACGCCGGCAGCTCATCGTTAAAATTCCAGCTGCTGGAGATGCCGCAGGGCGACATGCTCTGCCAGGGGCTGATTGAGCGTATCGGTATGGCGGATGCGCAGGTGACAATTAAGACGCACAACCAAAAATGGCAGGAAACCGTCCCCGTTGCCGATCATCGCGATGCGGTAACGCTGCTTCTGGAAAAGCTGCTGGGTTATCAAATCATTAACAGTTTGCGGGACATTGATGGGGTGGGCCATCGTGTGGCGCACGGCGGTGAGTTTTTTAAAGACTCGACGCTGGTCACGGATGAAACGTTAGCGCAAATCGAACGTCTTGCTGAACTGGCCCCGCTTCACAACCCGGTAAACGCGTTGGGTATTCACGTTTTTCGTCAACTGTTGCCTGATGCCCCTTCCGTAGCCGTGTTTGATACGGCATTTCACCAGACGCTGGATGAACCCGCCTATATTTACCCGCTTCCCTGGCATTATTATGCTGAACTGGGGATTCGCCGTTATGGCTTTCATGGCACCAGCCATAAGTATGTCAGCGGCGTTCTGGCGGAAAAGCTGGGCGTACCACTCAGCGCATTACGGGTGATTTGTTGTCATCTTGGAAACGGTAGCAGCATCTGCGCCATCAAGAACGGGCGTTCGGTCAATACGTCGATGGGCTTTACGCCGCAGTCAGGCGTGATGATGGGCACCCGTAGCGGAGATATTGATCCCTCTATTCTGCCGTGGATAGCCCAGCGCGAAAGCAAAACGCCGCAACAGTTGAATCAGTTATTAAATAATGAGTCAGGCTTGCTGGGCGTTTCTGGCGTGTCGTCTGATTACCGCGATGTCGAACAGGCAGCCAATACCGGTAACCGGCAGGCTAAACTCGCTCTCACTCTGTTTGCCGAACGCATTCGCGCCACTATTGGCAGCTATATTATGCAAATGGGAGGACTGGATGCGCTGGTATTCACTGGGGGCATTGGCGAGAACTCAGCGCGCGCCAGATCGGCGGTGTGCCATAATTTGCAATTTTTGGGCTTAGCCGTTGATGAAGAGAAAAATCAACGTAATGCGACATTTATCCAGACGGAGAACGCCCTGGTGAAAGTCGCCGTCATCAACACCAACGAAGAGTTAATGATCGCACAAGACGTTATGCGCATTGCGCTACCGGCCACGGAAGGGCTTTGTGTACCAGCCTGAGAGAGTTATACGACGCATTGCGGCAAGTCATGGTAATAACGCTTTTACCATGACACTATGCGCGCACACTATTCGTACCTGAAAGGTGATAACGTGGCTGTTGCGCAATGCCCCGCCTCATGTGGGGAACTTATCCAGGGATGGATTCTGGGCAGTGAGAAACTGGTCTCCTGCCCCGTTGACTGGTACAGCACCGTAGCAGTCACGGCTGCGCCGCCGTTGGTAAACGAGCGCCCATTGTCGCGGGCGATGGTGGAGCGCGTTCTGGCGCACTGGCAGTATCCTGCGCACTGGAGTAATGAGATTCGCGTCGATGTGCGTTCGTCAATTCCCGTTGCCAAAGGCATGGCCAGCAGCACCGCAGATATTGCCGCTACGGCGGTGGCAACGGCGCATCATCTTGGCCATTCGCTGGATGAAACCACCCTTGCACAGCTTTGCGTCTCAATCGAACCCACTGATAGCACCGTTTTTCATCAGTTAACGCTGTTTGATCATAATAATGCGGCCACGCAAATCGCCTGCGAGCCACCGCCGCCAATCGATTTGCTGGTACTGGAAAGTCCGGTCACACTGCGCACGCAAGATTACCACCGTCTCCCTCGCCAGCAGAAATTAATAGCAAGTTCACCAACCTTGCAGCAGGCCTGGAATCTGGTGCAGGAAGCCTGTATAACGCAAAATCCGCTCCGACTGGGTGAGGCGGCTACGCTTAGCGCTATCGCCAGCCAGACGCTGTTACCTAAGCCAGGATTTACCGCCCTGCTGTCGCTGGTCGAAGAGTGTGATTTATACGGATTGAACGTGGCACATAGCGGTAGCGTGGTGGGTCTGATGCTGGACCGGAAACGTCATGACATTGCGCGCCTGAAAGGTAAGCTGGCAGAGAAAAAACTTACCCGACACTGGCCAAAACAACATTTACTCAAGATGGTCACAGGCGGGGTCAAACTGCAGTGAGAGCCTGATATACGCTCCCACTGCCGTAGCGCATTATTCGGCTTTTACATCGGCGTGTTTCATTTCGCCCATCGCTTTCAGCTTTTTGGAAATGTCGCGACGCTCTTTGGAGATTTCGGCATTTTTAATGATGTAGTCATCAACGCGATCTTCATAGTCGCTTTTCATACTGGCGATGATACCCTGAATCGCCTCAACGCTCATACCTGGCTTGATGTAGTCGCTCAGGTTGTCCAGCAGCAGCACACGCTTCTGGTTGTCACGGATCTTCTTCTCAATGTCCTGAATTTCACGTTGCAGTTTATTTTTGCGACGGAACAGACGAACAAACTCCAGCACGTCCTGGAAAGAAGGCTTGGTTGTTTCCATTTTTACACCCCTGATAATGTGAGATTCGGATTCGTTAAGCAACTGCTAGTGGATAAACATTACGTTTATCCCCGTCATACTTCAAGCCGCCAGAGGAAACACCGTTACGTCGCCGCCTGGGGAAACCTGAAGGTTCGGGGATAAAATCGTTGCCAGTAGCACTCATTTTATCCTTATATTAGTATCATACTCTTAATCTTTGCTGAATCGAAGCAGCAACAAATTCATTCGCCCCATCTGCTTTTTATTTGCGCAAAGCCCGGCAGATCAAATGTGAAAGCAGTTCCAACTGTCGGGCCGTTTCCATACTTAGCCAAACATAGCCGTGGATGGGGGTTTCAGCCACCGCGTCGCCCTGCTGCTCGTTCATTAGCTGCCGCAACTCGGCAGCAATATCATTCAGTTTACCGGTGTTTGCCAGTACCGGCTGCGGGTTGCCTTCAAACAACGCGTGGGCGATCGTTAGCAAGGTTTGCTGCGTCATCTGCTGGGTTTCACGCAATGTGTGCGCGTTAAGCATCACAAAATGGCTGGCGCGCGTCGCCCAGTGGGCATTGATTTGTAATTCAAGCATACAAACCAGATTGCGGTTGATGGTCTGAATGGCCTCGAAAATAGATTTTTGTATCCGGGTTTCTTTACTGGCAGGCGTTATCAGTCCGCGCATTTTGACGACATCGTTCAGCAACCGTTGCAAATGTTTATCCAACCGGGGGCGCTCCAGCAAATTCGGCGACAGCGCTGCCTGATACACCCGATTATACGCCGTGACGCAATGCGCCAGTTGGATGCGCCAGTGCAAAAAGGCGCGCTGGGGCCAGATGCCGGTAAACAACATCGCCAGTAGCGCCCCCAAAATCACATCCCCGCCACGCCATAATGCCGTATTCATATCACCAGCGGGAGCGCCGACAACAACGGCAAGCGTTATGCCTATCAGTAGCGCCTGATACGGTTTTTTCCCTAAGGCCAGCCAGCCGCACAAAAACATCGCTATCGCACACCACACCAGCATCAGCGGTAAGGAAAAGAGCTCCAGGCGTAGCGCCACCAGCCCTAACGCCGCGCCCAGGATCGTACCGCCTATGCGCTCAAAAGCACGAGGCACTACATTTCCCCAGAATGAGATGGGCCCCATAATCACCACTAACGTGATGAGCGGCCATGTGCCCTCGGGAATAGAAAACAGACGAACCAGCAGAAAGGTAAGAATGAACGCCAGGGCGATACGTATGCCATGCACGATGCGATAATGACGGTACAACCGTATTTCAAAAGGGCTTAATGACTTATCGGCACGCACGCTTGCGCTCCTTACGGGAATGGCAAAAAATGCATTGTACCTGCTTTATAGCAAAAATAGCGCACTGGCGGACGGAACACATTATCCGTCCGCTCTTTTCAGACAGGAAACCAGTCGATCACTTCCGCTGTACCGGAATATACATTTCAATATCCCAGTATCCATCTTCCATGCCGTTATTCAGATAGGTTTCAAAACAGGGCGCAGAGGCTATCTGATAAGCGCTATCCTGCTCCAGGACGTCAAAAAACCGTTCCCACGGCTTCGCAAAGTCACGGTCTTCCACTCGCGCGACAGCAGTGGCATATTCGCCGCCTTCAATGGCGGTCACGATTACGCCTTCGCTATTGTCCGGCAGGATGAAATTCTCTGCCACGGACACCACGGTATCGCAGCGGAGTTTTTCCGCAGGTACGACATCTGGATTGTCGTAATAGACGGCAATCCATTCAACTGGCACGATCCGCTGTCGATCCACCCACGTCATCAGTTGTTCAAAACCCTGCTTCACGGTGTGTTCCCATGGACCGACCATGTGGAAACCGGCTATCTTGCGTTTTTGCTCCTGCCTGATTTCGTAATCCATGCTGCCTCCGTCACTTTACTATACTGTATGAATACACAGTATAATTACAGCCTTTTACGGTCACAAGGACAGCGTGATCATTTTGTGAGCAACCTCGCAATCCCGCCCTTTTGACACCTCAGATGACGGTGAACGGTGTGTGACAACGGCTTACGCTTTATGCTGAAAATAGTCGCTCAGACGAGAGAACATACCGCCTTTACCCACCGACTCCAGAGTGACCAGCGGCCGCTGAGCGATCAGTTTATCCCGATCGTAGAGCTCTATTTCACCTACCCGTTGATGGGCGGCGATTGGCGCCTCCAGCTCTTTTCTATCCAGCACATATTTTGCTTTGATATGCGGAATTTCCGCTTTGGGCAGCGCCATCCAGAAATCCTGTTCCGTACCCAGCGCAATCTTTTCTTTGTCTCCATACCAGATTCGCTCGCTGCCCACTTTTTTACCGCTGTGCAAAATCTGCACCGTCGCAAAGTTTTGCTGGCCCCACTGCAACAGTTTTCGCGCCTGTTCCTCACGACCTTTCGAACTTTTCGCTCCCATCACGACGGCGATAAGTCGGCGCTGCCCGTCCACCGCCGATGCGATAAGATTAAATCCCGCCCCCGATGTGTGTCCGGTTTTAAGCCCATCGATATGCATGGTCTTATCCCATAACAAGCCGTTGCGGTTCTGCTGCGTGATGCCGTTCCAGGTCAGGCTTTTCTCGCTGTACATGTGATAAAATTCAGGTTCGCCGTGAATAATCGCCCGGGAGAGTACGGCCAGATCATACGCGGAGCTATGTTGTCCCGGCGCATCCAGACCGTGGACGGTTTCAAAATGGGTATCCTGTAAATTGAGTTTTTTCACATAGCTGTTCATCATCGCCACAAACTGCGGCTGCCCGCCCGCGATATAATCCGCCAGCGCCACACAGGCATCGTTACCGGAATCCACGATTAAGCCACGACTTAAATCACGCACCGACACGCGATCCCCTTCTTTTAAAAACATCAACGAGGAGCCGACAAACACCGGATTATCCTTCGCCCAGGCGTCGCGCCCAACGGTGACGATATCGTCAGGGCTGATACGATGACTATCGATGGCGCGATCGACGACGTAGCCCGTCATGAGCTTGGTAAGGCTGGCGGGATTACGTTGCTGGTGTTCATTACCGGCGGTAAGAACCTGTCCCGTAGTGTAATCCATCAACACCCAGGCGCCTGCATCAATGGCTGGCGGTTGGGGAGCAAAACTTACGGCATCGGCCGCAAGCGCAGGAAAAAGGTGCATCGCGAATAAAGAAGCGGCAATAAACAAACGGCGTTTCAACAGCATGTCCTCAGGATGGTCTCAATTTGCCGTTCTTTTTACGGAAGTTCAGTTAAACAAACATGGATAAATTGCAAGAAAATGTGACACAAGGCACATTTTCTTGCTGACATTATTTTATGGATACGCTCAGACGGCGGACTTATCCCCGCGCGGCGCGGTACGATGACGATGATAGCCGTCAACCATGCTACGGAAAATTTGTCCCGGCGTGTCGCCAAGAGTACACAGATAGAGATGCGCGCAAATAAACAGTAAGCCGATGATAGCAAGCGCCATATGCAACACCAGCATCACAGGGCCCAGACCCGCAACCTGCGGATAGAGACACAGCAAACCGGTAATGATTAACAGCGGTACCAGCGCGTACATAATCGCCAGATATGCCAGTTGTTGCAGTGGATTGAACTTATTCTGCTCTGTTGCCGCGAACGGATGCGCTTCCCCTTTCATGATGCCAAAAAGGTAAAAACGCGTCTGGCGTATGCAGCGCGTTACCAGTCCGGAAAAATTTACCCGATAGTGACGCCCGTTACCTGTGGTGAGATTGATCAGCACAAACCCGCCCCAGAAAGCCAGTAAGGCAAAACCACACCAGGTATGCACTTGTACCATTAGCGCTACAGGGCCGAGAGAAAAATGACCAAATAAACCGCTGAACAGTAATAAAACAAACAGTAACGCATTTCCCCAATGCCAACGGCGAATCGCCAGCGAGTAGAGATAGTCACGATGCTCTTCGCCGCCCGCCGTTTTTGGCGCCAGCATCCGGCGCAATAACGCATGGATAACCAGCCCAACAAGCATGAGCAGCACCACGACGCCTGCGTAAATTAACCACAGCGGCCAATAATCTGGCGCATAATGTAGTTCCGCTCCCCAGATAGTATTCATGCTTTACCCTCCTGATGGACTTCTTTACGACGGTACAGACTGACCGCGCCGCTACGCGCCTCCTGCTGGCGATAGACCTCTTTCTGACCGACCCAGCGCTGGATCTCGCTCTCATCCAGTCTGCCGAATTTCAGCGCGTCCGTTGGGCAAACGGATACGCACGCCGGAGACTGGCCAGCCGCCAACCGCGTGTCGGCACAGAAGTTACACTTGTCGGCGACACCGGTTTGCGGATTCAAATAGCGCACATGGAAAGGACACGCGGCAACACAATAATCGCAGCCAATACAGCGCGATTTATCCACCTGCACGATCCCGTTTTCATCACGATATGACGCTCCGGTAGGACAAACGCTGACACATGGCGCATTTTCACAGTGCTGACAGGAGACGCGGACAAATTGAAAATGGGTTAGTGCGTTGGATGCCTGTTCAGGGGCGCGAATTTGTACCTGTACGCGGCTAAATCCCTCCGGTACGTCATTAAGCACTTTGCAGGCAACGGTACACGCCTGGCAGCCGATACAACGTTTTTCATCATGCAGCATGACGTACTGATTCGTAAAATGATTCATGGTTCCCTCCTCCCTCATGCCCGGCTCAGCGTCACGCCTGCGGTATGCACTACCGTACCGGATACCGGACTCGTCACGTGCGGCAGTAAATTGCCACAGTGGATACCGTGTGTCGTCGCCGCCGTTTTGGCCCCAGCTTTAGCGCCAAATCCCATATAGACAAAAAGCGTGTCCGGACGGATACCGGGCGTCACCAGCGCCTTACCTTTCTCTTTACCCGTAGCATTTTCCAGCCAGATCTCATCGCCGGTCTTAATGCCTTTTTCTTGCGCCGTTTGCGGATGGACCCAGACCGCGTTATCCCACATTAGCTCGCTGAGTAAAGGTACGTACTGCGTCGCGCCATTGGTGTGCACGGCCACCTTGCCCTGAATGAAGTAAAGCTCATTCTCTTTTTTAAGCGCAAAGTCACGAACGCGCGGAATGCCGTAGCCTGGGAGCAATTCCTCCAGGGTTGCGGAATAAAGTTCGATTTTGCCGGAGGGCGATTTGAAGCGAAGCTGTTCGCCATAGGTGTTGTCGCTGTCCGTCGCGATAGCGCCGGGGTAACGTGCCGTAAACTGACGAACGGATTCTGGTTCGCGTAATAGCAGCGGAACGCCCCATTCGAGATACCCTTTCTGTCGCAGTTCCTTCGCTAAAGCATGGTCGCCGTTCAATTGATAGAGTTGGCGCGTCTGCATATCCTGCCACGGATAGTACTGTCCTAATCCCAACTGCTCGCCAAGTTCTTTCCAGATTTGCCAACTCGGACGCGCCTCGCCAATCGGCTCTACGACCTGTTGGCGCAGAGCGTAAGCCGGGTGCAGTCCCGACATATCCGATACCTCTTCGTCCCGTTCGAGATAAGTGCATTCCGGCAGCAGATAGTCGGCATACGCCGCGCTCTCGCTCAAATAGACATCGCAACTGACCACCAGATCCAGTTGCTCAACGGTTTTTACCAGGTCCGAACGACAGGTGACGGTCTGGAAAGGATTATGCCGCGACATAATCCACGCCTTTATCGGGTAAGGCTTCTGGGTTAACACCGCGTCAATAATGCTTTGCACCACGCCGCCGCCAGCGGCGATATATTTAAACTGCGGTGCGATCAAATCAATTCGTTGCGCCGTCGGTTTCGGCATATTTTTAATGTTGAGTTTCGCCAGCGTTGGCGCGACCTTTTCTCCGGCCAGTTTATTGTAAACCGACGCGTTTTTTTTCTGATATAGCCCACCTTCGCGCTCAATATTACCGAGCAGTACATTAAGCGTAAAAATCATACGCCGCATATCGATCTCTTCCTGCGAGAACGTCGCGCGATGACCAGGACTGACAATAGCGTGAGGCGCGCAGGCGGCCAGTTCGCGTGTCACCCGGACAATAACGTCGGCTGGGACATCGGCCTGCGCGGCGGCCCATTCCGGCGTCGTCTCTTTTACCGCCTGTGCTAACTGTTCAAATCCGCTGGTATAACGCTCAACAAAAGACGCATCGTAGAGTTGTTCATCAATCATGACGTGGCACATCGCCAGCAGAACCGCTAAATCCCCCCCGGGACGAATAGCGTGCCACTCATCCGCCTTGCTGGAAAATATCGACAAACGCGGATCGAAGCTCACCATTTTGGCCCCCTTCTCCTGCGCGGTCATTAACTCATGGGTATCGGCAACTTCAATCCCTTCATACAAATTGTGGCCAAACGAAACCAGATAGCGCGTGTTAGCGATATCCATCGCCAGATCGCCGCCCATCATCACTTTTGCCGCAATGGCTTTCCCGGCAGGGCATGTTGAGGCGTGAGTAAAGGTATTAGGCGAACCAAAGGCCGTAGCCAGATGGAAAAGATGGCTGGAGAGCGAGCCCGATTTGGAAGAGAAAGCCACGGTCTCGGGGCCATGCTGCGCTTTGATGGCATTCATTTTCGCCGCGATTTCCTGGTAAGCCTGTTGCCAGCTAATCACCTGCCATTCACCGTCGCCGCGTGGCCCGGTGCGTTTCATAGGTTTTACAATCCGTTGCGGGTCATTAACCAGGCTGACGCCGCTCCCGCCCCTGGCGCATATGCGCGTCCCCTGCTGCGGCGCAGAAGGATTGCCCTGGATAAAAACGGTCTTGTTATTGACTACCTGCGCCTGAATAGGGCAACGAAAGGAACACATTTCGCACAAGCTTGGCGTTAGCGTGGTTTTACCGTTAATGCCGGCAATCGGGTTGCGCGCCAGCGCCCCGGGCGGAAAAGCGCCCAGTGCGCAGGCAGAGCAGCCGATGCCTACCCCCTGCAAAAAAGAACGACGACTAATGCTCATATAACCTCCTGTTATTAGATATAGCTGAAGATTATATTTAATTTGTATTATGAAATGTCGGCTTCAATCACAATTTGAAATAGTTGTTAAAATGAGCATACCAACACGATAACACCTTTTATTTTATAAATATTTTACATTTCCTGAACACGCACATGGACTGTCATTGAATAATCAGCAGAATTACCAAACAACCCGCTGTTAATTATAAAAATGATACAATTCCAATAACACGTAATAATATTTAAAAGAAAACGATTATTTCCTGAAAAGCGATTTCACGCGCTTTACGCAGTTCTTTCTCATACGCGCCGGAATGTCCGCCGACGATATCCCGAATGCCGGCGAAAAACGCTGACTGCGCATCGAAGCGGGTTTAGTTTTTCGCGCACACGGGCTTCGTTACCCGACCCGCTCTCTTATGCCTGGATTTTTCCGCAGATACGTCAGCGTCCCACAATACGGTGACATGATGACAGGATGGACACTTTCTGAAAGAAACCTGCCAGATAACATGGTGAATTGTGATCTCCATCGCCATACCGACATATGAAGCTTACTTTTAAGGCGTTAAAAATCCAGACCGTTTTTCCATAATGATGTTGATAAGGAATTCTAATGAAGATATCATCAGGCACAATTAATTTTTCTACTATTCCTAACCAGGTCAAAAAATTAATTACCTCGATTCGTGAACATACGAAAAACGGGTTCGCCTCAAAAATAACCAGTGTTAAAAACACGCATGTTTCTTTAAATGAAAAACTTAAAACAGGAAAGAGCTCATCGATTGAGTTCGCGTTACCACAAAAAATAAAAGACTTCTTTCAGCCAAAAGATAAAAACACCTTAAACAAGACATTGATTACTGTTAAAAATATTAAAGATACAAATAATGCAGGTAAGAAAAATATTTCAGCAGAAGATGTCTCAAAAATGAATGCAGCATTCATGCGTAAGCATATTGCAAATCAAACATGTGATTATAATTACAGAGTGACAGGTGCGGCCCCGCTCCCCGGTGGACTCTCTGTATCAGCCAATAACAGGCCCACGGTTTCTGAAGGTAGAACACCACCAGTATCACCCTCCCTCTCACTTCAGGCTACGTCTTCCCCGTCATCACCTGCCGACTGGGCTAAGAAACTCACGGATGCAGTTTTACGACAGAAAGCCGGAGAAACCCTTACGACCGCAGATTGCGATTTTTCAAACGCAGATTTCCGTAATATTACATTCAGCAAAATATTGCCCCCCAGCTTCATGAAGCGAGACGGCGATATTATCAAGGGGTTCAACTTTTCAAATTCAAAATTTACTTATTCTGATATATCTCATTTACATTTTGACGAATGCCGATTCACTTATTCGACACTGAGTGGTGTAGTCTGCAGTAATACGAAATTTAGTAATTCAGACATGAATGAAGTGTCTTTACTGTATTCAATTACTACACAACAACAGCCCTCTTTTATTAATACAACATTAAAAAATACGCTTATACCTTACAAAGCCAACCTCTCCGACGTTATTTTAAATGAACCGGATAATTTATCACCTCCGTCAGTGTCAGGGGGCGGAAATTTTATTCGTCTAGGTGATATCTGGCTGCAAATGCCACTCCTTTGGACTGAGAGCGCTGTGGATGGTTTTTTAAATCATGAACATAATAATGGTAAAAGTATTCTGATGACCATTAACAGCCTGCCCGATAAATACAGACAGGAAAAAGTCCGGGCAATGGAAGACCTGGTGAAGTCATTTCGGAGTGGCCGCTTATCAGAGGAACGTATCCGGCCAGTTGAAAGTTCGCTGGTGAGCGTACTGGCCCACCCCCCCTATACGCAAAGTGCGCTTATCAGCGAGTGGCTCGGGCCTGTTCAGGAACGTTTTTTTGCCCACCAGTGCCAGACCTATAATGACGTTCCCCTGCCGGCTCCTGACACATATTATCAGCAGCGCATACTGCCTGTGTTGCTGGATTCGTTTGACAGGAACAGCGCCGCCATGACCACTCACAGCGGATTCTTTAATCAGGTGATTTTACACTGTATGACAGGCGTGGACTGCACTGATGGCACCCGCCAGAAAGCTGCAGCGCTTTATGAACAGTATCTTGCTCACCCGGCGGTGTCTCCCCACATCCATAATGGGCTCTTCGGCAATTATGACGGCAGCCCGGACTGGACAACCCGCGCTGCAGATAATTTCCTGCTGCTTTCCTCCCAGGATTCAGACACGGCGATGATGCTCTCCACTGACACGCTGTTAACAATGCTAAACCCTACTCCTGACACCACATGGGACAACTTTTACCTGCTGCGAGCCGGAGAGAACGTTTCCACCGCGCAAATCTCTCCGGTAGAGTTATTCCGTCATGACTTTCCGGTGTTTCTCGCCGCATTTAATCAGCAGGCCACGCAGCGACGCTTTGGGGAGCTGATTGATATCATCCTCAGCACTGAAGAGCACGGGGAGCTGAACCAGCAGTTTATTGCCGCCACGAACCAGAAACATTCCACCGTGAAGTTGATTGATGATGCCTCAGTGTCGCGTCTGGCCACCATTTTTGACCCCTTGCTTCCTGAAGGCAAACTCAGCCCGGCACACTACCAGCACATCCTCAGTGCTTATCACCTGACGGACGCCACCCCACAGAAGCAGGCGGAAACCCTGTTCTGTCTCAGTACCGCATTCGCACGCTATTCCTCCAGCGCCATTTTCGGCACTGAGCATGACTCTCCGCCGGCCCTGAGAGGCTATGCGGAGGCGCTGATGCAGAAAGCCTGGGAACTGTCTCCGGCGATATTCCCATCCAGCGAACAATTTACCGAGTGGTCCGACCGTTTTCACGGCCTCCATGGCGCCTTTACCTGTACCAGCGTTGTGGCGGATAGTATGCAACGTCATGCCAGAAAATATTTCCCGAGTGTTCTGTCATCCATCCTGCCACTGGCCTGGGCCTAGTCCAGCCTCAACCCGCATGAAATTAAGGGACACAGCGTTGTGTCCCTCTGTACATAGACCCGTTTTAGTCCATGCATTTTTTGAGATCCCGGCCAGATTGACCCTGGCCTAAATTCCATACAGTACTAAATCAGAATCAGTAATTTCAGATGGACCGGAATATGGTTTACCATAGAGGGAGCGTAGCTTAGTGTCGCTGATGGTCATTTTAGTATTTTGTACTCACCTTCGCATGTACCATAATTAGCAACGATATCAATTGGTGTACAAATACAATCAATCAACGACAAAATAAAAGAATAAAATATTTCATATACAGATAACATCAGGCGTGTACATCAAGTGACAGTTAAAAACGACAGCATACAGAGCACATTCCTCTTCCACGATTACGAAACCTTCGGTACGCATCCGGCCCTCGACAGACCTGCGCAATTTGCCGCGCTCCGTACGGATAACGACTTCAACGTTATTGGCGAGCCGGAGGTGTTTTATTGCAAACCCGCCGATGATTATCTACCGCAGCCCGGCGCGGTGCTGATTACCGGCATCACGCCGCAGGAAGCGCGTGAGAAAGGAGAAAACGAAGCCGCTTTCGCCAGACGCATTCATGCACTGTTTACCGTTCCTAAAACCTGCGTTGTGGGCTACAACAATGTACGTTTTGATGATGAAGTCACGCGCAATATTTTTTATCGCAACTTTTACGATCCCTATGCCTGGAGCTGGCAGCATGATAATTCACGTTGGGATCTATTGGATGTCATGCGCGCCTGTTATGCGCTGCGCCCGGAGGGAATTAACTGGCCGGAAAACGACGACGGCCTGCCCAGCTTTCGTCTGGAACATTTAACCCAGGCGAACGGGATCGAACACAGCAACGCGCATGATGCGATGGCGGATGTCTACGCCACTATTGCGATGGCGCAACTGGTGAAAACACGCCAGCCGCGGCTGTTTGATTATCTTTATAGCCACCGCAGTAAACATAAACTGGCGGCGCTGATTGACGTTCCGCAAATGAAGCCGCTGGTGCATGTCTCCGGCATGTTTGGCGCGTGGCGCGGTAATACAAGCTGGGTCGCGCCGCTGGCGTGGCATCCTGAAAACCGTAACGCGGTGATCATGGTCGATTTAGCAGGCGATATTTCTCCTCTTCTTGAGCTGGACAGCGATACCCTTCGCGAGCGGCTTTATACGGCCAAAGCCGATCTTGGCGATCACGCCGCAGTGCCGGTAAAGCTGGTGCATATCAATAAATGTCCGGTACTGGCGCAGGCGAATACCTTGCGCCCGGAGGATGCCGACCGGCTGGGAATTAACCGCCAGCACTGCCTGGATAACCTGAAAGTGCTGCGTGAAAACCCGCAGGTCCGCGACAAAGTGGTGGCGATTTTCGCCGAAGCCGAACCTTTTGCCGCCTCGGATAACGTTGATGCCCAGCTCTATGATGGTTTTTTCAGCGATGCCGATCGCGCAGCCATGAAAATCGTACTCGAAACCGAGCCGCGTAACCTGCCCGCGCTGGACATTACCTTTGTCGATAAACGCATTGAGAAGCTGCTGTTTAATTACCGCGCACGCAATTTTCCCGGTACGCTGGATGACGCAGAGCAGCAGCGCTGGCTGGAGCATCGCCGTCAGGTGCTGACGCCGGAGTTTTTACAACAGTATGCCAATGAATTGCAGATGCTTTCTCAGCAGTATGCGGAAGATAAAACGAAGCTGGCGCTGCTGAAATCACTGTGGCAGTACGCAACCGAGATTGTGTAATTGACCAATGCCTGACGGGCATTGTTAATCCAGAGCGGATAAAGAGTGACGCCGCCATCCGGTAAACGTGCTGGATGACAAACAAAAAACCGGAGGCACTGCCTCCGGTTTTACTATTGCCGATAATACGCGCGATTACGCGACGTCTTCGTACTGTGGAACCGGGTTACGGAAGCTTTTAGTTACGCACGCCAGATAAATCAGCCCGATACCTGCCCAGATCAGGCCCAGTACCATTGAGCTCTCTTCCAGGTTAACCCACAACGCACCAACCGTGAGCGCGCCGCACATCGGCAGGAACAGATACTGGAAGTGATCTTTCAACGTTTTATTACGCTTCTCACGGATCCAGAACTGCGAAATCACCGACAGGTTAACGAAGGTAAACGCGACCAGCGCGCCAAAGTTAATCAGCGCCGTCGCCATCACCAGGTCAAAATTAATCGCCAGCAGCGCGATCGCCCCGACCAGGATGATGTTCATCGCTGGCGTACGCCATTTCGGATGAACGTAACCGAAGAAGCTTTTCGGGAATACGCCGTCGCGCCCCATTACGTACATCAGGCGCGCTACGCCTGCATGCGCCGCCATACCGGAAGCCAGTACGGTGATAGTAGAGAAGATCAACGCGCCCACCTGGAAGGTTTTACCCGCCACGTACAGCATGATTTCCGGCTGAGACGCATCCGGATCTTTAAAGCGAGAGATATCCGGGAAGTACAATTGCAGGAAATAGGTTGCAAAGATGAAGATCAGGCCGCCAATCAGCGCGGTCAGGAAAATCGCACGCGGGATCACGCGTTCAGCATCTTTGGTCTCTTCCGACAGGTTACTGATGCCGTCAAAGCCAGTAAAGGAGAAGCACAGGATCGTCGCTCCCGTAATCATCGGGATAACGTGCGCATCGCCGGACCAGAACGGACGGGTGCTCGCCAGCGTACCGGCGCCTTCGCCTTCAAATACGCCATAAACCACCATGCCCAGAATGACCGCAATCAGCACTACCTGTAGCACTACAATCACGGTGTTGAAGTTAGCGACCGATTTGAGGCTGCGCAGGTTAAAGGCCGTCATAAAGGCCACCAGCGCCACAACAAACACCCATGACGGAATGGAGGGCACCAGCGCTTCAAAATAAATTTTCGCCAACAGAATGTTGATCATCGGCGCGAACAGATAATCGAGCAGAGAAGACCAACCCACCATAAAGCCAACGGTCGGGCTGATGGATTTCTGGGCATAGGTATACGCCGAACCCGCGGAAGGGTAGCGACGCACCAGTTTCCCGTAGCTCAACGCCGTAAACAGAATCGCGATTAACGCGAATGCATACGCCGTCGGTACGTGACCGTCAGTGAGGCCTGAAACGATACCAAATGTATCGAACAGCGTCATCGGCTGCATATAGGCAAGACCCATCATTACAACCGGAACTAACGTAAGCGTTTTACGTAATTCCACGCGAGAGGTGTTTGGAGTAACGTTATGCGACATGGTCATTCTCCTTTACGGCGAATGCCGTCGCGTAAGCAAAAAATTGCCCCATTTTCTGGATTCCTCAGCGACAACAACTGTCGATTTTTAAGTAAGTATCTATCCGGTACGAAGCCCGGCCTCTTGGTATTGAATGATGTGTTTGAAGCAAAAAAATAACCGACGCGTATTAAAACGTCGGTTAGTGTCATTTTTTGCAAGCGGCGTATTCTGCCCTAAATTGAAGTGAAATGACAAGAGAATGCGAGCGCGTTCAAAAAATTATTTTTCATAAGCGATTGATTTTTAAACCGGCGATTTTGCATACACCCCAGCAATAGCATTATTTGCTAAAATTTCATCCCGCCACCAGCCGCTGGCCAGCCCGGCGGTCTGTTCATTCCAGCCAACCCACACCGGTTCATAGACGATTTGCGCTACAACTTTCTTCTCTATAAGCGCGCCGCTTTCCAAAAATCGCTGCGCCAGATAACGCGGTAAATAGCCGCATCCCAGGCCGCTAATTTGCAGCTCCAGCTTGGTTTTAAAATCAAACACGGTAATCGCTTCCTGAGCGTCGAGCAGTTCAGACCCTATTGATCGCGAGGAATGGACGCTATCGCCAACCACAATCGCGCGAAAACGTTTGATCGTCTGGCGGCTAAGCGGTTCCTCTTCATGAACCAGCGGATGATGCGGGGCGACAGCAAACACCAGTTCAAGATCGCCCAGTCTTGCAAAGCCAAAGCCGGTGTCAGGCGGCGGCGCGCGCATGGCGCCAACGATGATATCCGCCCTTCCCTGCGTCAGCGTCTCCCATGAACCGCCGAGAACGCCATTGACAAATTTAAGGCGCGTCACGCTGTGGCGTTGATAAAAAGCGTCGATAAGCGGGGCCAGAAGAGAAAAGGGAAAGGTATCATCCACACCGATGACCAGTTCGTTCTCCCAGCCTTCATGCAGTTTAATCGCCTGCTTTTCCAGCTCGCGAACGGTGTGCAGCACTTCACGGCCTTTTTCCAGTAGCATTTTACCGGTTCGCGTAAATCGCGCGCGATGCCCGCTACGGTCGAGCAGTTGGATATTAAGATCGTTTTCCAGCTTATGAACGGTATAACTGAGGGCGGACGGCGTTTTAAATAATTTTGCCGACGCCGCCGCGAAGCTGCCTTCTTTTTCTAACGCATCAAGAATAATCAGAACGTCCAGCAGTGGTTTCATACTCGTCCCCTTGCGCTATATGGCGACCACCTGCTGGACAGCGACTCACTCCATCGGCATCACCAACGGATCGGGATATTGATATTCAAATCCCAGCTCATTACAAATCCGGCTACCGTCGATAATCTTCCCTTTGCCGTTGTCCGGTGCGTCACGAAAATGCGGCGGCGCCATTCCCAGCAAGCGCGTCATTTGCGGATAAAACACGTTGCGGGCTGGATGCGCCGGCGCACATATATTATAGATGTGCCCTCCTTTCGGCGCCTGTAGCAAGAGGGTAATTGCGCCAACCACGTCTTCAAGATGCACCAGATTGACCCCGTGTTGACCATCCGGCGCGGTTTTTCCGGCAAAGAAACGACCGGGATGGCGCCCAGGCCCGACCAACCCCGCCAGCCGCAGAATATCCACTGACGTGCCCGGCAGATTATGCAACCAATCTTCCAGTTCCTTCAGGGTACGCCCGCTGGCCGTGACCGGATTACGCGGCGTATTCTCTTTCACCACGCCTTGCGCATCGCCGTAAACAGACGTCGAACTGGTAAAAATAATACGCGGGATACGATAAGCCAGCGCGCTGTCGGCCAGCTCCTGCATCGCCTGCAGATAAAAATCCTCTCCCGGACCGCTACGGCGCGCGGGCAGTGTTATCACCAGCGCATCGACATCCAGCAGAGCGTCAAGATCGTCCGCCTCACAGACCAACTCCGGCTCCAGACGCAGCGGATAGCTTTCAATTCCACTCATACGGGCCGCTTCCACCCCGTCAAGGGTGGTTTTGCTGCCGGTAACCTGCCAGCCCCTCGCTGCCAGCGACATTGCCAGCGGCATGCCTAACCAACCTAAACCGACAATTGCGACCTTTTTCATCCATTTTCTCCTGACTTTAACGCCTTATACATAAGGCTACGCCAGCCCGCCGTGACTGACAATTCATACTATAAATGCGAAATGAAAAAAGCGCTTGCTTTAAGGCGTAAAAGTGGTTTAGGTTAAAAGGTATCAAATGAATAAGCATTCATCGGAATTTTTATGACACGCGTTCAATTTAAACACCACCATCATCACCATCATCCTGACTAGTCTTTCAGGCGATGTGTGCTGGAAGACATTCAGATCTTCCAGTGGTGCATGAACGCATGAGAAAGCTCCCGGAAGATCATCTTCCGGGGGCTTTTTTTTTGGCGCGCGATACAGACCGGTTCAGACAGGATAAAGAGGAACGCAGAATGTTAGACAACACCCGCTTACGCATAGCTATTCAGAAATCAGGCCGTTTAAGCGATGATTCACGAGAATTGCTGGCCCGCTGCGGCATAAAAATTAATTTACACACTCAGCGCCTGATTGCGATGGCGGAAAACATGCCGATTGATATCCTGCGCGTACGTGATGATGACATTCCGGGTCTGGTGATGGATGGCGTGGTCGATCTCGGCATTATCGGCGAGAACGTGCTGGAAGAAGAGCTACTCAACCGCCGCGCGCAGGGCGAAGATCCGCGCTATTTTACCCTGCGCCGTCTTGACTTCGGCGGCTGCCGTTTATCGCTGGCAACGCCGGTTGACGAAGCCTGGGACGGCCCGGCCGCGCTGGACGGTAAACGTATCGCTACCTCTTATCCGCACCTCCTCAAACGCTACCTCGACCAGAAAGGCGTCTCTTTTAAATCGTGTCTGTTAAATGGTTCTGTCGAAGTCGCGCCGCGCGCGGGGCTGGCCGATGCTATCTGCGATTTGGTCTCTACCGGCGCGACGCTTGAAGCTAACGGCCTGCGTGAAGTCGAAGTTATCTACCGCTCTAAAGCCTGTCTGATTCAGCGCGACGGTGAGATGGCACAGAGCAAGCAACAGCTGATCGATAAATTGCTGACCCGTATTCAGGGCGTGATTCAGGCGCGCGAATCGAAATACATCATGATGCACGCGCCAAGTGAACGCCTGGAAGAGGTTATCGCCCTGCTGCCAGGCGCTGAAAGGCCGACAATTCTGCCGCTGGCGGGCGAGCAACAGCGCGTGGCGATGCACATGGTCAGCAGCGAAACGTTGTTCTGGGAAACCATGGAGAAACTGAAAGCGCTTGGCGCCAGCTCGATTCTGGTACTGCCGATCGAGAAGATGATGGAGTGATCTGACGCCTGATGGCGCTGCGCTTATCAGGCCTACGTAATGCGTTGATATTTTGGGTTCTGTAGGCCGGATAAGGCGGAACCCTGTGATGGAGTAAAGACCATGAGCTTCAATACCCTGATTGACTGGAACAGCTGTAGCCCTGAACAGCAGCGTGCGCTACTGACGCGTCCGGCGATTTCCGCCTCTGACAGTATTACCCGAACGGTCAGCGATATTCTGGATAATGTAAAAACACGCGGTGACGATGCCCTGCGTGAATACAGCGCTAAATTTGATAAAACAGAAGTGACAGCGCTACGCATTACCCCTGAAGAGATCGCCGCCGCCGGCGCGCGTCTGAGCGACGAATTAAAACAGGCGATGGCCGCTGCCGTCAAAAATATTGAAACGTTCCATTCCGCGCAGACGCTACCGCCTGTAGATGTGGAAACCCAGCCAGGCGTGCGTTGCCAGCAGGTTACGCGTCCCGTCGCGTCTGTCGGTCTGTATATTCCCGGCGGCTCGGCTCCGCTCTTCTCAACGGTGCTGATGCTGGCGACGCCGGCGCGCATTGCGGGATGTCAGAACGTGGTTCTGTGCTCGCCGCCGCCCATCGCTGATGAAATCCTCTATGCGGCGCAACTGTGTGGCGTGCAGGAAATCTTTAACGTCGGCGGCGCGCAGGCGATTGCCGCTCTGGCCTTCGGCAGCGAGTCCGTACCGAAAGTGGATAAAATTTTTGGCCCCGGCAACGCCTTTGTAACCGAAGCCAAGCGTCAGGTCAGCCAGCGCCTCGACGGCGCGGCTATCGATATGCCTGCCGGGCCGTCTGAAGTGCTGGTGATCGCCGACAGCGGCGCAACACCGGATTTCGTCGCTTCTGACCTGCTCTCCCAGGCTGAGCACGGTCCGGATTCCCAGGTGATCCTGCTGACGCCTGATGCTGACATTGCCCGCAAGGTGGCGGAGGCGGTAGAACGTCAACTGGCGGAGCTGCCGCGCGCGGACACCGCCCGGCAGGCCCTGAGCGCCAGTCGTCTGATTGTGACCAAAGATTTAGCGCAGTGCGTCGCCATCTCTAATCAGTATGGGCCGGAACACTTAATCATCCAGACGCGCAATGCGCGCGATTTGGTGGATGCGATTACCAGCGCAGGCTCGGTATTTCTCGGCGACTGGTCGCCGGAATCCGCCGGTGATTACGCTTCCGGAACCAACCATGTTTTACCGACCTATGGCTATACTGCTACCTGTTCCAGCCTTGGGTTAGCGGATTTCCAGAAACGGATGACCGTTCAGGAACTGTCGAAAGCGGGCTTTTCCGCTCTGGCATCAACCATTGAAACATTGGCGGCGGCAGAACGTCTGACCGCCCATAAAAATGCCGTGACCCTGCGCGTAAACGCCCTCAAGGAGCAAGCATGAGCACTGAAAACACTCTCAGCGTCGCTGACTTAGCCCGTGAAAATGTCCGCAACCTGGTACCGTATCAGTCCGCCCGCCGTCTGGGCGGTAATGGCGATGTCTGGCTGAACGCGAATGAATTCCCGACAGCGGTGGAGTTTCAGCTCACCCAACAAACGCTTAACCGCTACCCGGAATGCCAGCCAAAGGCTGTGATTGAAAACTACGCGCAATATGCTGGCGTAAAGCCGGAGCAGGTGCTGGTCAGCCGCGGCGCGGATGAAGGGATCGAACTGGTGATCCGCGCCTTCTGCGAACCGGGGAAAGACGCCATTCTCTACTGTCCGCCCACTTACGGTATGTACAGCGTCAGCGCCGAAACCATTGGCGTAGAGCGCCGGACGGTTCCCGCACTTGAAAACTGGCAGCTGGATCTACAGGGGATTTCCGACAACCTTGACGGCACAAAAGTGGTATTCGTTTGTAGCCCCAATAACCCCACCGGGCAACTTATCAACCCGCAGGATCTGCGCACGCTGCTGGAGTTGACACGCGGTAAAGCGATAGTCGTCGCCGACGAAGCTTATATTGAGTTTTGCCCGCAGGCCACGCTGGCAGGCTGGCTGGTTGAATATCCTCATCTGGTTATCCTGCGCACATTGTCGAAAGCTTTTGCGCTGGCGGGTCTGCGCTGCGGCTTTACGCTGGCTAATGAAGAGGTGATCAACCTGCTGTTAAAAGTGATCGCCCCTTATCCGCTTTCTACGCCAGTGGCGGATATCGCCGCCCAGGCGCTGAGCCCGCAGGGAATAAACGCAATGCGCGATCGCGTGGCGCAGACAGTGCAGGAACGTCAGTATCTGGTGAATGCCCTGCAACAGACCGCCTGCGTAGAACACGTCTTTGACTCTGAAACCAACTATATTCTGGCGCGGTTTACCGCCTCCAGCAGCGTGTTTAAATCCTTATGGGATCAGGGCATTATATTACGCGATCAGAATAAACAACCTTCTTTAAGCGGCTGCCTGCGGATTACGGTCGGCACCCGCAAGGAAAACCAGCGCGTCATTGACGCCTTACGTGCGGAGCCAGTATGAGTCAGAAGTATCTTTTCATCGACCGGGACGGAACCTTAATTTCCGAACCACCGAGCGATTTTCAGGTAGACCGCTTTGATAAACTGGCCTTTGAGCCAGAGGTGATTCCCGTATTGCTGAAGCTGCAAAAAGCCGGTTTTAAGCTGGTGATGATCACTAACCAGGATGGACTTGGCACGCAAAGCTTCCCGCAGGCGGACTTCGACGGACCGCACAACCTGATGATGCAGATTTTCACCTCTCAGGGCGTACGCTTTGATGAGGTGCTGATCTGCCCTCACCTGCCCGCAGACGACTGCGACTGCCGCAAGCCCAAAGTGAAGCTGGTGGAGCGTTATCTTGCGGAACAAGCGATGGATAGCGCCAACAGCTATGTGATTGGCGATCGTGCGACCGATATCCAGCTCGCTGATAACATGGGCATTACTGGTTTACGCTATCACCGTGAAACGCTGAACTGGACGATGATTGGCGAACAGCTAACGAAACGCGATCGCTATGCGCATGTGGTCCGCAACACCAAAGAGACACAGATTGATGTCAGCGTCTGGCTGGATCGCGAAGGCAACAGCAAGATTAATACCGGCGTCGGCTTCTTTGACCATATGCTCGATCAAATCGCCACCCACGGCGGCTTTCGCATGGAGATTACCGTTAAGGGCGATCTCTATATCGACGATCACCACACGGTAGAAGATACCGGACTGGCGCTCGGTGAGGCATTAAAACTGGCACTCGGCGACAAGCGCGGTATCTGCCGTTTTGGCTTTGTACTGCCGATGGATGAATGTCTGGCGCGCTGCGCGTTGGATATTTCCGGTCGTCCGCATCTGGAATATAAAGCTGAATTTACCTACCAGCGTGTGGGCGATTTGAGCACAGAGATGATTGAACACTTTTTCCGCTCACTCTCTTACACGATGGGCGTCACTCTGCATCTCAAGACTAAGGGTAAGAACGATCACCACCGTGTCGAAAGTTTGTTTAAAGCCTTTGGTCGGACGCTACGCCAGGCTATTCGCGTGGAGGGCGATACATTACCGTCCTCGAAAGGAGTGCTGTGATGAACGTCGTCATCCTTGACACCGGCTGCGCCAATTTAAGCTCGGTAAAATCCGCCGTGGCGCGCCACGGTTACACCCCGGTGGTCAGCCGCGAAGCGGAAATCGTATTACGCGCTGACAAACTCTTTCTGCCCGGAGTCGGTACGGCGCAGGCCGCTATGGATCAACTGCGCGAACGTGAACTGATCGACTTAATTAAAGCGTGTACTCAGCCGGTACTGGGTATCTGCTTAGGGATGCAACTGCTGGGTCGTCGCAGCGAAGAGACGCGCGGCGTGGATCTGCTGAACATTATCGAACAAGACGTGCCGAAAATGACCGACTTTGGTCTGCCGCTGCCGCACATGGGCTGGAATCGCGTGTATCCGCAGGCGGGCAACCGGCTGTTTCAGGGCATTGAAGATGGCGCCTATTTTTACTTTGTTCACAGCTACGCGATGCCGGTCAACCCGTGGACTATCGCCCAGTGCAATTACGGCGAGCCGTTTACCGCGGCGGTACAGAAAGATAATTTCTTCGGCGTACAGTTCCATCCGGAACGTTCGGGCGCGGCGGGCGCACAGTTGCTGAAAAACTTCCTGGAGATGTAATGATTATTCCGGCATTAGATTTAATTGACGGCACCGTAGTGCGTCTCCACCAGGGTGACTACGCCCGGCAGCGGGATTACGGTAACGATCCCCTGCCCCGTTTGCAGGATTACGCCGCCCAGGGCGCCGGGGTGCTGCATCTGGTAGATCTGACCGGCGCTAAAGATCCGGCTAAGCGACAGATACCGCTGATTAAAACCCTGGTCGCGGGCGTGAACGTGCCTGTTCAGGTCGGCGGTGGCGTGCGTACCGAAGAAGACGTTGCGGCATTACTGAAAGCTGGCGTTGCCCGTGTGGTCATCGGTTCAACGGCGGTGAAATCCCCTGACGTGGTGAAAGGCTGGTTTGAACGTTTTGGCGCGCAGGCGCTGGTGTTGGCGCTGGACGTTCGCATAGACGAACACGGCAACAAGCAGGTGGCGGTTAGCGGCTGGCAGGAAAATTCCGGTGTCTCGCTGGAACAACTGGTGGAGACCTATCTCCCCGTCGGCCTGAAACATGTACTGTGTACCGATATTTCTCGCGACGGCACGCTGGCGGGCTCTAACGTTTCGCTGTACGAAGAGGTATGCGCCAGATATCCGCAGATCGCCTTTCAGTCCTCCGGCGGTATTGGCGATATCGATGATATTGCCGCCCTGCGCGGCACCGGCGTGCGCGGGGTGATTGTCGGGCGCGCGCTGTTAGAAGGGAAATTTACCGTTAAGGAGGCCATCCAATGCTGGCAAAACGTATAATTCCGTGTCTGGATGTTCGTGATGGTCAGGTGGTAAAAGGCGTACAGTTTCGCAACCATGAGATCATTGGCGATATCGTTCCGCTGGCCAAACGCTATGCCGACGAAGGCGCGGACGAACTGGTGTTCTATGACATTACCGCCTCCAGCGATGGCCGCGTAGTCGATAAAAGCTGGGTGGCGCGCGTTGCCGAGGTGATCGACATTCCGTTTTGTGTAGCGGGCGGTATCCGGTCAATTGACGACGCCGCCAAAATTCTTTCTTTCGGGGCGGATAAGATCTCTATCAACTCCCCGGCGCTGGCTGACCCAACGCTGATTACCCGTCTGGCTGACCGTTTTGGCGTACAGTGCATTGTCGTCGGGATTGATACCTGGTTTGACGACGCCACGGGGAAATATCATGTTAACCAGTATACCGGCGATGAAAACCGTACCCGCGTGACACAGTGGGAGACGCTGGATTGGGTGCAAGAGGTACAACAGCGCGGCGCGGGGGAAATCGTCCTGAATATGATGAACCAGGACGGTGTGCGTAACGGTTACGATCTGACGCAGTTGAAAAAAGTCCGTGACGTTTGCCGCGTGCCGCTGATCGCCTCCGGCGGCGCGGGCACAATGGAACACTTTCTTGAGGCATTCCGTGATGCCGATGTCGACGGCGCGCTTGCCGCCTCCGTTTTTCACAAGCAAATCATCAATATTGGCGAATTAAAAGCGTACCTGGCAGGCCAGGGCGTGGAGATCAGGATATGTTAACAGAGCAACAACGCCGCGAGCTGGACTGGGAAAAAACCGATGGCCTGATGCCAGCCATCGTGCAACATGCGGTATCCGGCGAAGTATTGATGCTGGGCTATATGAACCCACAAGCGCTGGACAAAACCATTGAATCCGGCCATGTCACGTTCTTCTCACGCACGAAACAGCGTTTATGGACCAAAGGCGAAACCTCAGGCCATGTGCTGAATGTCGTCAGCATTGCGGCAGATTGCGACAACGATACACTGCTGGTGCTGGCAAACCCTGTCGGGCCGACCTGCCACAAAGGTACCAGCAGTTGCTTTGGCGACGCCAGCCATCAGTGGTTATTCCTGTATCAACTGGAGCAGCTACTGGCAGAGCGCAAAACCGCCGATCCGGCCAGCTCTTACACGGCGAAACTGTACGCCAGCGGTACCAAACGTATTGCGCAAAAAGTTGGCGAAGAAGGTGTAGAAACCGCGCTGGCGGCCACCGTCAATGATCGTTTTGAATTAACCAATGAAGCGTCTGATTTGATGTACCACCTGCTGGTGCTGTTGCAGGATCAGGATCTCAACCTCACCACCGTGATCGACAATCTTCGTAAGCGTCATCAATAAGCGTAAAAAAACCGGGCAATGCCCGGTTTTTTAATGAGAAATTTTACCTTTCGTAGCCGGATAAGGCACTTGTGCCGCCATCCGGCAAAGAAGCTTACAAGGCTTTTGGCTTATAGCTACGTAGCGCATTGCGCCCCAGCACAATCCCGGCGCCGATCATCCCGCCCAGCAACACAGCCAGCACGAGGGTAATGGCTTTTTTCGGGCTATCGCGACGGACCGGCAGCGTCGGCTTCATCACATAACGATAGACGTGCACCGTATCGGCAGTCACTTTCAGATTTTTAATGTCCAGCAGTGTCTGCTTCGTCTGGTAATAGGCCGGAGAAAAGACCAGTGGACGCGTCGCTTCGTTCTGTATCATCGATTTTAGCGCATCGCTCCCCAGCAGGAACATCGTGTCCTGGGTAACATCCTGGGTTTGCTGAATCTGCGGCTGCGTGATTTTGGCCTCATCCGCATAGCGCAACGCTTCTTCGATTTGCTTAATACGCAGATCTTTTTGCTCCTGCGCCACAACTTCCTGCGTCTCAAGGGACTCCTGCAACGTTTTGGTTTGCAGCGTGATGTTATCTTTCAGGTCAACTTCCAGTTCCTTAGCGACCTCTTCATCCACCTGTTGGATATATTCCGCCAGCCGACGCTGCGCCCCTTCAGCGGTAGTACTCACATAAGAAACCGAGAGTGGCAGCGCCTGCCCTTTTACCGACTGTTCAATGGTAAGCTTTTCCCGCTCTTTCTGATTATCCAGCGCTTCCGATAATGCGGAAAACGCAGAGCTAAAGCGGCTTATAAAATTCGCCTGCACTTCAGAGATTTTGGGGGCATTCCCGCCATACAAGACGTTGAGCGCGTTGGTATAGGTGGCAACCTGCGCGGCATCAGGTTGGGTAATAATCGCCGTGGATGTCCATTTTTCTTTGGCTATCATCAGGTAGCCTACGGCCAGCAAAATGGCGATAATAACGGCTACAATAATGGTCATCTTCCCACGCCATAACTGTAGCAATAACTCAATCAAATCAATCTGTTCCGGATCGTTCCCACGCCCGGAAGACGTATTACTATCCACTGTCATAGATACCCTAACTAAAAAAAGGATGAAGCTGGAGACAGTGTAGTCATAAAGCAAATATATGCCATAGGATTAATGATAAAAATCAGACATTATTTCCATATGGTCAATAAATCATCGGGACTCATCAGCCCCGATTGCCTTATTAATCACTACCGAAAAGATCGCGGGTATACACTTTTTCAGCAACATCCAAAAGCTCTGCCGCCATCCTGTTGGAAATAATGACATCCGCCTGCTGTTTAAAGCAGTGCAAATCACGTTCAAGACGTGAGTTAAAGAAAGTATCTTCTTCCATTACCGGCTCATAGATGATGACCTCTACGCCTTTCGCTTTAATGCGCTTCATAATCCCCTGAATCGATGAGGCGCGGAAGTTATCGGAGCCACTCTTCATAATCAGGCGATAAATGCCCACCACTTTAGGCTTTCTGGCGAGGATAGCATCGGCAATAAAATCTTTACGCGTACGGTTTGCTTCAACGATAGCGGAGATAATATTATTAGGCACCGACTGATAATTGGCCAGCAACTGTTTGGTATCTTTTGGCAAACAATATCCGCCATAACCAAAAGAGGGATTATTATAATGATTGCCAATACGCGGGTCGAGGCACACCCCTTCAATAATTTGTCGGGTATTTAATCCTAACGTTTCAGCATAGCTGTCTAATTCATTAAAATAAGCGACTCGCATAGCGAGATAAGTATTGGCGAAAAGTTTAATGGCTTCCGCTTCAGTGGAGTCCGTAAACAGCGTCGGAATCTGCTGTTTAATAGCGCCTTCCTGGAGTAATGCGGCAAATTCTCTGGCGCGTTCAGACTGTTCCCCAATCACGATACGGGAGGGATAAAGGTTATCGTAAAGGGCTTTACCTTCACGTAAAAACTCCGGAGAGAAAATGATATTTTCTGTCGCAAACTTCTGACGCATTGCCGCCGTGAAGCCAACCGGCACCGTAGACTTAATAATCATCACGGCTGCGGGGTTGATGCTGATCACATCCTGAATGACCGATTCCACACTGGACGTATTAAAATAGTTGGTTTTGGGATCGTAATCCGTAGGCGTAGCAATGATGACGTAATCTGCATTCTGGTACGCATCAAACTTATCCAGCGTTGCCCTGAATCTGATGTTATCTTCCTTTAAAAATTGCTGAATTTCTTTATCAACAATCGGAGATATCCGATCATTTAACAGTTCAACACGGGAAGGAACAATGTCTAACGCCACCACTTCATGGTGTTGTGCAATAAGCAAACCATTAGACAAGCCAACATAACCCGTCCCGGATATCGTGATTTTCATTATTTGCTCTCAGAATTAACTTAATTATGAATCATGATGTATTTCGCATCCTGATAAGATATTAAAGTTTTAACGCCTGAGTATATAAAGTGCAACGCAGACGAAAACAATTCAGATTATCTTCATTACGATAAACACAGATTATTAAGTTAATATTAAGCAAAAGCGATAAATCAATAAGAATAGAGATAAAAAAAAGCCCGGTATTAAACCGGGCTTAAACATTTTGCAGAAATTATTCCAACCACTCGGTATGGAAAACACCTTCTTTATCAGTACGTTTATAGGTGTGCGCACCAAAGTAGTCACGCTGCGCCTGAATTAAGTTAGCTGGCAGTACTGCGGCGCGATAGCTGTCATAGTAGGCCACTGCCGCAGAGAATGTCGGCACCGGAATGCCGTTCTGCACCGCGTAAGCCACAACATCACGCAGCGCCTGCTGGTACTCATCAGCAATTTTCTTGAAGTAAGGCGCTAACAGCAAATTGGCAATACCAGCGTTTTCTGCGTAAGCATCGGTGATTTTCTGCAGGAACTGAGCGCGAATGATACAACCCGCACGGAAAATCTTAGCAATCTCGCCGTAGTTGAGATCCCAGTGATATTCATCAGACGCGGCGCGTAGCTGCGAGAAGCCCTGCGCATAGGAGACGATCTTGCCAAGATACAGCGCGCGACGCACTTTCTCGATAGATTCCGCTTTGTCGCCTGCCGGTTGCGCTTTCGGCCCGGAGAGCACTTTAGATGCGGCAACACGTTGCGCTTTCAACGAAGAGATGTAACGCGCAAAGACAGATTCGGTAATCAGCGACAGCGGTTCGCCCAGATCCAGCGCGCTCTGGCTGGTCCATTTACCGGTCCCTTTGTTGGCGGCTTCATCAAGAATGACATCCACCAGGTAATTACCGTCTTCATCTTTTTTAGTGAAGATGTCTTTAGTGATGTCGATCAGATAGCTGCTCAGCTCGCCGTTATTCCACTCAGTAAAAGTGTTCGCCAACTCTTCATTGCTGAGGTTCAGGCCGCCTTTCAGCAGGGAGTAAGCTTCAGCGATAAGCTGCATATCGCCATATTCAATACCATTATGGACCATCTTGACGTAGTGACCAGCACCATCGGCGCCGATATAGGTCACGCACGGTTCGCCATCTTCCGCCACGGCAGCAATCTTCGTCAGGATCGGCGCCACCAGTTCATAGGCATCTTTCTGACCGCCAGGCATGATAGATGGCCCCTTCAGCGCGCCCTCTTCACCACCGGAAACACCGGTACCGATAAAGTTAAAACCTTCCGCAGACAGCTCGCGATTGCGACGGATTGTGTCCTGGAAGAAGGTGTTACCGCCATCAATAATGATATCGCCTTTTTCCAGATACGGTTTCAGCGAATCGATAGTTGCATCAGTACCTGCGCCCGCTTTCACCATTAACAGGATACGACGAGGCGTTTCGAGGGATTCAACAAACTCTTTCACCGTGTAATAAGGCACCAGCTTTTTGCCGGGATTCTCGGCAATCACTTCTTCGGTCTTTTCACGGGAGCGGTTGAAAACGGATACGGTATAACCACGGCTTTCGATGTTGAGCGCGAGGTTGCGCCCCATCACTGCCATACCGACGACGCCGATCTGTTGCTTGGACATTACATACTCCTGTCAGGTGTGGAAGTTACATATATTTCACCATTATGTGCTACAAATTTTACAGCGTAAAGCATATTAAATACTTATCCATTAATAGCACATTATGGTTCGGCGGATATTTTCCCGCCTGGTTAACTTAAAATACCACGCGTAAAATTCTTTTAACAAAAGACCTAAAGTTAGCATCTGCATAAAAAACCGCAAAAACTATAATCATACTTACCAGTGATACAATAGTAAGCTTACTCATAAAGTCAAACCAGTTGGAAGCTTTAAAGAAAATTATTTGTTCCCTTGCAAAATAAAAAACAGCAAAAATAACAAATGAGAATATTAAAGGTTTCAGTACAAAGGACAGGTACTTTTTCAATGCATTAAATCTACCAAACATTTTACCATATAGATATAATGGTTTTGCAATTAATGTAATTAATACATTGGATATAATCGTGCCTATAATAATACCAGGAAGACCAATATAAAAAGCTAAGAGCGCGGAAAAAAATAAATTACTCCCCCCCTCAAGCAAAGGATAATATACGTCCCCAAAAAAGCCAGTTGCGTTTTTAAAAATATCACAAGGAATCCTAATGACACTTATAAATACATTAACAAGCATTAATATAACAATACCATTACCTAGTATGAATTTTTCGCCTATCCAGTTGGTAATAAAGTCATTAACCAAAAAATACATATTCAAAGAAATGAAGGTAGCCAATGCTATAAATACTGTGTTAAATTGTTTTGCAATACTGGTAACTTCATCATCATTTTGATTGATTAAAAAATTACCCACACTAGCTGTAATGGCATTAACAAAACTGGACATAAGCACAGTCACAACCTGGAAGACCATCATATAACTTCCATAAATCGTGACGTAGCTTAAATTAAGAAATTTTGAAACTAGCAAATAATCAGTATTTAAAACTAACACACCACCAATCTTATGAAAAAACATGTTTTTTATTTTTATTTTTAATTCATTTTTTAATGTTGTTTTTTCATCATCGCTAATAGATTGTGGAACCACCTTAAAATGGATGTCGTTATTAATAATATTTTTAAATATAAAATACTGTACTATCACGCCAATAGTTTCAACGAGCAAATAGAGTAAGAAATTATGTGTGGTGACTAATAGCAATATTTGCAGCGCAATAATTAATATTTTCCCGCCCCCCTGTATTTTACGGACTACTGAATATTGCTGATTTGCAGTTAATAGAGTTGAATGCTTTGCATAAGAATAAGTTAAAGATGTATTTATTACAAAAAATGCCCAATAAATAAAAACGTGACTTACTGCATTAACAGAATCGATGAAAAAGTAAATACCAAAGCCAATTACTATACCTATCAATAAAACTAAAAACGAGATATATCTATAGATTGTAGACAGCAATAAAGTTAAGTATTTTATTTTTGCATAATCCCCTTCACTCAGCGGCTTGTATAAAAGGCTTGCCGCAGCTACCCCTATGCCAAGCTCGGCGAGATTTAAATAAGCAGTCAGTTGTGTAAATAACAACATCACACCTGTTAAATCAGCGCCCATCTTAGAGACAAATATAGTTCGAAGATAAAATCCTAGCGCAATAAGAAAAAAAGTAATAAATAAATCAACTTTAAAGTTGTTAATCGCTTTTATAGTTCGCATTTTTACTTTCCGGATGTAAACTTAAAGTAAATAAATATTCGTGGGAAGTTACAGGATGACATCAATTATTATTAGCCCCATAATAATTAATATTACCAGGAAGGTAAAATAAATAATCATATCAATGATTATTTATACTGTCCGAAAAGAACATAGCGAAAACCTTATATCTATTAGAAATGGAAACCAACAACAATCAAACACACTTAATATTTATTGGCTTTATACTACGTATTGGTTAGAGAATATCCGAAAAGTTAGCCCTCCATAAAGAAGGGCTGCTTTTTATGAATTGAGTAGCTGAAGAATTTCTTTCGTTCGCGCTTCCATCAGCGGAATATCGCCGCGTGATTCCACATTCAGGCGCACCACCGGTTCGGTGTTTGACGAGCGCAGGTTGAAACGCCAGTCCGGGAATGACATGCTGAGGCCGTCCGTGCGGTCCACCGCCTGCGCCTCTTCCGCAAAGTGCGCTTCCACCCGCGCAATGGCTGCCGCCGGCTCCGCCAGCCTGCTGTTGATTTCCCCGCTCGCCGGAAACGCCGCCATCCGGTCGCGGACCAGTTCACCCAGCGACTGCCCCTTCAGGCACACCAGCTCCGCCACCAGCAGCCACGGGATCATCCCGCTGTCGCAGTAGGCAAAATCACGGAAATAGTGATGCGCGCTCATTTCCCCGCCATAAATGGCATCCTCCGTACGCATCCGCTCCTTGATAAAGGCGTGCCCGGTTTTTGACATCACCGGCGTCCCGCCCGCCGCCGTCACCACTGCCTCCGTGTTCCAGGTCAGGCGCGGGTCGTGGATAATCTTCGCCCCCGGGTGTTTTTCCAGAAATGCTTCCGCCAGCAGCCCGACGATGTAGTACCCCTCGATAAACTGCCCTTTCTCATCGAACAGGAAGCAGCGGTCGAAGTCGCCGTCAAAGGCGATGCCCATGTCCGCCCCGTGTTCAATAACGGCCTTGCGGGTGTCGTCGCGACACTCCGGCAGCAACGGGTTGGGAATGCCGTTCGGGAAGGTGCCGTCCGGGGTGTTGTGGATTTTGATGAACTCCACCGGCGCGCCCAGCGCCTTCAGGCGCGCTTCGATGGCGTCAATGACTGGCCCCGCCGCGCCGTTGCCGGCGTTAAACACCAGCTTCAGCGGGGTGAGATTGCTGACGCTGATATAGCCGAGCAGGTGGTCGATGTAGGCGTCGCGCAGGCTGATTTGTCTGTAGCTGCCGCGCGCGGCCTCGTTCACCGGCGGGAAGTCGCCCGCTTCCGCCAGACGCTGAACGTCGCGCAGACCGGTGTCGCCGCTTATCGGGCGGGCGCCCTCGCGTACCAGCTTCATACCGTTGTAGTCCATCGGGTTATGGCTGGCGGTCACCTCAATACCGCCGTCCACGCCGAGGTGGAAGGTGGCGAAGTAAATCTCTTCGGTGCCGGACATACCGATATCCAGCACGTCAACGCCCGCGTCCTGTAACCCTTTCGCCAGCGCCAGCTTCAGCGCCTCGCTGGTCAGACGCACGTCGCCGCCCAGCACGATGGTTTTCGGTTTTAAATATTCGCCGTAAGCGCGGCCAATCCGCCACGCGATATCTTCATTGAGCTCTTCGCCCAGCCTGCCGCGAATGTCGTAGGCCTTAAAACAAGTTAAATTATTCATTATTACGTTATTCCTTAATTACGACCATACTTATCTGAAAAACGAACAATATCATCCTCCCCTAAATATGCGCCGGATCTTACTTCAATAAGCTCAAGTGGAATTTTCCCTGGGTTTTCAAGGCAGTGCTTAACACCGACAGGGATATATACGGATTCATTTTCAGTTAAAATTTTCACTTCACCTTTTATGGTTATTTTTGCGGTACCTGCAACGATAATCCAGTGTTCCGCGCGATGATAATGTTGCTGCTCTGAAATTCCTTCTCCGGGTTTTACAGTGATTCTCTTTACCTGATAACGCTCACCGAAATCGATTGAATCGTATTTACCCCATGGTCTATAAACTTCCCGATGAGTTATATGCTCATGACGATTTTCTAATTTAATTTTCTCAACAATTTTCTTAACATCTTGAACACAGTTTGTGTTTGCAACCAAAACGGCATCTTTCGTTTGCACGACTATAAGATCTTTGACACCAACAGCGGTTACCAAACCCGTTTCTGCATGGAGATAGCAATTATCTGCATTGTGGCTTAATACATCGCCTTTAGTCACATTACCATTACTATCTTTATCACTTATCTCCCAAAGAGAAGACCACGAACCGACATCACTCCAACCCGCATTTAAAGGTACGACAACCGCGTCATTCGTCTTTTCCATCACTGCATAATCAATTGATTCATCCGGGCAAGCGCAAAATGAATCTTCATCCACTCGAATGAAATCGAGATCCGTAACAGCAGATTCCATCGCTAATGAGCAAGCTTTATAAATATCAGGGCGAAATTTTTTTAACTCTTCAATATATCGATCTGCCCTAAATAAAAACATACCGCTGTTCCAGTAATACTCACCAGAATCAAGATAACTCTGAGCCGTTTCTAGATTGGGTTTTTCGACAAATTCAGCCACCCTAAACGCCAAAGAACAATCATTTTCTGCAGAGAAAAGAGCTTGCCCACGCCGTATATAACCATAACCTGTCTCTGGCATGGTAGGTACAATACCAAACGTAACTAATTTTCCTGCTTCGGCATATTTTCTAGCGTCTTGTATAGTCTTACAAAACGTTTCTTCGTCCTTAATTATATGGTCAGCAGCCAATACTAACAGTAAAGCGTTTTTCTTAAGGCATTTTAAAGCTGCCAAGGCTACTGCAGGGGCCGTGTTACGTCCAACAGGTTCTAAAATTATATCGCCAGATGATTTAGATAATTCTTTAAGCTGTTCTGCAACAATAAACCTGTGCTGCTCATTACAAATAACAATAGGATCTGAAGCATTCAAATTATTAATTCGCGTAATTGTGGTCTGAAGCATACTTTGAGAGCCATCTAAACATAAAAACTGTTTAGGATATAACGTTCGAGAAAGTGGCCATAACCGACTTCCATTTCCCCCAGCCATAATTATTGGTGTAATCATTTTCCTGTTAACCTCTCAATATTTTTCACCAAAACTGATAAACGCGTTGACCAATTAAATTTCTCCGCAACAAAATTTCGCGCATTCTTAGCAATCATTTGATATACAGAATTTTCACTCAAAGTTTCTAACGACTTCAAGTACTCATCACTATTATCAGCAATTAATATCTCTTCACCAATATTTGCTTCTATACCCTCATAACCCATTCGGGATGTGATAGTTGGAAGTCCAAGAGCCATATATTCTAATATTTTATTTTGTACACCTGCACCAAACCGAACTGGGCAAATTCCGATATGTCCTATTTTAGCCGCATCAGCCATATTTGTAACGCTGCCACTCACCACAACATTTTCAAAACCTTGTAAATATAGTTTATCACTTTTGTTTATTTTACCTAAAATGTGGAAAATATATTGCTTACCGTTATTATTTTTATTTATTGATGGTAGAATATTTTTTACGAACCATTTCACTCCGTCAAAATTTTGGAATGAACACAAGTTCCCAATAAAAATAAGATTAATTATATTGGTATTTTCAATGACTCTCTTTGTAAAAGGATAATCCTCAAGATCAACTCCATTATTACAAACCAAAATGTTATCATTCCTATTCCCAAAAAGGAATTTTTTGTCAACCTCTGATATTAACGATATGAGTGAATAGCGGCCATAAACTTCTTTTTCATATTTTAATAATCGCTCTTGTTCGATAGAGTAAATGATGCTTTTTAAAGAATTTTTCGGAGCTTCTTTTTTTATACGCGAATAATTTAAGGAAATTGCATCAGTCATTTCAAGAATATGCAAGCCAGGCTTATTTAAAGTGTAATCACCAACACGAATGAGATGAGAAAGAGTCAAATCATAATTCCCAATTATCTCATTAAGTTTATTTTCAAATTCAGTATTTTTATAATAAGCTATCTGAAGTGGTTTTCTACCAGGTAATGCTTTTAATACATTAAAATAACTTTTTATTTTAGGATGATAGATCCGGAAAATTTTATCAAAGACGTGATCATTTTTTACTATAAAATTTAAGTCTTCGATACTATCGCATAGACTTAGCAAATCTAATGTGTAGTATTTAGACAATTCCTTACAAATGCGATATATCCTTAACCTATCCCCTCCTACCACTGGATACGGAAATCGTGGGGTGAGGATGAGTATTTTACTTTTTTCCATATAAAAACTCGAGTTGGGATTTAAAAATTTCATGTTCTATCAATTGTCCATGGATATCTTTATACTTGCTAGCTAACACAGCTTTATATTGGATGTGAAAGTCATTTTGATTAGTATAAAGATATACATTTTCATCTTTTTGTTCCATAAAGGCTGATATTTGTGTACATAAAATCTTTTTATGGGACAACTTAGCCTCTGCTACAGCTCTTCCATAACCCTCATATTTCGAATGTGCCCAAATAAAGGTAGAGTTACAATAAAGACTTACAACATCATCAAGATCCAGGAAAGGAATAACTTCAATTTCACTTTGGACTCTATGGTCATCAATTATTTTTTTTACCCTCTCTATGGCATTTCCACAGCCTAATATTTTAAGCGGCAATCGTTCATCCTTGCTAATAGATGAATATAATTTCAAAGCACCATCGAGATCTTTATTATCACCCACCCCTGTTACCAATAATATATATCCAAGATCAAGAATCGTATTTTTTTTCGCAATTTCCTCGAAACGAAAAAATGTGTTTGGGAAATAATAGCCTTTACAATTTTTAAAGAGTTCAATGCTATCTATAACACGCTTAGTTGTTTTTGATATATATATATAATCGGCTTTTAATTGTGATGCTTTGAGCATACAATATGACACATATTTCGCGGATAAAGAATGGTTCTTTTTTCTTAAGCTTATTAGATCATGAATAATAACCACTGATTTACCCAAGTACGCGTCTATAATTGATGTACTATTATATGGATAGATATTAAATTTTGACTTTAATATAAGTCCAATAAGCGGAGTAAGTATTTGTTCATAGAATATGAATAAAAAATTATGTATAAAAGCAGGTAAAGGGTATAGGACTTTTGGACAAGTTAATTCACAGACTTGCATAGAGTCCTTTTTCATTTGAAGAACTAACTCTTCAGTATAAATCGGTATTCCTCTTTTTAAAACACCACTAAAATAATTATTTATTACTATCATTGTTTATTAGTCCTATATACAGTTGAGCGATCGACTGCCAATTTCTTTTTTCAGAGTACTCATAGGCACTATCATTAATTTTGGCAAAGCTATCTGTATTATTTATATAATATAAAACCTTACTCAAAAGATCATTTTTATCGTTCCCTAATACGGCAATATTTTCAAATTCAGACGAAAACTGCCCCCTTAGGGAAAATACTAATACTCGATTAATCATCGCAGCAAGGGCAGTACCTCTCCGTTCTGAGATGCCATCGGGATATGGTAATATAGCCATGTCAGTTTCAGCTAGCAGATTTGATATTTCGGCTGCTGATTTATTTAAAAGTAACTCGCACTTTTGTTCTGTACACTGTTCTATAATTAAATTGGCATAACTATTGTCAGCGCCAGGAACATAACCAATCAAGGCAGAGCGGAATTTAATATTTTTCTTATTAAGTTCTTTAATAATCCAGATAAATTCTTCTATTCCCTTTCCTTTGGAAATTATACCAAAATGAACAAGATCAAATTTTTTTTCTTTCTTTTGGCAAGAAGGTATGTTAGATGCGATAGGAATTAGTCTTGTTTTTGCAGAATTAAATAATGTTTTTTCACCTATATTCTTCTCATACTGAGTTGTAAAGATTATATAATCAGCAAGCTTAAAAATTTTTAGGAAATATTGAGCTCTCTTTGATAAACTACTAAATTCGTGTAGCGTTATCGATGTTTTTAAGCCAACTAACTTAGCTAAGATAAATGCAACATGAGGTTTAAAAGCCGCAATTTTGTTTGTCGAAAATCCAATCGATGGATATTGAATATTAATAAGTTTGATAATTTTTCTATTAGAAACTATTTTATAGATTAATTCGAATAAGGATAGTTTGACAACGTTAACTGTATAATTCTTTTTAATTTCTTGGTTTAGATTATAAACATAATCACCTACTCCACATTTATCATCTGGATACGAACCCGTATATATTAATAACATTAGTAAATACCTTGACGCTGAATTTCTGAAAATACCGATATGTAAGGATAGAAAAGTTCAGGATAAGACCCTAGTATAGAGTAAACTTGATAGCCAAAATAAAAAATCACTATAAAAATCAGAGCAGGAATCCGTGTAAAAATTCCTACACGCACTAATACTGCAGGAATCAACAATATTTCGACTATAGTAAAATATATACTAATTACTGAGAACATGGCTGAGATCGGAGATAAAAATAAATATATGATAGTTCCAAATAAATATGTTTTTACCAAAAATAAATTTGCCTTATTATTTTTTATATCAAAAGATAATGTGTAAATAAAAATAGCAGAAATTACCACCCTTTTTAAAATTCCAGATATACTTATGGAACCATATTCTTGTGCATTTTGAGTATAAACAGTGAGTTTATAGCGAACAATTTCGACAGGAATTAGACTAATAACGGAAGAAATTATATCTGATAAATAATGTGACAAAGGCAATGATAGAATGGCACCAAGCACAAGTAATATTTTATATAAGTTTAAAGATAACTTATTGATTAAAAAAACAGATAAGGTAACTAAAGACGAGATATGAAATGTCGACGCACATAGAATAAGAATAAGCGATTGCACCTTTTTATTACTTTTATATTGGATTAAAGCGAAAAAAGATAACCCAATTGCAATAATTCTTCTTTCGGCCCCAAAAAAAGACCCCAGATAATAATAACTATAAAAAACACAAACAGACAGAATAGTTAATGATATATTTTTTTGTGTTTTCAGGCATCCCCAGAATATTAACGCGATAGGAATAATTGATGTAGTGAATAGAAACAATGTATAATTATCTGTCAAATATCTTATTAATTTGACGTATAATACATACCCGATTTCAAAGTCATGTCGATTCCCTGGACTCATGAAATCATCGTAATAGGGGAGCCAATCAGTACCAGTCTGCCAACGTAAAGAACAAAACGAGACAAGAAATAAAAAACTTAGCATCAAGGCGTAAATTTTTATATTTTTATTCTTAACAAATGAAAAGAACGGAAAAATTACAATAAAAATGTAATATATCATGCTAAGTCTCTCAAATAAAAAATTATTCTTATTGTTTTCTAAAAATAATCTTTATAAATACGATATTATAATTATTCAGGACACGCTACCGCCCCTGGCTCATCAGCTACCAGTGCACTGCGTACATATCGACTTGTTACAAACCTCGCCCATCAGGGCAAAGCTCACTAAAACTTAAACGCTAATTGTCTTATTAATTGCATCCGGAAACAAGGATTAATCTTATAAAATCAACATTAAAATGCTCCAGATAACCCCTTGTTACTTAAGCCCTTTATACAAAACTAAAACGGCAGTCAACACTCGTTTCAGCCAACTTGCCGCTTCGAATGTTCACTGCCGTTATTATGTTTATCACCAACCATTTATCACGGTTGTTAATACTTATTCATGCAGAAGCTGCTCTATGCTCTTACGGAACTTCGCTCCTTCTTTCAGGTTGCGCAGCCCGTACTTCACAAATGCCTGCATGTAGCCCATTTTTTTACCGCAGTCATAGCTGTCACCCGTCATTAGCATCGCGTCAACCGACTGTTTTTTCGCCAGCTCAGCAATGGCATCGGTGAGCTGGATGCGGCCCCAGGCGCCCGGTTCGGTTCTTTCCAGTTCCGCCCAGATGTCGGCTGAAAGCACATAACGGCCTACCGCCATCAAATCGGAATCCAGCGTCTGCGGCTGATCCGGTTTTTCGATAAACTCCACAATCCGGCTGACTTTGCCTTCATTATCCAGAGGTTCTTTCGTCTGGATAACGGAATACTCCGATAAATCACCTTTCATGCGCTTCGCCAGCACCTGGCTGCGACCCGTTTCATTGAAACGCGCCACCATCGCCGCAAGGTTATAGCGCAGCGGATCGGCGGTAGCATCATCAATAATAATATCCGGGAGTACCACAATGAAAGGGTTATCGCCCACGACCGGACGCGCGCACAGAATAGAATGCCCCAGCCCTAACGGCTGCGCCTGGCGAACGTTCATAATCGTCACGCCCGGTGGGCAGATAGATTGCACTTCCGCCAAAAGCTGACGCTTAACGCGCTGTTCAAGAAGTGATTCAAGTTCATAAGAGGTGTCGAAGTGGTTCTCAACGGCGTTTTTGGACGCGTGAGTCACCAGTACGATTTCTTTGATCCCTGCAGCCACAATCTCATCGACAATGTACTGAATCATCGGTTTGTCGACGATCGGTAGCATCTCTTTTGGGATTGCCTTGGTGGCAGGCAACATATGCATACCCAAACCCGCTACCGGTATAACTGCTTTCAAATTCATCATTGTTTCTTCCACCTGTAAAATGGTTGCTGAATTATAGCTCTTTAGCTTGTTTTCGCCAGCATGAATTACTCTGCTGCCAGGGATAATGATGGCACGCTCTACATTACGTCTTAGTCGGCACCATAACATTAAGTATGAACAACTTTTTCCCAGGAATTTTCGTAAAAATAGCGGTACTTACCCTCCCCGCTTCGGCAGCGAAAAATTCACTGCTTCGACATTCACGGTTTGGTGATTAATCCTGTCGATATCCACGGAACTCTGCCCGTTTTCATTGATGGCATGAACATTAGCGAGAGAAAGCAGCGTGTCCTGGCGGGCCATAAATTGACCACGGACATCTTTACGCAAATCGAAATGCATTTTTAACGCCGGGCCAATCGCTGAAGTTTGCATCACGTTGATATTGCGCAGAAAGAGGTGCTGCGGTTGATTATGCAGTTCCAGCGTAGCACGCGTCATCCGTACATTGGTGATGGCGACAAAAGAGGGGGTGTTGCCGGAGGAAATTTGAATGCCGCGTAATTTATAAGCAACCTGGCGATTATCCAACCGAATAGCGTTTAATTTAAAGTTTTGCGGAATTGACAGGTATTTTCCTTTAGCGACGCCATAGCCGATGAGCATCCCGGCACTATTCGTCATATCAATATTATCAATGACGAAATTATCACAGCCATAAATTGCGATCGTTGCGTTATCAATACCCGCATTTTTACTGAAATCGGGCGTGATGTTTTTGGCTTTCACATTGCGAATGACGAAATGTTTGCCATTTTCTACGTGCACCAGCTGTCGGCAATCAGATCCGGTAATATTGGCCACCACAAAGTTTTTTACTGCCTGGTCTTCAGGATAACTATTGTCATAGGTGCTACCCGCCAGCCCGATGCCGATTCCCCAGTTGATTTTGCCATTGGTACAATCAATGCGTTCGATGACATGATCGGAAATCAGGATGTCGCGGTCGTGAATCGCGACATTCCACTCAATGGCGTCCCCCTGCAAATCGCTAAAGCGGCTATGCGTAATCCGCGCGCCGTCCATTTGGTTATGAAATCCCTGGCGGAGAATGGCGTAGTTGGCGTGGGTAACAGTGATGTCATCGATAATGAGATTACGCATCACCTGCGGTTCCTTACCACCGATGAAAATTTGCGCGACGGGGCCAAAGCCGCTCATCGTCACGCCTTTAATCACACAGTCCGACCCGCGAACATCCAGCGTCACATTGTGCAGACTGCCGCCCTGCTCCCCCACCACCTGACACCCGTCCTGCAAAATAAACCGTCCCCGGCCATTCCCACGCACCGCGCCCTGTACCCGCAGCGTTTTTCCCGCCGGAATCGTTATCGCCGCATTGATATTTTCACACACCCATCCTGGCGGTACGACCACGGTCTGTCCGTCGGCGAAGGCCTGTTTGAACGAGGCGATACCGTCATCCGCCGGATAATCCTTAATATCGACGGTCTGGCGAGGTTCACGCGCCTGTACCGGCAAGGCGCGCAGAAAAGGAAGAACAGCAAGCGCAGAACCTGCCGTCAGGAGAGTACGTCGGGAGAATTTATTCGCGGGCATACCACCTCGTTTATATCGTTTGTAGCAGGCAGGCTAACTGGCGATTAATCGCCTGCTGATTAAAATCTTGCGCCACTTTTTCACGGGCGCGCGTGATCACCGACTCCAGCGTGTCGTGGTCAATCTGGCTGAACTCAGCGAGCCGGGCCGCCAGCGCCTGCGCATCGTTTTCCGGCACCAGCCAGCCGGATTTGCCGGCCTCCACCAGTTCCGGAATACCGCTATGTACGGTAGATACCACGGGAATCCCCACCGCCATCGCCTCCATCAGCGCCACCGGAATACCTTCCATATCGCCATCCGTACCGGTAATCGACGGCAGCAAAAAAACATCGGCGTCATCCAGCATCGCCTTCACTTCATGGCTCGGTTTAAACCCCGGCATCTCAATGACATCCTCTAGCTGATACTGCTCGATGAGCGTGCGCAGCCGACGTTCCCACGGGCCAATCCCCAGAATGCGGTAGCGAAACGCCACGCCCTGCGCTTTCAGTTGCCGACAGGCTTCAATCGCCACATGCAGGCCTTTTTTTTCTGTCAGGCGCGCGACGGAAATCATCTCCAGCGGCATCCCTGGCTCTTTCACCGGACGATGGGAAAAACGCGTCATGTCGACGCCCATGCGCGAAACGGCAATCTTTTCCGTCGGACAGCCCATACTTTTCAGGCGACCGGCCCACAGATCGCTGATGGGCAGCATCAGATCGCCACGACGAAACAACTGCTGATACTCCGGCGTGTAATGACTGAGCACTTCGCGACTGGAAATATCAATCCCGTGGAAAATAGTCGCGATTTTGCCGCGAAGCACGCCCAGTTCGCGTAGTTTGGCCGCCGTCACGCCCGCCGGACCAAAGTGTGCGATGAACACATCCGCCCCAAAAGGCTGGCTCACCTGCGCGCAAATCGCGGAAAGGATTAAATTGCGTGATTCATCGCCATAGCGGGTAAAATTGAGCGCTTTCCAGGTCGCCGCCCGATGCAGCCCCGGCAGCGTTTTACATGCCCGGTAACGCAGTTTCGCCAGCCGTCCCTGGGGCTCATCCTGTAACCAGCGGGTTTTCGCCGCCAGGCCATACTTCTCCCAGGCGGCGTGAGTATGTTGGGTATCGCCTTTTTGTAACGCGACAATCTCCACCTCATGGCCCATATCAATAAACGCAGTAATCTGATTCAGCACAAAGGTTTCCGATGAGAGTGGAAATTTCAGCAGAAAAAAGCTGACTTTCATTGCGCCTCCCGAATTCTGTCGAGAACGGATTTGATCATCGTGAACCCTTTCGCCCGCTCCTCGGTGACGGCGTTAGCCACTTTTGCCTTTAGCGCAGGCAATTGATTGAGCGTATCGGCCACCACGCTTTGTAATGAACCGTTCAGCAAGTGACGGATATCGATAGCCAATTCCGCCAGGCCTAGCTGCTGCATAATCCCCGCGGATTTATGTTCATAATTAATGGCGATAGCGGGCGTGCCAAAATTCATGGAGATAATGGCGGAATGCAGGCGCGTCCCGATGGTCAGTACGCAGGAGGCGAGGATCTTTCCGATTTCCACATCATTGAGTTCGTCCATCGCGATATGGAAATGTTCTGAGTCGTTTACATACTTCGCCATCCGTAACGCAACCATCCGGTCATCGCGGTTATAGCGATCGATACTGGTGCAGGTTGACAGCGCCAGTACCTGATAACCGTCCGCAATCAGGCGATTCACAACCTGGGCAAAAGCCTGCTCATAGGCCTGCTGAGTGGTGCCCAGGCGTTTATCAAACGGCTCCAGATCGCGCAACGTAATCGCGACGGTTTTGCGGCGCGCGGTGACGTCCAGCCAGTGCTGCACAGCATAACTGGCGACAAACTCGTCGTGACGGCGTTCGACTAACCAGGCAGTATCCACCCCCTGCTCCACTTTCCGGGTATCGATCTGCGCGGCGGCCATCAGATCGCGGCTGACGGTTTCACGCAGGATCAGCGCACTGGTGCGTCCAAAAACATAATTGGCGAGCTGGTTAAAGTCAGGGTTCTGGAAAGGGCCGACGCTATGTCCCACCATATAAATTGGTTTGTTCGCCATAAACGCGCACAGCGGATATTCAAAGTGAGTCAAACCGTATAAGTCGACATAGTTTGAACCGCCCACCTGAATGACGGCGTCATACTGCGCAATAAATTGCGCGAATTCGGCAAATTCCGGCGCGATAGCAAAATTACGCAGCGATCCTTCCTGGGCGACTTTAGACAATAAAATTTTATGCTGAAAACGACGGCGTAATATTTTTTTCACCCGACCGTTAAGCCCTGCCGCCGCCTGCTGTTTCTGGCTTAACTGATACAGCGGGTCGGCAATAATCGGGCGCCCCTGCAACCAGGCGGAACTCACCGGGAAACGGCTCATCACATCCATCTCCGCCTCTGGCGCCTGTTGACGGATGGCATCAAGCAAACCGCGCATAATGGCGCTATCACCACGGTTGCCGCATGTGTGGTTGCCTAAAATTAATAATTTCATAAATAGCCTCTTATATCCCCGTCATCCGACACGTAATAACTTTTTCAGTTTTGCACTGCCAACAAGCTGATTTTTAATTTCCATCACCAGCGCATTGCGTGAAAAAATAATCATTAAAATAAAACTCAAAATACCGACCATAACCTGTAGTGCGAATACCCCCGACAACGGTAAATAACCGTCGACCAGCTTTCCTGCGCCGTAGCTGGTAATAAATGTTGGCAATGAGAGATAAAACGGTAGCCATAGGCTGAGAATATACTGACGATAGCTGGAGCCGAGTACCGGCTTAATCATCACGAAATAGCTCAGAATGGTGTTGATGATTTGCACCACCAGGAACCCCAGCGTCACGCCAATCGCCCCCGCCAGATGGCCGCCAATGAGAATTGCCGGGATAAACAGAAACGTTTTAAAGACGTTGAATTTAAAGCTGATATCCACGCGCGCTTTCGCCATCAGCAGCGAACCAATCGGGTTGCCGACCGAGCGCAACAGCCCCACCACGCACAGCAATTGCAGGATCGGGATAATGCTGTTCCACTTCTCGCCAAACACTAACGGCACAAAATTGTTCGCCACTACCATCAGGCCCAACAGCGCGGGAAAATTGATAATTCCCACCACAGAAAGCAACTTATAGAAGTTGACGCGCAGCTTCTCGGTATCGTCCTGGATTTTGGCGAATGCCGGAAATAGCACGCGAGTAATGATGGGGTTAAGCTTCGCCGGCGGCACAACCGCCACGTTGTACGCGAGGTTATATCCCCCGGCGACGCTTGCGCCGAGAATTCTCGCCAGTACCAGCGTCGATAAATTCGTGTTGATGTAATTGACGATACTGTCCGCCGTCAGCCACGCGCCAAAACGCAGGTTCGTGGACACCGATGCCAGCGAAAAATGCAGCCCCGGACGGTAAATCTTGCGGCCAAAGTAACCAAACAGCAGCGTTCGCACCGCGCTGTTCACCAGATAGCCGAGAATCGCGGTTAACGCCAGCGGCCAGTAATGGGCGCTAATCACCGTAAAGGTGAACCCCGCCAGCACGGAGGTCGTTTCGATCATGCCGATCTTATTGAACTCCAGCTCTTTTTGCATCAGCGCACGGAACTGCTGCCCGTGAGGGATCACGATAAACGCCAGCGACAACGTTTTGATTAACGGCGCGAGATCCGGGTTATGCAAAACATGGGCAATCGCATCGCTCAGCCAAAAGACCACCGCAAATACCACAATCCCAAGCCCAACGTTTAGCCAGTAGAGCGTGGTCAGCTCCAGATGCCCAATCGTTTTACGCTGGATAATCGAGTTCGCGATGCCAAAGTCCGAGATCGTGTCGGCCAGCGCGATAATCACCAGCGAGACGGTCAACAGGCCAAACTGGTGGTTGTCGATGATCCGCGCCAGCACCGTCATCTGAATTAACCCCAGACCGATAATCACTATCGTGGCGATAGCCGACCATTTAGCGCCGCTGATCGTTTTTTGTCGTAAACTCATTCTTTTCTCCAGAACCTGTTCACAAGGCGTCATTGGCGCAGCCAGATTGAGCACTGCCCTGGTTCGATATGGCAAGTAAATAGCCTTGTGGATCAGGTTCTTAATACGCCGCTTTATTAACAAACCCTTTAAAAATCGTCAGAAAAACGATTTTGATATCGAACCAAATACTCCATTCGCGGATGTATTCCAGGTCGAACTCCACGCGTTTTTCCATTTTCTCCAGCGTATCGGTCTCACCGCGCCAGCCATTAATTTGCGCCCAGCCGGTGATGCCCGGTTTCATCTTGTGGCGTAGCATGTAACCTTCAATCAACTGACGATACTGTTCGTTATGCGCCACCGCGTGAGGGCGTGGACCGACGATGGACATCCCGCCGGTTAACACATTGATAAACTGCGGTAATTCATCCAGCGAGGTACGACGCAAAAAGTTACCTACCCGGGTGACGCGCGGATCGTTTTGCGTCGCCTGGGTAACGACCTTATCGTTCTCCATCACCTTCATTGAGCGGAACTTCCAGACTTTGATCGGCTTGCCGTCCATCCCGTAGCGCGTCTGACGGAAAATCACCGGCCCGGGCGAGCTCAATTTGACCGCCAGCGCAATGCAGCACAGTACCGGTGAGATGAGCAGCAGAATCAGCGACGCCAGCACGATATCTTCTGCCCGTTTAAGCAGACGGTTAATCCCTGACAGCGGCGTGTCATACAGCGGAACGACCGGAACGCCGCTCATCTCCTCCACGCGCGAGTGGAGAATATTAAAGGTGAACACATCGGGAATAAGGATCACCGAGCAGGTGGTGTCGGCCAGCTCGCGCACCAGTTTTTTCACCATGGCGCCGTCGCTCATTGACATGGCGATATAAACATTGTGAATTCGCGAGGCTTTCGCATCGTCAATTAACTGCTCGAAGTTCCCGGCCCAGTCAGCAGAGACGCCGCCCGGTTTGGGATCGTGATAGACGCCCACCACCTCAAAACCCAGCCACGGCTCATTACGGAAGCTATCCAGCAACGCCTGGCCCGCAGGCAAATCTCCGGCGACGGCGACCCGGCGAGTGTTATAACCACGATTGCGTAGCCAGCCCGCGCCGAAACGAATAAATGAACGGCATAACACTAAGCCCAGGCTGGACAGCGCATACCAGGCCAGCCAGGTGGCGAGGCGGTTGTCAAAGTCATCATTAAACGCCACCAGACCGGCGCTGAAGATCAGGCTCAGCGTCCAGTTTTGCAGTAACAGCGTTAACTCTGTCGACATTTTGACGCCGCGCCAGGAGCGATAAAAATCGGTCATCCCGCCCAGCATTTGAAAAACAACCAGCGTAATCAGCGCCACCAACAGGTGCATGTACAGGAATGGCAGTCCACTGATTTCACAGATGAACCACAGCCCGCCAAACATGATGGTGATATCTGAAAAGCGTTGCACCATAGAGATTAACGATGCATTGGTTTTGGCTCGTTCGCGCTTTTTTAGATTTGTCATCGTTGTTCCTGTGATTGGCCCCTTACCCGCAGGCGGTAAGGGGAGATCTGACGTTACTGATTTAGCAGCGCCAGCAGAGTGCGTGTTCGCGCTTCCATCAGCGGAATATCGCCGCGTGATTCCACATTCAGGCGCACCACCGGTTCGGTGTTCGACGAGCGCAGGTTGAAACGCCAGTCCGGGAACGACATGCTGAGGCCGTCCGTGCGGTCCACTGCCTGCGCCTCTTCCGCGAAGTGCGCTTCCACCCGCGTAATGGCCTCCGCCGGCTCCGCCAGCCTGCTGTTGATTTCCCCGCTCGCCGGGAATGCCGCCATCCGGTCGCGGACCAGTTCACCCAGCGACTGCCCTTTCAGGCACACCAGCTCCGCCACCAGCAGCCACGGGATCATCCCGCTGTCGCAGTAGGCAAAATCACGAAAATAGTGATGCGCGCTCATTTCCCCGCCATAAATGGCATCCTCCGTACGCATCCGCTCCTTGATAAAGGCGTGCCCGGTTTTTGACATCACCGGCGTCCCGCCCGCCGCCGTCACCACTGCCTCCGTGTTCCAGGTCAGGCGCGGGTCGTGGATAATCTTCGCCCCCGGGTGTTTTTCCAGAAACGCTTCCGCCAGCAGCCCGACGATGTAGTACCCCTCGATAAACTGCCCTTTCTCATCGAACAGGAAGCAGCGGTCGAAGTCGCCGTCAAAGGCGATGCCCATGTCCGCCCCGTGTTCAATAACGGCCTTGCGGGTGTCGTCGCGACACTCCGGCAGCAACGGGTTGGGAATGCCGTTCGGGAAGGTGCCGTCCGGGGTGTTGTGGATTTTGATGAACTCCACCGGCGCGCCCAGCGCCTTCAGGCGCGCTTCGATGGCGTCAATGACCGGCCCCGCCGCGCCGTTGCCGGCGTTAAACACCAGCTTCAGCGGGGTGAGATTGTTAACACTGATATAGCCGAGCAGGTGGTCGATGTAGGCGTCGCGCAGGCTGATTTGTCTGTAGCTGCCGCGCGCGGCCTCGTTCACCGACGGGAAGTCGCCCGCTTCCGCCAGACGCTGAACGTCGCGCAGACCGGTGTCGCCGCTTATCGGGCGGGCGCCCTCGCGCACCAGCTTCATACCGTTGTAGTCCATCGGATTATGGCTGGCGGTCACTTCAATACCGCCGTCCACGCCGAGGTGGAAGGTGGCGAAGTAAATCTCTTCGGTGCCGGACATACCGATATCCAGCACGTTGACGCCCGCGTCCTGTAACCCTTTCGCCAGCGCCAGCTTCAGCGCCTCGCTGGTCAGGCGCACGTCGCCGCCCAGCACGATGGTTTTCGGTTTTAAATATTCGCCGTAAGCGCGGCCAATCCGCCACGCGATATCTTCATTGAGCTCTTCGCCCAGCCTGCCGCGAATGTCGTAGGCCTTGAAACAGGTTAATTTTGTCATGTTCTTACCCTTCTTCAGGCAACAGTTAGCCCTGACCGTAAATGGCCAACATCGTTATTGTTGTTCATTGCCGGATGGCGCGTTGCGCTTACCGGGCACCATTGCAGGCGTCAGACCCGCCCGTAACGGTCCTCGAACCGCACCACGTCGTCCTCTTCGAGATACGAGCCGGAACGCACTTCAATTAAATCGAGCGGTATTTTTCCCGGATTTTCCAGGCAGTGGGTCGCCCCCAGCGGAATATAGATGGACTCGTTTTCACCGATCAGCTTAACCTCGCCGTTGATGGTGACTCTGGCGGTCCCCGCCACCACCACCCAGTGCTCGGCGCGGTGATGGTGCATCTGCACCGACAGTCCTTCCCCCGGCTTGACGGTAATACGCTTCACCTGATAGCGCTCGCCCGCGTCGATGGAGTCGTATTTGCCCCACGGACGGTAAACCTCGCGGTGCATGTGGTGCTCATGGCGTCCGTCGGCCTTGATCTTCTCCACCACCTTTTTCACGTCCTGCACCGCGTGGCGATCGGCAATCAGCACGGCGTCTTTGGTCTGCACCACCACCAGATCCTTCACGCCGACGGTGGTCACCAGGCCGGATTCGGCGTAAACGTAGCTGTTTTCCGTTTTATGGCTGATGACGTCGCCGTGGTGGACGTTTCCCTCCGGGGTGTGGGCGCTGATTTCCCACAGCGAGGACCACGAGCCGACATCGCTCCAGCCCGCGTCCATTGGCATCACCACCGCGTCCGCCGTCCGCTCCATCACCGCGTAGTCAATGGACTCTTCCGGACAGGCGAGGAAGGCCTCTTCATCCACGCGAATGAAGTCAAGATCCGGATCGACGCCGCGCATCGCCTGTTCACAGGCGGCCAGAATATCGGGGCGGAACTTTTTCAGTTCTTCCAGATAGCGTCCGGCGCGGAACAGAAACATGCCGCTGTTCCAGTAGTAATCGCCGCTGGCGACGTAGGCCTGGGCGGTTTCCAGCCCCGGCTTCTCAACGAACTGCGCCACCTCAAAAGCCACCGCATCCGTCGCGCCCGGCACGACATCACCGCGCCGGATATAGCCATAGCCGGTTTCCGGCAGATCCGGCACGATACCGAAGGTCACCAGTTTGCCCGCGTCGGCATAGGGCATGGCGCCGCGCACCGCGTCGCGGAAGGCCTCTTCATTGGCGATCGCATGATCCGCCGCCAGTACCAGCATCAGCGGATCGCAGTCCGTATGCTGGCGCGTCGCCGCCAGCGCCGCCAACGCAATCGCCGGCGCGGTATTGCGCCCGGCGGGCTCAAGAATAATATTCTCCGTCAGCTTATTGAGCTGGCGGAGCTGTTCGGCAACGATAAAACGGTGCTGTTCGTTGCAGATAACCACCGGGCTTTCGCACTCCACGCCGTTCAGACGGCAAATGGTGGTTTGCAGCATGGTGAGATCGCCTTTCAGGCACAGAAACTGTTTTGGATAAAGCACGCGAGAAAGCGGCCACAATCGGCTACCGGAGCCACCGGCCATCACAACCGGGTAAAGTTTTGTCTGACGCATTATCATCCCCGAATATCTGCAATAAATTGGCGTAGCACGTTCTCTTTATTGAGCGTGCGTTCGGCGTATTCACGTGCCGTCGTGTTGTTTTTCGGCATGGCGAGCGCCTGGCTAATCCCGTTAACCAGCGCGTCGGTCGACTCCGGCTCCACGCAAACGGCGATGCCCGGATAGCGCGCGCAAAGTTGTCCTAATTCGGTGTGCGGCTCAGCGGTAATCACCGCATTACCGCCGACCGCCAGAATGTTAGTCAGCTTGGAGGGCAGTACCGCATCCGCCGCGCCGCGCTTTTGCACCACCAGATGGCAGTCGCCCATTTTCAGCAGCGCGGGTAAGGCGTCGTAAGGCTGCAGCGGGAGGAATTTAATATTTGCCAGGCCGCGTTCGCGGGCCATGTTCTCCAGCCGCGCCTTGCCGCCCCCCTGGCCGACAATCGCGAAAATCAGCGGTCGATCGCGTAATCGTTCCGCGGCGTCAATTACCTTTTCCAGCCCTTGTTTTTCGCCGATATTGCCGGAATAGAGCACAATTTTTTTGCCCTCTGGCAAGCCAAGCTGCTGACGCAAAGCCGTCACGTCAGCGTCATTAACGTCCTGAAAGCGCGACACTTCCGACCAGTTTGGAAAAAAGAGGATTTTTTCCGCCGCGACGCCCTTTTCCCGCGCTTTATTCATCATGGAGCGAGAGATGGTCGAAACATTATCAACGTTACGCAGCGCGCTGCGTTCAAAGGCCGTCGCTAACCGCGCTACGCTACCGCGCTTGCCTTTTCCCGCCATTCCTAAGCCGAGCATGGCGTCCACTTCGTAATCCTGAATATGCAGAACGGTCCGCGCGCCGGAGAGTGTCGCCAGCAGACGCATTCCCGGCGTACAAAAGAGCGTCGGTACAACGCCGATAATCCGATCCGGCTTCCAGCGACGCTGCGCCATCAGTGGGAAAAAACTGCTCAATGCAAAGCTCCCCAGATGAAGTAGTCGTTTTAGGGTGGAGGGCTGTTTCGGCACATACAGCGGGCAGCGCCAGACGGTAGCCTCGCCCTCTTCCCGGCGATAGCGCCAGGCGGAATAGCGCTCACCGACCTTCCACTGCGGGTAGTACGGCGGCGCAGTAATGACCCGCACCTCATGGCCTTCCCGCGCCATCCACGCCACCATTTCGCCGGTATATTTGCCGATACCGGTCAGTTCCGGCGAATAGTTAATGCCATAGACCAGGATCTTCATAGGCCCACCGCCGGCGCGTCAGGAGAGAAGTAGGCCCGACTGTTCTCATGAACATTATCGCTTGCCAGAAGCTGTTCCGGCGTCAGCCAGCGGTAACTGCCATGCTGGGCATCAGGCAGGCGTAAATCGCTCTCCGCCACGCGCAGACGAAAGCCGAGCACGATGTAGTGAGTTGAAAAATCCTCACCGGAAAAGTTGTCGTCATAGAAGTGCTGCCAGACGCCATAAAACGTCCCTGCCGCCAGCGGCAGACGCACGCCCAGTTCCGCCTGCGTCAGGCGTGCAAAGGCGGCCTCCAGCGTTTCGTCTTTGCACACCCGCCCCCCCGGCACAAACCAGTAGCCCTGCGCCGGACGGTTGAGACGCTGGCCCAGTAAAATTTCCCCCTGGCCGTTTTCCACAATGAAATCGAGGGAGATGAGGGGCGTGGTCCGCACCACGGCGGCGAAATCTTCCTGACGTAAAAACATTGTCACCCCCGGAACCGTTGCTGATTCTCAAGGAACCACTGGTAAGTACCGGCAAGCCCTGCCTCCAGTGAAATTTCGTGATACCAGCCAAGCTGATGCAGGCGCGTGACGTCGAGCAATTTACGCGGCGTGCCGTCCGGCTTCGCGGCGTCGAACACCACCCGGCCCTGGTAACCCACCACCTTTGCGATGGTCTGCGCCAGCTCGCGGATGGTGCAGTCCACGCCAGTGCCGACGTTAATGTGCGACAGCATCGGGGCGGTGTTCTCCTGCCACACTTCGCGCGCCAGCTCCATCACGTGAATACTGGCCGCCGCCATATCGTCAACGTGCAGAAATTCGCGCATCGGCGTGCCGCTGCCCCACACCACCACCTCCGGCGCGTGGCTCTGCGCAGCCTCATGAAAGCGGCGCAGCAGCGCCGGGATCACATGTGAATTGTCCGGATGGAAATTGTCATGCGGGCCGTACAGGTTGGTTGGCATCACCGAACGGTAGTCGCGACCGTACTGCCGGTTGTAGGACTCGCACAGTTTAATCCCGGCGATCTTGGCGATGGCGTACGGCTCGTTGGTCGGCTCCAGCGTCCCCTGCAGCAGCTCGCTTTCCGCCATCGGCTGCCTTGCCAGTTTCGGATAGATACAGGACGAACCGAGAAACAGCAGTTTGTTCACGTTGTGCAGGTGCGCGGCGTGAATAATGTTGCTCTCTATCATCATGTTTTCATAAATAAAATCCGCCGGATACGTGTTGTTGGCGACAATGCCGCCCACTTTCGCCGCCGCCAGATAAACCTGGTCGATACCCGCCCCGGCAAAGAAAGCCTGTACCGCACGCCCGTCGAGCAGATCCAGCTCATCGCGGGTGCGCAGTACCAGTTCCACGTCGCCGCGCTGCGCAAGCTGCCGTACAATGGCGGAGCCCACCATCCCGCGATGGCCCGCCACAAAAATTCGTTGCTTATTCATTCTCAGGACTCCAGCGCGATGGCCACCTCGTAACCGTGAGATTTCAGCAGTGAGTGTTTTTTCGCGGCCTCCAGATCGTTCGCCACCATCTCGGAGACCATCTCCGACAGGGTGATTTCCGGTTTCCAGCCCAGTTTCTCATGCGCTTTGGACGGGTCGCCCAGCAGGGTTTCCACTTCCGCCGGACGGAAATAACGCGGATCAACGGCCACAATCACATCCCCCGGTTTCACGCCCGGCGCATCGTGTCCGGTAACGGATACCACGATCCCTTTCTCATTAATGCCTTCGCCTTCAAAGCGCAGTTTTATCCCCAGTTGCGCCGCCGCCAGCTCCACAAACTGGCGCACGGAATACTGCACGCCGGTGGCAATCACGAAATCTTCCGGCTGCTCCTGCTGTAACATCATCCACTGCATCCGCACGTAATCTTTCGCATGGCCCCAGTCGCGCAACGAGTCCATGTTGCCGAGATACAGGCAGGACTCCAGTCCCTGCGCGATATTGGCGATGGCGCGGGTGATCTTACGGGTGACGAAGGTTTCGCCGCGACGCGGGGACTCGTGGTTAAACAGAATGCCGTTACAGGCGTAAATACCGTAGGATTCACGGTAGTTGACGGTGATCCAGTAGGCGTACAGTTTCGCCACCGCATAGGGGGAACGCGGGTAGAACGGCGTGGTCTCTTTCTGCGGGATCTCCTGCACCAGCCCGTACAGTTCAGAGGTGGAGGCCTGGTAGAACCGCGTTTTCTTTTCAAGACCGAGGAAGCGAATCGCCTCCAGCAGGCGCAGCGTGCCCATCGCATCCACATCGGCGGTATATTCCGGCGACTCAAACGACACCGCCACGTGGCTCATTGCGCCCAGGTTGTAGACCTCGTCCGGCTGCACTTCCTGTAAAATGCGGGTCAGGTTGGAGGCGTCGGTCAGGTCGCCATAATGCAGATGAAATTTTGGGTTGCAGCTGTGCGGGTCCTGATAAATATGGTCCACGCGCTCGGTATTAAACGATGACGCGCGGCGCTTGATACCATGCACCTCATACCCTTTTTCCAGCAGAAATTCTGCCAGGTAAGACCCATCCTGTCCGGTTACGCCAGTAATGAGAGCGACTTTTGACATTTTCATTTCCTCAAATAGTCCCGTTAGGGAGTAACTTTCTGAACGCGCTGGCGCGTTACCACTGCGGGATTGCCCCGACAAATCGCATTTGCCGGTAATGATTTAAATACGCTGCTGCGCGCGCCGACGACGGTGCCATGACCTATCGTCACGCCGGGCGCGACAAAAACATCGGTTGCCAGCCAACATTTTTCGCCAATAACAATCGGCGCGGCGTTAATATCGAAATGGGCGCTGGTATAATCATGGCTACCGGTACACAAATACCCTTTTTGTGAAATGACCGCATGTGCGCCAATATTAATTTCACCCAACGTATATAACACCGCGTCGTCGCCTACCCAGGCATAATCGCCGACGGTTAATTTCCACGGATAGGTAATTTTTACTGACGGTCGAATAACCACATTCTTTCCAATTTTGGCGCCAAACAGACGCAGCAAAAAGGCTCGCCAGCGATACAATATTTGCGGCGACCCGGCGAATAATGTCGCCTGTACCGCCCACCATAATTGTACTTTTAGCGCATTAGCGCCGCGGAACCCTTTCGGCACCGTAAAGCCGCTAAGATCCTGCATAATAACTCCCGGTGATTAGACTTTGTTATACCGCGCTTTTGTTTTACCCGTCGTTTTCAGACGTAATAAATAGGATAATTGCGCCCAAAACCCTGGCACACGTAATATTTTTCGCTGTACGTTTTTTGCATCCTGACATAATTCCAGATTATTCGAGGTTGACACGCCGCCCATCGAAAATTCAGATACCAGTCCGTTAATTCGCCGAAAAGGATAGCCTGCTTTATAGAGACGGGCCGCCAGCGCATAATCTGAAGAGACATGATATTGCAGATCATAAGGATACTTTTTTAACGCTGCCGTCGGGAAAAATATCGCCTGATGGCTGGCTGGCAAACTATGGTAGATATAATACCCGGGTTTAGCCTTCCGGCGTATTTTATGCCCGCCGCCGAAATCCAGCAGCGCGTCGCCAATATACATCGCCTCGCCCTTTTGCCGCGCCAGTTGGCGGACAAACAGCGCGGCATCATCATGGAACGCATCACCGGAATTAAGAAACAGGGTATAGCGCCCCTGCGCCAGCGCAATGCCTTTGTTCATGGCATCATAAATACCGCGATCCTTTTCACTGATAAAACGCAGGTTAAACTCACCGTGACGTTTTTGCAGAAATTCGCGCGTGCCGTCCTCCGAACCGCCATCCACTACGATCCATTCAAATGACAGACCCGGATCGCGCGCCAGATTGCGCAGCGAGCGCCAGGTTTTTACCACCCCTTCGTAATTGCGAAAGGCGACGGTAACGACGCTTAAAAACATGCAACCACCCCGTTATGAAATTTTTAACGCCTTGCGCAAAATGAACGGACAGACGATTAAAAAAGCATATTCCGGGCTAAATATTGAACCGGTAAAAAACAGCGACACCGGCGTAAAAAGATAGAGCTGCACCCGAAAATTACGATTATCGCCAAACGCATTTAGCGCCATTTTTAAAACTTTCCCCATATACCACAGCGTCATTAGCACTGCGAACCAGGAAAAATAAATAATCAGCAGATACAATCCATTGTCTATGGTTTTCCCGACATCCGCACCGTTAAAGATTCCGAATGATGCGACATATTCATAAAGTGAGCCAAATCTGACTACACCATCAATATGGGTCAAGGAATATCCGACCATGACTAACGGGCCCACAATACGATAATAAGAAGATGAGCCTTCCGTCCCTAAATCGCCAAGTCGTGTCGCGATATAAGGAAATGCAATAATTACCCCAACCAAAAACAGGGTTAATGAGACCAGCGCCAGTGGAAGTTTTTTCTTTATCGCATCCTTATTCAAATATTGGAACGCCCACTCCAGAAGGTAAAACAGGATAAAGGTCATTACCCCTGAAAATGATCCTGATAATATTATCCCTGCCAGAATCATAGCATCGCTTTTCGGTGTTTTGATACCAAACTGTTTGATGCTCAGCCAAATTGAGATTAGTGCCAAAGCGAAAAATGCCGGTTCAAAATAAAGTGCAGTGGTACGCTTACCGCCAAATTTTATGAAGTTCAGTACATAGCTATTACTGTAAATGAGATATTTCGAAATTCCTTCCATAATACTGCTTCCGCCGGTAAGGATAATTTGCGCCATCTCAACCGCGGCGAGCGCGACCACCATACCCACCACCAGATAAAAAAAACGCAAAATCTTTCGGTGGTTATGCGCGGAAATGGTTTTGAATCGGATACTCCAGACCATCCCGATAATGACCACAATATAGACAAACAGCATCGTGGACGTGACATATTTACCGGCATTCAGCGACTGGCCGAACAGGAAGTTAAATGCCGTAAGCCCCGCGCCGATGCCTAAGGCGATCATCAATTTTTTTACGCTAATGCGTTCCACAAATAACAGCAGCAACAGCGGTAAAAAAGTGACGATGGTAATGGGAAAGCTTTCCCCCAGTTGGGCAATCTTGACATTGACCAGTAGGTAGATCAGCGGCAGCAGCAGATAGCTACAGATTCTGATAGAACGAGACATACTCCTCCAGCATCTGTTGACCGCTGTACGCGACGCGGCTACGCATACGAAAGGCGTCCAGCGTTGCGCCGAATACCGCCTGAGCAATCTCTGGCTTACGCCGCTGCGCCAGGCGAAGTACATCTGTAGCGGCAAAGGTCTGGCCGCCGGATTTCGCCAGCACCTCCTCCGCCGCCTCGCTGTGGGTAGCGAGCACCGGTACGCCGATCGAGAGCGCTTCACACAAGATCAGCGGATAGTTATCGACCCGCGAGCTAAAGACCAGCGCATCCATCTCATTGAGCGCGCTCATTAATTTGCGCTTATCGGTTTCAAAACCGTGATTAACGACGTTTTGGCCGGTAAAAGGCGAAAATTTACCGAAGGTATGCAGTTCAATTTTTTCGCCCAGCGCCATCATGTCGTGTACCAGACGCTGGTCAGTTTTGCCGTCGTAACGCAAGTCATGCGCCACAATGGCGATCCGCGGTTTGCCCGGATTCAGCGGCACAGGTGATAGCTGCGCGAGAATCGCCTCGGTCGCCAGATCGATACCGTTGTTAATCACCCGGCAGAGTCCCGCGCCATAAACGCTGTTAAAGGCCTCGGCCACGTGCTGGCTCGGCGAAATAAACCGGCAGCCCAGCCGCAGCATGTCCCGAAAGCGCTGACGTTTGCCGTCAATAAGCTGGTGCGCCCGATCCACCCTGACCGGCGGATAATTGCTTAGGGTCGGGCATTTTTGGCAGCCGCTTTTCCAGCCCTCGCAACCGTCGGTGAAGGCGCAACGCCCGGTGACGCTCCAGTGATCGTGCAACGTCCAGACCAGCGTGACGTCTGGTTTTTGCGCTTTGACTTTTTCGCAAAACGTCACGATGTCCGCCAGGTTTAGCCAGTAACTGTGGAGAACATGAAAATGCAGCACCAGCGGGCCGGATGTCTGGATAACCGTGCGGTAAAGATTGTCGAGATTGCCAAACAGATCGCGATTCAGGAAACGAAACAGCGCGATATTAGCGATTGCCGTGCCGCGCGGCGTCTGTTTTATCACCTGCGGATAACGGTGGTGGCTGACGCTTTTTTTTCCGCCTTTGCCATAACCATAGACAAAACGCGACGTCAGCCCTTTTTGCAATGCCCGCAGATGGAGATCCAACGCCACTCCCGCCGCGCCGCCTTCCGCCAGCCGTACATTAAATTGCAGAATATTCATGTGCTGACCTTCACCCGTGCTTTTTCTCCCACCACCAGCGCATGGTCCGGAATACTGTCAAGCACCACGCTACCCGCGCCAATCGTGACGTGATTACCGATAGTAATATCGCCAAGCAGGATGACATTCGCCCCCAGCTCAACGCCGTTACCGATCACCGGACAAGCCAGGCTGTCCGCGCCGCGATTGCCAATGGTGACGCCGTGGCGAATGGTAAAATCGTCGCCGGCGACGACATGTTTGTTGATCACTACCGCGTAACCATGATGGATAGTGAACCGCCGACCAATGGTCGCGGCGGCCTGGATTTCATACCCGAACAGGCATTCCGTGATCACGCGATACAGCACCAGCACCGGCGCGGCCCACAGATTATTCAGCACATTCTTTTTGCGCCAGACGGAACAAAAATGAGCGATACGGTAGGCCAGCACCATGCAACAGGGGCGTAAGCTCCAGCTATTCGCGCGTAAGTCTTCCAGCATCGTTATCGCCCCCGCAGCCCGGCCGCCAGGCGTTTGCTGTTACGCACGGAGAGCAACGTCAGCAACGTGCGCCAGGTCATTCGCTTATTGCGAATTTGGTACAGGGTAAAAAGCTGGTATTTTTTGCTGGCGCGATCGAATTTATCTTTGTGCTTACGATAAAAATGGAAATAACCGGAGAACTTTTTCGGCGAAGAGGTAATCTGCATCTCGCCGTGGTTGATATGTAAAATTTGCGTCGCCTCTTCGACTTTCCACGGTTCGCCATACTCCACCACCATACGCAGAAAAATGTCGTAATCCTGCGCCGCCTTGAGTTCGGTATCGAACAAACACGCTTTAAAACGCCAGGCCCAGGTAAAAACCTGATTGCCAATAATATTGCGCTTGTAGAACAAGCGGCGCGAATAAGGGGATTTCGGATACAGCGGCAGGCTGGCAGGCTGAGAGTAGACCTCGCCCTCGCACACATAGTCGTTGGCATACAAAAAGGCGTGCGTAGTCAACTGGTGTTTATGGGCCAGAAACACGCTCAGACGGTTGGGCGTCCATTCATCGTCATCATCAATACCGGTAATATAGTGCCCTTGCGCCTGCATAATGGCCTGGTTGCGAACCGCGCAGGCACCGGTATTCCTGGCGTTATGGGTATAACGGACGCGCGGGTCGTTCAGCTCCTCAACAAATTGTTGTAGCTGCTGATAAGATGAGGAGCAATCATCCACGATGATCATCTCCCAGTGACGGTAGTCCTGACGTAGTACTGATTTAATCGCCCGGATAGCCAACTGCTGCCTGTTCCAGGTTGGCATATAAATTGAGATCAGCGGAGTTTCTGTTGTCATGCTTATTCCCCAGATAGTTTTGCCGCATGGCGCTACGCTTGTCCGGCCTACAGTCACAGGCCGCGCCATCCGGCACGCCTTATTTTTTATTTGGAATCTGACTGGTATTCATATTCGTAATAGCCATAATCCTGGTAGCCCGTCGCCCGGCGGAAAATGGAGTTGAGAATGACGCCTTTGACCTGAATGCCATTCTGGTCAAAACGGCTCAGACTGGTTTCCACCTCTTTTAAGGTGTTGACGGCATAACGCGCCACCATCAGCGTCGTCCCAACGTGACGACCCACAATCGCGGCGTCCGTCACGGCCAGAATCGGCGGCGTGTCGATTAATACCAGGTCGTAGCGGCTGCTTGCCCAGGCGATCAGCTCGCCGAAGCGCTCGCTCATCAGCAGTTCCGATGGATTAGGCGGCACCTGACCGCGCGGAATAAGATCAAAATTAGCGATCGCCGTGGGTTTCGCGCAGGAGGCTATCTCGCCTTTGCCCGCCAGAATGTCAGATAAGCCGTCCACGTTATTGGTGCCGAGCAGTTCATGGGTGTAGCCCTTACGCATATCGCAGTCGATCAGTAATACCCGTTTATGCGTCTGGCTGATGACGGCCGCCAGGTTGGCGCAAACAAAGGTTTTGCCGATAGAGGGGCTGACGCCTGTGAGCATGAGTACATTATTTTGCGCCTGCATCATGGCGAAATGCAGGCTGGTGCGCAGGCTGCGAATCGCCTCAATCGCCAGATCGGTCGGATTGCCCACCGCCAGCAGTTGGCTCTGCTTGTAACGCTTAATCCCTTTAATGGTTTTGACGCTATCGCGCGCTTTTTGCCATTCCGACAGCGGAATACTGGCATAGACGCTGATCCCGTGCTCCTCCAGCGCCTGCGGGCTTTCAATACCGCGATTAAACAGCGAGCGCAGCAGCACGCCGACAATCGATAACATTAATCCCAGAATAATGCTGCCGAGAATAATCAACGCCTTTTTCGGCTTCAGCACGCCCGGTTGGGTAATCGCCGGGTCAACGATGCGCACGTCGCCAACGGTGCTGGCTTCGGTGATTTTCAGCTCCTGCTGTTTATTAAGCAGTTGCATATAGACCTGCTGGCCGGACTCCACATCGCGGGTCAAACGCACAATCTCCTGCTGGGTTTTCGGCATCGCCGTCACCCGCCCGTTCAGTTTGGCTTTTTCATCTTCCAGCGCTTTACGTTTTTCCAGCAGGGTGCGGTAAGCCGGATGCGCTTTGGTAAAGAGCTTGGAAATTTCCGCCTCTTTAAACGTCAACTCATTCAACTGGGCGTCGATATTAACCATCGAATCGAGTACCGCCTTCGCCTCCAGCGGTAAATCCACCGAGTCTTTATCCTGGCGGAAAGCGTTTAGCTTGTTTTCTGCCACATCCAGACGGCTGCGGACTTCCGGCAGTTGTTTTGCCAGAAACGCCAGGCTCTTCCCCGCCTCTTCAGATTTCCGCGCAATATCCTGTTGCAGATAGTTACGGGTAATACTGTTGAGAATTTCGCGGATCTGGTCGCGATCCTCTCCCGTGAACGTCAGGCTCAGAACGCCGGTATCTTTGCCGGTTTCCGTTACGGTGAGGTTATTTTGCAGGTTATTAATCATGCCAAGCGTTGAGAATTTACTCACCGTAAATTCTGTATCAGGACGGGCGTCAATCGCCTCTACCTGCATCGTCACGCCGTCTTTATTGAGTGGCTGGCCCACAACGCCCTGCGCGCTAAATCCGCCGTCGCTGACCAACTGATAACGTTTGTCGCCCAGCACTTTGAGGGTGAAGATCTGTCCGCTCATCGTCTCTGGTCGGGTGAATGTCGTGACTTTCACCATTTCATTGTGACGCCCCATCAGCCGCTCCCACCCGGCGCCGAACAGCGGAAAGGTGTTTTTGGTGACGGCAATATCCAGATCCAGATCGTCAACGGTCTTCCCCAGCACCAGGCGCGATCGAATGAGCTGAATTTCCGCATCGGAAGCCGGCGGCTTATTCGCTAATGCGCTGTTGATATCCTGTACCAGCGAATTACCGGCGTTTTGTTCAATCTGCACCAGCGCATCGGCGCTATAGATGGGCGTGGCGAAGAACGTATAAATTACCGCGCACAGCGCAAATATGGCCGTCGTCCCCAACACCCACCAACGCGCTTCAATCACCGTTCCGACCAGACGCCCGATATCGATTTCATCGCTACCCGTAGCCGCCGCAGATTGTTTTACTTTTTCTGTCATGGTTTTCCCTGCTCTGCATTCAGTGCCTGCGCCCACTGGCGGGCAGACCTTTCCAGTAATGTGTACACCGCCTCAAACGCATCGCGGCTTTTGCGATACGGGTCCGGTATTTCACGCTCGCTGTCCCAATGACCAAACAGCATTACCTTGCCGCGCATTTCCGGCGCAATGTCGCACAGGGCGGCGATGTGACGTTTCTCCATCGTCAGAATCAGGTCATATTCCCGGCACAGACGCGCGGAAATTTGCCTTGCGCAGTGATTTTCCAAAGACAGATTGTGGGCGCTCGCCACGCTCGCCGCCGCAGGATCGGCGCCTTTGCCGACCAGCGCGCCTAATCCGGCGGACGCAACCGTCAGCGAGGGATGAAAGCGCTTTAGCAAACGTTCCGCCGTCGGGGAACGGCAAACATTCCCCACACAGACTACTAAGATTTTGTTAAACATAACGATTACCAGGAATGAATGTCGCTGGCCGTATCCGTCATATAACGGACACCGCTAATGGTCGGCAGCAACTGATTGATCAGACGGTTCCAGCGAGCAACCGGCGCGGTCGTGACGTACACCACATCGTAAGGCTGAAGTCGGAATTCCGTCGCCATCACCAATGACGTGGCGTCAGACATATCAAGCTGGTAGATATTGGCGATCTTGCCGCCGCGTCCCCCCTCGCCTTTCAACGGACGAATCACAAAAATGCCGCTGGCGTTGGAGGTGGTCAGATCGATGCCTTCCGCATTGCCTAAGGCTTCGGTGAGCGTCATACCGCTGAAATCCATTTTGAGGGTGCTCTGTTTTTTCACTTCGCCCATGACAAAGACTTTCAGATCGTCATTGCGCGGCACATACAGAATGTCGCCAGGGTAGAGCAAGCGGTTCTGGCTAAGATCGCCATTTTGCATCAGCGCCTGTAGCGAAATGCGCTGTTCTTTGCCGTTGTGCGTCAACACGACGTTGCGCCAGTCTGCCATATCGGTCAGGCCGCCCGCAGCGTTAATCGCATCCAGGACGGTTAGCGGTACGTTAGTAATGGCCTGCTGACCGGATTTATTCACCTGGCCGGAGATATACGCTTTTTGCGAGCGGAAAGCGGCGATATTGACATCCACCTGTGGGTCCGCGATGTACTTCGCTAAACGCCCGGTAATATCGCTGCGAATCTCTGACAAAGTTTTACCGACGACGCTAACCTTGCCAATGTAGGGATAAAACATGGTGCCGTCCGGCTGTACCCAGTTGCCGGTATCGCTTGAGCTACGGTACTGGCCTGCTGGCGTGGTCAATTCCGGGTGATCCCAGACGGTGACATTCAGCACATCGCCAGGCCCGACGCGATACTGATAGCTGGCGATCTCCTGGTCCAGCGACATATTCGGTTGCGCGACATTGGGCCGCGGGCGTAATTGCTCAACCAACCGTGGCGTCAGCGGATACACATTGACCATCCGGTCGAGATCAAAGTCAGCGTCTTGCTGTTTGATCACATCTTTCCCCATCGTAGACATATTGCTGCCCGGAAGTACTGTGCAACCACTTATCAAGCTGAGCGACGCCAATAATGGCATCAATTTCATTTTGGATTTCATCATTGATTATTTATCACTTTGGCAGAGTCATTATCCTGTGCAATTTAAATAGCGGCTTCGTCCGTGCACATTTACCTTGCAGTTAATGGCAGAGAAAATTAACTGGCATCATTCTGAAAAAAAATCAATTCATCCGCAGGCTATTGACAGAATAATAAAGGCTTATATTCAGGCTTTCAGGCACGCTACCGCCCCTGGCTTTTTAGCTACCAATACACTGATTATTCTAAATTTTCGCATTCCCCTCCGATTTCATCCTCGTTCAGATAAAAATCTTCAGCGAAATAAAGGTTACGTATTAATAGTTTTCTCGATGTCGTGACAGGATATTTAAGAGCGCTATCTTAATCCTGCAAGAATTGTTGCAGCTAACCTAATGACAGGCAAGGTAACAAACCCGCCATTCTATATTTTTAAGATTAATATTAAATGAATTAACAGATGATTTTAGGATTTTATTGATGTTGACAATATTTATTTACTCCACTCCACCTGCGATATTTCCTAAATATATTCTTGACATTATTTAGTTTCCGACAGAAACATTACGGCTATTTTAAAGTTATTTTATAGCCGCGTAACAAAGATAAATTGCTCTGCGGCATTGCATTTTTCCGCCGTATTATCCATGATCGAATTGTGACAATTGTCATATTACAGAAGGTATTGCTCTTACTATGGAATGGATTGCCGATCCGTCAATCTGGGCCGGACTGGTAACGTTAATCGTTATCGAACTTGTTCTCGGCATTGATAACCTGGTCTTTATTGCCATCCTCGCTGAAAAACTACCGCCGGGGCAGCGCGACCGCGCGCGCATTACCGGCCTGATACTGGCGATGATCATGCGCCTGCTGCTGCTGGCGTCAATCTCGTGGCTGGTCACCTTGACTAAGCCGCTCTTTAGCGTACAGGCGTTAAGCTTCAGCGCCCGCGATCTGATTATGCTGTTCGGCGGCTTCTTCCTGCTCTTTAAAGCCACCATGGAGCTCAACGAACGGCTGGAAGGGAAAGATAGCGCCAACCCTACCCAGCGTAAGGGGGCGAAATTCTGGGCGGTGGTCGCGCAAATCGTGGTGCTGGACGCTATCTTTTCTCTCGACTCCGTGATTACCGCCGTGGGGATGGTCGATCACCTGGCGGTCATGATGGCGGCAGTGATAATCGCCATTAGCCTGATGCTGCTCGCCAGCAAGTCCCTGACCCGATTTGTGAACAACCATCCCACCATTGTCATTTTGTGCCTTAGCTTCCTGCTAATGATCGGCTTTAGCCTGGTGGCGGAAGGGTTTGGTTTCCATATTCCGAAAGGGTATCTGTACGCGGCTATCGGCTTCTCAGTGATGATCGAGGCGCTCAACCAACTGGCTATTTTTAACCGCCGCCGTTTTCTTTCCGCTAACCATACGCTGCGCCAGCGCACAACGGAGGCCGTGATGCGGCTGATTAGCGGTAAAAAAGAGGATGCCGAACTGGATGCGGAAACCGCCGCGATGCTGGCAGACCATGACGACAGCCAGATTTTTAATCCGCAGGAGCGCAGGATGATCGAGCGGGTGCTGAATCTCAACCAGCGCACCGTAAGTAGCATCATGACGTCGCGCCACGATATCGAGCATATCGATCTCAACGCGCCGGAAGCGGAAATCCGCGCTCTGCTGGAAAAGAACCAGCATACGCGTCTGGTCGTGACGGGTGAAAATGAACAGGAAGATTTACTCGGCGTCGTCCACGTCATCGATCTGTTGCAACAATCGCTGCGCGGCGAACCGCTCAACCTGCGGGCGCTGATTCGCCAACCGCTGGTTTTCCCGGAAACATTGCCGCTGCTGCCTGCGCTGGAGCAGTTCCGTAACGCCAGAACCCATTTTGCCTTTGTCGTAGATGAGTTTGGCTCGGTTGAAGGCATTGTGACATTAAGCGATGTCATGGAGACTATCGCCGGTAATCTGCCGAATGAAGTCGAGGAAATTGACGCCCGCCACGATATTCAGAAGAACCCGGACGGCTCCTGGACAGCAAACGGCCATATGCCGCTGGAGGATTTGGTGCAGTACGTGCCGCTACCGCTGGATGAAAAACGGGAATACCATACGATTGCCGGATTATTGATGGAATATTTGCAGCGCATACCGCAAACCGGTGAAGAGGTTCAGGTGGGCGATTATTTGCTGAAAACATTGCAGGTAGAAAGCCATCGAGTGCAGAAAGTGCAGTTAATTCCGCTGCATAACGGCGAGCCAGACCCGGAGATGTAACGTCTGTTCGCCTGCCCCGGCCTGCTTACCAGGCAGGCCGGAGGCGCGTTAGCCTCGCCATCCGGATCTGCCCTTTGGCCAAAAACTACAGCTTATTCAGCAGCTTCTTCACATCTTTACCGTTGCGGGTATCTTTATTGCGATCCGCCCAGTCGTTGAGCCGACGCTTCGCCTCATCCTGTAAATGCTTGCGCAATAACTGATCCACTTGCAGGGTATAGTTCAGCTCCTGCCACTTGCCATAGACGCGCAGCGGCACCGGCGTCTCTTTCAGGAAGGTGATCAGGTTGCTATTGCCGTTCCATCCGCCCAGCACACGCAGATTAAATTGCGTATCACAGCTCTGCTTAACCAGATCCAGCGTTCCGCTGCCGGTTAACGCCAGCATAGAAGATTGCCCGACCATGTCGTCGAGCGTCAGCGTGCCCTTATTTAGCGTCAGATCGGTCGTGAAGCGATCCAGTCGGGTCGCGTTGTCCATATTTTCCTGCGACTGCTGCGCGTCGCCGCCGCTTCGCTCTACGGCCTGCTGCACCAGTTGCTGGAAATTCATTCCTTCAAGGCGCGTATTGCTCATGTCAACATGCGCTTTTCCTTTCCAGCTATGGCGAAATGCCTCTGCGTCAATATCCGCCCCGGAGAAATCGCCAACCAGCGACATCTTACCGGTCAGGCTAATCGGATAATTGAAGGCTTTCAGGATAGTCCCAATCTCAACATGGTTGAGGCGAGGGTGGAATTCGATGCGCGGACTGGCGGTGCGGGCGTCCAGCGTGCCGGGCAGCGACATCTCTCCGTCGGCCAGTTTCCCCTGCAACTCGGTGATATCCAGCAATCCGGCCTGATTAGACATCTTCGTCGAAACCTGGGTAAAGTCCATTCCCCGCCAGCGAACTGAATCCGCCTGTAAAGCAATCTCCGCCGTAAAGCTTTGCAGCCCCTGATAAGGCGGCGCACCAACACGCGACGCGATAACTGGCCTGGTCAGGGGGAGCGTATTTTGCCCCTGCGACACCGCGCCGCCTGTCTGAGCCACGGCGCTATGATGCGGCAACAGGTTGTCCAGATTAAGCTTGCTGGACCGGAGGTCAATTTGCCATTCCGGCTGCTCCGCCAACGTTACCTGAACATGCCCGGTCAGAGAACTGTCATTCGCCGTTAAATTTAAGTGGTTAAATGAAAGACGTTTTTGCGCTTCCTGCCACTGAGCCTGCAGTTGTCCCTGCCCCTCAATCCCCTGCGCCGGTAGATCCGCGCCCTGCAATTGCCAGCGCAGTTGCTCAATACCCGCGGTTAAATTATGCGGATAATCGGAAGCATCCACCGTTCCGCTGAACGATAAAGCAAGATCCCGCTGATCGCGGTTCACGCGTCCCGAAAAATCAAACGTGCCGCGATGCTCGGCATCTTGTTCCATATTCAGACGAATATCGCGCACCGTGACCTGATCATCATTTTCATGCTGGAAAACCAGCACGCTGTCGGCAACGCGCAGGCTACGAATATCAAACGACCAGCCGCGATCTTCCGCTACGTCCGGCAAGGTATTATCTTTCGGCGCGACCGGCGCATCATCACTGCGTACCGCTTCCGTTTGCGGCGTCAGTTGAATCACCCCGCCTTTCAGCATCACCTGCTTAACATGAAGCTGATGACTCAACAGCGGCCATAAAGCGACATCCAGGCGCATATTGTCAGCCCGCACCAGCGGTTCGCTGGCGCCTCGCGCCGTTAGCGTCATTCGCCCGGAAAGGATGCTGAGTTGCGGCCATACGTGCCAGCGCAGCGGCCCGTCCAGTTGCAACTGATATTCACTACGCGCGGCAACCTGCTGCACCATATAGGCGCGGAAATCATTCGGATTGACCAACAATACCAACGCAGAGAATCCGGCCACCAGCACGACCAGGAGAATCATCAGCGTCGTCAGAAATCGTCTCATGCTACCCTCAATGGACCGGCAGTATTGCGCCGAATGGCTCAGTCTTTATCAATCCGGCTGGCAACAGCGCCCTGCTGATCGCGATATTTGGCATCCTGACGGCGGTTATAAGGCCGCGCCGCCGGGCCGGACAGCGGCTCAAAGCTCAGCGCGCCGATGAGCATACCCGGACGCAACGCCAGCGGCAGCTTCCCGGAGTTGTAAAACTCAAGCACAATGCAGCCCGACCAGCCGGGATCGATACGGTGCGCCGTCACATGCACCATCAGTCCCAGACGCGCCAGCGAGGAACGACCATCCAGCCAGCCCACTAAATCCGGCGGCAGGGTAACGGATTCAAAGGTGACGGCCAGCGCCAACTCGCCCGGATGCAGATAAAATGCCTCGCCGTCCGGCAAAACGATTTCATCGCTCATCACGCGATCCAGCGCCGCGCTGACCTCATCTTTCGGCCCGCTCAGATCGATAAACGCCGCCGTATGGCCACGGAAGGTTCGAAATTTATTGCCAAGACGTACATCGACCGTCGCGCCGTTAATGCGCTCTACGGGAGGTCGCGGGGTGATAGACAAACGGCCTTCATCCAGCCAGGCTTCAATATCTCGGTCGCATAAACGCATGGCACTTTCTCCTTTCGCGCATCAAGCCCTTAAATCAAGCACATCAAGGGCTAACCAGGTTATCACTGAACGGTACACAATTCGCCAGATTTATTCAAAGAACTGGCTGATTTTCGCTTTCAGAATATCAATAGCGATGCGGTTTTTACCGCCGCGCGGCACGATAATATCCGCATATTGTTTGGAAGGCTCAATAAATTGCAGGAACATCGGACGCACCGTTTTCTGATATTGCGCCATCACCGAATCCATTGAGCGACCACGCTCGTTCACATCGCGTTTGATACGGCGCATCAAACAGATATCCAGCGGCGTATCGACAAAAATAGAGAAGTTCATCTCTTCACGCAAACGCGCGTCGGTCAGTAACAGAATACCTTCAAGAATAATCACTTTCTTCGGTTCTACGCGAACCGTTTCCTGCATACGGGTATGCTCAACATAACTGTATACCGGTAATTCAATCGCCGAACCGCGCTTGAGCGCCTGAAGATGCTGAAATAGCAGGCTGTGATCCATCGCATTCGGATGGTCATAGTTAGTTTTTACGCGTTCTTCCATCGACAGATGGCTTTGATCTTTGTAATAACTGTCTTCGGGAATAACGCCAATATGTTCGTCACCCACTTGTTCACGCAATTCGCGGTAAAGGGTACTGGCAATAAGACTCTTGCCGGAAGCCGATGCGCCAGCGATACCGATAATGACGCACTGATGAGACTGATCAGTCATAAATTTAGCGACCTGATTAACCTGGATGTAAGGAAGGGGGGCGCCGAAACGCCAAACGCGGCAATTATAGGGATTTCAGCAGCGCGATACCAGTCCGGCGCTATGCCACGGTGAATTTGTTGGCGGCGCATTCGACGTCGCGACGTAAAAGCGTTCAGTTTTAACGCGGGCAGCGGTTTTATCGACCCGTCTGGAGGAGGAATACGCCGGGAGCCACAATTTATATTCAGCCAGCGTATAAATCATTACGCGTTTATACTAGCATAATCACAGAGTAAACTGACGCGTCCGGTATTCCGCGACGTTACCGGCGATTCGGATAGAGTGGTAATGAGTAAACCATCCCAACATGTTTTCGTTACCGTCCCCCACCCGCTATTGCGTCTGGTCAGTTTAGGCCTGGTCGCGTTTGTCTTTACGCTCTTTTCGCTCGTATTATCGCGTGTCGGCACCCAACTCGCGCCGCTGTGGTTCCCCACCTCCATTATGATGGTCGCGTTTTACCGCCATGCGGGCCGTCTGTGGCCAGGGATCGCGGTCGCCTGCTCGCTCGGCAGCATCGGCGCCTCACTGACTTTATTTCCTGCCGCCTCGCTTAACTTTAGCTGGACGGCAATAAATATTATCGAGGCGGCCACTGGCGCGATACTGCTGCGAAAACTGCTCCCCAGCTACAACCCCTTACAAAATTTGAATGACTGGTTTCGTCTGGCTATCGGCAGCGCCGTGATTCCGCCGCTACTCGGCGGCCTGTTATTTTGGCTAATAGCGCCGGAAGCGGTCGCCTCGAAAGCGTTTCTGATTTGGGTATTATCGGAAGCCATCGGCGCGCTGACGCTGGTGCCGTTAGGTTTACTGTTTAAACCACACTATCTGTTGCGTCATCGCGACCCGCATCTGTTGCTGGAAACGCTATTGACGCTGGTCATTACGCTGGCGCTAAGCTGGCTCGCTATGCGCTATATTCCGTGGCCGTTTACGTGCGTTATCGTCCTGTTGATGTGGAGTGCGGTGCGCCTGCCGCGAATGGAGGCGTTTTTAATTTTTTTAGCTACCGTTATCGTGGTCTCGCTCATGCTGGCCAATGACCCCACGCTGCTCGCCACGCCGAAAACCGACGTGATGGTCAATATGCCGTGGCTGCCTTTTTTAATGATCCTGCTGCCTGCCAATATGATGACGATGGTGATGTACGCGTTTCGCACGGAACGCAAACATATCACCGAGAGCGAATCCCGCTTTCGCAACGCGATGGAGTATTCCGCCATTGGTATGGCGCTGGTCGGTACGGAGGGTCAGTGGCTACAGGTCAATAAATCTCTGAGCCATTTTCTTGGCTATAGCCAGGATGAATTACGCACGATGACATTTCAGCAATTGACCTGGCCAGAAGACCTGAATAACGACCTTGAACAGCTAAACATGCTGGTGCGCGGCGACATCAATAGCTATTCCATGGAAAAACGCTACTACACCCGCAACGGCGATGTCGTCTGGGCGCTGCTGGCCGTCTCGCTGGTTCGTCATAAAGACAATAAACCTCTCTATTTTATTGCTCAGATCGAAGATATTAACGATCTCAAGCAAAGCGAGCAGGAAAACCAGCGGTTGATGGAGCGTATTACACAGGCGAACGAGGCGCTGTTTCAGGAAAAAGAACGGTTGCACATCACGCTTGACTCTATCGGAGAAGCGGTGGTGTGTATTGATGTCGCGATGAATATCACCTTTATGAACCCGATCGCCGAGAAGATGAGCGGCTGGCGGCAAGAGGATGCTTTAGGCGCGCCATTATTAACGGTTCTGCGCATTACGTCAGGTGATAAGGGGCCGCTGCTGGAGGATATTTATCGCGCCGACAGGTCGCGATCGGACATGGAACAGGAGATAGTGCTCCATTGTCATAACGGCGGCAGCTACGATATTCATTACAGTATCACGCCGCTCAGTACGCTTGACGGCGATAAGATTGGTTCGGTTCTGGTTATCCAGGACGTTACCGAATCACGAAAAATGTTACGCCAGCTCAGCTACAGCGCAACGCATGACGCCCTCACCCATCTTGCCAACCGCGCCAGTTTTGAAAAACAGCTGCAACAGCGCCTGCAAACAATACAGGAATCGCCTCAACATCATGCGCTGGTGTTTATCGATCTGGACCGTTTTAAAGCGGTTAACGACAGCGCGGGACATGCCGCCGGCGATGCCTTATTGCGCGAGCTCGCGTCACTGATGCTCAGTATGCTTCGATCCGGCGATCTCCTGGCCCGTCTGGGTGGCGATGAGTTTGGCCTGTTGCTGCCGGATTGTAATAGTGACAGCGCGCGCTTTATCGCGACGCGGCTTATCAACGCCATTAATGAGTATCACTTTATGTGGGAAGGACGCCTGCATCGGATCGGCGCCAGCGCCGGGATCACAATGATAAATGAACATAACTGCCAGCTCACAGAGGTCGTGTCTCAGGCCGATATTGCCTGCTACGCCGCGAAAAATAGCGGTCGAGGCCGTCTGACCGTGTACGAACCGCAGCACGCATTAACCTCCTCAAAGGGAATGATGCCGCTGGAAGAACAGTGGCATATGATTAAAAATAACCACCTGCTGATGCTTGCCAGAAACGTCGCGCCGCCGCGTACGCCGGAGGCCACCAGCTTTTGGCTGGTCTCACTCAGGCTGTGGACCAGCGAAGGGGAAGTGATGGAAGAGCGCGCGTTCCGGGCAGGGTTAGCCGACTCCGCGCTGCATCACGCGCTTGACCGACGGGTATTCCATGAGTTTTTCCACCATGCGGCGACCGCCGTCGCCAGCAAGGGATTAAGCGTTGCGCTGCCGCTGTCCGCCGCGGGATTATACAGCGCGACCCTTATTGATGAGCTGCTGGAACAACTGGAGCATAGTCCACTGCCGCCACGGTTATTACACCTGATTATCCCGGCTGACGTTATCGTTAAGCAGGCGCAGACCGCCGCTGCGACTCTGCGAAAACTGCGGCAACGCGGCTGCCAGGTGATTCTCAGCCATGTCGGGCGCGATTTACAGCTGTTTAATTTACTTCCCCTGCATATCGTCGATTATTTACTGCTGGATAGCGACCTTATCGCCAACGTTCATGAAAGTTTAATGGATGAAATGCTGACCTCGATCATCCAGGGACACGCCCAGCATCTGGACATCAAAACGCTCGCCGGGCCGGTACAAAACCCACAGGTGCTGGATACGCTCTCCCGTATTGGCGTGGATTTGATTTATGGCGACACTGTCGCCGAAGCGCAACCGCTGGATTTGTTACTGAATACCAGCTATTTCGCTATCCATTGACGGTTGCCAGCCGTGGGTATACCAGATATGCAGTAGCGCGTAGGAACGCCACGGTTTCCAGCGCTCCGCGTAGCGACGGATCTGCGCGGGCGTCATCCCGGCGAAGCGCTGCTTAATTAAGTAATCATCGGGTAAAAAGATATCTTTTGCCTGCCAACCGCGCAGGGCGAAATAGTTCGCCGTCCAGCGGCCAATTCCCGGAAACGTTTGTAAATTTTTAACGCTCTGCTCAATATCCGGCGGCGCGGCGAGCGCCACTTTTCCCGCCAGCGTCGCCTGCGCCAGATGAATCAGCGCTTCGGCGCGCCGCAGCGGCATCCCCAGAGCTTTAAGCGCCAGCGGATCGGCCACCGCCAGCGTTTCCGGACCGGGAAAACAGACATAATCGGGGGCATCCGGCAACGCCTCGCCATAGCGGCGCGCCACTTTCGCCGTCAACCTTGCCGCCATCGCGACACTCACCAGTTGCCCCAGTATCGCCCGCACGCCTTGTTCAAACGTATCAACCGATCCCGGTAAACGCAGCCCCGGTCTGTCCTCGCCCAGTGGCCCCAGCACGGCGGCAACCTGCGCGGGCTGGCAGTCAAGATCAAACAGACGCGAAACCTTCGCCAGACACGCCGGCGCGACGGGAAGTAATCCGGCGCTCACGCTGACCTGCACAGTGTGGGTGGGCAGATGGGGGCTCACGCTGATCAGTCCGCGATGCTCGCCCACCACCAGGCTGCGCGCATAAAAGCCCTCGCCTACCGTTTCCACGCCGTCCACCGCACGCGCGGCAAGAAAGCCCAACATCCACGACCAGTCGTAAGGCGGCTGCCAGCTCAGGGTAAACATACTTTTCTCCTTTATTTGACCTTTCAGCATAAACGCTAATCGCACGTAACGCCTTGCTTTCATATTCCAGTTGTCGCCGCGACGACATTTCGCTAAAGTCACGCCCCTTCTTCACTGGCATGGGGATTTTAAGGTGTTTATCGGATTTGATTACGGTACGGCAAACTGCTCGGTCGCCATTATGCGCGACGGGCATCCACAGTTGCTGACAATGGAGAATAACAGCGCATTACTGCCGTCTATGCTGTGCGCGCCGACGCGCGAAGCGGTGAGCGAGTGGCTGTATCGCCATCATGATGTGCCGGCAACGGACGAAGAAACCCAGGCGCTGCTACGCCGCGCGATACGCTACAACCGCGAGGAAGATATTGAGGTTGGCGCGCAAAGCGTACAGTTTGGTCTGGCGTCGCTGGCGCACTATATTGACGATCCCCAGGAGGTCTGGTTTGTCAAATCGCCGAAATCCTTTTTAGGCGCCAGCGGCCTGAAACCGCAGCAGGTCGCGCTGTTTGAAGATTTAGTCTGCGCCATGATGGTACATATTCGTCATACGGCGCACAGCCAATTGCCGGAGGCCATTACCCAGGCGGTGATCGGTCGCCCGATCAACTTTCAGGGACTCGGCGGCGATGACGCGAACCGCCAGGCGCAGGGTATTCTGGAGCGGGCGGCAAAACGCGCCGGTTTTCAGGAGGTGGTATTCCAGTATGAACCGGTTGCGGCGGGCCTGGACTACGAAGCTACGCTGCGGGAAGAGAAGCGTGTGCTGGTCGTGGATATTGGCGGCGGTACCACCGACTGTTCCATGCTGCTGATGGGGCCGCAGTGGCGTCAGCGCGCCGATCGTGAAAACAGCCTGTTGGGGCACAGCGGTTGCCGCGTGGGCGGAAACGATCTGGATATCGCGCTGGCCTTTAAAAATCTGATGCCTTTGCTGGGCATGGGCGGCGAAACCGAAAAAGGCATCGCCCTACCGGTGCTGCCGTGGTGGAACGCCGTGGCGATTAACGACGTCCCGGCGCAAAGCGATTTTTACAGTAGCGCGAATGGTCGTCTGTTGAACGATTTGGTTCGCAACGCGCGTGAAGCAGACAAGGTCGCGTTGCTGCTCAAGGTCTGGCGTCAGCGGCTTAGCTACCGCCTGGTACGCTGCGCGGAAGAGAGCAAAATCGCCCTTTCCGGCCAGGCGGATGTTACGGCGAGGCTGCCATTTATCAGCGACGACCTGGCGGTCGCTATCAGCCAGCAAGGACTGGAAGCGGCGCTGGATCAACCGCTGGCGCGTATTCTGGAACAGGTGCAACTGGCGCTGGACAGCGCGCAGGAAAAACCGGATGTCATCTATCTGACCGGCGGCAGCGCCCGTTCGCCATTGATTAAAAAAGCGCTTTCCGAACAGTTACCGGGCATACCCGTCGCTGGCGGCGATGATTTCGGCTCCGTCACCGCAGGACTGGCGCGCTGGGCGGAGGTCGTTTTCCGCTAAGCGCCTCGCAAGCCCAGCGCTGATGGATTGACATTATTCTTGATGTGGCTTAACGTCAGGAGTGAGGGTAAGGGAGGATTCCTCCTCCCCCTGGTGTCTTAGTAAGCTGGTAGGCTAATCACTAAGAGTATCACCAGTATGATGACTACCTTCATCATAACCCTTTCCTTATTTTGGCCCCTTCCTCGGGAGGGGCTTTCCCGTTTCAGCGTCCTGCTGAAATCGGTGGCTTATCTTCATTGCCGTGCCGCCACTTTACCGCACTCCGGCGCGTTAACGATTTTCACCGATGAGAGTTGCGTAGCGCCTCGCAAAGCGGGTCGCCATTCAGAATAATCCCGACCGTGTTCCATAATTCCTCCATTTTTCTCCCTTCCCTGCTGACTACAATAGAGGGAGCAACATTCCGCAAAACGTTTCAGGATGAGAAACTTATACCGATGAAAGGCAGTAATACTTTCCGCTGGGCAATAGCGATTGGGGTTGTAGTGGCCGCCGCCGCATTCTGGTTCTGGCATAGCCGTAGCGAAAGCCCGACCGCCGCGCCGGGCGTCGCCGCGCAAGCGCCGCATACCGCCGCCGCAGGTCGCCGCGGTATGCGCGACGGCCCTCTGGCGCCGGTACAGGCCGCGACCGCGACCACACAGGCCGTACCGCGCTATCTGAGCGGGCTGGGCACCGTGACCGCCGCGAATACCGTTACGGTGCGTAGCCGCGTGGACGGTCAACTCATCGCCCTGCACTTTCAGGAAGGTCAGCAGGTCAACGCAGGCGATCTGCTGGCGCAAATCGATCCCAGCCAGTTTAAGGTCGCCCTGGCGCAGGCGCAGGGACAGTTGGCGAAAGATAACGCTACGCTGGCGAATGCGCGTCGTGATCTGGCGCGCTATCAGCAACTGGCAAAAACCAATCTGGTTTCTCGTCAGGAACTGGATGCGCAACAGGCGCTGGTCAACGAAACCCAGGGAACCATTAAAGCGGATGAAGCCAATGTCGCCAGCGCGCAGTTACAGCTCGACTGGAGTCGTATCACGGCCCCGGTCTCGGGACGCGTGGGTCTGAAACAGGTGGATGTCGGCAACCAGATTTCCAGCAGCGATACCGCAGGTATTGTCGTCATTACGCAAACGCACCCGATTGATCTCATTTTTACTCTGCCGGAAAGCGATATCGCGACCGTGGTTCAGGCGCAGAAAGCGGGGAAAACGCTGGTCGTAGAAGCCTGGGATCGGACTAACTCGCACAAATTGAGCGAAGGTGTGTTGCTCAGTCTGGACAACCAGATTGATCCCACGACGGGAACGATCAAAATTAAAGCGCGCTTTACCAATCAGGACGATACGCTGTTCCCCAATCAATTTGTGAACGCCCGGATGCTGGTCGATACCGAACAAAATGCCGTTGTGGTGCCTGCCGCGGCGGTGCAAATGGGCAATGAGGGCCACTTTGTGTGGGTGCTGAACGACGAAAATAACGTCAGCAAGAAGCGGGTAAAAATCGGTATTCAGGATAACCGAAACGTGGTGATCAGCGCAGGCTTGTCGGCAGGCGATCGCGTCGTTACCGATGGTATTGATCGGCTGACGGAAGGCGCAAAAGTCGAGGTCGTTGAGCCGCAAACCACCGTGGCGGATGAAAAATCCCCTTCCCGCCATGAAGGTCAAAAAGGAGCGCGCGCCTGATGCAGGTATTACCTCCGGGCAGCACGGGCGGCCCTTCGCGTCTGTTTATTCTGCGCCCCGTGGCCACCACTCTGATGATGGCGGCGATTTTACTCGCCGGGATTATCGGCTATCGCTTCCTGCCCGTCGCCGCTTTGCCGGAGGTCGACTACCCCACTATTCAGGTTGTTACGCTCTACCCTGGCGCCAGCCCGGATGTCATGACCTCCGCCGTCACCGCGCCGCTTGAGCGCCAGTTCGGCCAGATGTCAGGACTTAAGCAGATGTCGTCGCAAAGCTCCGGCGGCGCGTCGGTGGTAACGCTACAGTTTCAGTTGACGCTGCCGCTGGACGTTGCCGAGCAGGAAGTACAGGCGGCGATTAACGCAGCCACCAATTTATTGCCTTCCGACCTGCCGAATCCGCCGATTTACAGCAAAGTCAACCCGGCGGACCCGCCGATTATGACGCTTGCCGTCACCTCAAACGCGATGCCGATGACCCAGGTAGAGGACATGGTAGAAACCCGCGTGGCGCAGAAGATCTCACAGGTCTCCGGCGTCGGACTGGTGACGCTTGCCGGCGGGCAGCGCCCTGCGGTACGCGTAAAACTGAATGCTCAGGCTGTCGCCGCGCTCGGTCTGACCAGCGAAACGGTCCGTACCGCAATTACCGGCGCCAACGTCAACTCGGCGAAAGGCAGTCTGGATGGCCCCGAACGGGCGGTGACGCTTTCTGCTAACGATCAGATGCAGTCTGCCGACGAATACCGCAGGCTTATCATCGCGTATCAAAACGGCGCGCCGGTACGGCTGGGCGATGTCGCCACCGTCGAACAGGGGGCGGAAAATAGCTGGCTCGGCGCATGGGCGAATCAAGCGCCGGCTATCGTGATGAATGTTCAGCGCCAGCCCGGCGCCAATATCATTGCGACGGCGGACAGCATTCGCCAGATGCTGCCCCAGCTTACCGAAAGCCTGCCGAAATCGGTGAAGGTCACGGTCCTGTCCGATCGCACCACCAATATTCGCGCTTCCGTGCGCGATACCCAGTTTGAACTGATGCTGGCGATCGCGCTGGTCGTCATGATTATCTATCTGTTTTTACGTAATATTCCCGCCACAATTATTCCCGGCGTCGCCGTACCGCTGTCGCTTATCGGCACCTTTGCGGTGATGGTATTTTTGGATTTTTCCATTAATAACCTGACGCTGATGGCGCTCACTATCGCCACGGGTTTCGTGGTGGACGATGCGATTGTGGTGATCGAGAACATCTCGCGCTACATCGAAAAAGGAGAAAAACCGCTGGCGGCGGCGCTCAAAGGCGCGGGCGAAATCGGCTTTACCATTATTTCCCTCACCTTTTCACTGATTGCAGTGCTGATCCCGTTGCTCTTTATGGGCGATATTGTTGGTCGACTGTTCCGCGAATTTGCGGTGACGTTGGCGGTAGCGATTTTAATCTCCGCCGTCGTCTCTTTGACGCTCACGCCCATGATGTGCGCGCGTATGCTCAGCCAGCAATCTCTGCGTAAACAAAACCGCTTTTCCCGCGCCTGCGAGCGGATGTTTGACCGCGTGATCGCCAGCTACGGACGCGGATTAGCGAAAGTGCTCAACCATCCGTGGCTTACATTGAGCGTGGCATTCGCCACGCTCCTGCTCAGCGTTATGCTGTGGATAGTCATCCCGAAAGGGTTCTTTCCGGTACAGGATAACGGCATTATCCAGGGGACGCTGCAGGCGCCGCAATCGTCATCGTATGCCAGTATGGCGCAACGTCAGCGCCAGGTGGCGGAGCGGATATTACAGGACCCGGCGGTGCAAAGCCTGACGACTTTTGTTGGCGTAGACGGCGCTAACCCCACGCTGAATAGCGCGCGCCTGCAAATTAACCTCAAGCCGCTGGATGCGCGTGATGACCGCGTGCAGCAGGTGATCTCCCGGCTGCAAACCGCCGTGGCGACGATTCCCGGCGTGGCGCTGTATCTCCAGCCGACGCAGGATTTAACCATCGACACGCAGGTCAGCCGCACGCAGTATCAGTTTACCCTGCAGGCCACGACGCTCGATGCGCTCAGCCACTGGGTGCCAAAACTGCAGAACGCGCTACAGTCGTTACCACAGCTCTCTGAGGTAAGCAGCGACTGGCAAGATCGAGGATTAGCGGCCTGGGTGAATGTCGACCGCGACAGCGCCAGCCGTCTGGGTATCAGCATGGCGGATGTGGATAACGCGCTCTACAACGCGTTCGGACAACGCCTGATTTCAACGATTTATACCCAGGCGAACCAGTACCGCGTCGTGCTGGAACATAATACCGCCAGCACGCCGGGCCTGGCGGCGCTGGAGACGATTCGCCTGACGAGCCGCGACGGCGGCACCGTACCGCTCAGCGCGATTGCCCGCATTGAGCAGCGCTTCGCCCCGCTCTCCATCAATCATTTAGATCAGTTCCCGGTTACGACATTTTCGTTTAACGTGCCGGAGGGCTATTCGCTCGGCGATGCGGTGCAGGCGATTCTCGATACGGAAAAAACGCTCGCCCTGCCAGCGGATATTACAACGCAGTTTCAGGGCAGTACGCTCGCCTTCCAGGCGGCGCTGGGCAGCACCGTCTGGCTTATTGTCGCCGCCGTGGTGGCGATGTATATCGTGCTCGGCGTGCTGTATGAGAGTTTTATCCATCCGATCACGATTCTCTCAACGCTGCCTACGGCGGGCGTCGGCGCGCTGCTGGCGCTGATCATCGCTGGTAGCGAGCTCGATATTATCGCCATTATCGGCATTATTTTGCTGATCGGCATCGTGAAGAAAAACGCCATCATGATGATTGACTTCGCCCTCGCCGCTGAACGCGAACAGGGGATGAGTCCGCGCGACGCTATCTTCCAGGCCTGTCTGCTGCGTTTTCGACCGATTCTGATGACCACGCTGGCGGCGTTGCTCGGGGCATTGCCATTAATGTTGAGTACCGGCGTTGGCGCGGAATTACGTCGCCCGTTGGGGATCGCGATGGTGGGCGGCCTACTGGTCAGCCAGGTATTAACTCTGTTTACCACACCGGTGATTTATCTCCTGTTTGACCGCCTGTCGCTGTACGTGAAAAGTCGCTTTCCGCGCCATAAAGAGGAGGCGTAGATGCGCTTTTTCGCCCTTTTCATCTACCGCCCGGTCGCCACCATTTTGATTGCCGCCGCCATTACGCTGTGCGGCATTCTGGGCTTTCGTCTGCTGCCGGTCGCCCCGCTGCCGCAGGTCGATTTCCCGGTGATTATGGTTAGCGCCTCGCTGCCGGGCGCCTCGCCGGAAACCATGGCTTCGTCGGTGGCGACGCCGTTGGAACGTTCTTTGGGACGCATTGCAGGCGTCAATGAAATGACTTCCAGCAGCTCGCTCGGCAGTACGCGCATTATTCTCGAATTTAATTTCGATCGTGATATTAACGGCGCGGCGCGCGATGTGCAGGCCGCCATTAACGCCGCGCAAAGCTTGTTGCCAGGCGGAATGCCCAGCCGCCCGACTTATCGCAAGGCCAACCCGTCCGACGCGCCGATTATGATTTTAACGCTCACCTCGGAGAGCTGGTCACAGGGCAAACTGTATGATTTCGCCTCTACCCAACTGGCGCAAACCATCGCGCAAATTGACGGCGTCGGCGATGTTGACGTCGGCGGCAGCTCCCTGCCCGCAGTACGTGTAGGCTTAAACCCGCAGGCGCTCTTTAACCAGGGCGTCTCGCTGGATGAGGTCCGCGAAGCGATCGACAGCGCCAACGTACGCCGACCGCAAGGCGCAATTGAAGATAGCGTCCACCGCTGGCAAATCCAGACCAACGACGAACTGAAAACCGCCGCCGAATACCAGCCGCTGATTATTCACTATAACAACGGCGCGGCGGTACGCCTGGGCGACGTCGCCAGCGTCACCGACTCGGTGCAGGATGTCCGTAACGCCGGGATGACGAACGCTAAACCCGCTATTTTGTTGATGATCCGCAAGCTGCCGGAGGCCAATATTATTCAGACGGTCGACGGCATCCGGGCAAAACTGCCGGAACTGCGGGCAATGATCCCCGCCGCTATCGATTTACAAATCGCTCAGGATCGTTCGCCGACGATTCGCGCGTCGCTGCAAGAGGTAGAAGAGACGCTGGCTATCTCTGTCGCGCTGGTGATCCTGGTGGTGTTTTTATTCCTGCGTTCCGGGCGCGCCACGCTAATCCCCGCCGTCGCCGTTCCCGTTTCGCTCATCGGCACCTTCGCCGCCATGTATCTGTGCGGCTTCAGCCTCAACAATCTGTCGCTGATGGCGCTGACTATCGCGACCGGATTTGTCGTTGATGATGCCATTGTGGTGCTGGAAAATATCGCCCGCCATCTGGAGGCGGGAATGAAACCTTTGCAGGCGGCATTACAGGGTACGCGGGAAGTCGGGTTTACGGTCATCTCCATGAGTCTGTCGCTGGTGGCGGTATTTCTGCCGCTGCTGTTAATGGGCGGTCTGCCAGGGCGATTATTACGGGAATTCGCCGTTACCCTCTCGGTGGCGATTGGCATTTCGCTGGTGGTCTCGCTCACGCTGACGCCGATGATGTGCGGCTGGATGCTTAAATCAAGCAAACCGCGCACCCAACCGCGTAAACGGGGCGTTGGCCGTTTGCTGGTCGCCTTGCAACAGGGTTACGGCACGTCGTTAAAATGGGTGCTTAACCATACGCGTCTTGTCGGTGTGGTTTTTCTTGGCACCATTGCGCTGAACATCTGGCTTTATATCGCCATCCCTAAAACATTCTTTCCGGAGCAGGACACCGGCGTGTTGATGGGCGGTATTCAGGCTGACCAGAGCATCTCTTTCCAGGCCATGCGCGGCAAGCTGCAGGATTTTATGAAAATTATTCGCGACGATCCGGCGGTGAATAATGTCACTGGTTTTACCGGCGGCTCGCGGGTGAATAGCGGCATGATGTTTATTACGCTGAAGCCGCGCGGCGAACGCAAAGAGACGGCGCAGCAAATCATTGATCGACTGCGGGTCAAACTGGCAAAAGAACCCGGCGCCAGGCTGTTTCTGATGGCGGTACAGGATATTCGCGTCGGCGGGCGGCAGGCTAACGCCAGTTACCAATATACGTTGCTGTCTGACTCTCTGGCGGCGCTGCGCGAGTGGGAGCCGAAAATACGCAAAGCGCTCTCGGCCCTGCCGCAACTGGCGGACGTAAACTCCGACCAGCAGGATAACGGCGCGGAGATGAACCTTATCTACGACCGCGACACCATGTCACGACTGGGCATTGATGTTCAGGCCGCAAACAGTCTGTTAAATAATGCTTTCGGCCAGCGGCAAATTTCCACCATTTATCAGCCGATGAACCAGTATAAAGTGGTGATGGAAGTCGATCCGCGCTATAGCCAGGATATCAGCGCGCTGGAGAAAATGTTCGTTATCAACCGTGACGGAAAAGCGATCCCCCTCTCTTATTTCGCCCAATGGCGGCCCGCCAATGCGCCGCTGTCGGTGAACCATCAGGGACTTTCCGCGGCGTCCACGATTGCCTTTAACCTGCCGACCGGCACATCGTTATCGCAGGCGACAGAGGCCATTAATCGCACCATGACGCAGCTTGGCGTCCCTCCGACGGTACGCGGCAGTTTTTCCGGAACGGCGCAAGTCTTCCAGCAGACCATGAATTCGCAGCTTATTTTGATAGTGGCGGCGATCGCTACCGTCTACATTGTGCTGGGGATACTGTACGAAAGTTACGTCCATCCGCTGACCATTCTCTCTACTCTGCCATCGGCAGGCGTTGGGGCGCTTCTGGCGCTGGAGCTCTTCAATGCCCCTTTCAGCCTAATCGCCCTGATAGGGATCATGCTATTAATTGGCATTGTGAAGAAAAACGCCATTATGATGGTCGATTTTGCGCTTGAAGCGCAACGAAGCGGCGGCCTGACGCCGGAACAAGCCATTTTCCAGGCCTGCTTGTTACGCTTCCGTCCAATAATGATGACCACGCTGGCGGCGCTGTTCGGCGCACTGCCATTGGTGTTATCTGGCGGAGACGGTTCGGAATTACGGCAGCCGTTGGGGATAACCATTGTCGGCGGTTTGGTCATGAGCCAGCTCCTGACGCTCTATACCACGCCGGTGGTGTACCTCTTTTTCGACCGTCTGCGGCTGCGTTTTTCGCGTAAAAATAGCAAACCGGTAGTAGAGATATGACAGAACTTCCTGACAACGCCCGCTGGCAACTCTGGATTGTGGCATTCGGCTTTTTTATGCAGTCGCTGGATACCACCATCGTCAACACTGCGCTGCCCTCCATGGCGAAAAGCCTGGGGGAAAGCCCGCTGCATATGCACATGGTAGTGGTGTCATATGTTCTTACCGTCGCCGTGATGCTCCCCGCCAGCGGCTGGCTGGCAGATAAAATCGGCGTGCGTAATATCTTCTTTGCCGCCATTGTGCTGTTCACGCTGGGTTCGCTGTTTTGCGCCCTTTCCGGCACGCTTAATCAACTGGTATTAGCGCGGGTTTTACAAGGCGTAGGCGGCGCGATGATGGTGCCGGTCGGACGCCTGACGGTCATGAAAATCGTGCCGCGCGCGCAATATATGGCGGCGATGACCTTCGTCACCCTACCGGGACAGATCGGGCCGTTACTCGGCCCCGCGCTGGGCGGGGTGCTGGTGGAATATGCTTCATGGCACTGGATCTTTCTGATCAATATCCCGGTGGGAATTGTCGGCGCTATGGCAACCTTTATGCTGATGCCAAACTACACCATAGAGACCCGGCGCTTTGATCTGCCGGGGTTCCTGCTGTTAGCTATCGGCATGGCGGTACTCACGCTGGCGCTGGACGGTAGTAAAAGCATGGGGATCTCGCCCTGGACATTAGCCGGACTTGCTGCGGGCGGCGCAGCAGCCATTCTGCTCTATCTCTTCCATGCCAAAAAAAACTCAGGCGCGTTATTCAGCCTGCGATTGTTCCGCACGCCCACGTTTTCACTGGGGTTGCTGGGCAGTTTTGCCGGGCGTATCGGCAGCGGTATGCTGCCGTTTATGACGCCGGTCTTTTTGCAAATTGGTCTTGGTTTTTCACCGTTTCATGCCGGTTTGATGATGATCCCCATGGTGCTGGGCAGCATGGGAATGAAGCGGATTGTGGTGCAGATAGTTAACCGTTTTGGCTATCGTCGGGTTCTGGTGGCGACCACGCTCGGACTGGCATTGGTTAGCCTGTTGTTTATGTCGGTCGCGCTGCTCGGCTGGTATTATCTCCTGCCGCTGGTACTGCTTTTGCAGGGAATGGTGAACTCGGCGCGCTTTTCTTCCATGAATACCTTAACGCTAAAAGACCTTCCCGATACGCTGGCCAGCAGCGGCAATAGCTTATTATCGATGATTATGCAGCTCTCGATGAGTATTGGCGTCACTATTGCCGGAATGCTGCTGGGTATGTTTGGCCAACAGCATATCGGGATAGACAGTAGCGCCACACATCACGTCTTTATGTACACCTGGTTATGTATGGCGGTTATTATCGCGCTACCGGCGATAATTTTTGCCCGCGTGCCGAACGATACACAGCAAAACATGGTCATTTCACGGCGTAAAAGGAGCCTGTAATGAAAGTCTGGCGGCCCGGAATCACCGGCAAGCTGTTTCTGGCGATTTTCGCCACCTGCATCGTGCTGCTGATCAGTATGCATTGGGCCGTGCGCGTCAGTTTTGAACGCGGATTTATTGACTATATCAAACACGGCAACGAGCAGCGGCTACAAATGCTGGGCGATGCGCTGGGCGACCAGTACCAGCAACACGGCAACTGGCGTTTTTTACGTAACAACGATCGCTTCGTTTTCCAGATTCTGCGTTCATTTGAGCATGACAACGACCGCGATAAACCCGGCCCCGGTATGCCGCCGCACGGTTGGCGCACCCAGTTCTGGGTCGTCGATCAAAATGGCCGGGTGCTGGTCGGCCCACGCGGTCCGGTGCCGCATGACGGTACTCGCCGCCCCATTCTGGTCAATGGCGTCGAAGTCGGCGCGATTATCGCCTCTCCTGTCGAGCGGCTGACGCGCAATACGGATATTAATTTTGATATGCAGCAGCGGCGCGCCAGTTGGATGATCGTGGCGTTATCAACGTTGCTGGCCGCGCTGGCGACATTTTTGCTGGCGCGTGGCCTGCTCGCCCCGGTCAAACGGTTGGTCGAGGGTACGCACAGACTGGCGGCGGGGGATTTTACCACGCGCGTGACCCCAACCAGCGCCGATGAGCTGGGAAAACTGGCGCAAGACTTTAACCAGCTTGCCAGCACGCTGGAAAAAAACCAGCAAATGCGCCGCGACTTTATGGCGGATATTTCCCACGAACTGCGCACGCCGCTGGCGGTATTGCGCGGCGAACTGGAAGCCATTCAGGATGGCGTTCGCCAGTTCACGCCAGAATCGGTTACCTCGCTACAGGCGGAAGTCGGTACGCTTACCAAACTGGTTGACGACCTGCATCAGCTGTCGTTGTCTGACGAAGGCGCGCTGGCTTACCAAAAAACGACCGTCGATCTTGTTCCCCTGTTGGAAGTCGCTGGCGGCGCGTTCAGAGAGCGCTTTACCAGCCGGGGGCTAACGCTACATTACGCGTTGCCGGATAGCATGACCGTCTTCGGCGACCCGGATCGCCTGATGCAACTGTTTAATAATCTACTGGAAAACAGTCTGCGCTACACCGACAGAGGCGGCGGCCTGCATATTTCCGCCGAACAACGCGACAAATCATTATTCCTGACCTTTGCCGATTCTGCACCGGGCGTCAGCGATGAACAGTTACAAAAGCTTTTTGACCGTTTTTACCGCACGGAAGTGTCCCGTAACCGCGCCAGCGGCGGTTCTGGACTGGGGCTGGCAATATGCGTCAATATTGTACACGCGCATAACGGTCATCTTCACGCCGCTCATTCGCCTTTTGGCGGGGTTAGCATTACAGTAGAGTTACCGCTGGATCGCGATTTACAGAGAGAAGTATGACTGAATTACCCATTGATGAAAACACGCCGCGCATTTTGATTGTTGAAGATGAACCCAAGCTGGGACAGCTGCTTATTGACTACTTACGCGCGGCGAGTTACGCCCCCACGCTCATCAATCATGGCGACAAGGTACTGCCGTATGTGCGTCAAACGCCGCCGGATCTGATCCTGCTGGATCTGATGCTGCCGGGTACCGATGGTCTGACGCTATGCCGGGAGATTCGCCGTTTTTCCGACATCCCCATTGTGATGGTCACGGCCAAAATCGAAGAGATCGACCGGCTGCTGGGGCTGGAAATCGGCGCCGATGATTATATCTGTAAGCCTTACAGCCCGCGCGAAGTCGTGGCCCGCGTGAAAACCATTTTGCGCCGCTGTAAACCGCAGCGCGAACTCCAGCAGCAGGATGCCGAAAGCCCGTTAATGATTGATGAAAGCCGCTTTCAGGCCTCCTGGTGTGGTAAAGCGCTGGATTTAACCCCCGCTGAATTCCGCCTGCTAAAAACCTTATCGCTTGAACCGGGTAAAGTTTTTTCCCGCGAGCAGTTGTTAAACCACCTCTACGACGACTACCGTGTGGTGACCGATCGTACTATCGACAGCCACATTAAAAACCTGCGCCGTAAACTGGAATCGCTGGATGCCGAACAGTCATTTATACGCGCGGTCTACGGGGTGGGATATCGCTGGGAAGCGGATGCGTGTCGCCTGGTATAATGATTATTGGCATAACAATAACAAGGTCGTAAGACGATATTTTCCGCCAACGCTATTCTGGCGGAATTAACACACAGTCCTCTTTCCTTTGGCCGAGCGGTATCCCGAAAACCACGACGAACGCGATCGGGGACAATAAATTATTTGGCCGCTCTTTTTAGTTTACCGATATACTGTGAGTAGTTTTTTAAACTTATTGCGCATTAATTCATTAAGTGAATCTAAAAATACATAAACATAATACCAGCTTAATTATACATGGATTTTTATGACAGAAACGTCATCTCACCGCTATAAACCACGCAATATAATAAATGCGCCAAATGTAAAATCGTCTATTTTTTCCCGGAGCCAACAACGCGGCGACAGCGAAATTATCCAGCGCTGGTTAAGCAACCATTTTTATCGTTGGATCATTGGTGACTTTCCTCATGTTTATCCTGTGCGCTCCGTCGCCGATTATGCCGTTTATTTTAGCGCTGATGCAGAAATCCCCGCCTGGCTGGCGCCAAAGCTGGGTGGCGATGAGCGCTTTTACTACCTTAACGTTCAGCACCCGCAACTCGTGGCAATGGAAAGAGATTTAGTGGAATTTCTTTCGCGTCAGGAAGGAACGCGGCTGGAAACTAAACTACAGCGTATCAACTGCTTTACCGTGCTGGCAATGCGCGAAGCGGAGCATCAAAAAATGCAGCGCCTGCGTGAACAAGGTTGGTATCCCTCCAACAGCGAGGCGCTAAAACCGGTGATGGCGGTGAATAACGGTGTACTGGTTGAGCTTGATGCAACAAACCCCGGCCTGCGCAGTGAGATGGCGTATGAATCCTGGCATATGCAACACTGCGTCGGAGATTTTGATAATAAAGGCGCGCTTTCCGGCGGCTACGGCGATTACTACGCCCGGCAAATGGAACAACAGAAACTTCGCCTGTTCAGCCTGCGCGACGACAATAATATTCCCCACGTCACAATAAGCCTGGTGGTTGGTAATAACGGCCTGAGTATTGATCAGATTAAAGGTAAGCAAAATCGCCATCCTATTAAGAAATATGCTAACGATGTTTTATCTCTGTTACGCCATCTGCAACCACTTCCTGAGCGCCACGCCGATTGCGAAGAGATGGGAATAGTTTATGAAGCAACGCCGGAATATTCAGGTTGGAAATTTATTACTCATATTCATGACCTCAATTTTCTGCTCAATGTGCTGCATGACAATTTTCATTTAATGGAGCACTTCCCTACGCCTCCGGTGGCTTTACAGTGGCTGCTGCTGCACAGCGCCCCGGAGGCGCTGCGCTATCTTCAGGTTGTTGATCCTAACGTGGCGACGGCTGCGGAAATGCTGTTTCCACGGCATGAATGGCACCCTACGCTTGCCGGAAAAAACACCAGTAGTGAACCTTTCGAAATTGAAAGCCTGACGCTACAAACCACGCGCTATCTTTCTGCAACCAGGGAGGAGCGCTAATGTTCTGGATTGTTCTTATTATTGCCGCCCTATTTTTTAGCTGGCGCAACTACAAAAAAAACAAACCGCTGATTGCGGCCCGTATCGCCGAGGAGAAAGAAAAAGATCGCCTGAAGGATCTGCGTCGCGATACCCGGCGGCGGCAATGGGCGCTGGCGCTAGCTGATATCCTCGCCCGGCGCAACGGGCTACCGATCAAAGGCGTTGAGCTGGTCTTCAAACTTGACGATGACAAACGCCGCTATCTGGCACAGCAGGTAAAAAAAGAGCTGGGCTTGAGCGAAAATCTCGACGATGCAGCGTTACGCCACAAGGTTGAGGATATCTTACGCCGCTGGCCTGCGGGCATCGGCAGCTCGCCGCGCACGTTTTACCATTATCTGGCGGCCCAGGGACAGGTCCGCGACGCGCTGGCATTCGACTGCATGCGCACCGCCTTCCTGACCCGCTGTATCGCCGGGCTCGGCTGGTGTGATGAAAATCAGGCCTGGCTGGTGTTGTTACTTAACGCCCAGCGCGCTCAGGACTGTTTTGATTCCTGGGAGGATTACGCCACCGCCTACGTTCGCGCCCGCCGAGTATGGCTCACGCTACGTGACACGCCAACAGCGCTTGCCGGACGGGATTTACAGGAAGCCACCCATTATCTGCAAGACCCTGTCAGCCGCTGGCGACAACTGCCGTGGAATGAATTCAAAATTTTCGAGCCGATTTAAAGGACTATTTATGGAACAGGATGATCGTCTGCTCAACGCTATGTTTGAGATGTGCAACCACAAAAATCCCCTCAATGACGGGCAACGAGAGTGGCATATCGCCGATATTTCCGGCCTGCTGCGCGAAGAACGTTATGACGAACTGGACGAACGCTACAACCAGGCGCTGACGGAGAGCTTTACCAGCCGCGAAGCGGAAAAGCGCTATTTCTTCGCCTGGAATCAAATGGACAACCCTTTTTACGATATGGACACGCTGGTTGAGGCTGGGCCGCAAGGATTAGCGCTGATCAAAAACTGGCAGCGCGCTCGTCCCCGCTCCACTCACGCCTGGCTTGCCGAGGCGCAATACTGGAATCACCGTGCGTGGCTGTATCGCAGCTATGGCTGGGCGAGAGAAACCACCCGAGCGATGTGGATCTGCGCCGCCGCCTGCAACGAACGGATGGTCATCGCCGCGCTCAATGCTATCGACTGTGAACCGCGCCAGTGGATGGCGGCGGCCCTGACCAGCACCAACTCAAAAGTCTTCGGCCAGCCCGACTGGCTGGTTGAGTTCCTTGTGGGCGCGGATGTTGCCGGGCAGCCATTAATGGAAGATCTGGCTGAATATCATCGCCATTCACCGCAGGAGGTGGACGCGCTGATGGCCCATTCCGGGCTGTCGTTTGCCGACGCGGTTTGCCCAAATTTGCCGCGCCCGTCCGTATTGCCGGAGTGCGATGACGATGCCGGGCAAAAATACTGGCTCGCCGTCTGCCAGGCTATTTTCCCGACGGCATTTTACGTGCTGGATGAATATATCCCGTTTCGTATGCCGCGCTGGGGAGGATCTCACGAGGAGATCCGCGAATTTCTGGAATCAAGCGTATGCGATCACCTTTCTGCCGCAGAACGTGAACATCTGGAGCTATTGATCTGGTGGGACGATCACCGCGATCTGCGCATCAAAGAGGTTGACTCCCCGGCAGAACAGGAACGTATTATCGCCAAAGCCGAAGAGATTAGCCTGCGAGCGCATATCCAGGAATCTCGCCACAACGCGCTGGAGTGGCTGCGGGTCTGCTATAGCGATCTGGACGATAATGACGCGCTCTGGCGAACCCTTCAGCGTTCGATCATGGAAAAAGTTAAGCTCAACAATTACTTCTCTGATGACACGATAAAGTTCGCCCTGCGCGATTTTCCTGACACCTGGTGGATGTATAATTTCCTCTGTCAGAATGCGCAGCAAACGGAATTCGCAGTGCCGAAAATCCGTCGTGGCTACTTTCAGTACGCCGGGCTATTGGGTTTCGAAAAGGATGAGGCGCAAGGCCTCGCCTGGCTCAATAGCGTCGCCGACATTCAATATAACCATAACTGGCGGGCGGCGATTAAAAATTTCAACTGGTTCGGGCTCCCGGAACATTTCGTGCCGCTGGCAGAGCTGGGCGCGCAAAGAAATATACCCGCCGCGCTAAACCTGCTGGGCCTTGAACACAATAATAGAGAGAACAACGGCCTACTACCTTACGATCCTGCCATCGCGTTAGGGTATTTTCAGCGCGCGGCGGAGATTTTGCACCGTCAGTTAGCGCTGCGCGAGAGCACCCCGTACAAATTAATAGATAACGGAGGCTATACCGACTATGAAAATGACCTACAAAATATTCATTTCAGCATCGGCGTCTGCAACCAGCGTCTGAGTAAACAAGAACCTGATACCGAAAAACGTTCCGCTTATGAAAAAGAACTGCTCGATAATCTCTGGCTGGCGCATCAGTTCGGGCATAAAGAGGCCTGGGGCTTGTTCCTGCTGAATATTTTTGAAGTGAAGGATATTACGCTGGCGCATAAGCATCTGGAACTGGTGCAACAAGAGGCCAACAAAGGCACGCTACATGCTATGGTGACCCTATCGCGCCTGCACGGTAATAAACACGATCGAACGCTGTTTAATATGAAGCTAAGCGCACGCTGGGCACATTTTGCCTTCACGCTTTACCCGGATAATGAAATCGTTATGGACTGCCTGGACCACCTGCATTTCGATTCTTTCTGGAAACGCTTTCGTTTCGCCTGGTATACCGTCCGCATCCCGAATTCAGAGCTGCCGGGACAGGTCAACTCAATGGTGTAATGGAGTGATAATACAAAGAAAATCTCTATTTCTTTGCGCCCTGCTTCTACTCTGCGCCACCGCCAGGGCTGAAATTACGGAGCAGCAGATCGAGGCCGACTGCGCAAAAATTCCAGTTTTTGCCAGCCAGGGCGAACAGCTTTACAAGACCCAAAAGTATGCCAAAGCGCGAGACGCTTTTGAACAGCAGGCCGCATGGAGCGAAAGCTGCGCCCTTGACGACAGCGCCATCGCGACGGCCTACAACAACGTGGCGCTAACCTGGATACGTGAAGGCGAGTGGCGTAAAGCCCGCGCCTGGCTGATGCTAAGGCCGAATGATAGCAAGTCGATCTACAACCTGAAACTTATCAAAGATAAGCTATCGGCCCTGCCGCCACCGGTTTTTGCGGCGGGGGAATACTGGCGCTATGCCGGGCGCGCCTCCTGGAACGTGCTTAGCGTGAAGGCATTACCCACCCCATCGCGCTATCAGGTTAATTTTCAGGGTTACTGGTTCGGTTTAATGGGGATCTACTTCGGCCCCAATATCGGCGAGTTCTCCGCAACGGTAACGCTGGAAAACGATAAAACCATCGTGGCGCTTCGGGAAGGCGATGATATTCACTGTGACATTTCACTGGCTTTTTCTTCTGAAACCATTGATGCCAGCACCGATACGTTTGTGGACTGCGGTTTTGGCGCAAATGTCCGCGCCGACGGGCACTATCTGCGCGTTGAATAAATCTGGCGTGGAAACTGAAATTTTATGATTAACCTGAGATCGGTTGAAATTAACAATCTATTTATAATTCTCATAACGTTCCTCATTCTTTCCTGCTATCCATATTACCTCAACACCTCCATTACAATTATTAATGTCGTAAGCATGGTATATTTAACGCTCGCTTCTTTTTTTTACCCTGTGATACTTCATTTCTGGATATCAATTTGAACCGACCATTTTCCATTTGATATTGTTCCTTTATATAAATCTGAGGCGCCTGATCTTTAAACTTTATAGTTACAAGATGACCATCTTTGCTGTCCTCATACCACCTATATATAACATAACTATCAATGCTTATTGTGTAATTCTGGCGGATGACAAAATCAGAAAAACGCACGATATCTTCATAAGCAAAAAAGCTACTAAGTAATAAAGCATCCACCAGGTTTCCTTTTGCATCATAACTATTTATTTGTACATTAAGTAATAACGTATCAGACTCTCCAATTTTATTATAAATTATCAATTTGTAAGTATTACCATCATGTTCAAAGTACCCTAATTCATAATAACGGACACCATCACCAATATACGGAGAAAGAAAATTCTCACCTTTTACCGGCACCTTAATTTCCTGTTGATTAAATAAGTTAGTTTTCTCTTTATATTCACCTGGTAATTTTAACTCCATTACATTATCATCGGAATTAATATCCTTATAATAACAAGCCAATTGCGTAAACTGCGTGGAATCAACAGGAAGAACCAATTTCTTACTCTTTTGATTATTACAACCAACACTTGTTAAAATGATGCTAAGCAACATTACCGAACGCAGGAAATATAAAGAAAAAGTTAATCTATAATTATTCATAATCGGCATTAACTTTCGTAATACACATCACCCTGTCTCATCTCTCATTATTTAAAGAGTTCTCTGGTAAAAGCCAGTTCAGTATTTGCTGATATCAACCTGTCAACCAGTGGACAGAACCACTCTGGCGCATCCCATTTACTGAAATCAGCCTGATGTTCTATGGCTAATGGCGTCTTTAATAATGGATGATCAATTTCTGGCGTGGTAAGACCATGTGCTGCACGAAATTTTTTCACTGCCTGATATTCAAAAGGCCAGAGCAAAAGTTCCTGTGGCTCTATTTCATAACCGTTAAGAGCATATTCATTTTCTGTAGTCTCTGTACGCGCAGACCATTTCAGATGGCAGTCACAAAGCTCAGCCAACCACTCTTTTAGTACCGCTTCATCCTGTGAGTAAAGAGCCTCTTTCACAAAATCATAATAGAAACGCTCAACTGGAATACCATGCGACTGCCAGTCAACCGTCTGCTTATGTTCACTGGCTAGCATTTCAATTGCCAGAACAATGGTCTTTTGAGGCAATAGATTTCTCGCTCGTTCTGCTTCAAAGTTCTTTAATCCTTTAATAAAAAGAGGATAGAAGCGACGGGCAACATCAATTTTATTGGTAGCAATCTGAAGAAGTAAGGGAATACCCTGATTATATAGCAGTTCATCAGAAACAAATACTTTATCTGGTTGTTCAAAATAGCCACAAAACAATCCCATCGCATCAAATGCAACAGAAGCACATAGTAAATTATTTTTTATTTTATTTTTAAAATAGACATTCCAAGCGTAAAGGTACAGAAAAGACCTTGAATTATTAAGGAAAAATAGATTGAAAGAGGATAATATTTCTTCCTCACCATACTTATCTATTATTTTAAGGTCAGTGGAAATAGTTCTTTCTGTAATATGAGTATATCGTTCCACATCCATACTTGCAGAGTTATCACTATTAAAATACTGAGATATCTCATTATATCTGCTCATGTAGCGCCCTTATTTTTTCACATCTGGATGGACTGGAATATCCACACCAAAAATTTTTTTAACTGTTTGCCCCACTCTTTCATCACTAAAAAAACGAAAGTGAGGACATTCCTTCAGGACAGGCATCATTCGAGACTAATCTGTAGTTTTCATCAATATCCTGTCCGGACACAACCCCCTCCTTACAGGGCAAGATTACGAAACCCCGCCCCCGCAAGGACTGACGCGAGGTACTCTCTGTCCATCGCCACATCCAAACGCCAGTACCATTTATTTTCCACATCCCAATGGCTTCTCATCGCATTAGAAAATTTTTCTGATGTTAAATCCGATGAACTTATATAATATCTCACCCAACATTTCCTGTTCTTTCTTTCCGCTATGTTTCTCTGAACGAAAAGATACCGTCACACATAGTTTTTTAACCCTTCCATTCAAATGTAAAATCAATTATCTCATCAGGAACATCACTGACAATATGAGTCACATGTTATTTAACATTAAATGAGAAATATATTTCTTTGTAATCTTTAAATAAGGGTGAATCCCCTACGCCCATAAAAATGAACATTATGTTTGTTGATGATAATGCCACCTCTGCCTGAAGGCACTGTTCTATCAGGGAAAGATCATAACAACCATAACTCAAACATTAATTTATGAATTTAGTAATAACGCAACATTGATCTGTAAAATCCAGCACTGACTTGTATTTAAAAAGTTGTGTTTAACGTAATAAATATACGATTCTTGGTTATTTTATTCTTTATCCCGGTGTGTACAAAAATATACTTTCATACTCTCGTCATGATGCTGAAGGTTAAATTTAATTCATTTTAAAAGGCTAAAACCAGGATGAAGAACTACCTCGTCACCAAATCAATTTGCCACCACCACCTATATAACTCCGGCCTGGATATGGAAGTATAAACATGTCATCACATTTTTCCCTGGAACACCCCCAGTATATCGTTTCCTTACCATCGGACCATTCTGCCGTGGCAGCAGCATTAATAGAAAAATGCCACTTTTTCTTATTATAAATCAACTCACCCGTTATTTCACAGGGAAACCAGAGCCAAAATCCAGTCATGGTATCACTCATTTCCTTATATTTATCACTTAACAAAAATATTTTTTCTATCTGACTTGCATTTAAAACCCATTTATTGCATAAGTTTCTATCCCCAGGCTCTTTATTATAAGGACTCATATAATGGGACTGATTTATTTTTAATATCTTCATATCAGCAAAACAATAACTCACAGAGGATAAAAATAGAATCACAAAAATAATCACATTATTCGCTTTCATATTAACACTCTATCCAGAGTCGAACGCATACCTTTGTCGTTTAGTCGAGCGGCGGCGGGCATATAGTTTTCCTCATTATATATTGATGTGATTTTGTATCATTGCAATTATAATATTAAAGTTACCTTACTCAGTTTAGTAAAAAAAGGCAGAACATGTTTGACGTCAATATTATTCAACACTTCTATGAAGAAGTACAAATTCAAACTAACAGTTTGCACTTGCTTTTTGAATAAATAATGAGAAATTTTTTATCTGACTTGTTCTTTGCCCTAATTACTACAAATCCGTGAGTTTGTACTCGATTTTACATTATTGTCGATAGTCATGAATTATTGATATATAATTCAGTAAATTTGACAAATTCGTTTCAGAATGACCTTGCTTTTATGTGAACTTCATTCATTTTTCAAACCGTCTCATATAATCTTTTCATGCAAATTTTCTTGTCATACACATTGAAAACATATAACAAAAATATGTTCACGACATATCCAATTAATATTTCATACCATCATTAACTTCATCATCATAATTTATCAAATATAGAATTATTTTAGTGTAATACGTTTGAGTGGCAACCATTCACCAGGCTGAGAATATGAAAACATTTTTCCTTTTATATAATATGCTTTTCCTTTATTGCTTATCTCAAATTGCGGTGATGGATATGGACATGCATTTTCCTCGTCGCCGTTATAGTATAATGCCAAAACACCAGAATTGATTTTTAAAGAGTAGTCACCAATGCATGTTATCCCCGCATGCCAGGTTGTCATGGATAAAGAAGCACGATTATTTTTACTATCTATCTTTAAATTATATTGTAAAAAAACCTGACTCCCATCATTTAACTCCTCGCCAAGTTCCTCGACTCTAAAGTTACCATCCCATTGAGTTTGAGTAATCGCAAAAGAATTTGCGCTCCATAAGCAAGAAAAAATAAATAGATACTTTATAAAATCGCCCATACAACTAACCCCTGATTTAATATGTAGAAGGTATCAATTCAGTATTCAGCATTGTCACACTATATACAAAATCACTCAAGTTGCATCAAGGCGGCAAGGATTTGCTATTGCGCAATGCGTAAAAAACATCAAGAAAAATATATTTTTCATAATAAAATCTACTAATAAGTAGATTCAATGGATTCCATCTTATCAATACGTAATTATCATTTTCTGTTCAACCTCAACCTGATTTCCTCTTAGTACTGAGCATCGTCTGCGATCGTTAATTCCACCTCTGATGATATCTCGTTAAAAAATAACGCTACCGCCATACCCTGGTTTACAAACCTGCACCCCCTAAGATTACTCTCTTATCTGCATTAAGAATATCATTGTGTTTTTTTTCGGAATATATAAAGATTCCCCATAGTGGATACATATCGTGAACCAAATTAGTTAAAGGAGGGATCACTGATGCTATAATAAGTCAAATGACCTTTTGTATTTTCTTTAATAAATGTTGCCGAGGTGATTTCAAATTTATTTTTTAGTGAATTAATTTAATATTCAAGAAATGCTTATTTAAATCCTGAATATTGGGGGCAGTGTCATAATATCCTGATAGCAGAAAGATATAAATAAGCAGCTATTTACCCTGATTAAACATATATGCCTCACGCACTACAATCTTCCGTGACCAAATCCAGCAGCGTTAAACTCCACCCTTTGCCCAAGCCATGAAGCTCGCTCAGATGAAAAATCAAACCATCACCCCATTCTTTCGGCACTGCCACCACTCGCTCTGATTGCAGCTCAAGCCGCCTGGCGTTTGCTATACGGGTATCCGACGCCTGATCCCCACTATCCGCTCCATTCACCATGCTAAACGTCAGCAGCGCATTATTAGTACCGGTATAGCTGACAAAAAAACCGGCGTGATCCCATCCCTTTTCACAAACGTACTCAACCTCCGTGTGGTGATCAAATTCGTTATCCACAGGAATATGCTCTGAAAACCAACCTACCTGCCCCAACAGGTAGTTAAAACCGGGTATCGGCTTATTAATATCAAAACTTTTCATCCACTTATAATCAACCCCAGCCCCAATTCGGTACAGCACATACATCCCAACTTTTTTATCAATCAGGGCATTAATTTTCGCGTTGTCTCGCTGCTGAAAAGCGATAATCACCTGTCTTGCCGTCTCTTCAAACGACGGAGCGGCAAAAACGGGATGCGCGACCATTCCCAGCAGACTCAACGCGATGGCCGTGCGGCTCATTTTCATCATTGGCTCTCCATTAACATCCGGTGTTCTATTAGCGCCAATATACTCTCGCAATATTTACTCGGCCTGTCCGTAAGCGTACAATGCCCGCCCTTAAAGTGAGGACTCTCCTCAAGCCGCCTCATCAGGTGAGGCGGATCTGACCTGTCATCAGAACGAGAAAATGATGTTTAAACCAGAACTTCTTTCGCCGGCGGGAACGCTGAAAAATATGCGTTACGCTTTCGCTTACGGTGCCGATGCCGTCTATGCGGGCCAACCACGCTACTCTTTACGCGTGCGTAATAACGAATTCAATCACGAAAATTTGCAGCTTGGCATCAACGAAGCCCACGCGCTCGGAAAAAAATTCTACGTGGTGGTGAACATCGCCCCGCATAACGCCAAGCTCAAAACCTTTATCCGTGACCTGAAACCCGTCGTCGAGATGGGCCCGGATGCGCTGATCATGTCCGATCCAGGGTTGATTATGCTGGTACGCGAGCACTTCCCGGCAATGCCGATTCACCTGTCGGTACAGGCTAACGCCGTAAACTGGGCGACGGTAAAATTCTGGCAGCAGATGGGGCTGACCCGTGTGATTCTCTCCCGCGAGCTGTCGCTGGAAGAGATTGAGGAAATTCGCCAGCAGGTGCCGGATATGGAAATAGAAATTTTCGTCCACGGCGCGCTATGCATGGCCTATTCCGGCCGCTGCCTGCTTTCCGGCTACATCAATAAACGCGATCCGAATCAGGGCACCTGCACCAATGCCTGCCGTTGGGAATATAACGTGCAGGAAGGAAAAGAAGACGTTGTCGGCAACATCGTGCATAAGCACGAACCGATTCCGGTACAGAACGTTGAGCCGACGCTCGGTATCGGCGCGCCGACGGATAAAGTGTTTATGATAGAAGAGGCCCAAAGACCGGGCGAATACATGACCGCGTTCGAAGACGAGCATGGCACCTATATCATGAACTCAAAAGATTTGCGCGCTATCGCCCACGTGGAGCGCCTGACGAAAATGGGCGTCCACTCGCTGAAAATCGAAGGCCGCACCAAATCCTTTTATTACTGCGCCCGTACCGCGCAGGTCTACCGTAAGGCCATCGACGACGCCGCCGCGGGTAAACCCTTCGACCCTACGCTGCTGGAAACGTTGGAAGGTCTGGCTCATCGCGGCTATACCGAAGGTTTCCTGCGTCGCCATACGCACGACGATTACCAGAATTACGAGTACGGGTACTCCGTTTCCGAACGCCAGCAATTTGTCGGCGAGTTCACCGGCGAGCGTAAAGGCCAACTGGCGGCCGTGGCGGTGAAGAATAAATTCTCCGTTGGCGATAGTCTGGAGCTGATGACACCGCAGGGAAATATCAATTTCACCCTGGAACAGATGGAGAACGCCAAAGGCGAAGCTATGCCGGTGGCGCTTGGCGATGGCTATACCGTCTGGATGCCCGTCCCGCAGGACGTTACGCTGGATTACGCACTATTGATGCGTAATTTCTCAGGCGAATCAACGCGTAACCCCCATGCTAAGTAGTTAATTGCGGTTATTTTTTCATGGCGGGAAGATTCTTAGAAATTGATCACATACCGCTTCGCTCAATGCGAGTATTATTCAACGCGCTGAAAAACATAACCCATAAATGCTAGCTGTACCAGGAACCACCTCCTTGGCCTGCGTAATCTCCCTTACGCAGGCTTATTTTTTGCGTATAATCAATAAAAAAGTGGTACTTTCCGCCACATCCAAAAATTCACCACACTAACCAAAGCGCAAATGGGCGCTTAGGTTTAGAGACCTCCCCTATTCATGGCCAGCCAGCAAGTCACAATCCTCCCCGCATCCGGTCAGACTCAGGACTTAGCATTCTGACGTTTACGTTTAACATCAGTGAATTAAATCAATAACTGCTTTGTGCGGACTTACACAAAAAGTTTCCAGGTTATTAAATTAAGGTTAAAAACTGATAATTTAAGCGTGTAAAGTTATGGCACGTTTTAATGCCGCTTTTACAAGGATTAAAATAATGTTTTCCCGGATTAGAGGTTTGATTTCATGTCAAAGTAATACTCAAACCATCGCACCTACGCTCAGTCCACCTTCATCAGGCCATGTAAGTTTTGCTGGGATTGATTATCCTCTATTACCACTAGATCACCAAACGCCGCTCGTTTTTCAGTGGTTTGAACGCAATCCAGATAGATTTGGTCAAAACGAAATTCCCATTATCAATACGCAGAAAAACCCTTATCTTAATAATATTATCAATGCTGCTATAATAGAAAAAGAAAGAATTATTGGTATTTTCGTTGATGGCGATTTTAGCAAGGGACAAAGAAAAGCATTGGCAAAATTGGAACAAAATTATAGAAACATAAAGGTTATTTATAATTCTGACCTTAATTATAGCATGTATGATAAAAAGTTAACGACGATTTATTTAGAAAACATCACCAAACTGGAAGGTCAGTCAGCAAGTGAACGAGATGAGGTCTTGCTTAACGGGGTAAAAAAAAGCCTGGAAGATGTCTTGGAAAACAATCCGGAGGAAACGCTTATTTCATCTCATAATAAAGACAAAGGGCACTTATGGTTTGACTTCTACAGAAATCTTTTCCTGCTAAAAGGAAGCGATGCTTTTCTGGAAGCTGGTAAACCTGGTTGTCATCATCTGCAACCAGGCGGTGGGTGCATATATCTTGATGCAGATATGTTACTTACTGATAAACTCGGCACGTTGTATTTACCTGATGGTATCGCTATCCATGTAAGTCGTAAAGATAATCATGTTAGCCTTGAAAATGGGATTATTGCTGTTAACCGCAGCGAGCATCCAGCATTAATAAAAGGACTCGATATTATGCACAGTAAACCTTATGGCGATCCCTATAATGACTGGCTCAGTAAAGGGTTGAGGCATTATTTTGGCGGTTCTCATATACAAGATTATGACGCATTTTGCGATTTCATTGAATTTAAACACGAAAATATCATTATGAACACAAGCAGTTTAACTGCCAGTTCTTGGAGGTAATCATGATAGCCTTGTTTTACTCGCTCTTCCCACCGTCACGTATAATCGGTATCCAGAGTTATTCCTTTATCCTGTAAAATGTGATACAGATTCTCCATTGATCTAATAACCACCTCAATTTCACATTCAAGTTTCTCTACAGAACTTTCATTGAGTGAGAAGTTGAGAGCCAGTAATAATGATTGTGAGTTATTATCATAACACAAATGTGGTCCATTATTCTCTGCAAACCATAAATTAGCATTGAGAAATTCAAAAGCAAGATTATTATTATCCGGAGGTCTTCCGCAAAAACCGTATATCATTATATACTCACTGTTAGTGCTTGTTAGTAAGATACGGTAACGGTTATCTATAATAAATGAGCATAATCTGTTTTCGTCAAAGACAATTGAATCGGTATTTAATTTTAGTGAAAACTGTCTTAATAAGCGATCGGCTCTTGAATACATAACACCCCATACTCTATCTAAAGCGTTTCTATATAAGTCATAAGCCTCTGGTCTGGACGCTTAACACCCCGTGTCATCTCCGGAATTCATCTTTTCCCTATGACTTGCTGTGTTTGCTCATTTATGGCCAGGCTGGCCGGGTTCTGACGCCATTTGCGCTAAGGTATAGTCCGGCGCATATTCCCATCATACCAATTCCCCCCATGCCAAACGATGCGCCTAAAACCGTCAGAGCGGTAGTATATGCAGCACCACTACTGACACTGGCGACAGCCCCTGAGCATACCCCACTGAAAATACCTGTAAACAATGCCGTGGTTCCTACGCATATTAAACATCTGGGTTTATTGCCGTGAGCGTTAAACTCAACGATTTCAGCTGCCGGACTTTCTTCATTACACCGTTCAGAAGGGGAGAGCAATGGCGTTTGCGCATTCACGCCCGAAGTGACATTCATATAAACCTCTTCATGCACATGCCTGTTTATGTTTATGAGAAAAGCGATACCTCAGGCAACGGTACGACTATAAGACACCGCGCCAAGTCATCATCTAAATAGGTTTTATTTGATAACAAGAATAGTGTACTGCTAATAGTGCGCCTTGTTCCTGCCAAAGCAGTCTAAAGAACATTTCGATTTTATGCTATTAAAAAGTATGTTTGGTAATAAATATCAGGTTTTTATCTGATATTATGAAGTTTGAAATTAATACTGATAACTGACGTATGTTCGTCTTGTTAATTCTCCGTTTCGTTATTAAAGGCGCTATATCGGAAAGCGTCTGACTCCCCCTTGTGGTTTCCCTGCACTCTTACAAGCGATACTCAATGCGCATACCGGCATCTCTCTTGTCGCCATTTGCCTTAAACCATGCTTCGCTTACCGCTGCGTACAGCAGGAAGAAAAACGGTAAAGCAATAAGTGCGCAACATTTCAATTTTCATCCTGTTCTGACCTCGCTTTTTCATTTCTGCTATACACTTTCTGGAGATTGTTGTTCAACCTATTAAGGCATAACGGATGGCTAACTTTCCCGCCAGCTTACTGATCCTCAATGGCAAAAGCGCTGATAACCAGCCGCTACGTGAGGCCATTACTCTACTTCGCGACGAAGGTATACAGATTCACGTTCGGGTAACCTGGGAAAAAGGCGACGCGCAGCGTTACGTTGATGAAGCCCGTAGACTGGGCGTTGAAACGGTGATTGCCGGCGGCGGAGACGGTACCATTAATGAAGTGTCGACCGCGCTCATCCAGATCCGCGACGGCATAGCCCCTGCACTGGGCCTTTTGCCGCTCGGCACTGCCAACGATTTTGCCACCAGCGCCGGTATTCCTGAAGCGCTGGACAAAGCGCTGAAACTGGCGATTGCCGGAAACGCGATGGAAATTGATATGGCCAGGGTCAATGATAAAACCTGTTTTATCAATATGGCAACGGGCGGTTTTGGCACCCGCATTACCACCGAAACGCCGGAAAAACTTAAAGCCGCGTTGGGCGGCGTCTCCTATCTTATTCACGGTCTGATGAGAATGGATACGCTGACCCCTGACCGCTGCGAAATACGTGGCGAAAACTTTCACTGGCAGGGAGATGCGCTGGTGATCGGCATCGGCAACGGTCGTCAGGCCGGCGGCGGGCAGCAATTATGTCCCACCGCGCTGATTAACGACGGGCTGTTACAGCTACGGATTTTTACCGGCGAAGAACTGCTGCCGGCGCTGTTTTCCACACTCACGCAGTCAGATGACAATCCGAATATTATTGACGGCGCCTCAGCGTGGTTTGATATTCATGCGCCGCATGAAATCACGTTCAATCTGGATGGCGAACCACTCAGCGGACAAGAATTTCATATTGAGGTGCTGCCTGGCGCATTACGCTGTCGGCTGCCGCCAGACTGCCCGTTGCTACGTTAATAACACCTGTCGCTGGCCGGATGCGTTCACATCCGGCTTTTCTTCGTTGAACTCAGGCGATGGTGACTTTGCTATCCAGATAGACATCCTGTACGGCGTTAATCAACTTCACGCCATCAGCCATCGATTTCTTAAAGGCTTTACGTCCCAGAATTAGCCCCATTCCACCGGCTCGTTTGTTGATCACCGCGGTACGAACCGCGTCGCCGAGGTCAGTGTCGCCGCCGTCCGCGCCGCCGGAGTTGATAAGCCCGGCGCGTCCCATATAGCAGTTCGCCAACTGGTAACGTACCAAATCAATCGGGTTATCGCTGGTCAGTTTGCTGTACACGCGATCGTCGGTATAGCCGAAGTTGACCGCTTTATAACCGCCATTATTCTCGGCCATTTTCTGTTTCACAATATCCGCACCAATCGTAGCGGCCAGATGGTTGGCTTGCCCCGTCAGGTCAGCGGATACATGGTAATCGACGCCGTCTTTTTTAAAGGAAGAATTACGCAGGTAAGCCCACAATACGGTCACCATACCCAGCTCATGCGCACGCTCAAAAGCGGCGGAGATCTCTTCAATCTGGCGACGGGACTGTTCCGAACCGAAATAGATCGTCGCGCCTACCGCCACGGCGCCCATATTGAACACCTGCTCAACGCTGGCGTACAGGGTCTGATCGTACTCTGTCGGATAGCTCAATGTTTCGTTGTGATTCAGTTTGACCAAAAACGGAATACGGTGCGCATAGCGCCGTGAAACCGAGGCCAGTACGCCGTAGGTAGAGGCCACGCAGTTACAGCCGGCCTCAATCGCCAATTCAACAATATTTTTTGGGTCAAAGTAGCGCGGGTTGGCCGCAAAAGAAGCGCCGGCGGAGTGCTCCACTCCCTGATCGACGGGCAGTATCGAAAGGTATCCTGTTCCCGCCAGGCGTCCAGTATTATAGAGCGTCTGCATATTACGCAGAACGGCTGGTGGACGATTATTGTCAATCATCACCCGGTCAACGTAATCCTTGCCGGGTAGATAAAGCTGATCGGAAGGAATGGTCATACAACGATGCTGTAAAAGGCTGTCGGCGTCTTTGCCAAGCAACTGCGCAATATCAGTCATAGCTATGCTCCCGTAAGTTCCGATAGGGTATCGGAAGGTGAATAGTCCTGCCCCGCAGATTGCGGGTCGCAATAAGCCTGGTACTGACCGACCATTTTTGCCAACTTTAGCGCATTTTTTCGGCGCTATCTGCTGACTCGATTCACGTCCGAAAAAGTGTTAGATCGGTCAAAATTAATGCTCAATGGTATTTAAAAGGTATTATTAAATGGTATTGTCGTGGCGTACCTTACCTGTCATGAAGGATTCAAAAATGAAAACGACCTTTAAACTGTCGTTCATGATGTTCGTGGAGTGGTTTATCTGGGGCGCCTGGTTCGTCCCCCTGTGGCTATGGCTAAATAAAAGCGGGTTTTCCGCCGGTGAAATAGGCTGGTCTTATGCCTGTACCGCCATTGCGGCGATCCTGTCGCCGATTCTGGTCGGCTCCGTTACCGACCGTTTTTTCTCAGCGCAAAAAGTCCTGGCGGTACTGATGTTTGCAGGCGCCGTGCTGATGTATTTCGCGGCGCAGCAAACCACCTTCGCCGGATTCTTTCCGCTGCTTCTGGCCTATTCATTGACCTATATGCCGACCATCGCGCTGACAAACAGCATTGCCTTCGCTAACGTACCGGACGTTGAACGCGATTTTCCACGCATTCGCGTTATGGGAACCATTGGGTGGATAGCCTCCGGCCTCGCCTGTGGATTCCTGCCGCAAATGTTAGGCTATAACGATATTTCCCCCACCAACATTCCACTGCTCATAACCGCCGCAAGTTCAGCGTTGCTGGGCGTATTTGCGTTCTGTCTGCCAGACACGCCGCCAAAAAGCACCGGCAAGATGGATATTAAAGTGATGCTGGGGCTGGATGCGCTGGTCCTGCTGCGCGATAAAAACTTTCTCGTTTTCTTCTTCTGTTCCTTCCTGTTTGCGATGCCGCTGGCCTTCTACTACATCTTCGCTAACGGCTATCTGACAGAAGTGGGAATGAAAAACGCCACCGGCTGGATGACGCTCGGCCAGTTCTCTGAAATCTTCTTTATGCTGGCGCTGCCCTTTTTCACTAAGCGCTTTGGTATTAAAAAGGTATTATTGCTTGGTCTTATTACCGCCGCGATCCGCTACGGCTTTTTTGTTTATGGCGGCGCGGAGACGTACTTCACTTACGCCCTGCTGTTCCTCGGTATTTTGCTGCACGGCGTAAGTTACGATTTCTACTACGTCACCGCCTACATTTATGTCGATAAAAAAGCGCCGGTTCATATGCGTACCGCTGCGCAAGGACTTATCACCCTCTGCTGTCAGGGATTCGGCAGCCTGCTGGGCTATCGTCTCGGCGGCGTGATGATGGAAAAAATGTTTGCTTATCCGCAACCGGTTAACGGTCTGACATTCAACTGGGCGGGCATGTGGACGTTTGGCGCAGTGATGATTGCCGTCATCGCGCTACTGTTTATGATTTTCTTTCGCGAATCGGACAAAGAGATCACTGCTATTGACGATCGCGATATTGCGTTGACACAAGGGGAAGTAAAATGAAAGCAGAACGTATTCTCGGTGCTCTTTACGGGCAAGCGTTAGGGGATGCGATGGGAATGCCCTCTGAGCTGTGGCCGAGAACGCGCGTCAAAGCGCATTTCGGCTGGATTGACCGCTTTCTGCCCGGCCCAAAAGAGAATAATGCCGCCTGCTATTTTAACCGCGCGGAGTTTACGGACGATACCGCAATGGCGCTCTGCCTGGCCGACGCGCTACTCGAATGCGAAGGCAGTATTGATCCCGAGATTATTGGGCGTAACATCCTCGCCTGGGCAGAGCGCTTTGATGCGTTCAATAAAAATGTACTCGGCCCGACGTCAAAAATTGCGCTGAATGCGATTCGCGACGGCAAACCCATCGCGGCGCTGGAAAATAACGGCGTGACTAACGGCGCGGCCATGCGCGTTTCGCCGTTGGGCTGTCTGTTGCCGCCAACTAACCTGACAGCCTTTATAGCAGAAGTAGCGTTAGCCTCCAGCCCGACGCATAAATCCGATCTGGCGGTGGCTGGCGCCGTGGTTGTCGCCTGGGCCGTCTCGCGAGCGGTTAACGGCGACACGTGGCAAAGTATTGCCGACTCGCTCCCCGCCGTCGCCCATCAGGCGCAGACAGCGCGTATTACCACGTTTAGCGCCTCGCTATCGGCACGTCTGGAACTGGCGCTAAACATTGTCCGCCACGCCGACGGCGTCGAATCTGCCAGCGAACAGCTCTATCAGATCATCGGCGCGGGAACCAGCACCATTGAATCGGTTCCCTGCGCTATCGCCATGGTGGAACTGGCGAATACCGATCCTAACCGCTGTGCCGTGCTGTGCGCTAACCTCGGCGGCGATACCGACACTATCGGCGCGATGGCTACCGCCATTTGCGGCGCGTTGCACGGGGTAAGCGCCATTAACCCCCAGTTAAAGCAAACGCTGGACGAGGTTAATCAGCTGGATTTTGCGCGCTATGCCGTTGCGCTGGCGAGTTATCGTCAACGGCGGGAGGCACTATGAACGGCGCACGGTTGCTGACATTATTACCGACCCTGCATACCCGGCGTCCGCTCACCGTTATCGGCGCGGCAGTAATCGATATCATTGCCGACGCCTGGACGTTGCCGCGTCGCGGAGGCGATATTGAACTGCAACAACAGAGCGTCAATGTCGGCGGCTGCGCGCTGAATATTGCCGTGGCGTTGAAACGACTGGGGATTGACGCCAGCAATGCGCTACCGCTGGGCCAGGGCGTGTGGGCGGAGAGGATTCGCCGCCGTCTGGCAAAAGAGGGATTATCCAGCGTGATTGACGCGGTTGAAGGAGATAACGGCTGGTGTCTGGCGTTAGTCGAACCGGATGGCGAACGCACGTTTATGTCTTTTAGCGGCGTGGAAAACCAGTGGAATGCGGACTGGCTGTCGCAGCTCAGGACACCGCGGGGCAGTCTTGTCTACCTGTCCGGCTATCAACTGGCCTCGTCCTGTGGCGAGCCACTGATCCAGTGGCTGGAAACCGTCGACGATGTCACGCCTTTTATCGATTTTGGCCCACGAATCGGTGATATTACAGACGACGCAATGGCGCGCATTATGGCCTGCCGGCCCATCGTCTCCCTCAACCGCCAGGAAGCCATCATCGCTGCGGAACGCGCCGGGCTTGCGACCGATACGCGCACTTTCGGCGAAGCATGGGTAAAACGCTTTTCCGCGCCGCTGGTGGTGCGCCACGATAAAGACGGAGCGTGGTATTTTAGCGCGCAATCTTCCGGCGTTGTACCAGCGTTTCCGGCAACCGTGGTGGATACCATCGGCGCGGGCGACAGCCATGCTGGCGGCGTGCTGGCAGGACTGGCGTCAGGCTGGCCGCTCGCGGATGCCGTACTGCTGGGAAATGCGGTGGCGAGCTGGGTGGTCGGGCATCGCGGCGGCGACTGCGCGCCCACACGCGAGGCGCTACTCCTCGCACACAAAAACGTATAGGTCGCTACGACAATAACTGATGCTGTATTCAATAGGCCGCTGCTGCTGATCGAGCGCCACCTGCTTAATCACCAGCACCGGCACTTTACCATCCATTTGAATATGCGACTGAAACTCATCATCCGGCATCCGGGCGCTGACGCGAGATCGGGTACGCTGAGGGTAAATGTGCTGGCGACGAAAATAGTCATACAGAGAAATACCAATCGCGTCGACATCATGAATCAGATGCGCGGGCACCCAGGACTCTTCAATCGATACCGCATCCTCATCAACATAACGAATGCGTTTGAGTAAAAAGACGTCGCTGCCTGCGGGGATCGCCAGATGCTGCGCGACCTCATCCGGACAACTTACCACGCGTTTGTTAACCCATAGCGTATCCGGTTTTTTGCCGCGCAAGACAACCTGCTGAGAAAATCCCCGCGCCTCTTTCAGGGAATATTCAAAGATATTATTGATTTGCGTACCGTAGCCACGGGCGCGCGTGACGACACCCTCTTCTTCCAGCGCCTGCATCGCTTTCCGTACCGTGATGCGCGAGACGCCGGTAAGCTGGCTGAGATCGCGTTCGCCAGGCAAAATATTACCGTGCTCAAGAATACCGCTGCGCACGGCATCCTTTACCGTCTGGGCGAATTTCATGTATAGCGGCGTATTATCCGCCGCTGAAATTCGTTCATTCAGTTGCGCGATGAGCCGGGTATGCGCTTGTTCCATTTATCTTTCCTGACGACGGGTCTGTAGGCAGTATACTACCACCACGCGTGGAAATGATGTACCGGACCAATGCCCTTCCCCACTTCCAGCGTGTCCGCCTGCGCCAGCGCCGCCGAAAGCCATGCCTTCGCCTCGTTTACCGTCTCTCCCCAACAGCGATGCCGGGGCCGTAACGCCGCCAGCGCCGCCGACAGCGTACAGCCCGTTCCATGCGTATTTTTGGTGTTCACACGCGGCGCGCTAAAACGTTGCTCGCCCTCACGGGTAAAGAGCCAGTCCGGGCTTTGCGCATCCTCTAAATGCCCGCCTTTCATCAATACCGCTTCACACCCCATCGCCAGTAACGCCCGCCCCTGCGCCAGCATCTCCTGTTCCGTACGCGCATGGGGCGCATCCAGCAATGCTGCGGCTTCCGGCAAATTAGGCGTAATCAGCGATACCTGCGGCAACAGCCGGACGCGTAATGTTTCTATCGCAGAGAGCGAGAGCAGCGGATCGCCGCTTTTCGCCAGCATCACCGTATCCAGCACCACATTACGTACATGATGGCGCTGTAGTCGTTCCGCCACGGCCTCGACAATATCGGTTTCCGCCAGCATCCCGATTTTTGTGGTATCAATGCGCACATCGCTGAGCACGGAATCAAGTTGAGCGGCGACAAAGTCCGGCTCTATCCGGTACACCGACTGTACGCCACAGGTATTTTGCGCCACCAGCGCGGTGATGACCGAACAGCCATACGCGCCCAGCGCGGAAAAGGTCTTGAGATCCGCCTGGATACCGGCCCCGCCGCTGGGATCGGTGCCAGCAATCGTCAGCGCATTAATTCGTTGCATTGGCCGCCTCCACATCCAGATGATAGAGCGCATCAAGAAAAGCCGGGATGAAGCTGCCCGGTCCTTCGCTACGCTCTGCCGCGACCTGTCCAGCCAGTTTCATCCAGCAGCAGGCCGAAGCGACATTGTCCAGCGCGGCGCCCGGTAACGCGCAACTGGCGGCGACGACCGCCGACAACGCGCAGCCGGTGCCTACAATGCGAGTCATTAACGGATCGCCGCCGGGAATGCTCAGCGTGCGCTGACCGTTAGTGACGTAATCTATCTCTCCGGTAACCACAACGATGCAGTCTATCTGACGCGCCAGCGCCTGCGCCGCAGGCAGTGCGGCCAACGCCGCCTCGGTGGTATCTACGCCGCGTCCGCCCAGCGCCATGCCGGATAACGCCAGGATTTCCGAGGCATTGCCGCGTATTGCCGCCGGGCGCAGGGGCAAGAGATCCAGGCAAAATCGCCGACGAAATTCCAGCGCGCCCACCGCGACAGGATCAAGCGTCCACGGCGTTTTGGCATCATAAGCGCTTTCTACCGCCGCACGCATCGCGTCAGCGCGTGAGGCGGTTAAGGTTCCGACATTAACCAGCAAGGCGTTGGCGATGGCGGCAAACGGTCTGGCCTCGACAGGATCAATCACCATGGCGGGTGAAGCGCCCAGCGCCAGCAGCGTATTGGCGGTAAACGTTTGTACGACGTCATTCGTCATACAGTGCGTAAGCGGGGAGAGCGCGCGAAAGTGTTTTAACGTATGCGCCGCAAGCGTGCGGCAGTGCAGGTCAGGCTGCATGGTTCAGCTCCTGCCCGCGTGAAGAAGGGACACGAGCAGTGTCAGACTTCCCTACGCTGGCATTATCCAGATCAGGTGGTACGGGTATTTCTCAGCCTTCACAAAGAAGGGCACCCCGAGTCGTCAAGCCCCACCGTGTTAAGCGGGGGTTTCGCTATTAAGCATACTGTCTGCGCCAGACAATGTAAATTTACAGCCAGCGGCGGACGATAATTTCAGCGTTATCAGATAGTTCTCAAAACCTATTCGGTTCTGGCAAACTTGCTGGCGGATATGTTGCTGCACGACGCTTTCGTTTACACTTTTTACGAAAAGGGGCGTGAGATAACAAAATAGCGCTTGTCAGATACGCCACCAGCAGAAATGATACACACGATGTTAACTGACCCGCATATGTGGAGGGTAAAAGTATGAAAAGTAAGTTGCTGCCTTGCGCGCTGTTGCTTGCAACCAGTTTTGCATGGGCCGCCCCCGCGACAACGGGCATTGATCAATATGAGTTAAAAAGTTTTATCGCCGACTTCACCCATTTCAAGCCCGGCGATACCGTTCCGCAGATGTACCGCACCGATGAGTATAATATTAAACAGTGGAAATTACGTAATCTGCCCGCGCCAGATGCCGGTACTCACTGGACCTATATGGGCGGCGCGTATGTACTGATTAACGATACCGATGGAAAAATCATCAAAGCCTATGATGGCGAGATTTTTTATCATCGATAAAAAAGCACACTCTCCGTTAAGGAGAGTGTGCTTAGCATTGATTACTGATAACTTGTAATAATATAAACACTACTTTTTACATTGCCCGGTTGGACGTTACCATATTTATAGTATTGTACACCCAGCTTCAGTTCTGAAGCTTCAGTCATTTCTTTATTATACCCTAACAGTTGCCTTTTCTCATCAGAGTTTACATGAATAAGGTTATCATTAAGGAAAATTTTAAACCCAACATTTTTTGCACTATCGGCGCTTGTTAATTCATTTGCCAAATAATCTCCATTGGTTGCTGAAACGGCAGAAAAATGATAATTTACAATACTTGTCGTCATTCCCAGCCCTCCATCACATGTAAATTTCAGTGCATCAGGAAAGTATTCGACCTGAGCATTACCAGCCAACAGATCACTTAATGAAATAGGAGGCAACGTAATCTCATTATTAGACAAAGAACATGTTGTCTTAGTAAAAAATATTTTTATCGGCACTTTAAAACTATATTCATGATTGGTGTTATCATGATTACAAATAGCTGCTCCATGACAATCCAATGGTTTAACTTTGATATAATTTCCTAACAAAAAAGCTTCACCTGCAGATTTGGCTTCAATACTATTATCATCTGACTCCACTTTTACCACCTTAGCCAACACCTTGTATTTTAAGTTATTGTTTAGTTTACTGGCTTGAGAAGTCTCATTGGCTTTTTGTTTTCCTGTTTGGCTACCATCAACAAACAATGTCACATCAACATACAACCTATGTCCGCTATCATCTTTTATTTTATATCTTACAGTCTCCCCATTACCACTTGAATACGTTGTCTTAAAGCGGTTTTCTACAGCAGTCCCTCCCAAACAATGGAATCCAGAGAAAGAATCTGGAAATACCATTGATACTTCTTTTTCAAAAACATTCCTGCTATCTAATTTAATTTCAATTACATCCTCTATTTTTGTATTACTAGCAGATTCCGGATTTATAATATAACAATACGCTTGCAAATTTGAAGATATAAAAATCATAAACAACATCAATAAATATCTCATGACATTCCTCACCGACAAATATAAACTTTACTTTCATCAATCGTTTTGCCGAAAGTGATTGAGCATGAAAGTCCCTGTTGTTTATCAATCGCCACATTTATTTCCGGCGGTACTTCATTGGTGCGAATAAAGAGCTGGCTTCCCTGGCCTACCACGCCAATATTATGTCCATGAATATCCTCTACTTCGTAACCAAAGGTCAGCGGTGAACCATCGGGACGCTGCGCCCGGATATACCAAGGTTTACGTTGGTCGGTATCAAACGTCGCCAGAACGACTGCCCCCCGATATGGGGCTGTATTACGCCGATTCCCTTGCAGATCGGTTTTACTATTAGTGTTGGAAACATCCAGCATCAAGTGGTTTTCACGATACGGCGTTAAACCATCGTAAACCACCACGCCATTACGGTTGGTGGTGCGGTATTTCTGCCCATTAACATACGCTCCTTCCAGGCCCGGCGCATGCATCACGGCAAACGTTTCCGACAGTCGGTTGGCTAAATTCACGCCCCCAGACCAGGCCACCAGCCCCCCGGAAATACTGCCGCCAGTTTGCGTGTATTTAGACGACTGACTGTAGCTACCGTTAAGCGTGGCGACCGGCGCATTCCACGTCAGATTCCCGCCAGCCGTTGTCTCGCTGTCCTGCCGTTGATGGCTGAGATTCACCCCATAGTTAAACTGATCGCGACTGCCTGCGGTGCCGGAAAGCCCGGTATTATTTGACGCAAAACCGTCATCATCAAAGGTCGTTGAGTTAGACACATACAAATGCCTGCGCGGAGCGCTAATATCATCTCCCCAATCGAACGGAATAGAGATAAAGACGTTAAAACGCTTATCTTCGTGATGATCTTCATCGTAAGTCTGGCTGGCGGAAAAGGTATAGCTAATCCGTTGCCAGCTATTGGAATAGCTCAGCTGATAATCTTTACTGTTACCGCTACGCCCCCAATAATCACGCCACAGCGTGCTCAAAGATACAGAGCCCCAGCCCTGCGGCAAAGATTGGCTGACGTTCGCCGAAAAACTGTTCTTACGACCAAAATCGTTCTGATAATAATCCGCAATGTCGTACACATCATTTTCATCACGATCATAGCTGTCTTTGTTATTGGCCCAAACGTGATCGTTAAACGTTCGGTAATCTCGTGACGAGTAACGATAGGCAGCAAGCCCAAAACGGGTGGCGGTTTGCGTCAAATACTTGTTATAGGCAATCTGGTAACTTTGCCCGTCAAACACATCACCATTGTCTTGCTTGCTATGCGATTGTGTCATATCGACGGAAATCGCGCCGATACGCGTATTCCAGCCAGTACCCAACGTAAATGCATTGTAGTTATCCGCCAGCATGGTGCCGCCGTACAGCGTTAAGAGATTATTCAGCCCGTATTGGTAGCTCATCTGCGCAAAATCGGTCTGGTTGCTGGCGCCTTCGATATGGCTACGCCCTGCCGCAAAATCATATTTTGAAACACCCGGCTGCAACATATTGGGCACCGCAGCATAGGGCACCAGATAGGTTGTTACCGATCCGTCAGCCTCTTTGACGCTAACATCAAGATCCGCACCGCCGCCTGCCAACTGTAAATCCGCAATAGAGAACGGGCCTGGCGGAACCTCTTTCTGGTAAACCACAAAACCGTTCTGTTCGATGGTGACCAGCGCGTTACTTTGCGCAATCCCCTGCACCAGCGGCGTAAAATTCTGTTTTGAGTTCGGCAGCATCTGCATATCGCGATACAGCCGTACGCCACGAAAACGCACCGCATCGAAAATATCTGATGAGGTATACATATCCCCGGCACGCAGAGTGCCCAGAATTTGTGGGATGCCGCGCTCCAAATACAGGGTGTTGCTTTTCCACTCCCCGCTGCTGTCATCGGTTTTGTTATAGCTGGCATCGGAATGCAGCTGCCAGCCCAGCAGGTTTAACCCGCTGGTGAAACGCGCGTAGGTACTTTTACTGTTGCCAGAATCCTTATAGTCGCTGTAATACTGGCTGGCATAGTACGAGGTATAGAAGGCATTAATGCCACGATCCCAGTTTTCCGGAGGAACATACCCTTGCTCAAGTTCATCGACAAACGCCTGCGGAACGCTAAGATCCAGACGAAACGTGCCAATATTCCAGGCATAACTGCCCCCTTGTACCGCCTGCTTCAAGGTTGGGCATTCATTCTGCTTGTCCAACGCTTGTATATTTATCCCCAGACGCGTTAATGCATCGCGGGATAAACAGGTGTCATCCGGATTATCCTTAATAGTAATATCATACTTACCACGCCACTGCTTATTGACGTAGATGTCAATATCATATTGGCCTGGCAGGGGTTGGTTATCATCGAGGCGAAAATCAGAAACCCTCTCACCTTTCATTCCACCCATCATAAAATTTGTATCAAACGTTTCTTCTGCGGCATGGGCGTCAATGCCGAGTAGCAACAGTAATACCGCCGAAGCAATCGGAGTCATCCTTAACATAACCAGCTCCTGTTATTTTAAGCTGACGTTATCGCTAATATAATTACCGTGATCGTCAATAATGGTCATTTTATACTGATTGGCATTAGCACTTTTTAATGCCACATCTGCACTGGAGAACGGTGCAAGCATAATACTTTCATTATTTATTTTAACACCATTAACTTTAACTTCTATTATCGTGACCCAATTAGCTGTATCATTCTGAATAGAATAACTACTAGCAGTACGTTTCATGGACAGTTTCTGAAAAGTACCTCTATTAACTGGGGCAATTCCTTTAGGCCGATAGAATAATTTGATGCGATTCTGCATGGCAAATTTCAATACATTTTTACCGGTACTATTTGGATTGTTTGGTGGAATATCCAGTACGTTGAGATAAAACAAACTTTCTTTATTATTTGGTAGCATATTTGGCATTTTTTTAATTTTAATCTGCTGACCTGAATCCCCAGCCACCTTCGCAACAGGAGGTGTTAGCAAAAATGGAACCTTAATCTTTTCCGGTGGTAACGATGTATCTCCATCATCAATCCACGACTGAACCAATGAAGAACGCCCACCCTGATTCATTAACTGCACCAGTACTTCATTTTTCTCTGCTGGATAGATAATGCGAGTACCGTAAATAACCACACCGGCATTTGCCGTTGAAATGAAGAACAGCGAAAAAAAAAGAAGTTTTTTCATGGGTAACTACCTTATAAAAGGCCGGCAGGTTATGCCGGCCTACAAATCAATTATATGCAGCTTGCAGTGTTACGGTAGCGTTCACATCCCCTGACGTTACTGCGTCAGTACCTTGCTTAGCATAATAAACATCCAGTGGAATCGTATAGATCTTATCTGAGTCAAAATCTGTGGCTCCCACGATGATATTATTTGAGCTATGATCAACAGCTTTGTTTTTATATTTCAAAGCAAAACCGACACCTTTAGCACCATCAGGTAACGTATTTCCAATTACACCTTCAGCATCTAAAGTTGGTGCCTTGACAGTAATATTCAGACTTTTTCCTTCTTCAATACCTGGGCAGTAAATTTTGAGATGTGTGGTCTGTTCCGTGATTGGTGTATAAATCGAACCGGGACTCATCGTATCAAATACATTAGTTTCAACCTGACTTAACACCACATCCTCTGAATTATTTCCTGACACAAACTGGCATGATGTTCCAACTACTGTGCCAATAATGTTTAAAGTTCCGGTATCTTCAGCAAACGCCCCAGCACTCATAAATACAGCAGACAGTACAGCAGCAGAAATAATTGAACGTTTCATAGTATCTTCCTTAATAAAATAATTTCTATTTGTTAAGAGGGTTAACTCTTGGATTTAAATTCGCACACCAAAAACGTTACTGCAATGTAAACGTGTTGTTTTATTGATTTAAAACAAGTTACAAATATCAATATAGTTGTAGCAAATAAGTGAAGGTGAGTACTATTTTAAAATCTAATAAATTAGCGTAATTAATTGACAATAATTATTTGTATCGCAAATAAAAAAAGCCTCTATCATTCATCAAAATGATAAAGGCTTAATAAACAATATATTTTCTTAGTCGTAGCGATTTAACACTATCTGTCGTGTGGAATCCCCAGGAACAGCGACAATTTCAGTAACAATGCCTTGTGCAGGAGTGGGGGTAACATTGTTAATATCTGTATGATGAAGAGTCTGACCACATCGCTGCTGCACCGTATTATTCACAACATCAGTACTGCATGTTGGTTCAACAACCCTCCCGGTAATGGTTAAGGTTGCCGTATCAGAAGCCAAAGCCTGTAAACTCATTCCATAAGCCAAAGTTATAAATCCCAAGAATAAACTTTTCTTCATTGCGTTCATTATTCCTGTTTTAAGTGGAAAACAGCGTACAAGCCATTTTTCCGTTGAATTATGTATTAACGTCCCTGCTAAAACCAATTGGAATGGTAGATTAATGAGATAGGTTTGATCAATTCAAATGATGCATTGAGGCGAATTATTCAGAAAAAGACATGGATTATACAGGCAGGATAAACAATATTACGCAGCTTTTCCATTCCATATATTCACCACATCAATATATCATTGATGCGGTGAATAAAATTTAACGCCAGAAATTACACCGCGCGGAAGGCGATTTCTCCCGGAATCACTTCACCCTGCCAGTAAAGCTGTGCCGCAACGCGATCGGCCAGTTCGCGATAGATCGCGGTAAATTCGCTCTCCGGACGGCTAACCACCGTCGGCGTACCACGATCGAGATCTTCGCGCAGACTAATATGCAACGGCATCTGACCCAGAAGCTGAGTATGGTATTTTTCCGCCAGCTTCTGCGCGCCGCCCGTGCCGAAGATCGGTTCGTGATGGCCGCAGTTGCTACAAATATGCATACTCATATTTTCCACAATGCCGAGCACCGGCACTTCCACCTTCTCGAACATCACGATACCTTTTTTGGCGTCGATTAACGCGATATCTTGCGGCGTAGTCACCACCACCGCGCCGGTAACAGGAATGTTCTGCGCCAGCGTTAGCTGAATATCCCCGGTTCCCGGCGGCATATCCAGTACCAGATAATCCAGATCCGGCCACAGCGTCTCCTGCAACATCTGCATCAGCGCCTTACTGGCCATTGGGCCGCGCCATACCATTGCGTTATCGTCAGTTACCAGATAGCCGATCGAGTTGGTCGCCAGGCCGTGAGACATAATCGGCGCCATATGCGTACCGTCTGGCGATGTCGGGCGCTGATCTTCTGCGCCAAGCATGGTTGGGATCGACGGACCGTAAATATCGGCATCGAGAACCCCGACCTTTGCGCCTTCAGCCGCTAACGCCAGCGCCAGGTTTACCGCCGTGGACGATTTACCCACCCCGCCTTTACCGGAGCTCACGGCAATGATGTTTTTCACGCCATTAATGCCAGGCTGATTTTTGACGCGTTTCAGCGTCGCAATGTTGTACGACAGTTTCCAGTCGATCGCTTTTGCGCCTGTAATACGTAACAGATCGGCGCTGCATTGCTCTTTTAAGACCTCAAACGCGCTGTTCCAGACGAACGGCATGACCAGCTCAACGTGCAGCGTATCATCCATCCAGGCGACGTGGTGCAACGCCTTAAGCGTGGTGAGGTTATGCTTCAGGGTTGGGTGCTGAAAATTCGCCAGCGTCCCGGCGACCATCGCTCGCAGGGTATCTGGTGATTTGGCCTGGGATTGTTCGTTCATCCCGACTCCTTTTGTAGTTCTGAAAAGTACGATTGTAACTTTGTAGTTTACTCCAGCGGTAACAATTATTCATTTACGGATAAATGCCCTTATCGATTGGCGCAGTAATTACCATTTTGGTACTATCAAAGCCCTTTTTTACAACAGAAGAAGTAATACCCACTATGACTCAAGTCGCGAAGAAAATTCTGGTAACGTGCGCGCTGCCGTACGCCAACGGCTCTATCCACCTCGGCCATATGCTGGAGCACATCCAGGCTGATGTCTGGGTCCGTTACCAGCGAATGCGCGGCCATGAGGTTAACTTCATCTGTGCCGATGACGCTCATGGCACGCCGATCATGCTGAAAGCGCAGCAGCTTGGTATTACGCCGGAGCAAATGATCGGTGAAATGAGCCAGGAGCACCAGACCGATTTCGCCGGTTTTAATATTAGCTACGACAACTACCACTCAACGCACAGCGACGAGAATCGCGAGCTGTCCGAGCTGATTTATACGCGCCTGAAAGAGAACGGTTTTATTAAGAACCGCACCATCTCTCAACTCTACGATCCGGAAAAAGGCATGTTCCTGCCGGACCGATTTGTGAAAGGCACCTGCCCGAAATGTAAATCCGCAGACCAGTACGGCGATAACTGCGAAGTCTGCGGCGCAACTTACAGCCCGACCGAACTTATCGAACCAAAATCCGTGGTGTCCGGCGCGACGCCGGTAATGCGTGACTCCGAGCACTTTTTCTTTGACCTGCCATCATTCAGCGAAATGCTGCAGGCGTGGACCCGCAGCGGCGCGCTGCAGGAGCAGGTGGCGAACAAAATGCAGGAATGGTTTGAATCCGGCCTGCAACAGTGGGACATCTCCCGCGACGCGCCGTATTTTGGTTTCGAAATCCCGAACGCGCCGGGCAAATATTTCTACGTCTGGCTGGACGCGCCGATTGGCTATATGGGCTCCTTCAAAAATCTGTGCGATAAGCGCGGTGACACGACCAGTTTTGATGAGTACTGGAAAAAAGACTCCGACGCCGAGCTGTACCACTTTATCGGCAAAGACATCGTCTATTTCCACAGCCTGTTCTGGCCTGCCATGCTGGAAGGCAGCCACTTCCGTAAGCCGACCAACCTGTTCGTTCACGGTTACGTGACGGTGAACGGCGCGAAGATGTCTAAGTCTCGCGGCACCTTTATTAAGGCCAGCACCTGGCTGAAACACTTTGACGCCGACAGCCTGCGCTACTACTACACCGCGAAGCTTTCTTCACGCATTGATGACATCGACCTGAACCTGGAAGACTTTGTCCAGCGCGTCAATGCCGATATCGTCAATAAAGTAGTCAACCTGGCATCCCGTAACGCAGGCTTTATCAATAAGCGTTTCGACGGCGTGCTGGCGGCTGAACTGGCCGATCCGCAATTGTATAAAACCTTTACTGACGCCGCTGCGGTGATTGGCGAAGCATGGGAAAGCCGTGAATTCGGCAAAGCTATCCGTGAGATTATGGCGCTGGCCGACGTCGCTAACCGTTATGTTGACGAGCAAGCGCCGTGGGTGGTGGCTAAACAGGAAGGCCGCGACGCGGACCTGCAGGCCATTTGCTCGATGGGCATCAACCTGTTCCGCGTGCTGATGACGTATCTGAAGCCGGTACTGCCGACGCTTTCTGAACGCGTTGAAGCCTTCCTGAACAGCGAACTGAACTGGGATGCCATCGAACAGCCGCTGCTCGGTCACAAGGTCAACACCTTTAAGGCGCTCTACAATCGCATCGACATGAAGCAAGTTGAAGCGCTGGTTGAAGCGTCTAAAGAAGAGGTGAAAGCCGCAGCCGCGCCGGTTACCGGCCCGTTAGCCGACTTCCCGATTCAGGAAACCATCACCTTTGACGATTTCGCCAAAATTGACCTGCGCGTAGCATTGATTGAAAACGCTGAGTTCGTAGACGGTTCTGACAAATTGCTGCGCCTGACGCTGGATCTGGGCGGCGAGAAGCGTAACGTCTTCTCCGGCATTCGTTCCGCCTACCCGGACCCGCAGGCACTGATTGGCCGCCAGACGGTAATGGTCGCCAACCTCGCGCCGCGTAAAATGCGCTTTGGCGTCTCCGAGGGAATGGTGATGGCCGCAGGACCTGGCGGGAAAGATATCTTCCTGTTAAGCCCTGATGACGGCGCGAAGCCTGGCCAACAGGTGAAATAAGCAACAAGCCGGAGCATGCTCCGGCTTTTTTAACCGCTTAATCCTGACTGGCATATCACCCCATCCGCGTGTTTTAACTTTTTCCTTAATAAGCAATAGCGTTAAGACTCCATATCCGGACTGCTAAATAACGGCTAAAAGTCATATTCTATCTCTCCCTGATACATTGCTATTACTGGGTTAAATTAATTCATTGAAATTATTTTAAAAACCCAATCATTATATAAAATGGAGTTTTAGATGAAAATTTCTGGCAAGTTATTGTCCGCGGCTTTGGCTTCCGTACTGGTGTTCTCTCTTGCTGGCTGTGGCGATAAAGAAGAATCAAAGACCTTTAACGCAAACCTGGCGGGGACAGAAATTTCAATTACTTACACCTATAAAGGTGACAAAATCATTAAGCAGACGTCTGAAAGTAAAATCAGCTATGCCACTGTAGGCGCTAAAACGAAAGAAGATGCCGCCAAAATTCTCGATCCGCTGAGCGCGAAATATAAAAATATCGCCGGAGTGGAAGAAAAATTAACCTATGAAGATACCTATGCCCAGGAAAACGTCTCTGTGGATATGGAAAAAGTGGACTTTAAAGCGTTACAGCAAATCTCAGGGACAATGGTGTCCGGCGATACCAGCAAAGGTATCAGCATGAAACAAACCCAGACGCTGCTGGAGGCTGCTGGTTTTAAAGAAGCGAAATAACTGGCAGGCATAATGTATTGCATCGACTGGTAAAGTCGCTCAGGGCGCTGCTTCGGCAGCGTCTTTTCTTTATGAATTCCGAAAAAAGACAGCCTCGCTGTAAGTCCCCTCGCCAAAGCCTATAATCCCTGAATTCCTGGCCACACCAATACTTAACGACAAGGAATTGTTATGCGGGTTCTACGCCTTATGGCACTGCCACTATTCGCGCTCTCTTTATCGGTTAGCATAACTGGCTGCGATCAGAAAAACGATACTCCCCAGGGAAAGCAAAATAACATGACAGCGTTTATCAAGAAGATAGCCGCTAACAAAGAGTCAGAGGAAATACAACGCTATGCAGGTAATCTCAACGGTATTGAAATCAAGTTAACCTATTACTACAAAGGGGATATCGTTTTACGTCAAATATCTGAACATAAAATACTTTATAAAACCCTGAAAGCCAATAATAAAGAAGAAGCACAAAAAATGCTGAGTCAAGTCGGCGAAGCTTATCAGGGTATGCCGGGTTTGACTGAACGAATCGACTATTATGATAGCTATGCTACGGAATATGTGGATATTGATTTTACCCAGGCAAAAATAAGCAACCTCTGTAAATTGCCAGGATCATCAATTGACAACTGTTCCGCGTACTATCTGTCAATGATTCGCTCGCAGAAACTGTTGGAAGAGAGCGGGTATCATAGAATCAATTAGTATAATAATGCGTTTTCCCGGTCAGACAGGACGCTGCCGGGAACAATACCGCAGAATTACTTCGCCGTGTGTTCACGGGCCGCCAGACCGCGCAGAAAATAACGCATAAACTGATCGCCGCATTCGCGGAAGTTCTTATGATCCGGCGCGCGCATCATCGCAGTGATCTCTGGCATTGAGACACGAAACAACTGACCGGTAAGTATCGCCAGGATATCATCTGTTTTTAGCGAAAAGGCGATACGCAGCTTTTTCAGCACAATATTGTTGTTGATACGACGTTCCGCCGTCAATGCAGGCGCCGCCTCATCTTTGCCGCGTTTTTCATAAATGAGGCCATTGAGAAATGAGGACAACACGATATCCGGGCAACGCTGAAACCCCTCTTCCTCTTCTTTGCGCAACCAGATTGCTATCTGCTCCGGCGTAGCATCAACGTTACCCAGCGCCAGGATACGCGCCAGATCGGTATTATTAGCTTTTAAAATGTAGCGCACGCTACGCAGAATATCGTTACTCAGCATGAGGCCTTCGGTCGTTTCTATGGCAAAACGATATTCTAACAGTCTTTTACAGGCCAATCGCCTCTTTTAAACTTTTCAGATAGCGACGGCTTACCGGCACCGTCAGGCCGTTGCGTAAAATCAGCTCTGCCTGCCCATTATCCTCCAGCCGAATTTCTTGCAAATGGGCCATATTCACCAGAAACTGACGATGACAACGCAGTAGCGGCGTCCGGCTTTCTAGCGTGCGCAGCGTCAGCTCGGTAAACCCCTCTTTACCTTCACTGCTGGTCACATAAACGCCGCTCATACGGCTACTGACAAAGGCGACATCATCCATTTGCAACAAATAGATCCGGCTGTGTCCGGTACAGGGAATGAATTTAAGCGCCTGCTGGTTTTCCGGCAACAACGAAACATCCTGTTTACTGCGCTCCTGACGCAGACGATGTAACGTTTTTTCCAGCCGTTTCTCCTCTATCGGCTTGAGCAGATAATCAAAAGCGTGTTCTTCAAAGGCTTTGATGGCGTATTCGTCAAACGCGGTTAAAAAAACGATATACGGGCGGTGTTCCGGATCAAGCATTCCTACCATCTCCAGTCCACTGATACGCGGCATCTGAATATCCAGAAACAGCACATCAGGTCGCAGCTTATGTACCGCGCCAATCGCTTCTACCGCGTTCGCGCACTCCCCCACAATCTCAATGTCATCCTGCCCCTGGAGCAAAATCCGCAGATTTTCCCGCGCTAACGGCTCATCATCCACAATCAGCACTTTAATCATGCGTCCTCCTCCAGTGGAAGTCGTAATGTAATTCGGGTAAAACAGTCCGGCTCGCAGGCCACGCTAATACCATAATCATCGCCAAAGTGTTCGCGCAGACGTTTATCCACCAGACTCATCCCCAGCCCGCTACTGCCGGCGGAAGGCTGATACAGTCCCGCATTATCTTCAATATCTAACATCAAATGCTGCCCTTCGCGCCGGGCGCGAATAGCGACGTTGCCGGTATCAAGCAGTTGCGACGTGCCATGTTTAATGGCGTTCTCAACAATCGGCTGTAACGTAAACGCAGGCAATTTCTGACGTGAAAGCGTCGATGGAACATCAAGCTGTACCTGCAGACGCGACTGAAAGCGCGCTTTTTCAATTTGCAGATAAGCGTTCACGTGTTCAATTTCATCCGCCAGCGTGACGATTTCCGACGGGCGTTTTAAATTTTTGCGAAAAAAGGTCGACAAGTACTGCACCAGTTGGCTGGCCTGTTCGCTGTCGCGGCGAATCACCGCTTTAATGGTATTGAGCGCGTTAAACAGAAAATGCGGATTCACCTGCGCGTGTAACAGCTTGATCTCTGACTGTGTCAGCAACGCCTTCTGCCGTTCATACTGACCGGCCAGGATTTGCGCGGATAAAAGCTGCGCAATCCCCTCTCCCAGGGTGCGGTTAATTGAGCTGAACAGCCGGTTTTTCGCTTCGTACAATTTAATGGTGCCCATGACTCGCTGATTTTCGCCACGCAGCGGGATCACCAGCGTCGAGCCGAGTTTACACTGCGGGTGTAGCGAACAGCGGTACGGCACTTCGTTGCCATCGGCATAAACCACCTCTCCGGTTTCAATTGCTTTCAGCGTATAACCTGATGAAATGGGTTTGCCCGGTAGATGGTGATCGTCGCCAATACCGGTAAAAGCCAGCAGTTTTTCGCGATCGGTGATGGCGACGGCGCCGATATCCAGCTCCTGATATAACACCTGCGCCACCTTCATACTGTTCACTTCGTTAAATCCCTGACGCAGAATCCCCTCCGTTGACGCGGCGACCTTCAGCGCGGTAGCAGAAAATGCCGAAGTATATTTTTCGAACATGGCGCGCTTATCGAGCAAAATACGCATGAACAGCGCGGCGCCAACGGTATTCGTCACCATCATCGGCGCGGCAATATTACTGACCAGATGCAGAGCATCGTCAAACGGCCTGGCTATCAATAAAATAATCAGCATCTGCACCAGTTCGGCAACACACGTAATTGCTCCCGCCGTCAGCGGGCTAAACACTTTGTCCGGGCGTCCGCGACGTATGAGAACGCTGTGTACCAACCCGCCCAGCAGCCCTTCGACGATGGTGGAAATCATACAGCTCAGCGCCGTCATGCCGCCCATAGAATACCGATGTAACCCACCGGTCAGACCGACCAGCCCGCCGACGACCGGCCCGCCGAGTAGGCCGCCCATCACCGCGCCAATCGCGCGGGTATTGGCAATTGAATCTTCGATATGCAGCCCAAAATAAGTGCCCATAATGCAGAAGATAGAAAACGTGACGTAACACAGGAGCTTGTGCGGCAGACGAACCGTGACCTGCATAAGCGGGATGAACAGGCGCGTTTTACTCATTAGCCACGCAATGACCAGAAACACGCACATCTGCTGAAGCAGCAGCAACACCAGATTAAACTCGTACATACCCGCAAACCACACTTCAATTAAAAGCGCGTAACATACATTGAGTACGATTAACTTTCTTTGAACTGTTGCATAAAAATATGAATTCGTGAATACGATCACTTAAACGCCGCGCCGCAACCCGCTACTTCGCGTTTTAATGCATAAAAAACAGGCAAAACTTCCTGGTTCCTAAAAGAGCGTCTAAAGTTAAACCGGGACCTCGCGAGCAAGGGTGAAACGATGGCGCTTTACACAATTGGTGAAGTGGCTTTGCTTTGTGATATCAATCCTGTCACGTTGCGCGCGTGGCAGAGACGTTATGGACTTTTAAAACCACAGCGAACGGATGGCGGTCATCGTCTGTTTAACGATGCCGATATCGACAGAATCCGCGAAATCAAGCGCTGGATAGATAACGGCGTCCAGGTCAGCAAAGTCAAAGTGCTGCTCAGTAGCGACAGTAGCGAACAACCTAACGGCTGGCGCGAACAGCAGGAGATCCTGCTGCACTACCTGCAAAGCAGTAATCTGCACAGTTTACGGTTATGGGTCAAAGAACGCGGTCAGGATTATCCAGCCCAAACATTGACCACTAACCTGTTCGTCCCGCTGCGGCGACGATTACAGTGCCAACAACCTGCCCTTCAGGCGCTGCTCGGCATTCTTGACGGTATCCTGATCAACTATATTGCGCTCTGCCTGGCGTCTGCGCGTAAGAAACAGGGAAAAGATGCGTTGGTGATCGGCTGGAATATCCATGATACCACCCGCCTGTGGCTGGAAGGTTGGGTCGCCAGCCAACAGGGATGGCGAATCGACGTGTTGGCGCATTCGCTTAGCCAGTTCCGCCCGGAACTGTTTGACGGCAAGACGTTACTGGTATGGTGCGGAGAAAACCAGACGCTGGCGCAGCAGCAGCAACTCCTGGCATGGCGCGCCCAGGGACGCGACATTCATCCCCTTGGCGTTTAAACAGCAGCTAACAAATTCGCTTTAATGTATACTCCTTTTATTAACATAAGGAGTACATAATGCGCGTAGCGAAAATCGGGGTGATCGCCCTTTTCCTGCTGATGGCTATTGGCGGTATCGGCGGCGTGATGCTGGCAGGTTACAGTTTTATTTTGCGTGCCGGGTAAGCGCGCGCGTCAGCCTTTCAAACAGGCGATCGATAATGATCGCCGCCAGCGCCACCAGCAGCGCCCCCTGGATAACATAGGCCGTATTAAAGCCGCTAAGCCCGATAATGATCGGCGTGCCTAACGTACTGGCCCCCACCGTTGAAGCGATGGTCGCCGTACCAATATTGATAATCACCGAGGTTCGGATGCCCGCCAGAATCACCGGCGCGGCCAGCGGCAGCTCAACCTGATACAACTGTTGGCGACGGCTCATTCCCATACCGCTGGCAACGCTCATCACGCTGGCAGGCACCGCGCCCAGCCCGGCCAGGGTCGCCTGCAGGATGGGCAACACCCCATACAGGATCAAGGCGATAATGGCCGGTTGCTGACCAAAACCCATGACGGGTACCGCGATCGCCAGTACCGCGACCGGCGGAAAGGTCTGCCCGACGGCGGCGATAGTCTCCACCAGGGGACGAAACTCTTTCCCACTTTCTCGCGTGACCGCAATCCCTGCGCCGACGCCCACCACGACGGCAAACAGACTTGAGATGCCCACCAACCAGAAATGGGCGAGCGCGAGGGCGGCAAAACTCTCCTGTTGGTAGACCGGGCGCGGTAAATCGGGAAACAGCGCGGCGAAGAACGGCTGGCTATAAGGCAATCCAAACAGCAGAAGCAAGAACAGAACAATAAGCCAGAGAAGCGGATCACACAGTCGTTTCACGAGGGGACGTCTCCGAAAGCAGATCGCGGAAATGGAGCGTACCGCAGGGCTCGCCCTGCTGATTCGCCACTGGCAGGACGTCGCACCGACGGGCGACAAACATCGATAGCGCATCGCGTAGCGTCATCTCTTCCACCAGCGCGTCGCCGCTGAGCTGTTCATGCCGACGTACATAATCGCCTACGCTACGTAACGAAAGCAGCCTTACGCCCAGCTCGCTGCGGCCAAAAAACGCCTGCACGAAATCATTTTCCGGCGAGGTCAGCATAGAAAGCGGCGATCCCTGTTGGATAACATTGCCCCCGTCCATCAGCACCAGATGGTCGGCGAGGCGTAGCGCCTCGTCGATGTCGTGCGTCACCAGTACGATGGTGCGCCCCAGTAGCTGATGAATGCGGGTCATCTCCTGCTGCAATGCGCCGCGCGTTACCGGATCAAGCGCGCCGAAAGGCTCGTCCATCAGCAATACCTGCGGATCGGCAGCCAGCGCCCGCGCAACGCCGACCCGCTGCTGTTGCCCGCCGGAAAGCTGATGCGGATAGCGATCGCGCAGCGCGCTTTCCAGACCCAATAATGCCATCAGTTCATCAACACGATCGTTAATCCGCGCACGCGACCACTTTTGTAGTTGCGGTACGGTGGCGATATTTTGCGCCACCGTCCAGTGGGGAAAAAGGCCGATAGACTGAATGGCATAGCCCATGCGACGGCGCAGTTCAAGCACCGGCAGGCTGCGGATCTCTTCCCCGGCAAAACGGATCGTTCCGCTATCATGCTCTACCAGCCGGTTAATCATCTTCAGAGTGGTCGATTTTCCCGAACCGGAGGTGCCAATTAACACCGAAAAGCTGCCTTCGCTAAAGTGCAAATTGAGGTCGCTAACAGCCTGTTGATCGCCGAAGGTTTTACTGACATGGTTAAATTCAATCATCGGTTGCTCCCTTCAAAAACGCGATCCATAAATCAAACAGCGCGTCGATCACTACCGCCAGCGCAATCACCGGAATGACGCCCAACAGGACTAAATCAATGGCGCTGCTCAATAGCCCCTGAAACACCAGCGCGCCGAAACCTCCCGCGCCAATCAGCGCGGCGACGACGGCCATTCCCACTGTCTGGACCATTACTACCCGCAGGCTACGTAAAAAGACCGGCAGCGCCAGCGGCAGTTGCACATGCCTGAAGCGCTGGCCGCTACTCATTCCCATTGCTCTTGCGCTCTCCAGCACATCGCGTGGCACCTGATTGAGCCCGGCGACCACGCCGCGCACCAGCGGCAATAACGCATAGAGCACCAGCGCTATCAGCGCAGGCGTCATGCCGGTTCCCGCGACGCCGAATGCGGCAAGCCACGGAAACTGTTTCACCAGCCCGGCCAACGGCGCGATCAGCAGGCCAAACAGCGCGACGGAAGGAATAGTCTGGATCACATTCAGTACGGTAAACACCGGCCCCTGGCGTGAGGCGGAAAAATAACACCAGACGCCCAACGGTAGTCCGATCGCCAGCGCCGGCAGCACCGTGCCCGCCAGTAACATTAAATGTTGCACCAGCGCGGCATCGAAAACATCCTGGCGGTTGGTATACTCTTTCAGAAGCGAGAGGTTGTCGAACGTGCCTGAAAACAGCAGCGCCAGCGGGACAATGACAATTTGCGCGTGCAGCAACCAGCGCCACAGCGGCCCAACGGTAATACGGCGGATCGCATCGCTACAGGCCAGCAGCATCAGACCGAGGCCCAGCCACAATCCACTTCCCAGACTGGTACGCGCCAGCGGGCTGCCCTCCTCCGCCAACTGGGTCGCCGCCCTGCCGACTCCCCACAGCATGACAATAAAAAGCGTCTGCGCCATCATCAGCGTCAGTATGCTACCGCGTTTACCGGGTACAAAGCACAGCGTAAACAGCGCGCATCCCGCGCCAGTCAGCATCCAGATGGTCGCCGGCCAGATCTCCCATAACTGGCGCCCCTCGCCGCTCACCAGACGATTCGGGGCGTAATTAATGAAAGGCAGCGCGACAGCAAGCAAGGTCAGAACAACCAACAGCAACAGCACACGATTAACCGTGATTTTTTTGGCAGCATCACTCACAGATTACTTCACCCACCCTTTTTGTCGGAGGTAATCTGCGGCGACTTTTTTCGCATCCAGCCCTTCTACGGCGATTCTGGCGTTCAACTGTTGCAGCGTTTTCTCATCAAGGCTGGCGAAAACGGGCTGTAGCCAGTCGGCTATCTGAGGATAGGCCTGTAACACCGATTCACGTACTACCGGCGCTGGGGCATAGATAGGCTGGACGCCTTTCGGATCGCTCAGGGTTTGCAGACCCAGCGCGGCGACCGGGCCGTCGGTACCATACGCCATCGCGGCGTTAACGCCGGATGTTTGTTGCGCGGCGGCTTTGATCGTGACCGCCGTATCGCCGCCCGCCAGCGACAAGAGCTGGTTCTGATTCAAGGTAAAATCATAGGCTTTTTCAAATGCCGGCAGCGCATCCGCCCGTTCGATAAATTCCGCAGACGCCGCCAGTTTAAAAGTGCCGCCCTCTTTCAGATAACGGCTGAGATCGGCAAGCGAGGAGAGTTTATTTTTTTCCGCGATGTCCTGGCGTACCGCGATGGTCCAGGTGTTATTTGCCGGCGCAGGCGTCAACCAGACCAGCTTATTCTGCTCCGCATCCAGTTTTTTGACTTTCTCAAAGCCTTGCTTTGCATTCTTCCATGCCGGATCGTTTTCATCTTTAAAAAAGAACGCCCCGTTACCGGTGTATTCCGGATAGATATCCAGCTCTCCGGCGGTAATCGCGCCACGAACGACTGGCGTGGTCCCGAGCTGAATTTTATTGACCGTTTTAACGCCGTGGCTTTCCAGTACCTGCAAAATCATGTTGCCGAGCAGCGCGCCTTCGGTATCAATCTTTGACCCGACCGTCACGGGCGATGCCGCCTGTAGAGGTAAACTCACCGTCGCCAGCAACGCCAGCGAACTTACCCATAGCTTTGAGATCGTCATGATGCTTTCCTCATCCTTTTACGGCCTTTTTCAGAGACTTGAGAAAAAAGCATAGTTGAAAAGTCTGCGTTTAACCTGGGATTTTCCGCCAGTGTAAGTGACGTGACTGGTAATAAAAGGGGGGACAGGAAAAGTCATTGCCAGACAGGGCGCAGCTATCACGCCCTGTTGACGGCAGGCTTACAGTAGCTCGAACGATCCTTGTTTAACGCGAGCGGAATCCACGCCGATAAAGACGTTGAACTTGCCGGGTTCCGCGTCATATTTCATCTGCTGATTCCAGAACTTCAACGCCTCGATATCAATCGGGAAACTCACGGTTTTACGTTCGCCGGGTTTGAGGGTGATTTTTTCAAAGCCTTTTAATTGCTTCACCGGGCGGCTCATTGACGCCGTGACATCCTGTAAGTACATCTGGATGACCGTAGCCCCTTCGCGTTTACCGGTGTTCGTGACCTCTACGCTGGCCGTGACTTTGCCGTCGCGTTGCATTGTCGGTGAGGAGAGCGTGACGTCAGACACCGTAAATGTGGTGTAGCTCAGACCGTAACCAAACGGATAGAGCGGGCCATTTGCTTCGTCAAAATAACGTGAGGTGTATTTGTTTGGCTTTTCAGGATTATACGGGCGTCCCGTATTGAGATGGCTGTAATAGACCGGAATTTGTCCCACCGAACGCGGGAAGGAGATCGGCAGTTTGCCTGACGGGTTGTAATCGCCAAACAGCACATCGGCAATGGCGTTGCCGCCTTCCGTCCCGGCAAACCAGGTCTCCAGAATCGCATCGGCCTGTTGATCTTCTTTTACCAGCGCCAGCGGTCTGCCGTTCATTAATACCAGTACCAGCGGCTTACCGGTGGCTTTCAGAGCGGTGATTAAGTCGCGCTGACTCTGCGGAATGGTGATATTGGTACGGCTGGAGGCTTCATGCGCCATCCCCTGCGACTCGCCTACCACTGCGACCACCACATCGGCCTGTTTCGCCGCCTGCACCGCCTCATCAATCATCGCCTGCGGTGAGCGCGGATCGATTTTCACCGCCTCTTCATACAGGTTTAAGAAATCGACGATATCTTTATCGTTAGTGATATTCGCCCCTTTGGCATAGAGGATCTTCGCCCCATCGCCGACGGCATTTTGAATACCCGCCAGCACCGTCACCGACTGATTCGCGACCCCAGCAGCAGACCAGCTTCCCATTACATCACGTTGACTGTCGGCCAGTGGCCCAACAACGGCAATGGTGCCCGATTTTTTCAACGGCAGCGTTTCCAGCCGGTTTTTCAGCAGTACCACACTTTCCCGCGCCACTTCCCGCGCCTCTTTACGATGCAGGCGGCTTTCGGCATTGGTGTCCGCAGGGTCGCTCTCTTTCGGCCCCAGATGGCTATAGGGGTCGTTAAACAATCCCATGTCATATTTTACGTTGAGCACATGGCGCGTCGCGTCGTCCAGTTCCGCCATCGTCACTTTGCCCGACTTAATCAGACCCGGCAGATATTTGCTGTAATACTCATCCGCCATGCTCATATCCACCCCTGCCTTTAGCGCCACGCGCACCGCATCTTCCGGGTCGGCCGCGGTACCGTGTTTAATCAGTTCTTTAATAGCGCCGTGGTCGGAAACGGTAATTCCCTTAAAGCCCCACTCATCGCGCAGGACATCTTTCAGTAGCCAGGAATCTGACGTCGCAGGCGTGCCGTTCAGCGAGTTCAGCGCCACCATCACCGCGCCGCTCCCCGCATCCAGCCCCGCTTTGTACGGCGGCATGTAATCATTAAACAGGCGCTGGGAACTCATATCCACGGTGTTGTATTCTTTACCGCCTTCAACGGCGCCATAGGCGGCAAAATGTTTCACGCTGGTCATCACCGAATAGCGGTCCGCCGGGCTTTTGCCCTGCATCGCTTTCACCATGGTTTCGCCCATGATGGAGGTTAAATATGTATCTTCGCCAAAGCCTTCGGAGGCGCGTCCCCAACGCGGATCCCGGGAGACATCCACCATCGGCGCCCAGGTCATATTCAGACCGTCGTCCGCCGCTTCATACGCCGATACGCGTCCTACGGTTCTTACCGCATCCAGATTAAAAGAAGAAGCCAGACCGAGGCTTATCGGGAAGACGGTTCGCTGGCCGTGTACCACGTCATAGGCAAAAAAGAGAGGAATTTTCAGGCGGCTCAATGCCATCACCTGATCCTGCATTTGACGGATATCCTGGCGGGTGACGGTATTGAAAATCGCCCCTACCTGCCCGTCTTTGATCATCTCGCGAATCGCTTCTTTCGGGTTATCAGGGCCGACGCTGATCAGACGTAACTGACCAATTTTTTCATCGACAGTCATTTTCTTGAGTAAATCGGTGACGAACGCGTCGCGCGCTTCGGGCGTCAGCGGGTGATTGCCAAACAGGTTTTCCGCCAATGCTGGCTGCATCGCCAGACTCACAGCAACACCTACTGAACATAACCATTTCATGTTGAGTCTCTCTTTATCTTTATCCCGACGAGGCGGTAAAAACAGAATAAAAACCGCAGTTTGCCATAAGCCTAAACGCGAGAGGAGAAGAAAGCGAAGGTTATTCTCCTAATTTTCCGCACAGTCGAATACGCAGCCGCCAGCAAATGGTATCAAGGCGGCAAATGAATACCACCAACACAGAGACAATTTGAATGAGAAAGCGTATTGTCATACCAAGCGCTATGCTTAACGCTGATATTTTGTCCCACCACAAGGAGTGGAGAATGTCTTCCATAACAATGACTGATAATAAAACGTTCCTGAATGAGCTGGCCCGCCTGGTAGGCCATTCTCACCTGCTGACAGACCCCGCCAAAACCGCCCGCTATCGCAAGGGTTTCCGTTCCGGTCAGGGCGACGCGCTGGCCGTTGTTTTCCCGGGTTCATTACTGGAACTGTGGCGTGTGCTCAACGCCTGCGTTAACGCTGACAAAATTATTCTGATGCAGGCCGCCAACACCGGTCTGACGGAAGGCTCCACGCCGAACGGCAACGACTACGATCGCGATATTGTGATTATCAGCACCCAGCGGCTGGATAAGCTGCACTTACTGGATAACGGCCAACAGGTTCTGGCCTGGCCCGGTACGACGCTCTATGCGCTGGAAAAAGCGCTTAAACCGCTGGGCCGTGAACCGCACTCGGTGATTGGTTCGTCGTGTATCGGCGCGTCGGTCATCGGCGGCATCTGTAATAACTCCGGCGGCTCGCTGGTGCAACGCGGCCCGGCCTATACCGAGATGTCGCTCTTTGCCCGTATTGACGAGCAAGGCAAACTGCAACTGGTCAATCATCTGGGTATCGATCTTGGGCATACGCCGGAGCAGATCCTGAGCAAGCTGGATGACGAACGGATTAAAGATGAGGATGTGCGTCACGATGGTCGTCATGCGCACGATCACGACTATGTGACGCGGGTACGAGATATCAACGCCGATACGCCCGCCCGCTATAACGCCGACCCGGACCGTTTGTTTGAATCTTCCGGCTGCGCCGGAAAACTGGCGGTTTTTGCCGTTCGCCTTGATACCTTTGCAGCGGAAAAAAATCAGCAGGTTTTTTATATCGGCACCAATCAGCCCGCGGTACTGACTGAAATCCGTCGGCATATTCTGGCGAACTTCGACAATCTGCCAGTGGCGGGAGAATATATGCATCGCGATATCTACGATATTGCGGAGCAGTACGGTAAAGATACCTTTCTGATGATCGATAAACTCGGCACCGACAAGATGCCATTCTTTTTCACGCTAAAAGGCCGAACCGATGCGATGCTGGAAAAAGTAAAATTTTTCCGTCCGCATTTCACCGACCGCGCGATGCAGAAATTCGGCCATCTGTTTCCCAGCCATCTGCCGCCGCGAATGAAAAACTGGCGCGATAAATATGAGCATCATCTGCTGTTAAAAATGGCGGGAGACGGCGTCGCAGAAGCGCAACGCTGGCTGAATGAATTTTTTAAATCCGCTGAGGGCGGTTTCTTCACCTGTACGCCGGAAGAAGGCAGCAAAGCCTTCCTGCACCGCTTCGCCGCTGCTGGCGCGGCGATTCGTTATCAGGCCGTACACGCTGATGAAGTGGAAGATATCCTGGCGCTGGATATCGCTCTGCGCCGCAACGATACCGACTGGTTCGAGCATCTGCCGCCGGAAATCGACAGCCAACTGGTACATAAACTCTATTACGGTCACTTTATGTGCCACGTTTTTCATCAGGACTATATCGTGAAGAAAGGCGTCGACGTCCATGCGCTGAAAGCGCAAATGCTGGAGCTGTTGCAGGCGCGCGGGGCACAATACCCGGCGGAGCACAACGTGGGACATCTGTATAAAGCGCCGGAAACGCTGACGCGTTTTTATCGGCAAAATGACCCAACCAACAGTATGAACCCCGGTATCGGCAAAACGAGTAAGCGGAAATTCTGGCAGGAAAATACGCCCGACGAAACGCATTAACACCGTGCGGTTTACCGTGAATGCCCGGCGGCGCGATGCCTGCCGGGCCTGCGGCGACTTAATCGTTCTGTGCGGTTTGCGCTCCGGCGCTGGCGCTGGCTGCCGCCATTTGCGCGGCTTTTTGCTTTTTATAGCTCAGCGCGGCAGCCGGAACGGGCATGACTTTACCGGTTTCAATCCATGTACGCAGGCGACTGGCGTCCGCAAAGTGGGTATATTTGCCGAACGCGTCCATGACCACCAGCGCGACCGGTTTGTTATTGATCACGGTACGCATCACCAGGCAATGCCCCGCCGCATTGGTAAAACCGGTTTTCGTTAACTGGATATTCCAGTTATCACGGTAGACCAAATGGTTGGTATTGCGAAACGGCAGCGTATACGCCGGATGCGAGAATGTCGCCATGTCTTCGCGCGTGGTGCTTAGCTGGCCAATCAGCGGGTATTGCTTCGTGGCAATCAGCAGTTTTGTTAAATCCCGCGCGGTCGAGACGTTATGAATCGACAGCCCCGTCGGCTCAACGAAGCGGGTATGCGTCATGCCCAGCGCTTTCGCCTTCGCATTCATCGCTTTAATAAACGCGTTATAACCGCCGGGATAATAGTGCGCCAGGCTTGCCGCCGCACGGTTTTCGGATGACATCAACGCCAGCAGCAACATATTTTTGCGGCTAATTTCGCTGTTCAGGCGCACGCGGGAGTAAACCCCTTTCATTTCCGGCGTCTGGCTGATATCGACCTTCAGTATTTCATCCAGCGGCAATCGCGCGTCGAGCACGACCATCGCCGTCATTAATTTGGTTATCGAGGCAATCGGACGCACCAGATCCGGGTGGTTCGAATAGATCACTTTATTGGTGTTGAGATCAACAATCATTGCGCTACCGGAGGCAATCTCAGGTTGAGACGCCGCGGTTGTCGCTGCCGTTTTCGCCACGGCCTGCGGGGCAAAAGGTACGGCCAACATCAGAGCAAGGCTCAGGAATGAAGCTCGGAATTTCAGCATGATGAGATTTCTGATAATGATTCACGCGCGTCGTAACGCACACCGCCTGAGCTAAGATTATACTCAAGCTAGCAGTGGCATCATAGCGGCACGCCAGCGTTGCCGCTACAGAAGAATCGTCAGCAAATGCTGCATTGCTGGCTTTTGCGCCAGCCCTTTTTCGCATCAGAACAGGCGGTAGCCGTATCCCCACAGGATCACGGTGATCGCCAGTAGCACCTCCAGGACCAGCACGCCGATAGCGAGCGTCGAACTGGAGAAGCTTAATCCTTCCTCTCTATTAATGTTAAGGAAAGTCGGAATACCCAAATACAGCAAATAGCCGGTGTAAAAGAGCGCGACAGCGCCGACCAAAGCGCATAGCCATACCAGGGGATAGAGCGCCACCAGACCACTTAAAAACAGCGGCGTCGCGACATAGCCGGCAAAAACCATACAGCGCGCAAGCGATGGCCGTTGCGGATAGTTTCGCGCCATCCACCAGATGACGCGTCCCATCACCGCGACGCCCGCCAGCATCACGCCGTAGAACAAGACCGCCAGCGCAAAAGCGGTAAACAGCGAGAGTTGTAACACGTTGCCGTCGCCAAAATTCCAGCCGATTTGCGTCGTGCCGATAAAGGCGCAGACGACGGGAATCGCCGCCATCAGCAAAACATGGTGCGTATAGTGATGCGAAACGGTTTCGTTTTCGCTTTTGATCACCTGCATTTCCCGATCGGGATGGGAAAAAAGCCCCCATACATGGTTCATACTGCCCCCTTCTGCTGCCTCAGATGCCAGTATGTTCAAGTATAATTCAGTTTCTGGTTATTTTATGAACAACAGCGAAATAGTCTCCGGCAAAACGTCGGCTTTGCCACGCACGCCTCTTGCCAGGGTGTATGCTTAATGCCGGAGGTGGTTTACGCATGGATATCAACACGCTTATTACGCATTATGGCTATGCGGCGCTGGTTATCGGCAGTATGGCCGAAGGTGAAACCGTTACCCTGTTGGGGGGCGTCGCGGCGCATCAGGGATTGCTCAAGTTTCCGCTGGTGGCGGCGGCCGTCGCGCTGGGAGGGATGATGGGCGATCAGCTACTTTACTTGTTAGGACGATGCTATGGCGGGAAGATCCTGCGTCGTTTCCCGCGTTATCATACGAAGATTCGTCGCGCGCAGAAAATGATCCAACGCCATCCGTATCTGTTTGTGATCGGCACGCGTTTTATGTATGGCTTCCGGGTGGTTGGCCCGTTGCTGATTGGCGCCAGCCGCCTGCCGCCTAAAATTTTTCTGCCGCTGAATATTGTAGGCGCGCTGATCTGGGCGCTGCTGTTTACCACGCTGGGATATCTTGGCGGCGAGGTGATCGCGCCATGGCTGCACGACCTCGATCAGCATCTCAGGCACGGGGTCTGGCTGATTCTGGCCATCGTCCTGGTAGTGGGCGTGCGCTGGTGGCTGAAAAGACGCGGCAAAGCGGAGGCCCGTTAAACCCGATGGTATCCGGATGGCATAACGCCGCCATCCGGCACCCGGCGTTTATTTGGCGTTGAATTGCGGATTCGCCAGCATAAATCCGCCGTCGACAATCAGCGACTGACCGGTGGTATAGCTTGCTCCTTCCGAACACAGCCAGGCGACGAGGCTGGCTATTTCATGCGTAGAACCCGGTCGGGCAATAGGGATCGAGGGTTCCGATCCCGGCTCAATGTCGCTGTCATCCATATCATTCATCGGCGTGGCGATAGCGCCTGGCGCGACGGCGTTGACCAAAATATGATGTTCAATCAGTTCCAGCGCCATGGATTTAGTCAATCCCCCCAGCGCATGTTTCGCCGCGGTATAGGCGCTGGCTTGCGGAAGCGGCGTATGCTCATGGACGGAGGTGATGTTGATAATACGCCCTCCCTCTCCTTGTTTAATCATATGCCGGGCGGCGATCTGCGCGCAGAGAAACGCGCCATCGACATCCACGGTAAAAATTTGCCGCCACTGCGTAAACGGCATATCAATAAACGCGGATTTGGTCATCGCCCCGGCATTATTGACCAGCACGTCAACGCGCCCCAGGCGCTGGATAAGATGTTCAATGGCCTGCGCGCCCTCGGGTAACTGGCTCAGGTCAAGATGAATGGTCTCTGCCCGCACACCAAACTGCGCTGCTTTTTTCGCCGTCTCCTGCGCGCCGCGTTCATCGGAATGCCAGGTGATACCAATATCAAAACCGTTTTGTGCTAATAACAACGCACACGCTTTGCCAATTCCCGAATCTGATGCCGTTACAATTGCGACTTTGGTCATATTCCTCTCCGGATGAATCATACACAGCCTAAGTATAGGAACCCTGTCTGAATCATCTGGAAAAATCAGGAATGATAACCGCCGCCCAGCGCGCTGGTAAGCTGAATAGAGGCATCCAGCCACTGGCCCTGCAACAGCAAGCCGTTACACTGCTCGCGCAGTGCCGGGATTTTGGCCTCGCTCACGCGGGAACCCGCAATAATGCCGGCATTAAAGCGCGCTTGCGCCAGACCGACCACACGCTGCGCGTCATGCTCAATCTGCTGCTGATGCTGATTTTTCTGCGCCAGCGTCTCTACCTGACTGGCGGCGCGCGCCACATCATTAACCGCATCTACCACCGCTTTGTTGTAGTTGGCGATAGAAAGGTTGCTTTGCGCTTTGGCGATATCGAGGTTGGCATTCAGCCTGCCGCTGTCGAAAATCGGCAGCGTCAGCCCGCCGGTAATGCCATATTGCTGTGCGGAATGGCGGAACAGATCGCTCAGATGTAACGCATCCTGCTGTAAAAAAGCCATCAGATTGATATCGGGATAAAACGCGGCCTTCGCGGCGTCAATGCTGCTCAACGAGGATTCAATGTACCAGTGCGCGGCCTGTAGATCCGCCCGGCGCGCCAGCAAAGAATAGCCCAGTTGCGACGGTAACTGGCTTTCAACGGCGGGGAGACTCACCTGACGCAGCTTGAGCGCCGCCGATTGCGTGTTGGTTAACGCGCTGAGCCGCGCTTCAATCACCTTCATTTTACCGTTAACGTCATTCAGCTGCTGCTGGGTTTTGCTGGCGTCGATATCGGTCTCGACCCCTTCAACAGAAGAAGTAATGCCGTGTTGATACAGCTCCCGGTTTACCGTCACCACATTTTGCTGCTCATGCTCGATTTGCATCAGCACATTTTTCAGCGCCGCCTGCGTCTGCCACTCCCAGTAGAGTCGCGCCACGCCGCTTGCCAGCAGTTGTCGGGTCTGCTCCTGCTCCGCTTCGCGCGCTTTGACCGCCCCGATCCGCGCGGTAACTTCAGCGCGGTTTTTCCCCCATAAATCCAGATCCCAGCCCGCCGTCAGGCCGAATGTACCGTTGGTATACCACGGCCCGGTCGTTCCCGCCGCGGGGTCGGTAATCGCGAATGGCCCCATCAGCCCTTCCGCGGACATTCGCTGGCGCTCAATGTCGGCAGAAAAGTCGAGCTGCGGGCCGTCCTGCGCCTCAACCGCTTTCGCCTGCGCTTCCGCCAGTTGAATACGCTGTTCAGCCACCTGCATATCCGGCGAATGCTGTATGGCATTATCAATCAGCGCGTCAAGCTGCGCATCGTGATACGCCTTCCACCACTGGCTATCCGGCCAACCGTTTTTCAATGCCGCCGGCAGGCTGGAATCAACATGAGAAGAGGGCGTCTGCTGGGTCAGCGACTGGCGGGTATCGTGCATAGGGGCGCAGCCCGCCAGCAAAATAAAAAGCGGTAAGCTCGCTGTCGCGGCAAGGAAAGAATTACGATTCATGGAGGTGTTCTGATAAAAAAAGGTGCGCAGAGAGTACGTCTTACGGCGATCTATTTTTTAGTTACGCGTGGCAATACATCATCAGACAACAAAAGACATATTTTGAAATTTATATGATTAGCAAATAATTTCATGCAATACATTTTTTGATGTGATATTTCAGTATAAAGCCCCACTAACTCGTTAATAAATGAACAATTTTGCTGCAATACCCGCCAGCAGCCTTCATGAGTTAAACGTCGCCGCGCCCAACAAGGCAGCAGATGGCTTAATACTTTCCTATACTTTGTTTGTATTTACCAATAAAGGGACAAACAATGAAAATTCTTTTATGGGCAATCTTAATTATTTTTCTGATTGGGCTGTTGGTGGTAACGGGCGTGTTTAAGATGATTTTCTGATTCCTGCGCCGGGCAGCGATAGTATCTGCCCGGCACACGTTCTGGACGCTGTAGAGATTAGATTTTAATAGCCTGAATCGCCCGCGCAATCTCGGACGAACGGTTTAACGCCCGAATCGACTGAAAGAGTTCCGTCGCCTCAATATATTCCTTACGTAAATATCCCAACCACTGTTTAATACGCGCGACATGGTATAAACCGGTATCGCCCTGCTTTTCCAGCCGGGTATATTTTTGTAATAACGTCACTACTTCCGGCCACGACATACGCGGCTCGTTATACTTCACCACCCGACTCAGGTTAGGAATATTTAACGCCCCACGGCCGATCATCACCGCATCGCAGCCGCTGGTCGCCATACATGCCTGCGCGCTCTGCCAGTCCCAGATTTCGCCATTAGCGATAACCGGAATAGTCAGACGCTGGCGTATTTCGCCGATCGCCTGCCAGTCGATATGCTCGGCGCGGTAGCCCTGCGCTTTAGTACGGCCATGCACCACCAGTTCACTGGCGCCGGCCTGCTGCACCGCATCGGCGATTTCAAATTTTCTATCGCCGCTATCCCAGCCGAGACGCACTTTTACCGTCACCGGCAGATGCGACGGTACCGCGGCCCGCATCGCTTTCGCGCCCTGATAGATGAGTTCGGGATCTTTGAGCAATGTCGCGCCGCCGCCGCTGCCGTTCACCACTTTTGACGGACAGCCGCAGTTCAGGTCCACGCCATACGATCCCAACGCCGTCGCCCGCGCGGCGTTTTCCGCCAGCCACTGCGGATACTGGCCCAGAAGCTGAATACGCACCGGCGTGCCGGACGGCGTGCGGCTGGCGTGATGCAACTCCGGGCAGATGCGATGAAACACTTTTACCGGCAGCAGCTGATCCACCACGCGCACAAATTCGGTGATGCAGAGATCGTAATCATTCACTTCGGTCAGCAGCTCGCGCACTAACGCGTCGAGCACGCCTTCCATCGGCGCCAGTAAAACACGCATATCGGTATCCACAGCAAAAAAAGAGGCGCTATCATAACGCCTCTCTGCGATGAGCAAAACTTTTTGCCGGGTGGCGGCGCAAACGCCACGCTACGTCACATAAAGTGCTCAACGCGGCTCAAGACAGTTATCTTCTTTCCAGCCGTACAGCCATTCGATACCGCGATAAAACGCCTCCTGCGATTTCCCTTTCCACAGCAGATTACGTACCTGACGCTCTACCCCGGCGGCGTGATAGAGACGCCCCATCTCGCGGGTAGACCAGACGATACGCGCCGTGCGGGGAATACGCACCGACTCATACAGCGCAAATGCCTGCTGCGCGTCGCCGTCGCAGCGTTCCAGCGCTTTGCCCAGCGTGACGGCGTCTTCCAGCGCCATACAGGCGCCCTGGGCCATATATTGCGCCACCGGATGCGCGGCGTCGCCCACCAGAGTGATACGCTCGGTTCCCCATTTCGCGACCGGCTCACGATCGGCGGTCGACCAGCGGCGCCAGGAGGTCGGCTTATCCAGCATCTGACGCGGGCGGGGATGAATACCGGCAAAATAAGAGAGCACCTCTTCTTTACTGCCGTCTTTCACGCCCCACTCTTCTTGCTGGCGGCTGTGGAATGTCACCACCAGATTGTACTGTTGGCCTCCGCGCAGCGGATAATGGACCAGGTGACAATGCGGGCCTGCCCACAGCACCGGTGCGTTAATACGTAAATCGTCCGGCATATCGTCGCAATCAATCACCGCCCGATAGACTACATGCCCCGTTACGCGCGGCGCGTCGCCGAGTAAACTTTGCCGCACGACTGATTTAACGCCGTCGCAGCCCACGAGAATATCCGCCGTCCAGCTATTTCCCTGCTCATCAAACACCGTAACGTCATCCGGCGTCTGGCGGATATCGACAATATGGGTCGAGGTACGATACTCCACGCCAGGGTGCGTCAGCACCGCTTCCCATACCGTTGCATGAATATCTACCCGGTGAATTACCGCATACGGCCCGCCAAAATGGTCGCGGAACGCTTGCCCGGTTTCAATGCATACCACTTCTTCGGCATTCACGGCATCCATCATGGTAATGTGATCGGTAAACACCGCACGCTGGCGGGCAACATCGCCCACACCGAGACTATCCAGCGCCGAAAAAGCGTTCGGCCCAAGCTGAATACCCGCGCCAATCTCGCCAATTTCGTGCGCTTTTTCCAGCAGCATGACTTTTATTCCCTGGCGCGCCAGCGACAGCGCGGTCGCCGCGCCGCCGATTCCGCCACCTACAATAATTGCGCTTGTCACGTGAGTCATGGTCATTCTCCTTTTCAGGCCGGGATTTTATCTTGTTGATTTTCCGGCGCGGCGGCAATAAACGCCGGTAGCTGTACGCAGGCGTCATAAACGGCTTTACAGCGCGGATAGCCTGATAAATCGCAGCCCATCCTGAGCGCATTCGCCCACTGAGGAATCAGGCAGCAGTCCGCAAGGCCTGGCGCGTCGCCCACGCAGAATCGTCCGGACTGACTTTTACGCAATAGCTGCTCTACCGCGCTTAACCCTTGCTGTATCCAGTGGGCGTACCAGCGTTTTTTATCCTCTTCGCTAACCTTCAGCTCATCGGTCAGGTAGCGCAACACGCGCATGTTATTGATTGGGTGTATATCGCAGGCGATAGCGTAGACAATTTCCAGCGCCTGGCTGCGCGCCGGGTCGCTCGTCGGCAGCAGCGGCGTTTGCGGAAAATGTCGGTCCAGCCAGTCGACGATGGCCAGCGATTGCCCCAACGATTCGCCGTCATCAGTGACCAGCGTCGGCACCAGGCCTACCGGATTCATCCGTCGGTAGGCCAGCTCATTCTGCTGGCCGATACGAATATTGACGCCCACCGTCTGGTAATCAATCCCCTTTAACGCCAGCGCAATACGTACACGATAAGACGCCGAACTATTAAAGAAACTGTACAGCTTCATCGTTCACCTCAGACAATTTTCACAGCAATCGGCGTCAGACCTTCTACGTTCCCGGTGATAACATCCCCTTTCACCACTGCGCCCACCCCCTCTGGCGTACCGGTGAAAATCAAATCGCCTGGCTGCAATTCAAAAAAGCCGGACAAATAGCTGATGGTTTCATTCACCGACCAAATCAGGTGACGAATATCGCTGCGTTGATGGTCTTCGCCGTTAACCTGTAGCCAAATAGGGGCGTTATCCACATTATGCGTTTCAGCGGCTTTGTGTAATGGCGCAATGGGCGCGGAGAGATCGAACGCTTTGCCGATTTCCCACGGGCGTCCCATCTGACGCATTTCCATCTGACGATCGCGACGCGTCATGTCCAGACCGGTGGCGTATCCCCAGACATATTCATGGGCTTTTTCCAGCGGAATATCGCTCCCCTTTTTACCAATCGCCACCACCAGCTCAATTTCATAATGGTAGTTATCGGTCTGCGCCGGATACGGCAGTTCCAGGGTATCCCCCGCCGCTACCGGGACGACAGCGTCTGCTGGTTTACAAAAGAAGAACGGCGGTTCGCGATCGGGATCAAAGCCCATTTCACGGGCATGGGCGGCATAGTTGCGACCCACGCAGTAAACGCGACGTACCGGAAACTGCTCATCACTGCCCGCCACGGGTACTGTTACCGGGGCCTGCGGCTGGAATACATATTTGGTCATGTTCTCTCTCCCTAATTAATAACGTGCTTCGCGGAACAGCCCCAGGGCTTCCTGAACCGGCTTGTCCGAAAAGCTGAATAACACCGTGTCTTCGCTGCTGCGAAACGACACCTCATGCCAGGTCGGCGCCACAAAAATGTCTTTTGCGGAAAAATGAAAAGTTTCGTTGCCGATAGTGACCTGCCCTGCCCCTTCAACGACGTGGTAGATAGTGCTGTCGGTGCTCCGCGCCACACGCGAGGCAAAGCCTTTTGGCAGCAGTTGCAGGAACGCGCCCATCGACGGCATCGGATAACCGCCGGTGACGGGATTAACGTAACGCAGCTTGTAACCTTCCCACTCATCCGGATCGCCCATACGGGTCAGATCGTGCAACGCCTCGCGGCTGCGGTCGTAACGGTAGTTGAAAATCGGCGACGAGTTCCCGCGCTGGTGGCGCAGCGGCAGCATATTCGCTGCATAGCGCGGCAGATAATCGCCCTCTTTTCGCGTCACCGGCTGCTGATCTTCGGGATAGTCTTCCGCAAAACCACAGCCCAGGAGGTTGACTAACGGCAGATCCAGACCATCCAGCCATACCACCGGCTCTGATCCCGGATTACCATGATCGTGCCAGCGCCACTGCGGCGTCAGGATAAAATCGCCGGTATGCATTGGCGTGCGCTCGCCGTCCACCGCGGTAAATGCGCCTTTACCTTCGACGATAAAACGCAGCGCCGACTGGTTATGGCGATGACTCGGCGCGACTTCGCCGGGCAGGATCAGCTGTAAACCAGCGTATAAGGTCGCCGTGATCGACGACTGACCGCGCAATGCCGGATTTTCCAGCACCAGCACCCGGCGGATCGCCTCTTTCGCGCCAATGACATTGCCGCTTTCCATCAGTAGCGGACGAATTTCCTGATAATTCCAGTAGGCCGGCGCGCAGTTGGCGTTTGGCGTCTGCGGTACCAGGTGATGTAACGATTCCCACAGCGGCGTCAGGTTCTGCCCGGAAATATGTTGGTAATACTGCTGACGGCTATCTTTTACGTTCTGATTTATTTCAGACATGGAGATTCTCCTTATTCGTTTACGACGCTGGCACGCGGCAGGTCGTCAGGTACAGAAATCGAAAGGCGGACAACCACCGTCAGCAGGGTAAGCATTACCGCGCTGATAGCCGCCGGAATAGCAATGACAAAAAACAACGTATCGAAAGAGAAATTGAGGGCCATCATCATGCCGCCGGAGAGCGAACCGACAATCGCCCCGCAGCGTCCAATGGCGTTCGACCAGCTCACGCCCGTCGCCCGGCTTTGGGTGGGGTACAGCGTCGCCGTCAGAGCATTCAGCCCGACCTGGGAACCGCTAATACCGATGCCGGTACCAAAAATCGCCAGCGCCATCAGCCAAAGGCCGTTTTCGCTCAGGCCTATCATGACAATGCAAACTGCGCCCAGCGCATAGCTCACCGCCAGTACCCGGAACGGGTTAAGCCGGTCCATCAACACGCCGAGTAACAGCGCGCCAAGCGTGCCGCCAACCTGGAATGCGGCAGTCACCCACGACGCCTGTTGCAGATCAATACCGCGATGGTTAAGTAACGTCGGCATCCAGCTGGAAAGCAGATAGATAATGAGCAGGCTCATAAAGAACACCACCCATAACATCAGGGTAATGACAAGCTGTCGCCCGGCAAAAAGCTGGCGAATACTGCCTTTGGCGATGGCTGCCGTCTCATGCAGAAAGAATTGCGTATCGTGATAGCGCTCGCCGGTAATGGCGCTGACCGTCCGGGCGACAACGGCTTGCGGTAGTTGGCGACGTACCTGCCAGCGGGGAGATTCCGGCAGCGCGAACAGCAGGCCGAAAAACAGCATCAAAGGCAAGATGCCGCCTAACACCAGAATTCCGTGCCAGCCAATCAGCGGCACCAGTTGCGCGCTCACAATCCCGCCCATCGCCGACCCCAGGGTAAAACCGCAGAACATCAGCGTGACCAGCGCTCCGCGTCGACGAGCGGGAAGGTATTCCGACGTCATGGTGATGGTATTCGGCATCGCTCCGCCCAGTCCCAGACCGGTTAAGAAACGCAGCAACACCAGGGTTTCTATATCCGGCGAGAAAGCGGAAAGCAGGCTCAATGCGCCGAATAGCGCCACGCAAAGCTCAATGACCCGCTTGCGGCCAAAGCGATCCGCCAGCGGCCCGCATAGCAGCGCACCGGCCGTAAGCCCCAGCAGCCCTGCGCCAAACAGCGGCGCAAGTTCGCTGGCGCTTAGCTGCCAGTGAGTACGAATATCCGGGGCGATGAAGCCAATCGCGGCGGTGTCGAAACCGTCGAGCATAACCACCAGAAAACAGCAGATGATAACGCGCCACTGCATTTTGCCGACGGGCGCGGCATCAATAAGGGCTTGTAGATCACGTCGTTGAGTCATAGCTAATGCCTCAGTGCAGGGAGATAGATGTTGTTTTTATGTTTGCTATGTTACGAGTTTGTAGAGTGAGCGATAAAATGTACAATGGCTTTTCAGGCAGAGACATAACCTGGAGGTTATAGCGAATGGCGAACTGGGCGCAGAAATTGAAATTACATCACCTACAAACGCTGGTTGCGCTGGGCGAACAGGGCAACCTGACGCACGTCGCCCGGATGATGAATATCTCCCAGCCGGCGCTATCGAAGTGGCTATCTCAACTCGAAGATGAGATTGGCATCACGCTTTTTGAGCGCCACAGTAAAGGGCTACGCCCCTCGGAAGGCGGTAAATTACTGCTCCAGCACGCCCAGCGCCTAATTAACGATCTGGAGCGTTCACAGTATGAAATCGCCCGTTTCAAGCAGGGCGGCCTGGTTGGCAGCCTGAAGATCGGCTGTTCGCCCGTGGCGACTGACTGCGTATCACAGGCGATTCTGAGCCTGCTTAACGAAATGCCGACGCTGCATCTGAATATTGAAGAGAAGGTAATGACGCCGCTGCTGCACGATTTGCTTGCCGGTCAGGTGGATGTGGTGGTAGGGCGTGTCGGCGGCCGCGCCCTGCAACTGCCGCTTAATTATCAGGTACTTTATACCGAGCCGGTCTGCTTTGTGGCGCGTCCGCACCATCCGCTGGCCGCGCGAGCGCAGATCGCCTGGAGCGATCTGGCGCACTGGCGGTGGATAGTCTGGCCAACCGGCACCCCTATTCGCATCAGTATTGATAACGCCCTCGTCGATAACGGCGTCATGCTCCCGGAAAACACCATTGAATCGGCGTCAATGAACGTCAGCACCAATTTGCTGCAAAGCAGCGATATGATCTCTATTCTTTCTTTACGGCTGGCGCAACGCTATGCCAGCCAGGGACAACTGGCGATTTTAAACTTGCCAAAAATTGAGCAAAAAGGCAGCGTAGGGATGTTCTGGCGTAAGAATGAGACACCGTCTTTGGCCCTGAGTCGCTTTTTGTATTTTTTAGCCCAGGTTTAACGCCGCCGACCAGGGGCATTGCCCGATGTTCCTGCTGTCTATACCCACTATGCTAAGAATTCATGATGTGATCGGTAGCACGTTTTAACGTTTAATTGTATGATGAATCCATCTCATCAAGGGCTTTAAACATGAGTAAGTCACTGAATATTATCTGGCAATATATACGCGCTTTTGTATTGATTTATGCCTGTTTGTACGCAGGCATTTTTCTTGCATCACTGCTTCCTATCACTATTCCCGGCAGCATTATCGGGATGTTAATTCTGTTTGTGTTGCTGGCGCTGCAAATTCTGCCGGCGAAGTGGGTTAACCCCGGCTGTTATGTGCTGATTCGTTATATGGCGTTGCTGTTTGTGCCGATTGGCGTCGGGGTCATGCAATATTTTGATTTACTGCGCGCGCAATTCGGCCCGGTGGTGGTCTCTTGCGCTATCAGTACGCTGGTCGTTTTTGTGGTCGTAAGCTGGAGTTCACATCTGATACACGGTGAGCGTAAAGTGGTTGGGCAGAAGGGAACGAAAAAATGATGACATATATCTGGTGGTCGTTACCGCTGACGCTGGCGGTATTTTTCGCCGCCCGCAGACTGGCGGCGCATTTTAAAATGCCGTTGCTGAATCCGCTGCTGGTGGCAATGGTTGTCATTATTCCTTTTCTGTTGCTGACCGGTATTCCCTACGAGCACTACTTCAAAGGCAGCGAAGTACTTAACGATCTGCTGCAACCGGCGGTGGTGGCGCTGGCCTATCCCCTTTATGAACAGTTGCACCAGATTCGCGCGCGTTGGAAATCCATTATTAGCATCTGTTTTGTCGGCAGTCTGGTAGCGATGATTACCGGAACATCCGTTGCCTTGCTGATGGGCGCAACGCCTGAAATCGCGGCATCGGTACTGCCTAAATCCGTGACTACGCCTATCGCGATGGCGGTGGGCGGCAGCATCGGCGGCATCCCCGCGATCAGCGCGGTATGCGTAATTTTTGTCGGTATTCTGGGCGCGGTGTTTGGCCACACGCTGTTAAACGCGATGCACATCCGTACTAAAGCCGCACGCGGGCTGGCAATGGGGACCGCCTCACATGCGCTCGGTACTGCGCGCTGCGCCGAGCTGGATTACCAGGAAGGCGCGTTTAGCTCCCTGGCGCTGGTGATCTGCGGCATTATTACCTCGCTGGTAGCGCCCTTTTTGTTTCCGCTCATTCTGGCGGTAATGCGCTAACGACGGGACAAAAGACCGGGTTAAAATTTGCGATACGTCGCGCATTTTTCATTGAAGTTTCACAAGTTGCATAAGCAATGAGATTTGGATCACATATTAAGACATAGCAGGCCCGTAAACTACGGTTCCATTACATTGTTATGAGGCAACGCCATGCATCCACGTTTTCAAACTGCTTTTGCCCAGCTTGCGGATAATTTGCAATCAGCGCTGGCCCCTATCCTGGCGGACCACCATTTTCCCGCCATGCTGACCGCAGAGCAGGTCTCGACGCTTAAAAATACGGCGGGACTGGACGAAGACGCGCTGGCTTTCGCACTGTTACCTCTGGCGGCGGCCTGCGCCCGTACCGATTTGTCCCATTTTAACGTCGGCGCGATTGCGCGCGGCGTTAGCGGCAACTGGTATTTCGGCGCGAATATGGAGTTCCTGGGCGCCACCATGCAACAAACTGTGCATGCTGAACAAAGCGCGATTAGCCACGCCTGGCTACGCGGCGAAAAAGGGCTCGCCGCCGTCACCGTTAACTACACGCCTTGCGGCCACTGTCGCCAGTTTATGAACGAGCTGAACAGCGGTCTGGATCTGCGCATTCATCTGCCGGGCCGCGCGCCGCATACGTTACGCGATTATCTGCCTGACGCTTTCGGGCCAAAAGATCTGGAGATCAAAACGCTGCTGATGGACGAGCAGGATCATGGCTTTACGTTAACGGGCGATACGCTAACGCAAGCGGCGATTACGGCAGCCAATAAGAGCCATATGCCTTATAGCCACTCACCGAGCGGCGTGGCGCTGGAATGTAAAGATGGCCGTATTTTCACCGGCAGCTATGCGGAAAACGCCGCCTTTAACCCTACGCTCCCCCCGCTGCAAGGCGCGCTAAACCTGCTGAGTCTCAATGGTTATGACTATGCGGATATTCAGCGTGCGATTCTGGCGGAAAAAGGCGATGCGGCATTAATTCAATGGGATGCCACCGCCGCAACGCTGAAAGCGTTAGGTTGCCATAATATTGACCGCGTGCTTCTCGGCTAAGCAAATGTGCCGGATAGCGACGCACTGGCGTCTTATCCGGCCTGACTCTCCTCTCCCGCGACCCGATACAAGGGAAATCATGCTGAAAATCTCCGCAATCAGACGGCGGTTTCTTGCGCTACGTCTTCGGGTACAGTAGCCTGATCGTACTTTCATCCTGGTATCGAGTTTCCTGCATGTTAAAGCGCGTGTTTTACAGCCTGTTGGTCCTGGTAGGCTTGCTGCTGTTGACGGTGCTTGGCCTCGATCGGTGGATGAGCTGGAAAACAGCGCCCTATATCTATGACGAGCTACAGGATCTTCCCTACCGCCAGGTTGGCGTCGTGTTAGGGACAGCCAAATACTATCGTAAGGGTGTCATTAATCAGTACTATCGTTACCGTATTCAGGGCGCGTTAAACGCTTACAATAGCGGTAAAGTCAATTACCTGCTGCTCAGCGGCGACAATGCCCTGCAAAGCTATAACGAACCGATGACCATGCGCAAAGACCTTATCGCGGCGGGCGTCGATCCTGCGGACATTGTGCTTGATTACGCTGGCTTCCGTACGCTTGACTCCATTGTGCGTACCCGCAAAGTGTTTGATACCAACGACTTTATTATCATCACTCAGCGCTTCCACTGCGAACGCGCCTTGTTTATTGCGTTGCATATGGGCATTCAGGCGCAGTGTTACGCGGTACCTTCACCCAAAAATATGCTGACAGTGCGCCTGCGCGAATTTGGCGCCCGCTTTAGCGCGCTGGCGGATCTCTATATTTTTAAACGCGAACCGCGTTTTTTAGGCCCGCTGGTACCTATTCCCACGCAGCATCAGGTGCCGAATGACGCCCAGGGGTATCCGGCCGTTACGCCGGAACAATTGCTTGAACTGGAAAAGAAAAAAGGGAAATGATCATGGATGTACAGACGATATTTGTCATATTAGCCTTTCTGCTACTCCCGCTTTTTTGCTTCCGTGAGGCCTGGAAAGGCTGGCGAACCGGCGCGGTAGATAAAGTTGTCAAAAATGCGCGAAAACCGGTTTATGTCTATCGCCATGCCGATCCCGTACAATATTGGTCTTATCTTTTTCTTTATACCGGTTGCGGTTTTTTATTTACTGGAATGATTATTTATCTTCTTTTTTATCGTTAATCTATTTATTATCCCTTTAAAATTGAGAATAGTTATTATTATGATATAAGGAACAAATGCTGTTTTGCATTCTGGTTTCATTTTTTTGTGAATTCTTTCACAGAATACCCTTCTTTCAATGCTTAGGCTGGCGGTAGATTTTAGATCATTAAAACGCGTTATTTGCGTTTCGCCTTAATTTATTCAAGCATTAAGGAAGATTATATGCCGCAACAAAATTATCTGGATGAACTCACGCCTGGTTTTACGCCATTACTGGCAATAAAAGAGGCTTCACGTTGTTTATTATGTCACGATGCGCCCTGTAGTCAGGCTTGCCCGGCGCAAACCGATCCGGGGAAATTTATTCGTTCTATTTACTTTCGCAATTTTAAAGGCGCAGCGGAAACTATCCGGGAAAATAACGCGCTTGGCGCTGTCTGCGCCAGAGTCTGTCCGACGGAAAAATTATGCCAGCGCGGATGTACACGTTCCGGAATAGATAAACCTATTGATATTGCACGCCTGCAACGTTTTATTACCGATTTTGAACAGCAGACTGCCATGCAGATTTATCAGCCCGGGAGTAAAACACGCGGGAAAGTCGCGATTATTGGCGCGGGTCCGGCAGGTTTGCAGGCAAGCGTGACGCTCACGCATTTAGGCTATGACGTCACCATTTACGAAAAACAGCCGCAACCCGGCGGATGGCTGCGTCACGGCATCCCGGCATTTCGTCTGCCGCAAAGCGTACTCGATCAGGAAATTGCCCGCATTGTAGAAATGGGCGTCAATATTAAATGTAATTGTGAGGTGGGCGGGTCGCTATCGCTTGCGCAACTCAAAGCCGAATATCGCGCCGTGCTGATGACCGTCGGGATGTCCTGTGGCTCTGATTTACCGTTATTTGAGCAAGCCAGTCACGTAGAGATTGCCGTTGATTTTTTACAGCGCGCCCGTCAGGCCGACGGCGATATTAGCGTTCCGCGTAGCGCATTAATTATTGGCGGCGGCGACGTAGCGATGGATGTCGCCAGTACGTTAAAAATTCTCGGCTGTCCTTCCGTCACCTGCGTGGCGCGGGAAGAATTAGCCGAATTCCCCGCCAGCGAAAAAGAATTTACCAGCACACAGGCATTAGGCGTATCGATTATTGATGGTTTTACGCCTGTCGCCGTCAGCGGAAATAAAGTGATCTTCCACCATGTACGCCACTCAGGAGAACTGACGCTGGAAGCGGAAAATATTATTTTGGCCGTGGGGCAGCACGCGCGACTGGATAACTTTGCGGAGATAAAAGCGCAGCATAATATTATCGACACGCATAATTATCAAACCGACGACCCGGCGATCTTTGCCGCTGGCGATATTGTTAAAGGTGATAAGACCGTCGTTTATGCGGTAAAAACCGGAAAAGAAGCCGCTCAGGCTATTCATCATTATTTAGAGGAGGCCTGCTCATGTTAACAAAAGATTTGTCTGTTACCTTTTGCGGCGTTAAGTTTCCCAATCCGTTTTGCCTTTCTTCTTCTCCGGTAGGCAATTGTTATGAGATGTGCGCCAAAGCCTATGATACCGGCTGGGGCGGGATCGTTTTTAAAACCATTGGTTTTTTTATTGCCAACGAAGTCTCTCCACGTTTTGACCACCTGACGAAAGAAGATACCGGTTTTATTGGTTTCAAAAACATGGAGCAAATTGCTGAGCATCCGCTGGAAGAGAATCTGGCCGCCATTCGACGGCTAAAACAGGATTATCCGGATAAGGTGCTGATTGCTTCCATCATGGGGGAAAATGAGCAGCAGTGGCAGGAACTGGCGCGTCTGGTTGAAGAAGCCGGCGCGGATATGATTGAGTGTAACTTCTCTTGCCCGCAGATGACCTCGCACGCCATGGGAAGCGATGTAGGGCAAAGCCCGGAGCTGGTTGAAAAATACTGCCGCGCCGTAAAACGCGGTTCATCTTTGCCAATGCTGGCGAAAATGACGCCGAATATTGGCGATATGTGTGAAGTCGCGCTGGCCGCCAAACGCGGCGGAGCCGACGGTATCGCCACCATCAACACCGTGAAATCCATTACTAACATCGACCTGAACCGCAAAATCGGGATGCCGGTGGTTAACGGTAAATCCAGTATCTCCGGTTATTCAGGAAAAGCGGTGAAACCCATTGCGCTGCGTTTTATCCAGCAGTTGCGAATGCACCCTGAACTGCGCGATTTCCCGATTAGCGGTATCGGCGGCATTGAAACCTGGGAAGACGCTGCCGAATTTCTGCTGCTGGGCGCGGCGACCCTACAGGTGACGACAGGCATTATGCAATACGGTTACCGCATTGTAGAAGATATGGCGAGCGGCCTCAGCCACTATCTGGCCGATCAGGGATTTGCCTCATTACAGGAGATGATCGGGCTGGCGAATGGCAATATTATCCCGGCGGAAGATCTGGATCGCAGCTATATCGTCTATCCGCGGATTAATCAGGAGAAATGCGTCGGCTGCGGACGTTGCTATATCTCCTGCTATGACGGCGGTCATCAGGCGATGGAGTGGGATGAACACAGCCGCATGCCGCATTGCAATACGGAAAAATGCGTCGGTTGTCTGCTGTGCGGTCATGTCTGCCCGGTCGCCTGTATTGATTTAGGCGAGGTCAAATTTAAAAAAGGCGAAAAAGAACACGCGTTAACGCTGTAGCTCACGGTATGAAGCCCGGCGCGCAGTTTCGCTGCGCCGGGTTATCTGATAAGCAAAGTAATAGGTCTGGATAACTACTTCTTACGCGCGTATTTCAGCGAGTCCAGCGCCACGGCGAAAATGATAATGCCGCCTTTGATAATGTACTGCCAGTACGGGTTTACCCCTATATAGGTCAGGCCATAGTTGATGACGGTAAAGATAATGACGCCGGTCACCACGCCGAAGACCGTCCCCACTCCGCCGCTAAACGATACGCCCCCGACCACGCACGCGGCAATCGCATCCAGTTCATACATAAAGCCGAGGTTGTTGGTGGCAGAACCAATACGCCCTGCTTCCAGTAAGCCGCCGAAGGCATAAAACACGCCGGAGAGCGCATAAATCATCAGCAGGTTCAGCGCCACGTTTACGCCAGAAACTTTCGCCGCCTCCGGGTTGCCGCCAATAGCAAAAATGTTTTTACCAAAACGGGTCTTATTCCACAGCACCCAGACAAACGCTACCGCAATCAGAGCGTAAAAGGTGATGTATGAGAGCCGGAAACTGCCCATCGCCACAAAGCCCTGCGCAAAGGTGGAAAAGCCGCTGTCAAAGCCGGAAATGGGCGAAGCGCCGACAAAGTCATAGTAAAGGGAGTTGATCCCATAAACGATAATCATCGTGCCAAGCGTGGTAATAAACGGCGTCACGTTCAGGTAAGCAATGATGATGCCGTTCACCAGGCCAATCACCGCGCCAATCGCGCAGACAATCAGGATGACCAGCGCAATCGGCATGGTCGCCATTTCCGGAAACACTTTGTTGGCGTTTTCCATTGATTGCAGTAATGTTGCCGCCACAACCGCCGCCAGCCCTACCTGACGCCCCGCCGACAGGTCTGTCCCCTGGGTGACGATGAGTCCCGCCACGCCCAGCGCGATAATAATACGTACCGAAGATTGCGTCAGAATATTACTTAAATTCAGCAAACTTAAAAAAGTCGGGTCCTGGAAAATAATAATCGCCAGCAACACTAAAAGAACGACGTAAATTCCGCCCTCTTTCAGCCAGGTCAAAAAGCTTTTCTTGTTTAACGCACTCATAAGGAGCCCCTGATCTTAAAGGTGCAAAGAAGCAAGACGCAAAATTTCGTTTTGCGTTGTTGTTTTAGTATCGACAATGCCGGAAACGAGACCGTTACTCATCACCAGGATACGATCGGTAATCCCTAACAGCTCCGGCATTTCAGAAGAGATAATGATGATCCCCTTGCCTTTTTTCGCCAGTTCCGCAATAAGCTGATAAATTTCAAACTTTGCGCCGACATCAATGCCGCGGGTCGGTTCGTCCAGCATTAATATTTCCGGCTGCGTTAATAGCCAGCGACCAATGATCACCTTTTGCTGATTGCCGCCGGAAAGCGAACCAATTTGCGTGCGATGCCCCGGCGTTTTTACCCGCATGGAGTCAATGACCCATTGGGTGTCGCTTTTCATCCGGGAATTATCCAATAACCCCACTTTATTTTTATAATTACGGATATTCGAAATTAATGAGTTAAATCCGATATCCAGATAGGCGTAAATTCCGGTGGAACGACGTTCTTCCGTCACCAGCGCAAAACCGTGGTTAATCGCTTCGTTCGCAGTGTGATTATTAATTTTCTTGCCATGTAAAGTGATTGTCCCGGACGACTTCTCACGAATGCCAAACAGCGTTTCGACGATATCGGTACGCTTTGCCCCAACCAGACCGGCAATGCCCAGAATTTCGCCCTTGTGCAAATCAAAGGAGACATCGCGAATGGAAGGCTGGCGCAGCGAGGTCAGGTGACGGACCTCCAGAATCACATCGCCCGGCTTATTTTCTTTATCCGGGAAGCGCTGGTTCAGGGAACGCCCGACCATCATCGCAATGATCTTATCCATATCCAGCCCTTCCAGCGGCTGGGTGGCAATCCATTGACCGTCGCGCAAAATAGTAATTTCATCGCACAATTGAAAAATTTCTTCCATTTTATGCGAGATATAAACAATTCCGCAGCCGCGTTCTTTCAGCTTGCGGATAATGGTGAACAGATGATTAACCTCTTTCTCAGTTAACGATGAGGTCGGTTCATCCATAATAACGATCTTAGCGTTATAGGAAAACGCCTTCGCAATTTCAATCATCTGCATTTGCGAAACGGATAACGTTCCCACGCGCGCGCGCGGGTCAATATCGATATCCAGCTCATCAAATATCGCTTTGGTATCCTGGTACATTTTATCCTGGTCGACAAACATACCTTTGGTGGGATAACGCCCCAGCCACATGTTATCCATGACCGAACGTTGTAATACCAGGTTTAACTCCTGGTGTACCATCGAAATCCCATTCTCCAGCGCTTCTTTCGCCGAATGGAAGTCCACTTCTTTTCCCTGAAATACAATGCTGCCGGAGTCTTTTTGATAAATACCGAAAAGACATTTTAATAATGTTGATTTGCCTGCGCCGTTTTCGCCCATTAATGCATGAATAGAGTGCGGACGAACGTTTAAGTTGACATTATCAAGCGCTTTCACGCCGGGAAATGATTTGTTAATGCCACGCATTTCCAACAAATATTCACCCGACGGCGGAGAAATCGTGCTGCCCATAATGATACCCTGTCGGCCTTTTTAATTATGACTATCCGCGCCGGATGGCAAAAGAAATACGTTATCCGGTCTGCGGCGCGTCACCCTTCCACGGTTTCAGGGCGCAACAAAATTGCGCCCACAGACGGAAAAGTTATTTTTGGGTAAATTCGCTCAGATTGTCTTTGTCCACGCCGACATAAGGCACGCGCACGATTTTGTTCTCAATCTTCCAGTTGGTGCCGTCAGCCGCGCCCATGCCTTCGGCGAGGTTTTTCGCCAGATCGAATGTCGCTTTCGCCTGATTGTTGGCGTCATTCAGTACCGTACCGGCCATCGCGCCCGATTTCACCAACGCCAGAGCTTCCGGTAACGCATCGACGCCAAAGACCGGAATCGACGATTTATTATGCGCTTTCAGCGCCTCTACCGCGCCCATCGCCATCGCATCGTTATTCGCGATAACCACTTCAATCTTGTTAGCGTTCGGGCCAGACAGCCAGGCATCCATCTTATCTTTTGCCTGCGCGGTATCCCACATGGCGGTGTCTAACGCCAGTTGCTCGGTCTGAATACCTTTAGCATTTAACTCTTTCACCACATACGTCGTACGGGCTTCAGCATCCGGGTGCCCCGGCTCGCCTTTCAGCAGAACATACTGAATTTTACCGTCTTTATTCAGATCCCAACCCTGATTCGCCTGCCAGTGTTTGGCAATCAAGTCGCCCTGAATCACACCGGATTCTTTAGAATCAGTCCCGACATAATACGCCTTGTCATAGCTGTCCAGCGCTTTGCGGGAAGGCTCTTTGTTAAAGAACACCACCGGCACATTTTGCCCGCGCGCTTTCTCAATCACCGTACCGGCGGCTGCCGGGTCGACCAGGTTAATCGCCAGAGCTTTAACCCCTTTCGCCAATAAAACGTCAATTTGATCATTCTGTTTAGATTGATCGTTTTGCGAGTCATTCATCAGTAGCTGAACATCCGGCGCGGATTTGCCATCTTTTTCAATAGCCTTACGCACCACGGACATAAAGTTATCGTCATATTTATAAATCGTCACGCCAATACGAGTATCAGCCGCGTGCGCGTGCGCGCCGAATAACAGACTTGCCATCACGGCAGAAAGGGTCAGTACCTTCTTATTCATGGTAGCTCCGGTTTTATTATGTAGGGTATAGCGTAAAAAAATGCCAGGCTGTTCAGCACGTTAACGCGTGTTACTGAACGCCGAAGCGTATTTAGAGCCTATCCCACCAGGCGTTATTGGCGCAGCCAGTTTGGACACGGACAGCGCGCAAAAACCGGAGCGTACACGTAGTACGTGAGGTTTGACTCGCTACGCTCGCCCTTCGGGCCGCCGCTAGCGGCGTTCAAAACGCTAACGCGTTTTGGCGAGCACTGCCCAGGACCAAAATGGCAAGTAAAATAGCCCTAATGGGATAAGCTCTTATTCAACTCTTTATTTTTGTCCGGTAGTCGCGGGATATTGTGATAACGGTTTTTATAAGCGAAATACCCCAGCAAAACTGACAACTAACTGTTACACATTAGTTACAGTGCGACAAACGTTGTCATCATAGCTATCACAATGTTAATAAACTGTGAATTTACTCACAGATTGAAAACGGTTACATGCGGGGCGTAATCAGTTAGTGATCAGTACCGCATTCTGTCGCCACGCCACCGAATGGCGCCGTACCAGGGTCGGCATAAAGCAGTGCGTCGCCGTGATATCCAGCGTGCCTGCGGCCCCCTGTAACGCCAGCTCGGTCGCGATTTTCGCCATAGAAGCAATAGGATAGCGCACGGTAGTCAACTGAGGATCGGTATAACGAGCAATAGGGATATCATCGAAACCGATGACAGACAGATGCAAGGGAATGGCGATGCCGTTATCTTTTAACGCCGTCAGCGCGCCCGCCGCCATGTTATCGTTATAGGCAAATACCGCCGTCAGTTGCAGATTGCGTCCCAGCAACTCAACCATTGCCGACTCGCCGCCCTGCATATCCGGCGTGCCGGTGCCAATCCAGCTCTCCGACGCAGCAACCCCCTGCTCTTGCAGCGCGTGTAACCACCCTTCTCTGCGCATCGCGTCATCTTCAATACGGTGGCTGGAGGCCAGGTAGCCGATGCGTTGATGTCCATTATTCAGCAACATTCGGGTCGCCATTCTGGCGCCGCTCACATTGTCGAGACAGACACAACGATGCGCATAACCCGGCACGATACGGTTAATCAGCACCATACCGGGGATCTGATCCATAAAGTCGCTCAGCTCGCGATCGGTTAAGGCTTTTGAGTGAACAATCAATGCGTTACAACGCTGACGGATCAAGACTTCAATCGCATGGCGCTCTTTTTCCGCCTCATGATAACTGTTGCCAATGAGAACATATTTCTGGTGCTGCTGCGCGACCAGATCTACGGCTTTCACCAGAGCGCCGAAAAAGGCATCGGAAACATCCATGACCACGACGCCGATGGTATCGCTCACCTGAGTGGCCAGCGCTTGCGCATTCGCATTTGGCCGATACCCCAGCAGGGTGACGGCCTGCATAACGGCGTCACGGGTGTCGGGACTGACCAACGCGCTGTTATTCAGTACGCGGGAAACGGTCGCTACAGACACGCCAGCCTGGCGCGCTACATCACGAATGGTGATCATATTCACTGCCCTGTTTGAGTTCAAAAATGCTCACAAATGCCCCGTTAGCAGGCGGCTATTTTGTCAGCACCCTGCCCAGGGCTGCGTGAGAAACATCACAGGGATGGAAACGGTTACAGCCATTTTGTTAATGAATGTGATCCAGATCGTTATCTGAGCGATCCTGACGCGCGCAACGTGAGTTGACGCCATAACCACTCGACCGGTCCCTGTCGCCAGAAACGTAGCCAGATGACGGAAAAGAGAAGGTTTATTGCCCATACCGGAACGACAAAGAACAAGAGTTCCAGTCGATTGAATTTCATAAATAAGCCAAACTGATAAAACAGCGTGGTACAGATGATCGTCTGCAGCAGATAATTGGTCAGCGCCATTCGCCCTACGCAGGCAATGGCAAGCGTCAGTCTGCATCGGCTAAACTGCGGCCAGAAGCCAAACATCAGCGCGGCATAGCCCAGCGTTTGCAACGGCGCGCTCAGTTCGCGCGGCGCCTGCAATAAGAAGGCGCACCAGCGGTACGCCCAGTCCAGCCGCCATTGTAAAATGACCGCAGGCAGGTTGATCATTAGCCCTAACGCCACCAGCAGAGCCCCGGTACGGCGATAGTGCCGCAGACTGTACTGACCTTTCAGCCAGCCGCTACGCATTAGCGCGGCGCCCAGCAGCATCATACCCGCCAGTTGCCAGCCATACTGCGCGCCGAGCGCCAGTAAACTATTCGACAGCATCTCTGCCCGGTTGCTGATAGCCTCCATGCCGCCATTCAGCTTCCAGTATTTTTCATACAATATTGCCGACGCATCCGGCGTCCAGGCGCGGCTGGTTTCGCTACTCGATACCACGCCCAGTAGCAGTAGCACGCCAATCCCGACCAGATAAAGGAGTATGCCGGTATAGAACAGGCTTTTTACCGAAGGCGCATCGCGTATCAGTCGCCAGCAAATTAACCCGACCAGACCGTAGGCCAGCAGAATGTCGCCGTCCCAAAAGAATAACGCATGGATAAAACCTAACAGTACCAATAGCGTCAAGCGCGACTGAATCCACTGTTTACCACGCGGAAGCAGCATTTGTAGCCCCGCGCCAAACAACAACGCAAACAGCGTAAGAAATTTAGCCTGCGCCACAATATCGAGAATCGCCCAGGACCAGGCGTCTTCGGGAACGATCGCGCCGTACCAGGCGGGATTGAGATAAGCCGCCTTCGGCAATCCAAAGGCGCTAATGTTAAGAAGCAGGATACCGAGGATAGCGACGCCACGTACAAAATCCAGCGTGACATTACGCTCCATCGTCTCCGCCTTAATCATGGATGATGGCGAACGGCACGCAGAAACTCCTGGCGCGTATTCTGGCTGGACTTAAACAATCCGCCCAGCGACGTCGTCGTCGTGGCGCTGGTTGCGTCACGAATACCGCGCGCTTTCACGCAGTAATGCACCGCATCAATCGATACCGCTACATTATTGGTGCCGAGCAAGGTTTGCAGCGCCGTCAGAATTTGTTGGGTCAAACGTTCCTGAACCTGCGGACGCTGGGCGAAGAATTGCACGATGCGGTTAATTTTCGACAGGCCGATCACGGAATCTTTGGGGATATACGCGACGGTCGCTTTGCCATCAATGGTCACGAAGTGATGTTCACAGGTGCTGGTCAGCGTGATATCGCGGACGGTGACCATTTCATCCACCTTCATTTTATTTTCAATGAGGGTAATTTTCGGGAAATTGGCATAGTCGAGGCCAGCGAAAATCTCGTCAACGTACATCTTAGCGATACGATGCGGCGTTTCCATCAGACTGTCATCGCTTAAATCGAGATTCAGCAACTGCATAATCTCAGTCATATGCCCTGCGATAAGGCTTTTTCGCGTTTCATTATCCAGTTCATCCATAGGCGGGCGCAGCGGCGTTTCCAGCCCCCGGGCAACCAGCGCGTCATGAACCAGGGCCGCTTCTTTACTGAGTGATGGCATTAATCGTGTTCTCCTGCAGGTGTGGCGCCTCTGCCCTGCATGGGGCAAAGTTTGTCAATATTGTGACAGTGTGATTATTGTGCGTGAGGTAGCGCACATAATCCAGTATTCACGCCCATAATTGTTGAAATTGTCGCTGCCTTTCATGACATCTTTTCCGGTGCGAGAATGATGGCAGGACAAAGGGCATATTTGTTAACGCAACGTTATTTAAATGATGAAGCATGTTTATGTATTACGGAAGTGAAAGTTACTCACAACGCGGTGAATAATCTGTATTATGAAGAATCTGCATACCTTATCAGGTTCACCATAAAAGGAGCCCCCGCATGGAAATGCTCGAAGAGCACCGATGTTTTGGCGGCTGGCAGCAGCGCTGGCGTCATCATGCCGCCACGCTAAACTGCGCCATGACATTCAGCATTTTTCTTCCGCCGACTCAGGATAATGAACCGCCTCCGGTACTGTACTGGTTGTCCGGGTTGACCTGCAATGATGAGAATTTTACCACCAAAGCAGGCGCGCAGCGTATCGCAGCAGAACTGGGCATTGTATTGGTGATGCCGGATACCAGTCCACGCGGTGAACAAGTCGCCGACGATAGCGGATACGATTTAGGCCACGGCGCCGGGTTTTATCTCAATGCCACACAGCCGCCCTGGGCCAGCCATTATCGCATGTACGATTACCTGCGCGATGAGCTTCCGGCGCTTATCCAGACACAGTTTAACGTCAGCGACCGTTGCGCCATCAGCGGGCACTCGATGGGCGGCCACGGCGCATTAATCATGGCGCTGAAAAATCCGGGCAAATACACCAGCGTCTCTGCTTTTGCGCCTATCGTCAACCCCAGCCGCGTGCCGTGGGGAATCAAAGCGCTTACCGCTTATCTCGGCGAAGATGAATCAGCCTGGACTGAGTGGGATAGCTGCGAATTAATGCTGGCCAGCCAGCCGCAGGACGCCATTCCTGTGCTCATCGATCAGGGCGACAGCGATCAATTCCTCGCCGATCAGCTTCAGCCCGCCGTACTGGCGGAAGCCGCGCGGCAAACCGCCTGGCCGATGACGCTACGAATCCAGCCTGGCTACGATCATAGCTATTATTTTATTGCGTCCTTCATCGAGGACCATCTGCGCTTTCATGCCCGGTATTTACGGGACGATCGTGAGACGTCACCAACATAATGAATTTTCCAGCGCCGCGCTGTAGTTCACCTCTTCCGACTGCGGCGCGGAAGATTTATTATTTAAATCCGCGGCCTGCTGGCGTACCTGAAGGCGGCCGCTGCCCTCTCCGCCTTCATAACTTTCGTGAAAATTACGCAGCTCGGATTCAAACAGCACCGCATCAAGATTATGCAACTTATCCAGCGCCCGCAGGAGAGAAATTAACGTATCAAGATTGAGCCCTCCCCCCTTCTCGATACGCTTGATGGTGGCGATGCCAACGTGCGCGCGATCGGCAAGCTGCTGCTGGGTCATCGAAAGAGACAGACGCGTCTCCTTTAAGCGGGCGCACAACGACAGGATAATCTCGTCGTTATTCATCGTATTGTATTTCACGCTGTTACCCTCTCTTGCGCGGCTGAATTTTCCCCAGCGAACCATGATACGTTTCACGGTATTTAGCGCTCATGTCTTTACCGGTCTCGTACATCGCAGCAATGATCTCATCGAGCGAGATACAGGGTTCGCTTACGCGACTCATCGCCATCGTCGCCGCGTTTATCGCTTTCACGGCAGAGATGGCGTTTCTCTCTATGCAGGGAATTTGTACCTGCCCGCCCAGCGGATCGCAGGTCAATCCCAGATGATGTTCCATGGCAATTTCAGCGGCGCTCAGCGTTTGCTCCACGGATGCGCCCATCAGTTCAGCCAGGCCCGCCGCCGCCATTGAGCACGCCACGCCGATTTCCCCCTGACAGCCAACTTCAGATCCCAGAATAGAGGCGTTTTGTTTAAACAATATCGCGATAGCGGCGGCGGTCAGGAAGAAACGGGTCAGAGCACCGGGCTCCAGCGGCGTGACAAATTTATCATACCAGCAGAGCGCTGCCGGAATGATGCCGCACGCGCCATTGGTTGGCGCGGTAACAATCTGTCCGCCGCTGGCATTTTCTTCGCTTACCGCAATCGCGAAGGCATTGACCCAGTTCAGCGCGGTTAAAAAATCGCTGGCGGAGCGATTAGCCTGTAACATCTTATGTAACGCGCAGGCGCGCCGCGGTACCTGATAGGGGCCGGGTAATACCCCCTCAGTATGCAGGCCGCGATAAACCGCCTGCTGCATCACGTCCCATATTTGCGCCAGATAATTCTGCAACGTCTGTGGCGAGTGGCGGCACAGCTCATTTTTCATCATCAGCGCCGCCACGGACAGGCCGTTACGCCGACACAGCGCCAGCAACTGCGCGGCATGACTAAATTCAAAGGGCGACACTGTACGCAAAGGAAGCGATGGCGTCAGCGGCTCGCCATGTTTGCGAACCTGTCCGGCGCCGGTCGAAAACCAGGTCTCTTCATACACCGTGAAATAATCATCTCTGGCGCGAAACGTCATGGCATAAGGATGGCCTGGATGCGCCTGGTGATTGGCGATAATCTTGACTTTTATCGTGATTCCGCCCGCGTCGGAGAGCGGGAGTTCGATTTTGTTTTCATTTTCCGCACGCTTAATCACCGCCATATACGAACGGAGATCGACATTCTCCGGCTGGCAACCCAGCAGCCCAAGATAAAGGGCGGTATCCACATTGTGGCACTTGCGGCTTAACGATAACGCGCCATACAGCTCGATTTCAATTTCCCGAATTAGCGGTAACGTCTCTTGTTCTCTGAGCAATGAAATAAAGTGACAGGCGGCGCGCATCGGCCCTACGGTACGTGAGCTGGATGGACCTATTACTATTTTGAATATATCAAGGCAACTCTCCATCGTTATATCAATCCTTTCAGTGTCATTCGCGTTCAGTAATAAATAACATCCTCGCACAGTTGGCATATCAAAAGTGATACCTTTTGTGTCTGAACTTTACCTGGTATCAAAAACAACGCTTTTTTAGCCCTTTTCTGGCTGTGATATCTGTGATAGCACGAGATTCCACGCCGCAAAAGAGCCATTATAATACCCGTAAATTAAGGGAGTTATCATATGAGCATTATTTATTTTATTACTACACAGGATATCGATACGTTTCAGAAAAAATTACAGGAAACGTTATTTAATGCCGTCACCATGCCGTTTCCGCTATTATTTGATAAACGTTATGCCGCGCTTATCAATACCGCTTATTTAAAGCTTACGCTGCCAGCGGAATGTCTGACGCCTGAATTTTATCGCTATTTACGCGAACTCTCATTGCAATGGCAGTTTGATTTTTTTATTAAGCCGCAGCCACTGCCTGCTAACGGTATTATCGCGTTTGATATGGACTCGACATTTATTGCGGAAGAAGGCGTGGATGAAATTGCCCGCGAGCTTGGCATGTCGACGCAAATCACCGCCATTACCCAACAGGCGATGGAGGGCAAGCTTGATTTTAACGCCAGTTTTACCCGACGTATCGGAATGTTGAAAGGCACACCGAAAGCAGTGCTGAACGCCGTATGCGATCGCATGACCCTTTCGCCAGGCCTGTTAACTATTCTGCCAGTCATCAAGGCCAAAGGATTTAAAACCGCGATTATCTCCGGGGGACTGGATATATTCACCCAGCGTCTAAAAGCGCGATATCAACTGGATTATGCCTTTTCGAATACGGTTGAAATACGCGATAACGTTCTGACGGATAACATTACCTTACCGATTATGAACGCCGCAAACAAAAAACAGACTCTGGTTGACCTGGCTGCCCGGTTAAATATTGCCACGGAGAATATTATTGCCTGCGGCGATGGCGCCAACGATCTGCCGATGTTAGAACATGCTGGCACCGGTATTGCCTGGAAAGCGAAGCCGGTTGTACGGGAAAAAATCCACCATCAGATTAATTATCACGGTTTCGAATTGCTTCTTTTTCTTATTGAAGATGAATTATAACGCGACTCACCTCGCCGGAAGGGAATTTTAAAATGAGTATAAAAACATTTATTTTCAGCCAGCCCGATAAGCCGATTGTAAAAGAGAAAAAAGAGATAGACCAGACCTATAAAAAATTTCGTTTTGAGATTATCGCCTCGGTCTTTATCTCTTATGCCGTCTTTTATCTTACCCGTAAAAACTTCTCCGCCGCGATGCCGGCCATGCTGACGGAAACGTCGCTGACCGCAGAAGACTTCGCCATTATGTCTTCTATTTTTTACATTCTTTATGGCGCGATGAAGTTTGTCGGCGGGATGCTGGTCGATAAAATTAACCCGAAAGCCATGACCGGCCCGGTGCTGATTGGCGTGGGGATTGTAAATATTCTGTTCGGCTTTTCCGACAGCGTGGCGGCATTCTACGTGCTGTACAGTCTCAACGCGATCTTACAGGGCACCAGCTTTCCGCCGATGGCGAAAATTATGGCCTCGTGGTTTTCGAAAAACGAACGGGGACGCTGGTGGGCTATCGTTGAAGCGGCGCACAATATCGGCGGCAGCCTCGCGCCGCTGCTGACCAGTTTTGCTATCGCCTTTAGCGGTAGCTGGAAAATGGGATTTTATGTTCCCGGCGCCATTTCGCTGCTGATGGGGATAGTGGCGCTATTTACCATTAAAGATCGTCCCGGTACGTTAGGTTTGCCCAACGTGGGGCAGTGGCGTAACGACCCGACGGAACTGGCCCAGGTCAAGGCCAGCCCGGTCAACCTGAGCTTCTGGCAGATTTTTGTGAAATATATCCTGACCAATCCACTGGTATGGATCATTATTATCGGTGATATGTCGGTTTATATTGCGCGCACCATCCTTAACGACTGGCCGCAGATTTACTATTCGCAGGTTCACGGCTGGAGCCTGATAAAAGCGAACTCGATTATTTCCTGGTTTGAGGCGGGCGGACTGGCAGGTGGGTTGCTGGCAGGCTACTTGTCTGACTTTATGTTCAAAAGTAACCGCTGGATGACCGGATTAATCTTCGCGTTAGCGCTGTGCATATGCATCGTGCTGGTGCCGCTGGTTCAGGATACCTCTTACACCCTCACCGCGATTCTGTTCACCATCATGGGCTTCGCCTTATACGGACCGCATATGCTTTTTGCCGTCGGCTGTCTGGATGTGACCCATAAGGATGCGGCGGGATCGATTACCGGCTTTCGGGGATTGTTCAGCTATGTCGGCGCGGCAATGGCCGGTGTGCCGGTAATTATGGTGAAAAATAGCTGGGCGTGGTCGGGCGTTTATATCTATGCGGTGATCGCCATTCTGCTAACGACTCTGTCGCTGGCGCTGCTCTCCAGGCTGCATCGGTTATAACATTCTGGCGACAGCTGCAAAACGCGGCTGTCGCCAGTCTCTGTCAGAAACGGTAATCCACCGCCATAAAGTAACGACGTCCGTCTTCGGTATAACCGTAGTCGTCGCGTTTGAGATCTTTATCGCCCACGTTCAAAACGCCCGCACGCAGTTTAACGTTTTTCGTCGCCTGCCATGCCGCGCCGGTATCCCAGACCACGTACCCGCCCGGCGTTTTCGCCGTTGCGCTGTCGGCCCGCTTACGCCCGGTATAATTCCCTGATACGTAGAATGACCAGTCTTCGAGCTGCGCCGGTTTCCAGTCCAGCGTACCGTTCGCGGTGTGGAACGGCAGATCGGAAAGCGGCTTGTTCCCGCCATTACTGACGTCGCGTCCGTCGTTATAGGTGTAATTCAACGACAGTTTCCACGCCTCGTTAAACGGAACTTTCAACTCGGTTTCCACGCCCTGAATACGTGCTTTATTCACGTTGTAATAACGGAAGACCGGAACGCGCTGTCCCCGACTGTTGGTTTCGAAACCGACAAAGTTGGAATAGCCGGGCGCGGCGTTAACGTCAGGGGTACGACTAATGCTGATGCGATTGTCCACATCGTTACGGAACGTGGTAACGCTCGCTTCCACGCCCTCCAGTATGCCTTCTTCGCCACGGTAATAAAGGCCGAGCTCCCAGCTTTCACTGGTTTCAGGTTTCAGATCCGGGCTACCGATAATGCGGCATCCGCCACGGCAGGAGTTGGTCGCCCAGTCCGGACTTAATTGCAATAGCGACGGCGCTTTAAAGGCCGTGGCCCACCCACCTTTCACCGTCAGGGTATCCGTTGCGTTATAGACCAGATAAGCACGCGGGCTCCAGTGATCGCCATAGGTTTCATGGTCATCCATACGAATACCGGTGGTCAGCGCCAGCGGTTCGAAGATGCGCCACTCATCTTCAAGGAACAGAGCATACTGGCTGGCGGAGGTTTTAGTACTGGAACCGCCGGTCAGGTTCACCGCATCGCTCAGTTTATCGTGACGCCATTCGCCGCCGAAGGTGAGGAACTGGTTGACAGACGCTAACGGCAGAACGTATTTCCCGTCAATCGAATTGCTTTCTGACGTGATAGGGCTACTGTTGCCGGGGTTTTTGTTTTCCACTTTTTCGCCGTAGAACTTGAGCTCGCTGTTGCCGAGCTCCCAACGTCCGTTATGGCTCAACGCGTAGTTTTGCCGTTCCAGACGATTTTTATCCAGCGAGTCGGAGTCCCGATCCTGGCGATCAAAACCGTAGCCTGCGGTAACGTCATGATTTTCGTTTGGTGTCCAGGCAAACTCGACGTTTCCATCCCGGCTGGTAAATCCTTCAATGCGCGGCGTTTCACCCGTAGCGGTGGTGGCGGAACTCTGCTGCTCGTCTTTTTCGCGTTTCGCCAGGCTACCGTAGGCTTTCATTCCCAGCACGCCGTCGATCAGCGGACCGCTGGTAAAGAACTGACCGTTATAAGTATCGCCACGGTCGCGATGTTCCTGAATAGTGGAGTCAACCGTGACGCTGCCGTGCCATTTCTGACCAATTTTTTTGGTGATAATGTTGACCACGCCGCCCAGCGCATCGGAGCCATACAGCGAGGACATGGGGCCACGCACCACTTCAATACGTTCGATAGCGTCAACCGGTATCCAGTTCAGATCAAAATCATTATGGCGGAAGACCGCGTTACGGGAGTTAACGCGCTTACCGTCGATCAGGATCAGCGTATAACTGCTGTCCAGACCACGAATACTCACGCCTTTACGGTTATCCCCTTCGTTAGTGAGCTGTACGCCCGGCACCTCTTTCAGGACATCTTTCAGGTTTTGCACGGGCCTGCGCTGTAAATCTTGTTGGGTAATGACGCTGATACTTGCTGGCGCATCTTTCAGATTTTGTTCGATGGCGGACGCGGTAACGACCATGGTTTCACCATCATCCGTTGCCGCGGCAACCGGCCAGGCCAACGTAACTGCGGACATACAAAGCCCTACCCGAACGAAAGGGTTAAACCTAAACATTCCATTTCTCCATGAGGTAAATACGACAAAAAAAATCGGTTATCGCTCACAACGCATTACGTTTCGCCTGCGATAACGGTTATCACGGCGAACTCTTTTTATGCAGGCGAGTCGGGCTCATTAGTGACGGTCGCGCCCGAATCTTCATCCTTTCTGATTTCGAGCGTAACGATAAAGCAAACGATAATAATTATCAATTTAATTGTTAATAATTATGTCATTTGAACCAATCATAAAGAAAAAACAAAAAACCCTCTCGAATGAGAGGGTTAGAAGGGTCAGGTTCAGGCAGTCCGTGCCGGATAGCGGCATAAAGCCTATCCGGCCTATGACGAGAATACCGCGTTACTTTTTAACGCGTTCCGGGAAGTGCATTTCGCTATAGCGCACGAAATGCGTACCTTTTATCAGCTTGTAGCCGAACCAGATAAGCAGGAACAGCGGAATACCGATATAGGTCGCCGCGACGCCGCCCCAGTCGATGGTATCTTTCAGGAACGCTTCATAGTTCTGCCCCAACGTAATAATCAGGCACAGTACAAAGGCGAAAATCGGCCCCAGCGGGAAGAACCCGGAACGGTACGGCAAATCATTCACATCATACCCTTGTATCACGTAACCGCGACGGAAGCGATAATGGCTAATGGCAATCCCCAGCCAGGCGATGAAGCCCGTCATACCGGAGGTGTTCAACAGCCACAGATAGACCGTCTGGTTGCCGAACATTGAGGTCAAAAAGCAAAGACCGGCAATCACGGTGGTGGCATAAAGCGCATTGCGCGGTACGCCGCCGCGGGACAATTTCGCAAAAATACGCGGGGCCTTACCGTCACAGGCCAGGGTGTAGAGCATACGGGTCGAGGCATACATCCCGGAGTTACCCGCAGACAGTACTGCAGTCAGGATAACCGCATTCATTATCGCCGCCGCAGACAACAAGCCCGCATGCTGGAACACTAAGGTAAACGGACTGACGCTAATGTCTTTGACGTCGTTACGCAGCAGGTTTGGATCGGTATAAGGAATGATCAGGCTGATAATCAAAATCGCGAAAACATAAAACAGCAGAATACGCCAGAACACCTGACGCACCGCGCGCGGAATATTCTTCTCCGGGTTTTCAGATTCCCCGGCGGCAATACCAATCAGCTCAGTTCCCTGGAAAGAGAAGCCCACGATCATCGCGACGCCAATCATTGCCGCAAAACCGCCAGCAAAAGGCGCATCGCCCGTCGTCCAGTTGCTCCAGCCGACCGGCTCAACACCTTTAAAGATACCGATAATCATCGCTACGCCAACGATGATGAAGATAATAACGGTCGCGACTTTAATTAACGAGAACCAGTACTCCGCCTCGCCAAAACCGCGTACAGAAATGTAGTTCAGCAAGAAAATGACGCAGAGGAATAGCGCGCTCCAGATCCAGCCCGGCGTGTCCGGGAACCACCAGCCCATCACCAATTGTGCGGCAACCAGGTCAACAGCGATAGTCACCGCCCAGTTGTACCAGTAGTTCCAGCCCAGCGCGAAACCAAAGCCTTCTTCCACATAGTTCTGACCATATGTCGCAAACGAGCCAGATACCGGCATATAGGCCGCCAGCTCGCCAAGACTGGTCATCAGGAAGTAGACCATCAAACCAATCAGAATATAAGAAAACAGCGCGCCGCCTGGCCCCGCCTGAGAAATTGTCGCACCAGATGCAACGAAAAGACCTGTCCCGATGGAGCCGCCAATGGCAATCATCGTCAGGTGACGCGCCTTTAATTCGCGACGTAGCGCGGGCGCTTCTGTGGTTTTAGTTTTGGAACCCATGTGAAAATGCTATCCATCCAAAAAATGAGGCGCGATTGTAACAGACGAAATACTATCCTTCCGACACAAATGCGCGGTTATAAGAGACCTTCATGACCGGCCACGGATTATAAGTAAAGCAGAGAATAACGTATACGTAAGCGGATACTAAAAATGGCGATGCCGCCCGGGCAGCCCTCCTCTTCACCTTTATTCACAGTAACTCAAAAAACGCTGCAACGCGTTAGAAAGATGTTTCTGCCGATGATGAACACGCCACAACGTGCGCACCAGGCGCGGTAACGGCACCGCGACTTCGCCCAGGGTTCCCGCCTGGAGTTGTTCAGCAATCACCCGGCGCGATAAACAGCTTATCCCCAGTCCATGACGCACCGCATGTTTGATCGCTTCTGAATTCCCCAACTCCATCGCCATATGAAAGCGCGGCAAATGCGACAACAGCAAATAATCGACAATTTCCCGCGTACCGGAACCGCGCTCGCGTAAAATCCATGGGGATGCCGCAAGCTGTTCCAGCGTCACCGGCCCCTGCGTCAGCGGCGAGGACGGCGCGGCAAAGACCACCAGCTCATCTTCCAGCCACGGCTCAGAAATAATCTCTGTACTGTGACATGGTCCTTCAATCAGGCCGATATCAACCCGAAAATCCAGCACCGCGTTAATCACGTCCTGGCTGTTTCCCACGCTGAGTTCCAGCGGCAAGGCCGGATAATGCTGGCGATAGCGGGCAATCATGGCGGGTAAAATGTAATTGCCGATGGTGCTACTGGCATAAACCCGTATCGCGCCGTTATCCTCACGAAATAGCTGCTCAATTTCTACCGCTTGCTCCAGCAATGCCAGCGCGCGCGGGTATAACAAGCGCCCGTGTTCGTTGACCACCAGCCGTTTCCCCACCCGATCAAACAACTGTACGCCGAGCTGACCTTCCAGATCGGTGAGCGCGGCGCTAACGGCGGACTGCGATAATGACAGCATGACCGACGCCTGGGTTGTTGAACCGCTTTTCAGTACTTCAGCAAACACTTCAAGTTGTCGTAGCGTAATATGCATAGTCGTATCCCACCGATAGCGTTTCACTTACCACTTATAAAGATTAATTATAAATATATAATCAATTTTATTTTTAAACCAGATCACCGTAACCTTATTGTCCATATACAGGAGAAGGTTATGACAGAACTCACCTTGCAGAATCATCGTCGTACAATGTGGCATTTTATACCGGGGCTCGCTCTGAGCGCCGTCATTACAGGAGTCGCCCTGTGGGGCGGCGCTATCCCTGCCGTTGCAGGCGCGGGGTTCAGCGCCCTGACCCTGGCTATCCTGCTGGGTATGGTTATCGGGAATACCGTCTATCCACAAATATGGAAACAATGCGACGGCGGCGTGCTGTTTGCAAAACAACATCTGCTGCGTTTAGGGATTATCCTTTACGGCTTCCGCCTTACCTTTTCACAAATCGCCGACGTGGGCATTAGCGGCATTGTGATTGACGTATTAACGCTTTCCAGCACGTTCATGCTGGCCTGCTTCTTAGGCCAAAAAGTCTTTGGTCTGGACAGGCACACCAGCTGGCTGATTGGCGCCGGTAGCAGTATCTGCGGCGCGGCGGCGGTACTGGCGACAGAACCGGTGGTAAAAGCGGAAGCCAGTAAGGTTACTGTAGCCGTCGCGACTGTCGTTATTTTCGGCACCATCGCTATTTTCCTTTACCCGGCAATGTATCCGCTGCTGGCGCACTGGTTCAGCCCGGAAACTTACGGCATCTATATCGGCTCAACCATGCATGAAGTCGCGCAAGTGGTCGCAGCGGGTCATGCCGTTAGCCCGGATGCGGAAAATGCGGCAGTTATCGCTAAGATGCTGCGTGTCATGATGCTGGCGCCGTTCCTGATCATTCTGGCGGCACGCGTTAAACAGCTTTCACCGGCGACCGGCGCGGAAAAAAGCAAAATTACCATTCCGTGGTTTGCTATTTTCTTCATCGTAGTGGCGATCTTCAACTCTTTCCACCTGCTGCCGAAAGCCGTGGTGGATATGCTGGTGACGCTGGACACGGTGCTGCTGGCGATGGCGATGGCGGCGTTGGGTCTGACCACTCACGTTAGCGCATTGAAAAAAGCGGGGGCGAAACCGCTGCTGATGGCGCTGGCATTATTCGCCTGGCTGATTATTGGCGGTGGCGCCATTAACGTCCTAATCCATAGCCTTATCGCATAAATTATTACGTTTCACGCCTGTTAACCCGTTATCATAGCGTTCGTAATGAACCGTTAGCGGGTTTAACAGGAGTCTTTTATGAAATACATCGGAGCGCACGTCAGCGCTGCTGGCGGTCTGGCTAACGCCCCTGCCCGCGCGGCTGAAATTGGCGCAACGGCCTTTGCGCTTTTCACAAAAAACCAGCGTCAGTGGCGTGCCGCCCCCCTTACTCCCCAGGTCATTGATGACTTTAAAATCGCCTGTGAAAAGTATCATTTCTCGGCGGCGCAAATTCTTCCCCACGATAGTTACCTGATTAATCTGGGCCATCCGGTCAGTGAAGCGCTGGAAAAATCACGCGATGCCTTTCTCGATGAAATGCAGCGCTGTGAACAACTCGGCTTAACCTTGCTTAATTTTCATCCCGGTAGCCATCTGATGCAGATTGCACAGGAGGATTGCCTGGCGCGGATCGCGGAATCCATCAATATTGCCCTCGCGCAGACCGAGGGCGTTACGGCGGTTATCGAAAATACAGCCGGTCAGGGCAGTAATCTGGGGTTTGAGTTTGAACAGTTAGCCGCCATCATCGACGGCGTGGAAGATAAGTCGCGCGTTGGCGTCTGTATCGATACCTGCCATGCCTTTGCCGCCGGATACGATCTGCGTACGCCAGAGGCGTGCGAAAAAACGTTCGCCGAATTCGGGAAAATTGTCGGATTTCAGTATTTGCGCGGAATGCACCTGAACGACGCCAAAAGCGCCTTCGGTAGCCGCGTTGACCGCCATCACAGCCTGGGTGAAGGCAATATCGGCCACGATGCGTTTCGTTGGATTATGCAGGATGGGCGTTTTGACGGTATTCCGCTGATACTGGAGACCATCAATCCTGATATCTGGGCGGAAGAGATTGCGTGGTTAAAAGCCCAGCAAATTGCCGAAGCGGTGGCCTGACGCTCAATGTTCTTCAGGCAATAAAAAAGGCAGAGCGCGCTCTGCCTTTTTTAGCGTGTTTCTCTTACGCCGCTTTTGCCGCGACTTCCGTCTCCGGACGTTTCAGGACGGCATAAGCCAGCCCTGCCACCAGCGTACCGGCCACAATTGCCAGCAGATATCCCAATACCGGCGTAATTGCGCCTGGGATAAGCAGAACAAACAGACCGCCATGCGGCGCCATCAATTTTGCGCCTACCGCCATAGAAATGGCCCCGGTCAACGCGCCGCCAACGATACAGCACGGCAGTACACGCATCGGGTCGCGTGCCGCAAACGGAATAGCGCCTTCAGTGATAAAGCACAGCCCCAGCACCAACGCCGCTTTACCGCCTTCCTGCTGCGCTTTGTCGAACTTACGACGCGCCACCATCGTAGCCAGACCCAGCGCTAACGGCGGTACCATACCTGCGGCCATGATCGCCGCCATCGGCGCGTAAGTTTGCGTACTCAGCAGACCAACGCCAAACGCATACGCCGCTTTGTTCACCGGGCCGCCCATGTCGGTACACATCATCCCGCCGAGAATCGCGCCCAACAGCACTGCGTTTGCGGTTCCCATGGTTTGCAGCCAGTGAGTGAGCCCTTCCAGAATCCCGGCAACCGGTTTACCGATCAGGTAAATCATTGCCAGCCCCACCACCAGACTGGAAATTAACGGGATGATCAGGATTGGCTTCAGCGCTTCCATACTTTGCGGAAGTTTCAATTTGGTACTGATAAGCTTCGCCATATACCCGGCAAGGAAGCCGGCAATGATCCCGCCGATAAAACCGGAACCGGTGCTAACCGCCAGCATACCGCCAATCAGACCTGGCGTAAGGCCTGGGCGATCCGCGATGGAGAAAGCGATATAACCCGCCAGTACCGGCACCATCAGCGCAAACGCCGAACCGCCGCCAATCTGCATCAGCGCCGCCGCCAGCGTGTCCGGCACCTTAAAGGCTTCAATACCAAAGGCGAAGGAAAGCGCAATACACAGTCCCCCGGCAACTACCATAGGCAGCATGTAAGAAACGCCCGTCAACAGATGCCGGTATGCGCCAGCGCTCTCTTTCTTCCCTTCGGTCGCCGCTTGCGATGCCTTACCCGCCGGTTGATACGGCGTCGCTTCCGCTACGGCTTTATCCAGCTCCTGCGCCGTCTTTTTCAGCGCCAGGCCGGTCGACGTGCGGTACATCGGGAGACCGGCAAACTTCGCCAGATCCACTTCGATATCCGCCGCCACAATCACTAAATCCGCTTCCGCCACCTCTTCCGGGGTGATGGCATTGCCGGCCCCCACGGAGCCGCGCGTTTCGACTTTTACCCACCAGCCGCGTTTTTTCGCTTCTGTTTCAATGGCTTCAGCCGCCATAAAAGTATGAGCGACGCCGGTCGGGCAGGCCGTTACCGCGACCACGCGTTTCGGACCGCCGCTCGCCGCAGGAGCAGCCGCAGCAGGGGCGCTGTAAGGGGTCGCATGGCTTTTGGCTTCACTCAGAAACAGTTCCGGATGCGCGACGGCGCGACCAATATCCCCCAGCCAAACCTTTTTGCCGTTCAGAGCATTGTCGTTCGGCAGAGATTCGCCCAACACGATCGCCAGCTCAGCATCATTCGGATTGTCGATAATTTCCAGATTTGCTTTATGCGCCGCCGCTCCAAGCAGGGTTTTCGCCATGTAAGCGCGAGCCTGGCCGAGATTAGCGTCAATTATCAGCAGCGTTTTCATTATGCCTCTCCTGCTGTCAGTTAAACGGTTGTAAGTCGACACGCGCCATCATTGCGGCCAACTGAGGACGATCGGTAATACCCACATTGCTCTGGCTGACCGCCAGCGCGGCAACCGCCGTCGCCAGACGCAGCGTATGTTCGCTGGACTCGCGCATCAGCAGGCCGTAAATCAATCCGCCAACCATGGAATCGCCTGCGCCGACGGTACTTACCACGTCAACCGCCGGTGGTTTAGCGATCCATTCTCCTGAGGCGTTAACCCACAGCGCGCCTTCCGCCCCCAGCGAAATCACCACATGGGCGATACCCTGTTCGCGTAACGCGTGCGCCGCATCAATCACATCTTTCATTTCCGGGAGCTTACGACACGCCCAAATTTCCAGTTCGCGGCGATTCGGTTTCACCAGCCACGGCGCAGCTTTAAGACCGGCGACTAACGCTTCACGGCTACTATCAAAGATAATGCATGGACACTGGCTGCGCAGACGCGTCATCCAGTCGGTGAACGCTTCCGGACTCACGCCAGCCGGTAAGCTACCGCTGACGCAGACCATATCGAACTGACCCAGCCAGCTCAGGGAGTCGTTAACAAAGCGTTCCCAGTCTGCGGGGGTCACGTCAAAGCCGGAAAAGTTGAAGTCGGTCACTTCGCCATCTTTTTCCGTCAGCTTCACGTTGATGCGGGTCCGGCCCTGAACCACCTGAAAGCGGTTAGCGATGCCCAGTTCGCTGAACAATTGCTGAAAACCGTCCTGGTTATCTTTACCGAGAAAACCGCCGACGGTGACGTCGATGCCTAAGTCTTTCAGCACTTTGGCAACGTTAATGCCTTTGCCCGCCGCGTGCAGACCCGTGGTTTTCACCAGGTTCACTTCGCCGCGTTCGATTTCAGGGCAAAACCCAACCAGATCGTAAGCCGGATTAAGGGTAATGGTGGCAACACGCCTGCTCATTATGCGCCCTCCCCGAGACCGGCGGCGATCGCATCGCCAATCGCTTTCAGCGCCTGTTCAGCATCTTCACCCTGCGCGGTAAAGCGCAGACGATGGCCTTTCTTCACGCCTAATGCCACCACTTTCATCAGACTACGTCCGTTTGCCGGTTTGCCGGTTCCATCAAGGTTTGTCACGGTAATTTCACTGTTAAATTGTTTAATCGTATTCACCAGCATGGTGCCCGGACGGGCATGGAGACCATGCTCATTACGCACTACAAATTCCGCGCTCAGTACGTCATCCGTCAGCGCATCATCACTGGTCAGCAACGCCAGCAGCGTCGCGGCGTCAGCGCTCAGCAGACGATCGGCTTTATTGTTCAGCAACAGGTCGCCGAGGCGTTTTAGCACGGCAATCGGCTGCTCATCGTTCATCGCGACAGTGACTAATAAGGCTGCTTTTTCACCCTCTACGTCAAACGCCTGGGTCGCACGGCTTACCGCAACAGCGCTGCGCAAATTGCCTTCCGCGCTGTCGTTCAGCCAGATGCCTTGTCCCAGATTCATCGGACTATCGTTAATCGTTTTTGCGACGAACGCCGCATCAACCGCTCCCGCCTCTTTCAGACGCGCCGCATTTAGCGCCTGCAATGTGACCAGCGAGCTGGCGATGACATCCAGCGTCATCGTCTCGTTATCAAGTTTTAATTGTTCACTTTGCTTCTCGCCCATCAGCAATGCGCGCAGCTCTTCCGCCGTTGTCGCGGATTTCAGCTGTTCAGCCACGGAGTCATCGCTCAGCACATGCGTCAGCTGACGCAGCAGGCCGAGGTGTTCATCCGAACTGGCGGCAATACCAATCGCCACGTAGGCGACCTGGCCTTCTCCCCAGGTAACGCCCTGCGGAAATTGAAAGACCTGGACGCCGGTTTTCAGCACCTGATCGCGCGTGTCTGTTGTGCCATGGGGAATCGCAATACCATTGCCAAGAAAGGTCGAGGTTTGCTGTTCGCGCGCCAGCATACCGTCAACATAGCCGCCCGCCACATTCCCCGCCTGCGCTAACGCGGCGGCAATTTGCCGAATGGCCTCTTCTTTATTTCCGGCCTGCTCGCCCGGATGAATGTCCTGAACCGATAACTGGAACATGTGTCTCCTCTCCTGCTGAATTGAAACGATTCAGCCACTATGAGAAAAAAAGCGCCAATCTGAGTTATCAAAAAAACCAGATCGCGCTGAAACGTTTCAAGAAGTCTGGATCTTTCTGCTTCAGCACGCAAGAAAAGTTACCGGTTTTGTAGCAATTTTTTGAGGTGAAGCACATTTTTTCTCCAACAGACCCTCAATAGCTGACGCATAAAAGGCTTCAGCTTTTTTCTTTCAGCTTGCGTCAGCACGCCCTGGTAACAAACTGGAATGCTATTTTGATTTTTCGTGTCGATTTTGATTCAGACGCCTGTTTATTTTCTGATGGGCAGCGTAAACTCCGCCTCTCTTCACACCACTGATATAGAAACATGCACAACAGTCCCGCCGCCGCTGCGCCCAAATCGTTTGACCTGACGTCTACCGCCTTTTTAATCGTCGCTTTTCTCACCGGTATTGCCGGTGCGTTACAGACGCCGACGCTCAGTATTTTTCTGACGGATGAGGTGCACGCCCGTCCCGGCATGGTGGGTTTCTTTTTTACCGGCAGCGCGGTTATAGGCATTATCGTGAGCCAGTTTCTGGCGGGTCGCTCAGATAAAAAAGGCGATCGCAAAAAACTGATCGTTTTCTGTTGCGTGCTGGGCATGTTGGCCTGCGTGTTGTTTGCCTGGAACCGCAACTACTTTATTTTGCTGTTCATCGGCGTCTTTCTCAGTAGCTTCGGCTCTACCGCCAACCCGCAGATGTTTGCGCTAGCCCGAGAACATGCCGATCGTACAGGTCGTGAAGCGGTGATGTTCAGCTCAATCCTCCGCGCCCAGGTCTCGTTGGCCTGGGTCATTGGGCCGCCGCTGGCCTATGCGCTGGCGATGGGTTTTAGCTTTACGGTGATGTATTTGAGCGCGGCGGTAGCTTTTATCGTCTGCGGCGTCATGGTGTGGTTCTTTTTACCGTCAATGCGCAAAGATGCGCCGCTAGCGACCGGCACGCTGGAAGCACCGCGTCGTAATCGCCGTGATACGCTGTTGCTGTTTGTCATCTGTACGTTAATGTGGGGAACTAACAGCCTGTATATCATTAATATGCCGCTGTTTATCATCAATGAGCTGCATCTTCCGGAAAAACTTGCAGGCGTGATGATGGGCACCGCCGCCGGGCTGGAGATTCCCACAATGCTGATTGCAGGTTACTTCGCCAAACGGCTGGGAAAACGCCTGTTAATGTGCATCGCCGTTGTCGCCGGACTGTGCTTTTATGCGGGTATGTTGCTGGCGCACGCACCGGCAACATTGCTCGGCTTGCAGTTGCTGAACGCGATTTACATCGGCATTCTTGGCGGGATTGGCATGCTCTATTTTCAGGATCTCATGCCAGGCCAGGCGGGTTCAGCCACCACGCTGTATACCAATACCATTCGCGTCGGCTGGATCATTGCCGGTTCGTTGGCGGGAATCGCCGCAGAAATCTGGAATTATCATGCGGTCTTCTGGTTTGCGTTAGTTATGATTGTCGCCACCATGTTCTGCCTGTCGCGTATTAAAGATGTTTAACTTGCAAGCCTGATACTTTTACTCTTCGACACATTTCAGCGCAGAGTTTATCTCTGCGCAATGTTCATGCACGGTCATTCATTGTCTTTTTCTCAATACGATATTCTGTAAGCGCCCTCCTACATAAAAGACCGGTTATTGAGAAAATTACGCCCATCAGCCCGCAAAGGACCAACACCAGCCGCATCTTATATTTTGGTGTTACAGCAACATCTATCACTTCAATGTTAGCATTATTTTTAACCGCCTCCGACAACAATGATAGCTTGGCATATGTTTCCGTTTGTAACATATTTTTATGCACACTATAACGTTTAATGTCACCGTCATCGATATACCATGCTGCCATTTTATCGACACTATTTTTCAGGGTGGAAATAATATTATTGACACTTTCTTCCCTCCCCTGCGCCTTAAAAATGACAAGCTGTTTTTTCGCGTCAAAACTTATTTTATTTTTATATTCCGTAGGCAAGAAACGGCTAAACTGGTTAAGGATAACCGTTGTTTTACATTGAATATCATTAGTATAGCCACATAACGCATAGGTAGCAGGCGTATCCAGATTAGGTTTGATCGTAATACTCACAACCTTTGTATCATGCTGCACGCTCACAAAAACATAGCCAATGGCAACAAAAATAAAGGTAGCGATCATGATACTTAGCCATTTTCTTATAAGGAATAAGGAAACGTCGACTAAATCAATTTCACTATTTTCTCCCCGCATTTCACATCCCTTTTAAAACGCTAATAGTCAACCCGAATACTGAAATAACAAAAAGCAACACCAGCGTAAAAATAAACGCCCTGGCTGCGAACGTATATTTCTTCATAAGATAAAACCCACACATAAGAATTCGAGTATTTTAAAGGAAAATAACAACACATTCACACTGGTTATATCGATCGGTAAATACATCAATGATAGATATAAACTATCAAATTCATGATATCGATCGTTATAAATAATTAAAATCGATCAAAATCCCTCTTTTTAATAGATAAAAACTATCATATAAATAAAATTGATCGTTTTTGTTTTATGTATCGGTTTATTCGGTACACGTTCAGGCACCAACGGGGTTGAGCGGCGGCATCTACCGCTTCAGAAGCCACGAAATAAGGGAATCATGTATTACGCTATTTAATGGTAAAAGGAGGTAATTTGAGGCGCAGCTTTTGCAGACTATTTCGGGATATAACGTAAGCCCCTGCACATTTATCAAAAACGGCTTAGCTCATGGTAAGGTTTTCTGTTCGAGTTCCAGCAAATAAATAATGGCCTCTTCCCGGGTCGTTAAACACATGTCCCCTGCCGGTTGCAAACCAGAGCACACTTTTGGGCGTAAAGGCGAGCCAAAGATAAGACACAAGTTATCTTCCGAAAGCTGCACACATCTGGTATTCATCGGCTTGCCATTCGGCATTCCGGGTATCGGCGACGAAATTGAAGGCGCAATACAGCAAGCGCCACAACCGCTACGACAGTCCATGCTCAGCCCTCTATTTATAACCAAATGAAAGATAACAGAATTTGTCCAAAGAAAAATCCAGATTTAAAATGTGGACGTCATCATGATCAGGCCTGCCCTCAGACATTCCGAAGACAAGGCTGGAAACAGAAGGGACAACACAGCACACTTCCCCCCTCCGGGCGACATGCCATCGCCTATTCTCGTTGAACGCGGAGCGGAAAGCGGGCGAACAGTATCACCTTTTTTGCACCAGCAAAAGTGACAATTCCACTTGCCTGGACGGCCCGGCGCGAGTAGTTTTACGCGATATTTTAGATAATCTCTACAACAGGATCTCCTCGATGCCAAGAGCGAACGAAATCAAAAAGGGTATGGTACTGAACTACAACGGCAAATTGCTGATTGTGAAAGATATCGACATTCAGTCGCCTACCGCCCGTGGCGCCGCCACACTGTATAAAATGCGTTTTTCCGATGTCCGCACCGGTCTGAAAGTGGAAGAACGTTTCAAAGGCGACGATATCGTTGATACCGTCACCCTGAGCCGTCGCGGCGTTGACTTTTCTTATGTCGATGGCAACGAATATGTGTTCATGGATAAAGAAGACTATACGCCGTATACCTTCACCAAAGATCAGATTGAAGAAGAGTTGCTGTTTATGCCTGAAGGCGGAATGCCGGATATGCAGGTTCTGACCTGGGACGGCCAACTGCTGGCGCTAGAGCTTCCGCAGACTGTGGATCTGGAAATCGTCGAAACCGCGCCGGGTATTAAAGGAGCGTCCGCCAGCGCACGTAACAAACCCGCGACATTAAGCACCGGTCTGGTGATTCAGGTTCCCGAATACCTGAGCGCAGGTGAGAAAATCCGCATTCATATCGAAGAGCGCCGTTATATGGGGCGCGCGGATTAAGTTTCGCATTTTTCGGCTGCGCCCCAGGGCGCAGTCTGACCCTTTTCTTTATTGACTGTTCTGCGCCCGGAAAGAGAAACGTTAAAAATTTAACATTTTCTGCTCTTAAGATGGCAGAAGCACGACTTCGTCAACTCAGCGCTTCTCTTTTTCACGTTTATTCGCCAGGATTATTAAAGTTGTTATGTTGTATCAATATTCTGGAGCTGACGTGACCAAAACCAATCTTATTACTGGATTTCTCGGTAGCGGAAAAACCACCTCTATCCTTCATTTATTAGCCCATAAAGATCCGGCTGAAAAGTGGGCCGTCCTGGTCAATGAATTTGGCGAAGTGGGTATTGACGGCGCACTGCTTGCCGACAGCGGCGCACTGCTAAAAGAGATCCCCGGCGGCTGCATGTGCTGCGTCAATGGATTGCCTATGCAGGTGGGGCTCAACACGCTGCTGCGCCAGGGCAAACCTGACCGGTTGCTGATTGAACCAACCGGACTGGGACACCCAAAACAGATTCTGGATTTATTAACTGCGCCGGTTTATGAGCCGTGGATTGATTTACGCGCCACGCTCTGCATCCTGGACCCTCGCCTGCTACTGGACCAACAGAGCGTCGCCAATGAAAATTTCCGCGATCAGCTCGCCTCAGCCGATATTATCATCGCCAATAAAACCGATCGCGCCACGGCGCAGAGCGATGCCGCCCTGCAACAGTGGTGGCGACAGTACGGCGGCGATCGCCAACTGATTCATGCCGAACATGGACAGATAGACGGTAAGCTTCTTGATTTACCGCGACAAAATCTGGCGGAACTGCCGGCCAGCGCCGCGCATTCTCACACTCATACCAGTAAAAAAGGACTCGCCGCGCTAAATCTGCCCGCCCAGCAGCGCTGGCGACGCAGCCTCAATAGCGGACAGGGTCATCAGGCCTGCGGCTGGATTTTCGATGCCGATACCGTGTTTGACACCATTGGCCTCCTTGAATGGGCGCGTCTGGCGCCGGTGGGCCGGGTGAAAGGCGTTATGCGCATACAAGAGGGGCTGGTACGCATCAATCGCCAGGGCGATGACCTGCACATCGAAACACAGAGTGTCGCGCCGCCGGACAGCCGGGTTGAACTTATCTCAAACACAGAAACCGACTGGAATACGTTACAGACGGCCTTGTTGAAGCTTCGTTTAGCGACGCACGCGTAAGGTTGCCACCGTTTAAAAACTATGGCGAAATGACGATGAAAACCCGCTATTCCTTGATAATTCTGCTTAATGCCGCCGGTCTGGCGCTGTTTTTGTCATGGTATCTTCCCGTCAATCACGGTTTCTGGTTCACCATTGATTCCGGCATATTCCACTTCTTTAACCAGAAACTGGTGGAAAGCCACGCGTTCCTCTGGTGGGTCGCTATTACCAATAATCGGGCGTTTGACGGCTGTTCGCTGCTGGCGATGGGCGGACTGATGCTCAGTTTCTGGCTAAAAGAAGACGCGTCGGGTCGGCGGCGCATTGTGATAATCGGATTGGTCATGCTGCTAACAGCGGTGGTGCTTAACCAACTCGGTCAGGCGCTGATCCCCGTCAAGCGCGCCAGCCCAACGCTCTCTTTTGAGCATATTTATCGCGTCAGCGAGTTGCTGCACATCCCGACAAAAGACGCGTCAAAAGACAGTTTCCCAGGCGATCACGGTATGATGCTGCTGATATTTTCCGCCTTTATGCTGCGTTATTTCGGCAAAAAGGCGGGGATTATCGCCCTTATTATATTTGTGGTTTTCGCGTTTCCGCGCGTTATGATTGGCGCTCACTGGTTCACCGATATTGTGGTCGGGTCACTCACGGTTATTTTGATTGGCCTCCCCTGGTGGCTGATGACCCCGCTCAGCGACCGGGCGATAGCGCTTTTTGAGAATTATCTCCCGGGTGGAAATAAACAAATTTTAAACAAATAACCCATGCAATTAACATTACCTTCAGCGATAGTTTTACATCGTTGAAGGTAATTTATGATGATATTCCCCCAGCCCATCATTTTTCGGTCATATTATTCCTCTGCAAAATGAACAGGTTGCACGATTTTTAAACGATTTGCGCTTAATTTGACCCGTGCTGATAGTTCACTTTTCGTATCATAAATTCTTATAAAAAATCACGCGAAATCGCTCGCAATGACAGCAACAATCGGGTAATCTCAAACTCGTTTTGCCTCGCCAGATAATTATTCTCATTGCGAATAAATTTGTGCGTTCCGCCACAGATTTGTGCACAAAGAATTGTCTCAAGCTGTGCAGGTAATTAGTCTCATCACGTTTGGCATTTTTATAACGATATTTATCGTTAAGGACTTCAAGGGAAAACAAACAACATGGTCAAATCTCAACCGATTTTGAGATATATTTTGCGCGGGATTCCTGCGATTGCAGTTGCGGTTCTGCTTTCTGCTTGTAGCACAACCACCAATACCGCAAAGAATATGCATTCTGAGACGCATGCTGTGGGCAATAGCGATAGCTCTTCACTGCAAGCCTCTCAGGATGAATTTGAAAATATGGTGCGTAACCTCGACGTTAAGTCGCGGATTATGGATCAGTATGCTGACTGGAAAGGCGTGCGTTACCGCCTTGGCGGCAGCACTAAAAAAGGCGTCGACTGTTCCAGCTTTGTACAGCGCACCTTCCGTGAACAGTTTGGTTTAGAGCTTCCGCGTTCAACCTATGAACAGCAGGAAATGGGCAAAGCGGTTTCACGCAATAACCTGCGTACGGGCGATCTGGTTCTGTTCCGCGCCGGTTCCACTGGTCGTCATGTCGGTATTTATATCGGCAATAACCAGTTTGTCCATGCGTCTACCAGTAGCGGCGTCATTATCTCCAGTATGAACGAACCGTACTGGAAAAAACGCTACAATGAAGCGCGTCGAGTTCTGAGCCGCAGTTAATCTTCATCAGGCAGCACCTCCCTTGGCTTACCTGATGAGACGACATAAAAAGCACTGCTTCGGCAGTGCTTTTGCTTATTATCCCTTCTGAACCCGTTTTACCGAATAGCGACGTGTCGCCTCTTATCCAGCCTACAACACACGAACATAGGCCTGATAAACATAGCGCCATCAGACATTCAGGTCGTTTCCGCCAACGACTACTGCGACAATACGCTTTCCTGCGCATCACAGAAAAGCATGACTATCCGGGGTAATCTAGGCTATAGTCTTATAAATCAACCAGTTTAACCGGCATCCGCCTTTTCAGGTCACACCAGGAATTATGCTTACACGCGACTCCTCTTCCGGTCGGAAAATCCTGCTTACCTGTATCATTACGGGGATGGCGGCAGCATTACTTATTGGTAGCCTGCAATTTTTCCTGTCGTGGCATAAACGGGATGTTAAATACAATACGCTCCTTTCTGATGTACAACATTACCTGGCCAGCTATTTCGCCGACCTGAAAGCCACCACCGATATTCTTCAGCCGTTGACGATCAACACCTGTCAGCAGGTTGGCGCAGAACTCACCTCAAGAGCCGCTTTTAGCCTTAATGTCCGCGCCTTCTTATTGATTAAAGATAAAAAAGTGTTCTGCTCTTCCGCCACTGGCGCCATGAATATGCCGCTTCAGCAACTGGTACCGGATATAGATATCCGCAAAGACGTTGCTATGGCGATTCTGCCCGGCACGCCAATGATGCCCAACAAACCGACAATGGTGATTTGGTATCGAAACCCATTATTAAATGACAGCGGCGTATTCACATCGCTGAATATTAACCTGACGCCCTACTTACTCTATACCACGCGCCAGGACGATTTTAACGGCATCGCGCTGATTGTCGGCAATACCGCGCTGTCGACCTTTTCTTCGCGTCTGCTGACCGTCGCGGAGCTGCCGGGCACGCCATCACGACAGGCAACTATCAACGGCCTGCCGCTTAAAATACAGCTTTATGCCGATAGCTGGACCTACAATGACTTATGGTATGCGTTGATGCTGGGCTGCATTAGCGGCATCGTAGCGGGGTTTATCTGTTACTTTATCTATGCCCTCCGGACACGACCGGGCAAAGAGATTTTAACGGCGATCAAACACGAGCAGTTTTATGTGGTTTATCAGCCCGTCGTCGATACTCGTACGCTGAGCGTCACCGGGCTTGAAGTCTTACTGCGCTGGCGTCACCCTACGGCAGGCGAGATTCCGCCGGATGCCTTTATCCACTATGCCGAAGCGCAGCAACTTATCGTACCGTTAACGCAGCATCTGTTCGAGCTGATCGCCCGCGATGCACCCACGCTACAGAAGGTGATGCCCGTCGGTGCCAAATTTGGCATTAACATCGCGCCGGAACATCTGCACAGCGACAGTTTTAAAGAGGATATGCACCGGCTCAGGGACGCCCTGCCCGCGCACCATTTTCATATCGTGCTGGAAATCACTGAACGCGATATGCTCCAGCAGTATGAAGCGGCCAAACTGTTCGAATGGCTGCATTCCGCCGGGTTTGAAATCGCTATAGATGATTTCGGTACAGGCCATAGCGCCCTGATTTATCTGGAGCGATTTACTTTAGATTATCTGAAAATCGATCGCGGCTTTATCCAGGCGATCGGCACGGAAACCGTCACGTCTCCGGTTCTGGATACCGTGCTGACGCTCTCCAGACGCCTGAATATGCTGACGGTGGCCGAGGGCGTTGAAACGCCGGAGCAGGCCCGTTGGCTACGCGATCACGGTGTTAATTACTTGCAGGGGTACTGGATTAGTCGTCCTTTACCCCTAAAAGATTTCGTGCTGTGGATGTCGGCGCCTTCCGTGCCTGAATGGTAGTCCCCTTACGGTTTTAACGGATTCACATCAGACGCAACGTCACTTATTATTCAGCGAAACGCCTGCCGGTTTGCAGCGGGCAATACGATAAGGAAACCGCCTTCAGATGATTGCGCGCGTAATGCTTCTGCTTGTCGCACTGGTTAGCGCTGGCGCCCAGGCCCAGGAAATCAAAGAAAGCTACGCTTTCGCCGTACTCGGCGAACCTAAGTATGCTTTTAACTTTGATCACTTTGATTATGTGAATCCTGCTGCGCCGAAAGGCGGTCAGATGACGCTTTCCGCCATTGGTACGTTCGATAATTTCAATCGCTATTCGCTGCGCGGCAATCCCGGCGTACGTACCGAAGCCCTTTACGATACGCTTTTTACCACCTCGGATGATGAACCCGGAAGCTATTACCCGCTGATTGCCGACCATGCCCGCTATGCCGCCGACTATTCCTGGGTGGAAATCTCGATTAATCCCCGCGCTCGTTTTCACGATGGCACGCCCATTACCGCCCGCGATGTAGCCTTTACCTTTCATAAGTTTATGACCGAAGGCGTACCGCAGTTCCGTCTGGTCTATAAAGGTACTACCGTGAAGGCGATTGCGCCTTTAACCGTGCGAATTGAGCTGGCGAAGCCTGGTAAAGAAGACATGCTTAGTCTGTTTTCACTACCGATCATGCCCGAAAAATTCTGGAAAAATCACAAACTCAGCGATCCACTTTCAACGCCGCCCTTAGCCAGCGGGCCATACCGGACTACTCAGTGGAAAATGGGCCAGTACATTGTCTATTCACGCGTCAAAAACTACTGGGCGGCTAATCTGCCGGTCAATCGTGGACGTTTTAACCTCGACACTATCCGCTACGATTACTACCTTGATGACAATGTCGCTTTCGAGGCGTTTAAAGCGGGCGCATTTGATCTACGGCTGGAAAACGACGCTAAAAACTGGGCAACGCGCTATATCGGTAAAAATTTCGATAATCATTACATCATTAAAGAAGAGCAGAAAAACGAGTCGGCGCAGGACACACGCTGGCTGGCCTTTAATATTCAGCGCCCGGTATTTAAAGACCGGCGGGTACGTGAAGCTGTCACCCTGGCCTTCGATTTTGAGTGGATGAATAAAGCGCTGTTCTATAATGCCTGGAGCCGAACCAACAGTTACTTCCAGAATACCGAGTACGCCGCCAGAAATTACCCTGACGCCGATGAGCTGGTATTACTCGCGCCGATGAAAAAAGATCTTCCTCCTGAAGTCTTCACCCAGATCTATCAGCCGCCGGTCTCTAACGGCGACGGCTACGATCGCGAAAATCTTCTTAAAGCTGACGCCTTGTTGACGCAGGCCGGATGGGTGATCAACGGACAGCAACGGGTCAATAGCGTCACCGGTAAGCCTCTGACGTTTGAACTTCTCCTTCCTGCCAGCAGTAATAGCCAGTGGGTTCTGCCCTTCCAGCATAATCTTCAGCGTCTGGGCATTACGATGACTATCCGTCAGGTTGATAATTCTCAACTCACCAACCGGATGCGTAGCCGCGACTATGACATGATGCCGAGGCTATGGCGGGCGATGCCCTGGCCCAGCTCCGATCTACAAATCTCATGGGCGTCGGAATACATTGACTCCAGTTATAACGCTCCCGGCGTACAAAGCCCGGTGGTGGATAAACTGATCGCGCAAATTATCGCAGCGCAGGGTGATAAAGCGAAACTGGTGCCGCTGGGACGGGCGCTGGATCGCGTGCTGACCTGGAACTATTACATGCTGCCGATGTGGTATATGGCGCAAGACAGGCTCGCCTGGTGGGATAAATTCTCCCATCCGGCGATTCGCCCGGTATATACCATCGGGTTAGATACCTGGTGGTATGATGTCAACAAAGCCGCCAAACTACCGGCAGCCAGGAGGTAGTAAGAATCAATGGGCGCCTATCTTATCCGCCGTCTGTTACTGGTGATCCCCACGCTATGGGCCATTATTACCATTAACTTTTTTATCGTGCAGATCGCTCCCGGCGGCCCTGTCGATCAGGCGATTGCCGCGATTGAATTTGGCCAGGGCGGCGCGTTGCCCGGCGCCAGCGGCGAAGGCGTTCGCGCCAGTCATGCGCAAACCGGCGTCGGCAATATCAGCGACAGCCATTATCGCGGCGGCCGGGGACTCGATCCGGAGGTGATCGCGGAGATCACCCATCGCTACGGCTTCGACAAACCGCTGCATGAGCGTTATTTCAAGATGCTACGGGACTATCTCTCTTTTGACTTCGGCGACAGTCTGTTTCGCAGCGCATCCGTACTAACGCTGATCAAAGATAGCCTTCCCGTCTCCATTACCCTGGGATTATGGAGCACGCTGATTATTTATCTGGTGTCTATCCCGCTGGGGATCCGCAAAGCCGTCCATAACGGCAGTCGCTTTGATGTGTGGAGCAGCGCGTTTATCATTATCGGTTATGCGATCCCCGCCTTTCTGTTCGCTATTTTATTAATCGTCTTTTTTGCCGGCGGCAGCTACTACGATATCTTTCCGCTACGTGGCCTGGTCTCCGCCAACTTTGACACATTACCGTGGTACCAAAAAATCACCGATTATTTGTGGCATATTACGCTACCGGTGTTGGCGACCGTCATCGGCGGTTTTGCCGCCCTGACGATGCTGACGAAAAATTCGTTTCTCGACGAGGTGCGTAAACAGTATGTCGTTACCGCTCGCGCTAAAGGCGTGAGTGAAAAAAACATTCTCTGGAAACATGTTTTTCGTAACGCCATGCTGCTGGTGATCGCCGGGTTTCCCGCCACTTTTATCAGTATGTTTTTCACCGGCTCGTTGCTAATTGAAGTCATGTTCTCGCTCAACGGCCTGGGGCTGCTGGGTTATGAAGCAACTGTTTCGCGCGACTATCCGGTGATGTTCGGCACGCTTTATATCTTTACCCTGATTGGCTTATTACTGAATATCCTGAGCGATATCAGCTATACGCTGGTCGATCCACGCATTGATTTTGAGGGACGATAATGCCGCGATTAAGCCCGGTCAATCAGGCCCGCTGGGCGCGTTTCCGCCATAATCGCCGGGGCTATTGGTCACTATGGATTTTCCTGGTCATGTTCAGCCTGAGCTTATGTGCGGAACTGATTGCTAACGATAAGCCATTGCTGGTGCGCTATGAAGGCCAGTGGTATTTTCCGCTGGTAAAAAATTACAGCGAGCGCGATTTCGGCGGCCCGCTGGCGACAACGGCAGATTATCAGGACCCCTGGCTACAACGGCAGCTTGAGAATCGGGGCTGGGTGTTGTGGGCCCCCGTACGCTTTGGCGCCAATACCATTAATTTTGCCACCACGCAGCCTTTCCCCTCCCCGCCTTCGGCGAAAAACTGGCTGGGCACCGATGCGAATGGCGGCGACGTTTTCGCCCGCATCCTGTACGGCACCCGCATTTCTATTTTATTCGGTCTGATGTTAACGATTTGCTCCAGCGTCATGGGCGTACTGGCGGGCGCGCTACAGGGCTATTATGGCGGCAAAGTCGATTTATGGGGACAACGTCTCATCGAAGTCTGGTCGGGGATGCCGACCCTGTTTCTGATTATTTTACTTTCCAGCGTAGTGCAGCCTAACTTCTGGTGGCTGCTGGCCATAACCGTACTGTTTGGCTGGATGAGTCTGGTGGGCGTGGTGCGCGCCGAGTTTTTACGGACCCGCAATTTTGACTATATCCGCGCCGCGCAGGCGCTTGGCGTCAGCGATCGGGACATTATCCTGCGCCATATGTTGCCTAATGCGATGGTCGCTACCCTGACATTTTTACCGTTCATTTTATGTAGCTCCATCACCACCCTGACGTCGCTGGATTTTCTGGGATTTGGTCTACCGCTTGGCTCCCCTTCTCTCGGCGAACTTCTTTTACAGGGGAAAAACAACTTACAGGCTCCCTGGCTGGGGATCGCCGCCTTTCTGTCTGTCGCCATTCTGCTATCGCTGCTGATTTTTATCGGCGAAGCGGTACGCGACGCCTTTGATCCTGCTAAGGCGGTATAAGATGACATCTCCATTGCTTGCAATTGAAAATTTATCGGTAGGTTTCCGTCAGCAACAGCACGTACGCCCTGTCGTTAACGCCATTTCGTTACAGGTGAACGCCGGGGAAACGCTGGCGCTGGTCGGCGAGTCCGGGTCAGGAAAAAGCGTGACGGCGCTTTCCATTCTGCGTCTTTTGCCTACCCCTCCCGCCGTCTACCTCTCCGGCGATATTCGCTTTCACGGCGAATCATTGCTTCATGCCAGCGAGCAGACGCTACGCGGCGTACGCGGCAATAAAATCGCCATGATTTTTCAGGAACCGATGGTTTCACTTAACCCACTACATACGCTGGAAAAACAGCTCTATGAAGTGCTGTCGCTCCATCGGGGAATGCGTCGGGAGGCGGCAAGAGCGGAGATGATCGGTTGTCTGGATCGAGTCGGTATCCGCCAGGCGAGCCAGCGTCTGCGCGATTATCCGCATCAGCTTTCCGGCGGCGAACGCCAGCGCGTCATGATAGCCATGGCGCTGTTAACACGGCCGGAATTACTGATCGCCGATGAGCCGACCACCGCCCTCGACGTCTCCGTACAGGCGCAGATTTTATCTCTACTTCGGGAACTCCAGCGCGAGCTCAATATGGGATTGCTGTTTATCACCCATAACCTCAGCATTGTAAAAAAACTGGCGGATTCAGTGGCGGTAATGCAACACGGCAAGTGCGTAGAGAACCAACGCGCCGACACGCTGCTCTCCGCGCCGACCCATCCGTACACGCAAAAACTACTCAACAGCGAACCCACAGGCGATCCGGTTCCGCTCCCCGCCGGGCAGACGCCGTTGCTGGAAGTGGACAGGCTGCGCGTCGCCTTCCCGATCCGCAAAGGCATTCTGAAGCGCGTCGTGGATCATAATGTGGTGGTTAACAATATCAGTTTCACCCTGCATCCAGGCGAAACGCTGGGTCTGGTCGGCGAGTCAGGATCGGGAAAAAGCACCACCGGTCTGGCGCTGTTACGGCTTATCCGCTCCGAAGGCCGCATCGTATTTGACGGTCAATCGCTGGATACGTTAAACCGCCGCCAGCTTTTACCTGTTCGCCACCGTATCCAGGTCGTATTCCAGGACCCGAACTCATCGCTAAACCCGCGTTTAAACGTATTGCAAATTATCGAAGAAGGCCTGCGCGTCCACCAGCCTACGCTTTCAGGCGCGCAGCGCGAACAGCAGGTGAAAGCGGTCATGATGGAAGTCGGCCTGGACCCGGAAACGCGGCATCGTTACCCCGCTGAGTTTTCCGGCGGCCAGCGTCAACGTATCGCCGTCGCCAGGGCGCTGATTTTAAAACCGTCGCTTATTATTCTGGATGAACCGACCTCATCGCTGGATAAAACCGTTCAGGCGCAGATTCTTGCCCTCCTGAAATCGCTCCAGCAAAAGCACCGTCTGGCCTATATCTTCATTAGCCACGATCTGCATGTAGTACGCGCGCTGTGCCATCAGGTTATCGTGCTGCGACAGGGGGAGGTGGTTGAACAGGGGCAATGCGAGCGCGTGTTTACCGCACCGCAACAGGCCTATACGCGTCAGCTACTCGCGTTAAGCTGACGCCTAAAAAGGATTATTGTTAGAAAAAGGTTCCGCTATCGCCACGCCGAAATTTTTCAGCCGACAGGTGGCGGCAAACTCATCCTGACGATTAACGAACAGGCACGGTTCCCCTTCGCACTCCAGCACGGAGCAAGGAACTTCAATATCGCTTAGCGCCTGGCTGAGCTTATGCATCACTGACCACGCGCTATCGCCTGCCGGACTCAACAGTTTAAGCGCCACCAGACTATTCTCGGTGCTCTGCCCGTTTTGCGGAATCGGTTCAACCTTTGACCCCGCAAAACCCGCCGACCAGCGATAGTTTTGCGGCAGACGGTGAACAATTGAGAGCTGTAATGTATTCACTTTCTTTCCCCGGAAGCACAATTACTTCACAATTTACTTACATTTATATTAACACATCATTGACAACCCGTCCTTAAACAGATTGCTAACGCCCTTCTCTCCGTCAGTGGCTCTACAGCAAGCGGGAGTTAAAATAGTTTTACCGACGCGGAGATAGCGGCGGGCTATATGTACCCGTTTCTGCGATCTAACTCAACCTTTTTAACTACAATGATGTGACTTTTTACATAAATGGATTTTACATAAAATAAACATAAAGAAGGAAAATGATGAATTGGTAATTGATATACATCAACTATGAAAGCCGTTTGGCTTTGCCATCGTGTAGCGGATAGCGTCCCCCAACGCCGCCTGCGCATTCTTCGGCGCCATTGAGGGACAGCGCGCCCGTCACCGTTTTTTGGGACGGCTGGCGTAGAGATAAAACAGAATGGAACAGGCGGCGCAAAGCGCAATCGACCAAATCATCGGCCACGCACTGGTAAAGGTAGCCAGCGACAGCAACGCGCCGACGATAGCGCCAATACCAAAGCGGAAAGTGCCCGCCAACGAAGACGCCGTTCCGGCCATATGCGGAAACTCATCCAAAATGACCGCCATCGCATTGGACGAAACCATCGACACACAGCCGACAAACGCCGCAACGCCGACCACCAGCGCCCAGAATCCAATGCCCATCAGCGCGCTGAAAACCATCCACACCGCCATCGCAAACTGAATCCATAGCCCGGCCCGAAACATGTTTAGCGCCCCTACCCGTCTGACAAAACGGCTGTTGATAATCGTCATCACAAACAGAAATACGATGTTCAACGCGAAGTAGTAGCCGAAATCCTGCGGCGGAACATGATTAATTTCGATATAGACAAACGGCCCCGCGCTCAAAAAAGAGAACATACCGGCAAAACTAAACCCGCTCGCCAGCATATAGCTCAGTACGCGTTTGTGGCGAAACAACGCAGCAAAGTTACCTATTGTGGTACGAATATGAAAAGGCTGACGCCGCTCAACGGGCAGCGTCTCTTTAATCAGAGCAAAGATCATGACTGACGCCAGAATCGCCGCAATGGCCAGTATCCAGAAGATATAGTGCCAGCTTAACCATACCAACACCCAGCCGCCAACAATGGGCGCCATTAACGGCGCTATCGTAGTGACCAGCATGACAAATGACATCATGCGCGAAAACTCTTCCTTTGGATAAATATCCCGCATCAGCGCATTGATGACGACGCTTGCCGCCGCAGCCGCCAAACCGTGAAAGAAACGCATCACGATCAGTTGATCGATAGTCTGCGCCAACGCACAGGCGACCGCCGCAGCGGCAAATACCAGCGTCCCGCCCAGGATGACCGGCTTACGCCCGAGGCTATCCGCCATCGGTCCATAGATAAGCTGACCCAGCGCAAACCCCAGAATATAGGTGCTGAGCGTCATCTGCGCGCTACCGGCAGGCACGCCGAATTGCGCAGAAATCACCGGCAGCGCTGGAAGATACATATCAATCGACAGCGGCATTAACATGGCCAACAGGCCAAGGATAAAGACAATGGCAAAGGAAGAGTGCTGCCGGGTGGTCACATCGAACTCCTGAATTTAACGAGATAGTTAGCCGACGCTGGCGATTTCTTCTTCAGTCAACGGGCGGTACTCGCCGGGAGCCAGATTCTCATCCAGCGTAATGGCGCCAATCCGTTCGCGGTGCAGTTCCACAACGCGATTGCCTACTGCGGCAAACATCCGCTTCACCTGATGATAACGGCCTTCGCTGATGGTCAAACGGACCTGCACAGGCGTTATCACCTCCAGCGTAGCGGGTTTAGTGAGATCTTTTTCATTATGCAACTGCACGCCTTTCGCAAATTGCGCTGCCGTATCGTCGGCCACCGGCGACTCCAGGGTCACCAGATAGGTTTTTTCACAGTGATGGCGCGGCGACGTAATGCGGTGCGACCACTGACCGTCATCTGTCATTAACACCAGACCGGTAGTATCGATATCCAGACGTCCTGCGGCATGCAGCTTATACGCCACCGGCTCATCCAGGAAATACAGCACCGTTGGATGATCGGGATCATCGGTTGAACAAACGTATCCCTGCGGCTTGTTAAGCATAAAATAGCGTGGCCCGTGTTGCTGCGCTAAGGGATTGCCATCATACGCAACCGCATGTTCCGGGAGCAGTTTGAAGGCCGCATTTTTAATGATGTCGCCATCGACGGTAACGCGGTTACCACGAATTTCACGCCCGGCAATAGCGCGGCTGACGCCAAGCTGCTGAGCGATAAATTTATCAAGTCGCATGTGTGTGATTTAGCCTGTAATAATACGGAAATCGGGCATTCTACCCGAAAAAAGGGAATTGCTATCCGCTCAGTATAGCGGGCTAACTATATCCCTCAAGGGAAATGATTCATGGCATACTATTCCCGGAACCGTTTAACGTAGTGAGACCATGATTTTTACACTCCGCCCCTACCAGCAAGAAGCCGTAGACGCCACGCTCAGCCACTTTCGCCGCCACCGTACGCCCGCCGTGATTGTTCTGCCGACCGGCGCAGGTAAAAGCCTGGTGATCGCCGAACTGGCGCGCGTCGCCCGCGGACGGGTACTGGTGCTGGCGCATGTGAAAGAGCTGGTCGCGCAGAACCACGCCAAATATTGCGCGCTGGGGCTGGAAGCGGATATTTTCGCCGCCGGACTCAAACGTAAAGAGAATCAGGGCAAAGTCGTGTTCGGCAGCGTACAGTCGGTGGCGCGTAATCTTGACGCCTTCCAGGAGGAGTTTTCGCTGTTGATTGTCGATGAATGCCACCGCATCGGTGACGATGAAGACAGTCAGTATCAGCAAATCCTCACTCACCTGAGTAAAGTTAATCCTCACTTACGTCTGCTTGGGCTCACCGCCACGCCTTTTCGCCTCGGAAAAGGCTGGATTTATCAATTTCATTATCACGGTATGGTGCGCGGCAACGACAACGCTCTGTTTCGCGACTGTATTTATGAACTGCCGCTGCGCTATATGATTAAACACGGCTATCTGACGCCGCCTGAGCGGCTTGATATGCCAGTGGTCCAATACGATTTCAGCCGCCTGCAGGCCCAAAGCAATGGGCTGTTCAGCGAAGCCGACCTGAACCGCGAGCTGAAAAAGCAGCAGCGGATTACGCCGCACATCATCAGCCAGATTATGGAATTTGCGCAAACGCGCAAAGGCGTGATGATTTTCGCCGCCACGGTCGAACATGCGAAAGAGATTGTCGGTCTACTTCCGGCGGACGACGCGGCGCTGATTACCGGTGATACGCCAGGGCCCGAGCGCGACGCGCTGATTGATAATTTCAAGGCGCAGCGTTTTCGCTATCTGGTTAACGTCTCGGTGCTGACCACCGGCTTTGACGCCCCACACGTTGATCTCATCGCGATTCTACGTCCCACCGAGTCAGTTAGTCTTTACCAACAAATTGTCGGGCGTGGTCTGCGCCTTGCGCCGGGAAAGACCGATTGCCTGATTCTTGATTACGCAGGCAACCCGCACGACCTGTATGCCCCCGAGGTCGGTAGCCCGAAGGGAAAAAGCGATAACGTCCCTGTCCAGGTATTTTGCCCGGCCTGCGGCTTTGCCAACACCTTCTGGGGGAAAACCACTGCCGACGGCACGCTGATTGAACACTTTGGCCGTCGCTGCCAGGGCTGGTTTGAGGATGACGACGGCCATCGCGAGCAGTGCGATTTTCGCTTTCGCTTCAAAAACTGCCCGCAGTGTAATGCCGAAAACGATATTGCCGCCCGACGCTGCCGGGAATGTGACGCCATTCTGGTCGACCCGGACGATATGTTAAAAGCGGCGCTCAGGCTCAAGGATGCGTTAGTCCTGCGCTGTAGCGGAATGACGATGCAGCATGGGCAGGATGAGAAAGGCGAATGGCTGAAAATCACTTACTATGACGAGGACGGCGCGGATGTCAGTGAGCGCTTCCGCTTGTACACGCCCGCCCAGCGTACCGCTTTCGAACAGCTATTTATTCGCCCGCATACGCGCACGCCCGGCGTTCCTTTACGCTGGATCACGGCGGCGGATATTGTCGCGCAGCAGGCGCTGTTGCGGCATCCCGATTTTGTGGTCGCGCGGATGAAAGGCCAGTACTGGCAGGTGCGTGAAAAAGTGTTCGACTATGAAGGCCGCTTCCGCCGGGCGCACGAATTACGTGGTTAATTGTACTTTTCATTGATGTAACGGCGATTTGAGTATAGAATCCCGCCCGCCTTTGCATACGCAAAGCAGATCACTTACCTGTTGCTGGGTCGCCTGTAGCAGGAATTATTAAAGAGAGATTTAAATGTTTACTATCAACGCAGAAGTACGTAAAGAGCAGGGTAAGGGTGCGAGCCGCCGCCTGCGCGCCGCTAACAAGTTCCCGGCAATCATCTACGGCGGTTCTGAAGCCCCGATTGCTATCGAACTGGACCACGACCAGGTGATGAACATGCAAGCTAAAGCTGAATTCTACAGCGAAGTTCTGACCCTCGTTGTTGACGGTAAAGAAGTAAAAGTTAAAGCTCAGGCTGTACAGCGTCACGCTTACAAACCGAAGCTGACTCACATCGACTTCGTTCGCGCGTAATCGCCTGGAAGTTGAAGAAAAACCCCGCCCCGGCGGGGTTTTTTTATGCGTTTAATTGAATTTGACGACATGCAGAGCAACGAGAACCCACTTTGCTTTTCTGCTTTCTTACACCTCGCCACATTCAATTAGCGCCTCCCCTAATCGAGGATCTGTAGTTTCCGCCGCGGTATTCATACCTTTAAGCCGATTGAATAATGCCCGTTGACGAACGCTGGCACTTTCCGGTTTCCATGGCAAAATTCGTATTGGTATAGTTTGCCCGTCATTCAACGCATCAAATACCTTTTCATTGGTCAGTAAGTCGCCGCAGCTCCATGTCTTGCTATCAAACTGAAAATCAAATAAGACATGGAGCTCCAGTTCATCTACACGCACTTGACGCTTTGCATTATCGATGCGTATTTCCACCTTCTCTTTATGCGTCAAAGTTGCATCAAGATTGAGTCCATACCGTTTCAACTGCCCCTTGTCGTAATAGTAACGTATGCTGGACCAGGTTGATTTAAAAGCAAATCCAGTAATGAATAAACCACTTAACAAGAACAGTGGGCATATGAACAAGCTCAGTAACCAGTTGGCACCATAAGTATAAAACAGTACCAACGAGAGAACGGTGAACACCATGCCGAGCACCAACATCATCAAAAATGCGACAATGTGCGCATACAAAACCTGCCGAAATAAACTGAAATTAACAGGCGGCTTCTGTCGTATTCCTTTACTCACTACGGCGTCCTTTTATGTCGTATGCCTTTATTTCCCGCCCGACGTGCGTCGCTGCAACTGGTCGCGCAGATTCGGCGGCGTCCCTTTGATAGTCAGGGTATCGGTCGCCGGGTCCCAGAAAATCCGCTCGCCCAGCAGCATCGCATCAAAGTTAATCGTTAACCCGCCGCCGCTGCCGGCATATTTGGTTAGCTGGCGCAGCGTACTGCGATCCGCCGGAAAGCTCTCTTCCAGCTCATAGCCTTTTTCGGCGGTAAATTCGCTGAAGCTGACTTCACTGACGCCGGAAAGCTCTTTAGATAGGGACTCCAGCTCAATCTCTTCCCCGGCTTGTAATTGCTCGTTGCAGTAGCTGTACACCTGCTGGCGCACGTTCTGACGTTCTGCTTTATCCAACTGCGCTTCTGCGGTGAAATCATCCACTGCCTGCAACAGGCCGCGATTCTGCGCTTTGGCGTTCAACCCTTCGCTGGCGCCGAGGAAATCCATAAAGAAGTCAGCGACCTTGCGCCCTACCCGACCTTTCAGGAACGTCAGATAGCGGGTCGATTGCGGATTAGTTTCCCACTCGGTAAGATCGATACGCGCCACGATATCCGCATGGTTGATATCAAGATAATGCGTCGGGTTAATGTCCAGATTTTCATTGACCCGCATACTGCTCAGGTTGTTCAGTACCGTAACCAGCAGATACTCCACCGCCAGGTAACGATAATGGCAGAACAATACAATGCCGCCGTCCGCAAAGGGATATTTCGCCAGTTCGTCACGCAGGCGTCCGGTCGCCGCCCGGCTAAAGGCAAGAAAATCTTCTTCCCCCTGACGTTGCAACCGCAGCGCTTGCGCCAGTTCACTCTCTTCATTAAACAGGCCATACGCCTTATTCTTGGCGCTATAGACCCGATGCAGTTCAGCCACCATCTCGACAACGGTGGTTGTCGGCTCCAGCAATGAATCGCGCAAGACCAGCTCAAGATTTTGCTCATCGCGCTTGATAAGCTGGTGCAGGGCAATCTGGTTGATATCCAGACTCATGATAAACTCTCCTTTAAGACCGGGCGGTATTCAACCACCGCCTGCCGGAAGACGCAAGCAATCGCCCTGTCATTTCAGGCGTTATCCGTAACGCGAATGATTTAGGGGATAAAAATGCAGAAAAAAAACTGTTGCTACGGTAATATGTTGCCCTTTCATGAACAAACAGATTTTGATTTATGCCACAACTCTCCCGCTATAGTGATGAACATGTTGAACAACTGCTGAGCGAACTGCTCAGTGTACTGGAAAAACATAAGGCGCCGACCGATCTTTCCCTGATGGTGCTGGGAAATATGGTCACCAACCTTATCAACACCAGCGTTGCGCCGGCTCAACGCCAGGCGATTGCGAACTCTTTTGCCCGCGCCTTGCAGTCTTCGATTAGCGAAGACAACGCGCACTAAAAAGCCGACTCCGGAGAAACAAGCGACAGGTATGGTAACTCATCGTCAGCGCTACCGTGAAAAAGTCTCCCAGATGGTTAGCTGGGGGCACTGGTTCGCTCTGTTCAATATACTGTTGGCTACGTTGCTCGGCAGCCGTTACCTGTTTGTCGCCGACTGGCCGACAACGCTTGCGGGTCGCATATACTCCTACCTGAGCATTGTCGGGCACTTTAGCTTTCTGGTGTTCGCCACCTATTTGCTTATTCTTTTTCCGCTCACGTTTATCGTGATGTCCCAGCGGCTGATGCGGTTTTTATCAGCCATTCTGGCGACCGCGGGTATGACGTTGTTGCTTATCGACAGCGAAGTCTTTACCCGTTTTCACCTGCATCTTAATCCCATTGTCTGGGAGCTGGTCATCAACCCTGACCAGAACGAAATGGCGCGCGACTGGCAGCTTATGTTTATTAGCGTGCCGGTTATCTTATTGATTGAGATGCTATTTGCGACATGGAGTTGGCAAAAGCTGCGCAGTCTCACGCGCCGTCGCCATTTCGCAAGGCCGCTTGCGGCATTCTTTTTCGTCTCCTTTATCGCATCGCATCTTATCTACATCTGGGCAGACGCTAATTTTTACCGGCCGATTACCATGCAGCGGGCAAACCTGCCGCTCTCTTATCCGATGACGGCGCGACGTTTTCTTGAAAAACACGGTCTGCTGGATGCGCAGGAATATCAGCGCCGTCTGGTAGAGCAAGGCAATCCGGAAGCGGTCTCCGTACAGTACCCGCTCAGCAATTTGCACTATCGCGATATGGGCACCGGTCAGAATGTGCTGCTCATTACCGTAGACGGCCTTAACTATTCTCGCTTTGAGAAGCAGATGCCGGAGCTGGCTACATTTGCCGAGCAAAACATCGACTTCACCCGTCATATGAGTTCAGGGAATACCACTGATAACGGTATTTTCGGCCTGTTCTATGGCATATCGCCAGGCTATATGGATGGCGTGTTATCCACCAGAACCCCTGCGGCGCTCATTACCGCGTTGAATCAGCAAGGCTACCAACTGGGACTGTTTTCTTCGGATGGCTTCGCCAGCCCGCTTTACCGTCAGGCATTACTGTCCGATTTCTCGATGCCGACAGCGCAGACGCAGTCTGATGCGCAAACGGCCAGCCAGTGGATAGACTGGCTTGGACGCTACGCACAGGAAGATAACCGCTGGTTCTCATGGGTATCGTTTAACGGTACTAACATTGATGACAGTAATCAGAAGAATTTTGTTAAGCGTTACGCTAGCGCCGCCAGCGACGTGGATGCGCAAATCAATCGGGTTCTGAACGCGCTGCGAGAGGCCGGTAAATTCGACAATACCGTCGTGATCATTACCGCAGGACGCGGAATACCGTTGACGCCGGAAGAAAATCGCTTCGACTGGTCGCAAGGTCATCTGCAAGTACCGCTGGTGATCCACTGGCCGGGGACGCCTGCGCAGCGTATTAATGTGCTTACCGATCATACCGATGTGATGACCACGTTGATGCAACGCCTGTTACATGTCAGCACGCCAGCGAACGAATATTCACAGGGCCAGGACATCTTTACCGTTCCACGTCGTCATAACTGGGTAACGGCGGCAGACGGCAGTACGCTGGCAATCACGACGCCGCAAATGACCCTGGTGCTCAATAATAACGGTCATTATCAGACCTATGACTTACACGGCGAGAAGATCAAAGATCAGAAGCCGCAGCTCAGTCTGCTGCTGCAAGTGCTAACAGAAGAGAAACGTTTTATCGCTAACTGATTAATTATAAATCAGTTAGCACCGTTTCCCCTTGCATTCGCGTTGGAAAGAGGTAGTATTAGCACCCACAAGTCGGCACGTAGCGCAGCCTGGTAGCGCACCGTCATGGGGTGTCGGGGGTCGGAGGTTCAAATCCTCTCGTGCCGACCAAAATTCCCCTTAAAAACCAGCCTCTCAGGGCTGGTTTTTTTATGCCTACAATTAAAAAGTTAGCTGATGCCAGAGACGTTATTTTACATGAACTGATCGGACACCTTTCTTGTGCAGTGGTCAACGTAAAGTCAATGCAGGCAAATAACGTAAACCATGTTTGTACTAAAACAGAAAAAGCGCATCTACACCCTATGCTGGAAGAAATGTTTGTAGTGGCAGGTAAATGAGTAAGCAATCTGTCGCAGCAATAATAAAACGTTCTGGTAAGGTAAACGGCCTACCACTTCTTTGTCACTAACAATTAGCCTCCCTGTCGCCATAGGGCCGATAATGATCGGCTAGTCACAACACGTTTTTGTAGACAACGTACGGTGATGAATTACTCCTTCAGCCAGCAACTCGCTAATTGTTATTCAACTTCAGAAATTATAACTAATTGAAGCACCTACAAAATTATGCCCTGAATTTTTATCCGTGAGTGATCCATTCGAGAAATGCCGGATATAAGCTTCTGTAGAAAAGGCCCCAAAGTTCCAGCCAAGAAACGCTTTTTCTCCAAAGGTAAATGCAGAATTAACACGCATATCATCTCGCGACTTAGATTTTATATAAGCCCCCAGACCAATACCGGTATAGATACCAGCGAAATGAACCAGCGCCACATCCTTCGAGATACCCAATACGCCCTGGTTATATTTATTGCAGGGAACGCTGCCAGAATGTTTACTGCAATCATCGCTACCCTTAGCCTTAAATCCTCCTAACTCCAGATTATTTCTTGCCTGTAAAAAGAAAAAATCGCTGGGTTCACTGTATGTCAGAAAAGCCGTATATAAGTGCTCAACCCCTCCTCTTCTTATACTTTCTCCCGCAGCAAAAGAGATCTGATGCTTGTTGCCCTTGCCAAAAAAAACATTATCATTAGCAGAACATGCGAATGTACAAAGTAATAATATATATATAAATATTCTCTTCATATACACTCCACCACTATTTCAATGTCAATAGTTATTTTTAACTGGCTAACATATTTAAAATTTTCTACGCCACGCTTACGCTCACAGAAACGGCTGATATAGCATCCACACTACGCTCTCCCCTTGAGTCGCCCCAACGGGTGCTCAAAACGCCGCGAGAGTTGTTCAGGCACATCCAGGATAAGTTATAAGTGAATGACTCTCATTCCTGACCACATTTTCATTTATGATAAGAATATCGTCAGAATCTCTTTATCGCATAAAAATACCTCTGCTATTGACTTAATATTTAATTTAACAGATGTCGCGGTTTATTCGTTCTGCTCAGATGTATTTCATTAACATTAATAAAACCATAAATAAATTCAATTAAAATAATTTGTTAATAATGAAAAGCTTTAGACGCTATGACTTTTAATAAGGAATTTCCTGCCAGTAAAGATAGTCTGGACTTACGGGGGCAAGGGCGCAGCTACATATGCCACACTTCTGTTATGTCACATTGTCCGAAAAAAGCGTCCAGACCAGTATTCAACTTCAGGGAGTATTCTGTTTTCTCTCACAACGGGTTGTTTTATCCTTTCTATCGTTCAGCTAATTACTAGCCTGTCACAGGTTTTACTACTTACCCATGCACTAATTAGGGTAAAATTTACGCGCTTGACAATGTGGCAAATCTGGACGATTTCCGCGCTGAAAACAATAATCATTCTAATAAAACTCAGGAGATATAGCATGCCTGAAGTAACACCTTTTCAGGTGCTTATTGTGGACGACCATCCACTTATGCGGCGAGGTATTCGTCAATTACTGGAACTGGACCCGGCTTTTTATGTCGTTGCCGAAGCGGGTGACGGGGCGAGTGCGATCGATCTGGCGAATCGCATTGAGCCCGATCTGATCCTGCTGGATCTGAATATGAAAGGTCTGAGCGGGTTAGATACCCTGAACGCGCTACGCCGGGATGGTGTGACGGCGCAAATTATTATTCTTACCGTCTCGGATTCCGCCAGCGACATCTACGCGCTGATCGACGCCGGCGCCGACGGTTATCTGCTCAAAGATAGCGATCCGGAAGTGCTGCTGGAGGCCATTCGCAAAGGCGCTAACGGCGGTAAAGTCTTTAGCGATCGGGTCAATGAATATCTGCGTGAGCGCGAACGGTTTGGCGCGCAGGAAGATCCCTTTAGTATCCTGACCGAACGAGAGTTAGATGTCTTGCATGAGCTGGCGCAGGGGCTTTCTAACAAACAGATTGCGTCAGTACTGAATATTTCTGAGCAGACGGTTAAGGTGCACATTCGTAATCTACTTCGCAAACTAAACGTGCGCTCGCGCGTCGCGGCGACCATTCTATTTTTACAAACACGCGGAATGCAGTAACAAGCCAGGCCCGGTGGCGCCACGCCACCGGGCCGTCAGGGTCTTATTTCTCCTGCGCCAGCCGGATACTGCGCTCTATCACCGCCCGCCGGGCGTCACCCGCCGGCAGCAGCTTCAGCATCATCTCCCAGGCCGCCACCGCCTCGCCGAAACGCTGCTGCTCAAAGGCGTTAAACGCATACAGGCTTAACACCCGGATATCCGTGTGGTCACGGCTCACCAGCCGGCGCAGCAGCTCCCCGCCGCGGCGGTTATCCTCCGGGTCGGACGAGCGCGTCAGCGCCTCCGCGTAGCCCAGCGCCGCATCGCGGTTTTTCGGGTCCAGACGGTAAGCATTCGCATAGGCCCCGGTGGCGGTACCGGCATTACCCAGTACCATACCGGTGCGCCCCAGCATGAGCCAGCCCTCAACATTGCCGGCATCATTCTGCAGGCGGGTGCGCAGCCCCAGCGCCAGCCGCGCCATCTCCTCCTCATTCAGCGGCTGCGCCGTCGGGTCCAGCGCCCGCGCCAGCAGTCCCGGCGTCTGCGCCGTTGCCTGCTGCCAGGCCCTCACCTGCGGATAGCTGCCGGTCAGGGCGTAGCTGCCGGCACCGACCGCCAGCGCAATGACGGCCCCCGGCACGTAAACGCCCCACCCGGCGCGCGCGCCGCAAACCGGGGTGTCCGCCGGCAGCGGCTCCCGGCGCAGGCGCACCCGCCGGCGCGTGCGGGCGACGATTATCCACCCGCCCGCCACGATGGCAGCCAGCGGCAGCACCCACAGCAGCACCGTCAGCGGGGTCAGCGGCGGGTCGTAGGTGACGAAGTTGCCGTAGCGCGCCACCATGTAATCGATGATTTCCTGGCGGCTCTTCCCCTCCTGCATCAGGTCATACACCCTGCGGCGCATGTCGGTGGCTATCATCGCGTTCGAGTCCGCAATGCTGTTGTTCTGGCATTTCGGGCAGCGCAGCTGCTCCGTGAGCTGGCGGAACTGCTGCTCCTGCGCTTCATCTTTAAACGGCATCACGTCGGTGGTTGCCCGCGCTGACCCGGCGATAACCAGCGCCAGCATCAGCATCACCATGCCCGGTAACAGTCTCATTGCGCCGCCTCCCGGCTGTATCTGTCCCACAGCGGTTTCAGTTCACTTTCCCATACCCGGGCATTCAAATCGCCCGCATGGCGGTAACGGATAATCCCCCTGCCGTCGATGAGGAAGGTTTCCGGCGCGCCGTACACGCCCAGGTCCAGCCCCAGCATCCCGTCGCTGTCCGATAAACTCAGCGCATACGGGTTGCCCAGTTCCTTTAACCAGGCCACCGCCTTCGCCCGGTCGTCCTTATAGTTCAGCCCCACCACCCGGATACCCTGCGCAGAAAGCTGGTTCAGGTACTGATGCTCGGCGCGGCAGGTCGGGCACCAGGTGGCCCAGACGTTAAGCAGCACCGGTTTCCCCTGCGTCAGCACCTCCGCCTCATAGTACTGACCCGGTGTCTCCAGCGATTCCAGGCGGAACGCCGGCACCGGCTTTCCGGTCAGCGCCGATTCGAGATTCGTCGGGTCATCGCCCTCAGCGTTGCGCGCCAGCTGCCACAGCAGCGCCGCGGCAATCAGCAGAAAAATCAGCAGCGGTAATAACAGTACGTTGCGTTTCATCCGGCCTCCGGCAATGGTTTACGGCGGCGGTAGCGCGGGTCCGCCAGGCACAGCAGTCCGCCCAGCGCCATCAGCAGCCCCCCGGCCCATATCCAGCGGACAAACGGTTTGTAGTACAGGCGCACGGCCCACGCGCCGTTGTCCAGCTCCTCCCCGAGCGCGGCGTACAGGTCTCGGGTCAGCCCGCCGTCAATCGCCGCCTCGGTCATCACCATCCGGCTGGTGTTGTAGAGCCGTTT